>CALEUQ010000034.1 GCA_937920495.1 uncultured bacterium | reverse complement strand
TGGGAAGCTGTACACGCAATTTCCTGGCCATAGTATTCCTCCATGTGTTACGTTTTTGTAATAGATTCTATGTATATACAACGCATCTGGTGGGAAAATTGTAAAAGGTTGTGGGAATTTTTTTAAAAATTTTGGGAAAAAGGGGGTCAGAGCCTTAGCCCGTGCTGTGCAAAACAGCGAGCATTGGTACTCTCGGAATGTTTGTTGTTAGGGTCAGAGCGTTATCCGCGATAACGATAAGTGATAACAACAGAGATGAGTTAAAAGTTGATATTATTCTTTTTGAAGAGCAATAATGGTAATATCATCACTGACGGAAGAAAGATAATTTTTATTACCTTTTACCAATAGAGAAGTAAAAAGATCTTTCAAAGATTGAATTGAGTTCTGGCCTTTTAATAAATCTTTCAAGATATCATACTCATTAATTAAAGAATGATTTGTTAGTTGGTTCTGATCATATATTAGTTTAGAAAGCCCATCAGTATAAAGAAGAACAATGTCGCCCTTTTTAAAGGGGATGATTGTAGGTTGATAATCATAATTAGTTGAAAGTCCAATAATAGGACCATGGGGTTTAACAAAATTAACATTAGCGTTAGAAATAATGCAAGCAGGAGGGTGACCTGCTGAAACAAGCATGATCTTTTCCTGGTGCATGTTGATATCAGCAATGAGGCAGGTAAAGACAATTTTATAATCTTTGAATAGTTGAGCAAAGCGCTGATTTAAAAATGAAACTAACTCGTTGGGGGTGTGTATTGTTTCCTTAACAGATGAGTATTCAGAGAGAATTTTTACAGTATTAAGGGATGCATGAATACCATGGCCGGTGGCATCTGCTAAAAATATTCTGAATATGTCAGGCTTATACTCAAAAATATCATACACATCCCCGCTTAGTTCCGATAGTGGATGATAAATAATATCAAAATTTATACCAGGCATGTGTGAAGGGCATGCCATGAGACGTTTTTGGAAATTGTGAGCAATTTCCATGTCATCCTTAATTACCCGCTCCCAGGATAGTAACTGTGTAGTTATTTGTTTTAACTCAATCCCCCGTTGATAAAGATTTTTATTTAATACTGTATCCCGTTTTAACTCAATTTTGATTAAATGTTCAATATCAAGCAATTGTTTGATGGCCAATTGATTCTCAATACGAATGAGGAGTTCACCTCTTGTAAATGGTTTGCTAATATAATCATTAGCTCCAGTAACAAAACTTTGTACCATATCTGATGCACTGTCACGTGCGGTAACTATAATAATGGGTATGTTTGCATATTTGTCTGATTGGCGTATTTTCTGGCATACCTCATATCCGCTCATTCCAGGAAGCATAAGATCCAGAAGCACAAGGTCAATATTGTTTGTTTCCAGAAGCTTTAGAGCTGTTGGCCCATCATGTGCAGTTATTAGCTCATATCCTGCTATTGAACAAAAACCTTCTATTACTTTAAGGTTAACATCATCGTCATCAACAACAAGGATACAGGCATTTGTATAAAATGGGATCTCACCATGTGATTCATCCTTTTTTTTCAATGTCGGTGCGGTTTCTTCAGGTAATACAAGAGCATAGTGTTGTTTTTCAGCTGGTTTGATTTTTGTAATACCATGGAATTGAGGTTTTTTGGGAAGTGTGACAATAAAGGATGTTCCTTTGCCTTTTTCACTTTCCATATGTATTGTCCCGCCGTGGAGTTCTACCAGGTATTTTGTGATTGGAAGGCCAAGGCCTGTACCTCCAGAATATCGACTATCAGGATTTTCTGCCTGTACAAATGGATCCCATATCCCCTCTCTATCACTTGTTTCAATACCTGGACCCTGGTCAGTGACAGTAATTGTTACATAATCAGAGGAAGGTTCTATATTAACTGTTATAGTGCCGTTATTCGAAAATTTAATTGCATTACCTACAAGATTTATAAGAATCTGACGGAGGCGGTTGCGGTCAGCAACTATTTCACAATTATTTGCAGTTTTTAATATAAGCGATAGACCCTTTTTATTCGCTTCCGGTGTCAGAAGCGAATAAATCGTTGCGGCAATCTGATCAACTGCAATCTGCTCAAGGATAAGATCAACCTTACCCGCACGAAGCTTGCTGAAGTCAAGGATATCACTTACCATTTTGTTGAGGTGTGATGCTTCATCACGTATAAGAAAAAGGTTTTGCATTTGTTTCTGTGTTACTGGCCCACATGAACCATCCATGATAGTTTCTGCAATCCCCATTATTCCATGAAGAGGTGTTTTGAGTTCATGGCTGGTGGTGGCAAGGAAGTCGTCTTTCATTTTGTCTAGAACTAAAAGTTTTGAATGTGCTTTTTCAAGTTCGGAAAAGACCTGGGCATAACGCGAAGCAAGGACAAGTGCAAAAACAAATATCATTGCCATAAATGGTTCAATGGATGAAGGAGTGAAATCAATAATATGCAGCCATGTTAAAACAGATAAGAATATGAATAAATATGCTGCCATAATCCCCACAAATATTTTTACAGCATGTGGTCTTTTTATTTTTATTGCATATATGCATAATATTGCAGAATAGATCATATAGACAATGCATGTTAACAGAAAAATCCTGAAAAGATACATTCGGTATGATACAACTAATCCTGTCAGGATAATCTCTGCTGTACTGTAGGCCAGAAAACACAACAAAAGACAAAGAAGAATTTTTGAGAACAGATTATACCGTAATGATAAAAAAGAATGAATGAACAGAATTGCAAAAATAACAATACTGACAGAACCCAAATAGGTCGAAAGAAGATACGCTATTCTATTGTCAAAAATCCAGAAAATAATGCCAATATAACCTGTTGTCCATAATGCAAATGAAAAAGCCATTCCTGAAAAAAATAGATAAAATTGCTCTTTATTTCGGTAATAGTAGAGAAGCATGAAATATAAAGCTAAAAATAAATTAATGCCTATTAAGAGTCCATAATACAGATTGTTTTGAACAAATTTTTTAGTTATTTCTGGAAGAGTCCCAATATGTAGTATGCCATCAAAACTAGAATTGTAGTCAAAAGAACCCATGCGTATAGCGATTAGATTGTATTCTTTAGATATTAAATTATGTGGGAGAATGATAATATCAGGTTTACCAAGCTCTTTAGTGGAAATGCCATTAATAAAAGGGCGCGTTTCTTTTACCAGTACTCCATTAAGATAAAATTGGGCTCCACGATAATGTATGGGTACTAATATTGCTAGATCGCCATTATAGTTGTTGCAAATAGCACAGTTGAAAATAAGCCTGTACCATACATTTCCAGTATAATTGCGATATTCTTTTTCAGTGTGCCATGGTTGGTTTATTGCCCTGATGTGCCATGAAGTGTGATCAAAATTTTTTTCTTTGTATTTATCAACATCTTCTGCCTTGAAGTACCAATATTTAGGCAGAGACATTATATTGCTAGATAAGGAAAAAAACAGAATGTTCTTCTCTCTCGGAGGATAAAACTGGATTACACAATAATAGAAGTAGAAAAATTGAAACTAATGTCAATAATCTGCACATTGGAAGCATAATATTAATAATCTTTAAGGTTAGTCTCTACTGAGTTGGGAATATTCTGCCGGTTATTTATAAGGGTTTTGCAATCATCAAGCGATACACCGGTATAATCAATTGAATCAAAATAATTTTTTAATGCTACGGGGTCGCCTTTCTTGAGTAGTTCAATAAATTTCTTGCCCACTTCACGATTGCCTGCTTCTTTTGCAATGAAGTCAATAAAATCAGCCATGAACGAATACCTCCAGATAAATAAATTTTTTTTATGATTTACGTATAATAAAGAACTTTCTATAATTTTCAATAAAAATATTTAATATAACAAAAATTATTAATATTTGTTGTCTTAAATCTATCTATAGGTTTTAAATAAAATACTTATGTCGTTGGATCCAATTTAAAAGTGTGACATGAAGCTGGATTATACGCATTTACATAATTTTATAAAATTTGGACACACCACTATTGATGAATGTGGAGCTTCTTTCTACGCACTTATAAATGATGCGGTGATTTGCCTTGTGCGCTCTTTTCCGCGTCCGGTTCACACGTATGCAATGATGTTCTTTTTACACTATGCTGGCATTGAACCGGGACAACCTTTGAATTTTTTTAAGAATTACTATTCGCCAGTATGGTCATGCATCCCACATATTATACAAAAAAGTAATAAGGCGATAGCTCATAAAGAATTTATCCCTCATGCTGCAATAGCCCATGCAATGATCATGCTTCTTCATTCTTTAGATGATCATATTAATGATGGTCAGATTACACCAGACCATGTAACACTCTTAATTCGCAATCAGGCCTGGAAAATATTCTGGGATCATATTTAAAGACAACACATGGTATCGCAGTAGCACTAAACAACAACATTCCAGTGTATATTTTTTGTGTTGTTGGGAAAAGCCTTTTGCTGCATCTTCCACATTTTATTAGATGGGCGTATCAACAATTTCCCGGAATACAGGATATAACACTGATACAGCTTATTCGCGTTCCCGGTGATGTCGTTGATGTATCGCAAGAACTGCTCTCACCGGGTGATTTTGTATCTATGGTATGTATGATTTCTTTTTTGCGTATGTATGGTATTCCTGTTACATTGATTGAAAATCCCCTTGCGACAGTAGCAGCTCAATTGTTACAATTGCCATGGTTTTCTACTCTGGTCCATCTATGCCGGCCTGGAAGACTTACCATTAAGGCTAACAGAACTATTACTGTTGCACATTCATCCAATCAATCGTTAGGAGTGTACAGTACTGGTGTGCTTAAGCATATCCTTGCATCTGATGCCTACAGGCATATTGTGAGTGAAGATGCAAAAACCTGTTCATCTTGCCATCATCTGACTGTGTGCCGCAAAGCGGGAATGCTAAGACCATCAGAACTATTCAGGGATATGTGTGAAAATATTCCTTATTGTAAACGTGTTCTTGATACGAGCATGAAAATCAGGCCTGTCCCGACGAAAGTCGGGATTCATGATGACAAAAGACCCGGAGAACCTTGTTAAGTAATAGTACTTGAAAAATTACCCAACATCACTTACAATTGCGTTAACGTATGTATTTTACATTTACCATTGTAATGCGCTTTAAATTATTGCGGATATAAATTGATATATAGTGATAAATAACAACCGTTACGAGGAGGTCACCATGAAAGCATGTGTTACAGGTGCCACCGGATTTATTGGAGGAAATCTTGTAAAAGCGCTGCTTGCAAAAAAACACCAGGTAAAAGCGCTGGTATTGCCCAATGATCCTAAGATGCCAGAATTAAAAAAGAATAAGGTTGAGGTGGTATTGGGTGATATCAGGGATCTGGAATCTGTGAAAAAGGCTATAAAAGGCTGTGACGTGGTGTTTCACTGTGCTGCAGTGGTTACAGACTGGGCGCCACAAAAGCTTTTTGAAGAGGTCACCCTCGGTGGAGCAAAAAATGTATGCCAGGCAGCCCTATGGGCAAAAGTAAAACGTGTTGTTGACATATCCACCAACGATGTGTTTGGCCTGCGTGAAGATGTGGTAATGGATGAATCATTCCCCTTAGAACCCTGGGGTGAGCCATATTCTGATTATAAAATAAAAGCCGAAGAGGTAATGTGGCGCTATCACCGTGAAAAGAAACTTCCTGTAACCATGGTATATCCCTGCTGGGTATATGGACCGGGCGATCAGACGTTTGTGCCGTTACTTGCTGATGCAATAATCAAGCGAGAGCTTATCTTCTGGCGCAAAGATGTGCTGGTGTGGCCAACCTATGTTGAAAATCTAGTAGATTTACTATTGTTAATAGCAGTTGATAAGCGGGCAATTGGTAATGGTTATCTGGTACATGATGGACAAAGCGTTACATTGCAGAAATTTTGTGAAGGCATAGCCAGTGCGCTTGGTGTAAAACCCATAAAAACCCATATCCCATACTGGACAGCATATGCAGCAGCAGTGGTAATGGAAACAATGTGGAAATTATTTAAGATAGAAAAGCGTCCATTATTAACTACGTATACAGTTAAGAATTTAGGCTCACGTCTACAATTCAGTATCGATAAGGCAAAACGTGAGTTAGGCTGGATGCCAAAAATATCATTTGATGAAGGTTTTGCGCGAACAATGCAGTGGTTAAAGACGCTTGATATTACATCATTAAAGACAAAGTAAAAAATTCTAATAACTATGGTACAAAAGACCAAACGTGAAGAAAATATTTTACATATCACCCTTAATATTTCTTTTAGATAGACAAGAAAGTGGAAAATAAAAACTCCCCTCTCCTTTACGAATGAGAGGGTGTGGCGGGGTTGAAGTATAAATTCAATTTTCAAAGGAGATAGTAACTATGGAAAATTTTGCAGGTAAAACAGTCTTTATTACAGGCGGTTCTAGTGGCATAGGATTATCGGTAGCAAAACTTCTATCGCAGGAAGGTGCACATATTGCAATCTTTGCTCGCAACAGAGCTCGTCTTGAAGAAGCGTTACGGGAGATAGAACAGGTAAAAAAACGCCATGGCCAGCGGTTTGCATGCTATCAGTGTGATGTTTCAGATCCGTCACAGGTAAAAAAATCCTTTACACAAGCTTTGCGTCAATTTGATGGCTGTGATGTTCTAATAAATTGTGCTGGCAGGGCCTATCCTAAATATTTTGAAGATATAACCTACAAACAGTTTGAAGAAACCATGAAGATAAATTTTTTTGGAGTATGGAATACCTGTTCGTTTTTAGTGCCGTATATGAAACAGCGGGGCGGGTATATCGTCAACACATCATCGGTAGCGGGGCTTGTTGGTGTATTTGGTTACACCGATTACAGCGCTTCAAAGTTTGCTATCGTTGGTTTTTCCGAAGCGCTTCGCAGTGAGCTAAAGCGCTACAACATTACAGTATCGGTGCTCTGTCCCCCCGACACTGACACTCCAGGTTTTGCGGTGGAAAACCGCACAAAGCCGGATGAAACCAAAGAGATATCTAAATCAGCAAAATTACTTACACCTGATCAGGTTGCAGTTGCGCTGCTAGAAGGTATGAAAAAAAAGAAGTTTATAATACTTGCAAATTTTGATAGCACCGTAACCTGGATTATTAAACGCTACGCACCGTGTATTGTTGAAAAGGTTATGGATTATCAGATAAAAAAGGTGCAAAAGAAAAAAGGTAAAAAATAAGGAGGTTGTATGTCATTAAAAACGATAGCATATCTGGCGATAGTTACCGGGATAGGGATCCTTATATTCTGGATTGCATTTTTCACCATAGGACTTGCCCCTGAAAATCCGCCTGCCTGTTACTTTGCCTATGAGCACTCATTTCCCCTGCCGGATAGCGTTCTGGCGATAGCTCTGATTATGGGAGGGGTACTTGCCATAAAAAAAGGGGTCAGAGCCTTGCTTTTACTTTTGCCTGCAAGTGGCGGATTGATATTCCTGGGGCTGCTTGATATGGCATTCAACTTGCAGAATGGCATGTACACCATAACCTTGATGGATGGGGCGCTCAACGCGTGTATTAATATTTGGTGTGTAGTGTTTGGATTATGTGCTATACTGACACTAAAGCGTGAATTTATGAAAAAGTCTTGACAGGCAAAAAGCTCTTTCGTATTTACATTTCATCCTTAACAGTAGTCACACGTGTAATGGGCGATTAGCTCAGCCTGGTTAGAGCGCCTGCTCGACACGCAGGAGGTCACTGGTTCAACTCCAGTATCGCCCAATTTTTTATTTATGAAGGCGTGTAAAATATGGCAACGGTACAATTGAATAACGGGAAAACACTGGAAATAGATGATGGCACAACGCTACTTGATGTACTTAGCAGGCTCAATGGTAAAAGTAAACCGGTTGCAGCACGAATAAATGGAATACTTAAAGATTTGCGCACGATAGTAACTGGTAATGTACAGGTTGAGCTTGTAGGGTTTGATAGCCCTGAAGGAAAAGATGTGTTCTGGCATTCTGCCTCGCACCTTATGGCACAGGCGGTAAAACGGCTTTTCCCTGAAGTTAAAGTTTCTATAGGCCCGGCCATAGACACAGGTTTTTACTATGATTTTGACAAGCCTGACGGTTTTACACAGGAGGACCTTGTAAAAATAGAAGAGGAAATGCGTACGATAGTTACTGAAAATATACCCATTATCCGTAAGGAAATACCCCGCAAGGAAGCCATAGAGCTGTTTTCAACCCTGGGTGAAATCTATAAAGTTGAGCTGTTACAGGAGCTATCGGACGATATTGTATCATTATATGAACAGGGTGATTTTGTTGATCTGTGCCGGGGACCTCATTTGCCTGCTACAGGATATATACAAGCATTCAAGCTATTGAGCATTGCCGGAGCCTACTGGCGTGGGGATGAACGCAACAAGATGCTGCAGCGTATCTATGGAGTTGCATTCCCTGATGAAAAGATGCTGAAGGAACATCTTGATTTCCTTGAAGAGGTAAGAAAGCGCGATCACAGAATTTTGGGCAAAGAGCTTGACCTTTTCAGCATACACGAGGATGCAGGTGGCGGGCTCATATACTGGCATCCAAAGGGCGGCAGGCTCAGAGCAATCCTGGAACAGTGGTGGCGCGAAGAGCATTTCAAAAATGGCTATGAGATACTGTATACACCGCATATCGGGCGTGCAAGGTTATGGGAAACCTCAGGGCATCTGGATTTTTACAAAGAAAATATGTATTCGCCAATGGATATTGATGGCAATGACTACTATATAAAACCCATGAACTGTCCGTTCCATATAAAGATTTATCAGACCAGTTTGCATTCCTACAGGGATCTGCCGCTGCGTTGGGCTGAGCTTGGTACTGTGTATCGATACGAAAAATCAGGGGTGTTGCATGGGCTGTTGCGTGTGCGCGGATTTACACAGGATGATGCCCATATCTTCTGTACGCCTGAGCAGATGGAAGATGAGGTACGTGAGGTTTTACGATTTTCGCTCTACATGTGGAAGGTGCTTGGATTCAGGGATATCAAGGCATATCTGGCAACAAAGCCTTCAAAATCAGTGGGCGATAGTAACCGATGGATTGATGCACAGGAGTCATTGAAAAAAGCTGTTGCAGCTGAGAAGCTTGATATAGAAGTTGACGAAGGTGGGGGAGCATTTTACGGACCAAAAATTGACCTTAAAGTGAAGGATGCACTGGGCCGTGAATGGCAGATGACCACCATTCAGTTTGATTTCAACCTCCCTGAACGGTTTGATCTGTATTATATTGGCAGTGATGGTCAGAAGCACAGGCCTTATATGATACACAGAGCGCTACTTGGATCAATTGAACGTTTTATTGGCATATTGACGGAACATTATGCAGGAAGGTTCCCGGTGTGGCTGTCGCCAGTACAGGTTATACTGGTAAATGTAGGGTCAGAGCATGCTGACTATACCAGAGATCTGGCCTTGAAGCTTCGTGTACAGGGGATACGCGTGAAAACTGACCTGCGTGATGAGACCATAAAATATAAGATACGCGATGCAATAGAACAACGAGTGCCCTATATAGGTGTGATTGGTGGCAGAGAAATGCAGGAAAATACTATTGCTGTTCGCAAAAGGGGTGAGCAAAAGACTGAAACTATGAAAATAGATGAATTTGTCCAGTTAGTGCATGCGCAGATAGCAGATAAACAATAATGATAATACACAGGCCACACTGGCCGCTTTGAAGTGGTAAGGATGTTGGCTATTCAATATTTTTTTGTATAATATATAGAATTATTGTTGATTAATATATAACAGTGATAAGATGTGGAAAATTTTTTCGTTGAAATATTTTCTATATTACGGTATATAGTATAACAATTAGTGTGTACATTCTGTGTATAGAAAAAGTGTAAGGAGGGTAACATAGACCGGGTTGATACCAAGCGTTTCAGGGTAAATGATGAGATACGAGCCTCTATGGTTCGTTTAGTTGGTGAAGATGGTGGTCCGCAGGTAATTCCGCTACAGGAAGCATTGCAAAAAGCATCAGATAAAGGCCTTGATTTAGTTGAGATATCACCAAATCAGGATCCACCAGTTGTAAAGATCATTGATTACAGCAAATTCAAATTTGAGCAAATCAAAAAAGCCAAGGAAGCCAAGAAGAAGCAGAAGGTAATCCAGGTTAAAGAGATTAAACTCAGGCCTTCTATAGATTTGCATGACTTTCAACATAAGGTGCGCCATGCCCGTGAGTTCATTGAAGAGGGCAATAAGGTAAAATTTACTGTCATGTTCAGGGGTAGAGAAGTGGTGCACAGTGATTTAGGTTTTAAGGTATTAGAGGATGTGAAACAGGCTTTAGAGGATGTAGCGTTAGTTGAAACTAATCCTTCAAAAGAAGGCAGAAATATAACCATGATAATGGCTCCAATGTCAGCTACGCAGAAGAAGCGGAAAGAGGAGCAGAATAATCAATAAGCGAAGAGAGGGTTACAATGCCAAAGTTAAAAACCAACAGTGGTGCCAAAAAGCGGTTTAAAGTGACAGCTACCGGCAAGATAAAACGGGCAAAAGGATGGAAAAGCCATCTTTTAGAATCAAAAAGCCCAAAGCGCAAACGTGCATTGAGGAAGGCTGCCTATGTATCTGATTCAGATGCAAAGCGCTTTGCACGACTATTGCCATATTCATAATGTAGAGAGGTAAGAATTATGCCACGAGCAACAACAGGTAAAGTTCATCATAAAAGACGCGAAAAAATATTGAAGGATGTGAAGGGTTTTTACGGTGCACGCAAAAACCTGTGGCGAACTGCAAAAGATGCCCGAAGAAAAAAATTGCAGAATTCGTATAAGGATAGAAGACGTAAAAAACGTGATTTCAGGGCATTATGGATTATGCGCATTAATGCAGCTGCACGTCTTTACGGTATTTCATACAGCCGCCTCATTGACGGCATGAAGAAAGCCAATATCCTTATTGACCGAAAGATGCTGGCTGAGCTTGCAGTAAGCGATACAGCTGCATTCAAGGCAATTGTTGAAAAGGTAACAAACAAAGCTGCATAGCAATGTAATTGACCATGCTGTTCAAACCAGAAATTACAGGCGCCATACGTGTGGCGCTTTTTGTTTTTATAGTTACTATCGCACATACTCAGGCTACAGGAAAGCCATTGACACCTTCCATGTATACAGTTGACGAAGGTTCAATCGAAGGGTATTGTGGCATTGATCTAATCCAGACAAACAGAACACATATAAAAGAATACGTGCACATACATACTGCCATATTGCCAGGGACTGATATCAGGTTTTCTGCTTCAATGCTGCAGGTCAATAGTCAACAACTATCGAACACTACAATAGGTGACAGCACAATAGGAATATGGCACAGTTTTGGACTTTTATGTAATACCGTTTTATCCGGCATAATACTTGAATTGGTATTGCCAGCAGCCCCTGATGTATATTACAATGAAACAACCATGCCTGCTGAGTCAGGGATTACAACATTTTCATTAAGTTTTGTAGCCGCATATGCTACACATCCATTAACAATTATATTTTCCGGTTGTTATACGTTAATGCCTAAGCCAGGTGAATCGGTTTTTGAAGGATTATCGCTTAATATATTACGCGTGAGTACCTGGAAAAATGTATTTGGGTTGAACCCATTTAAAAAAGGCAGTATGCTGTATTACACAAAATTATCAGATGATATAGTATCTGTGGCTTTAACGGCGGTGTATGAAATATTCCCGGTGATACCATACCTGTCATTTTGTTTGGGGGATAGGGTAAATAACAGCCCTGTCTATGGGGAGCATGAGTTACCTGTTTTATACAAAGGGTATAATGATACATTCTTTTTAGTTACTTCTATGGGTATACGTTATTTCTTTAGTGAAAAAACATTTATTGGTACAGGATTATTGTACAATGTGTTACAAAATTATGATTATTCTATTCAATATGCAATAAGTTTAGAAGCTTCATCGGTATGGTAATTTTATACAAAAAATTTACACTAAAAGTTCCTTAAAAATATTTTGTTAATAAAACGGTGTACACTATGTTCATTATGTTCACAAATTTTATTTAAGGAATAAATCTTGAAAAAATTACAAAATTAATCTTGATTTTATGCAACTGCCATTATACCTTATTACCATTGATTTACATGATGTGTAATTATAGTGTCTAAACGGCAATAACGCTTGTAGTAATCACGTAAAAGTGTGTGATGATTGTGCTGTCATGTCATCAAGTAATGGAATAAAATCTTAGTATAAAACGCGAGTGTAATATTTTTGTTTACAGTTAGTATTTTTTTGCCGACATTTACAACAGCCCAACTTTAAAAAAATGATTAATTCGGGAGGATGTTCACATGATTACAATGCAGCAATTAGAGGAGCTTGAAAGCAGGATTATAAAAGCGTTGCAGCTTATTGGTGATCTCAGGGCCGAAAACGCCAAGCTGGAATCTGATAATGAATCATTAAAGGTACAAGCTGAGGAAGCACGTTTAAGTCTGGAAGAAAAAGAGCAGGAAATAGCACGGCTTAAAAAGGAAATAGAAAATGCTACCAATGAGCTGGCTCAGATTAAACAGCGTGAAGAAGTGCTGGAAAAGAAGATTATTGAGATGCTGGGCAAACTTGATACATTAAAATCAGGAAAGGCTCCTGCGTTTGATGTCAAACCACAATCACAACCTAAGCCTGCAGAGCCAAAACCACAGCGGCCGGAACCAAAGCCTGAAGAAGAATTTTTGGAAGAAAAGCTCTCTGATGAAGAGGATATCATTATCATTGATGATACTGAAACCTCAAAAGGGGATGTTGAAGTTGATACTCTTCCAACTGCAGAAGATGAAATCGTATTGCTTGATGATACAGATGAAGAGATAGTTATTGATGATGTTGAGGGGGATTTGATAATAATTGATGAAGAAACAACAGAAAAAAAAGCATCAAAAGAAAAGATTGCTGATGATGAAGATTTTATAATTATTGAGGATGATGAAAAATGATATCGGTGCCAAATCCCAATAAAGTAAAAGTAACCATACTGGGGCAGGTATATACCATAGAAGGTGATGCCTCCAGCGATTATATTGCAAAAGTTGCTGATTATGTAAACGGCAAGATGGAAGATGTGGCAAAAAGCATACCACATGCTACTCCTGTACAGATTGCCATCCTTGCTGCACTGAATATTGCTGATGAGCTTTTTCAGATGAAAGAATCTGAATATATGGCAACAGATGAAATCCGTGAAAAAACTAATATGCTCATTTCCATGCTTGATGAAGGGTTGATTGGTGATGTTTTCAGTGTATCAGGGAAGCATCGTCAACACCTGTGAATATAAAGCATGAATGAAATAATAAATATACAAAAATTTGTTCCTTATATTGCACTTTTAGTACATTCCACTGATATATAATAATAGCAATGAGTCAAACGTTTAAAGCTCTGAAAGATGAAGAACTGGTTAAGTGTGTAATTGATGGAAATGACCATGCATTTGAAGAGCTCTATCAGCGTTATTCAGAGCGTATTTTTAAGCTTCTGTATAGCTATGTGTACAATGAGGAAGATGCAATTGATCTCATGCACGATGTTTTCATCAGAGCATACAGGCATTTGCACAGGTTTGATGTAACGCGCACATTTTCTTCATGGATCTATAAGATTGCAATTAATTGTGCCAAGAATCACAGGTACAAAGTACATAAAACTGATACCATGATTGAAAGAGAGGAACAGCGTTTGATGCAGGCTGAAGGAATAAAAACTCCTGAAGACTATATCATTGATAATGAGTTGACACAGGAATTTTCTTTAGCTGTCGATGCATTATCTGATAAATTCAGAGAAGTATTCCTTTTGCGTTTTGGACAGCAATTGCAGTATAGTGATATTGCAACAATTTTAAATATTTCTGAGCGTACTGCAAAATGGCGCATGGAGAAAGCTATTATGTATATTACCGACTTTCTTAAAAAAAGGGGAGCTATATAAACATCAATGTGCACATGGATGTTAGTATATATATAATATGGTTTTGGGATTGTTATGAATAGATGGGCTGATGAAAAGGAACTGTATGCAGAAATAGCTAGTTACGCAGGTGATGTGGCAGATGCCCTATGCACCGCATTGTCCAGGTGGCAATCATCATTACCCCCACTACGTGATACATATACCTATAAAGATATCATTGAACATTCAAAATCATCAAAGACGTATAAAAAAAAGTGGCTTTACGTTGCTGCAGGTATAGCTGCAGTTGTGGTATGTGGTGTTATACTTTTTAACCGCTTTGTGGAAAAACCTGCTCACAAGCCAGCTGTATGTAAAGCTGTTGTTGGCAATGTTCTGCTAATCAGGGATAATGAATCTATCAATCTGGATAGCGGGATGGAAATAGTACAATCTGATACTATTATAACTGAAAAAAAATCAATGGCCATAATAGAGATAGGATCGGCAACATTACGAATTGACGAGAATTCAAACGTTTCAATACATTCACTGCAACATACACAGGTACTATCGCTTGCTGCTTCAATGGATAAGGGTATACTCTATGCAACAGTACAGAAATTGCACAAAGGGGATAGTATTCTGGTAAAGACAAAGACAGCAGTTGCAGGTATACGCGGGACTTCATTTCTGGTTAAATCTGATAATCATTCAACAAAACTGGTTGTACTTGATGGCAGGGTGCTTCTTACCCCACGTTTACCTGATATGCCCACAGACGATATCCCCGGTGTTGTGGTTGATGGTGGAAAATCGAGTGTGGTTGATATACGCACACTGCACACCATACAAAAAGTTGTTAAAGAAAAAAAGGTATCACTGGATGAAGCAATTAAGCAATCAATTCCTGTATCTAAAGCAGATGAAAATGAAATGCAGGTTCTTGATGCACTCAATCAGAATGTGAGTACGCACATAGCTATTGATGAAGATAAAGCGTTAGGCATTAATGATCTGTACCCAATCGTTTCAATTAGGTTATATAAAAATGATCTTGTGGTAACAACCAATAATGGCATCTATTATTGTGAAAATAATCTTGTACAATGGATGCAGGATTATCCTGTTGAATCTAAACCGTATATATGGGATGATTATATTATCTTCCAGAGCAGGGTGTTGCAGGCTCTTGATACAAAAGGCAATACTAAATGGGAGATAGAAATTGAAGGGAGCATTATGGGCGATAGCATTGTACCGATACGTGATATGCTGGCAATTCCAACAACAAAAGGTTTTATGTATTTTATTACTAAAAACGGCCAGATACGCCATAAAGTCAATTGCAATGCTCCGATTGTTTCCAAGCCGGTTTTGTTTGGGCAGATGGTATGTGTAGCAACTGCTGATGGATATCTGTATGCAATAGATGTAGTGCTGGGTGTTAGCATTTACAGGAAACATATTGGCACGGTGGTGAGTAATGGCATTTTTGCTAACTACCCTGAAATGTATATAGTGACCACCACCTCTATTGAAAAAGTCCATCTTTTACGAGATGAGGTTATATGGAGATATAATGATAGTGAGATAGTAACTGCGGTAGAACATCCTGGAGGCATACTATTTGCAACCGCTAAGGGTACGCTCGCTAAACTTACCGCTATGGGGACGTTGCAATGGCATATAAGCCTTAGCAAAGATATACATTCACTACAATATACGTCAAAGGGGATTGTCTGTATAGCAGACAATGTGTTTTATCACATTTCAGATACCGGTGAAGTATTATGGTCATATACACTGCCTTCCAGAAATAATGAAATATTGGCATTAACGCCCAAACAAGTGTATATTCGTACGGAAAATAGCTTCATAATCTTACGGCTATAAAAAAATCTGGCCCATTCCGTAATTTTGGAAAAATTGTGCAAAATAAGAATAAATGTAGGTACTGTTAATTTTAATGCAATGATTAATAGTTAACAATGCCCCTATACACGTGCCGTACAGGGATGTACGGCGTACTTCGATAAACTCAGTACGGCGTGCTTCGACGGGGCTCAGCAACCATGCTTCGGCAAGCTCAGCAACCATGCTTTTTTATATCATCACAGGTAGCCATAAATGATGTTATTCAGGAACGCCCGCCGTAGAAAGATGAATACATACAGTAAACAAGCCGGGGGTAGTGGGATTGTTGTAGGGTATGCGTACACTTACAACGTGAAGCAGCACGTAATACGAATTGGATTACAAACTATTGATAGATCTTATTTCTCAAAAATCCGTAAAGAGGGTAATAAAATAAACTTTTTTAAGAGTTGAATAATTTTGTGTTGAAATTATATTGAATATATAGCATAGTATTTATAATGATGTATAATTAGGTGTGTTATAAGGGTGGATTATGAATAATGAATTATTAAATATTGCATCAAAAACCGCTGAATCTGTACTTGATGATACTGATTCCCTTGATATACTTCAACTGGTAAGCTTTAAGCTTGATGAGATTGAATATGGCATTGATATCCTGTCTGTACATGAGATACTGCGAATTCCTGAAATCACACGTCTTCCCAATACACCTGAATATATTAAAGGTGTAATTAATCTGCGTGGTAATGTTATTCCTGTAGTTGATATACGGTTGCGGTTTGGCATGCAACAGGTTGCGTTAACCGAGCTAAGCAGGATTATTGTTGTTGAGATTGGCGAAAAATTAGTAGGTCTTCTGGTAGATAATGTACATCAGGTTATACGTTTATCACGTTCACGAATTGATGAGCCTCATGATCTGATTGAAGGTATTTCAACAGAATTTATAAGTGGTATTGGCAGGTTACAGGACAGGCTTATTGTAATCCTTCGTCTTGATAATATTCTATTCAGCGATGAGCAATGATTTTTTATATTTGAGGTGAAAACATGGGCTTTTCCTTAGGTGAATATCAGGATATGTTTCTGGAAGAAGCTGATGAACTTTTACAGGAACTTAATCAAAACTTACTGAAGCTTGAAAATGATCCTTCTGACGATGAGATTATAAATAACATTTTCAGGGCCGCGCATTCGCTTAAAAGCTCTGCAGCTTTTGTAGGGCTAACTGATTTGAGCAACCTGGCTCATAAGATGGAAAATCTCCTTCAGGGTATTCGTGATAAGGTTATGAAGGTAACCCCTGCTATTGTAGATGTGTTATTTCAATGTTTTGATGTTATCAATGATGTCATAAGAGAGGTTTCCTCGGGGAATCCACCTTCTAAAGATTTTTCATCTTTAGTAAAGAAGATTGATTCGGTTGGTAATCAGGGCAGTCAGGAAGAAAAGAAAGAAGCAGTAGAAGCTAAAGAAACCCCCACAACAAAAAAGATACAGTTATCAGCGAATATTATCAAAGATATACGTGATGGTATTAATAATGGGCTTTCGTGCTGTGAGATTGCCATTACACTTGATCCCGATGCTGCCATGAAATCATTAAAAGTACAGCTGGTTTTAACCAATCTGGAAAAGATAGCTGATATTCTGGTTACTATCCCCACAATTGAAGAAGTTTCAATGCCAGAATTTGATAACAGGGTACAGATAATTTTATTAACTAATGCTACAGTTGAAGAATTAAAGAAAGCGTGTGAAGTTGATCAGGTTAATAGGATAGATCTCAGGAAGATTGAATTGGTAAAAAAGGATAATAAGGTTGCTCTCAAATATCATGAGCGGGAAACTCTTTTTGAGGAAAAACCACAGACTGAAATGAAGAAGCCAGAGATTGTTGAAGATATTATTTCTGAAGAAGAGGAAAAAGATGATATTATAATCAGGTCAAAAGACGACAAAAAAACTTTGCAGCTTAGAACGGTTAAGGTTTCGGTAGAGAAGCTTGATCAGTTGTTAAATAATGTTGGAGAACTTGTTATAGCAAATTCAGGCTTTTATAAATTATATGAAGAAATGCGGCGTTTGAATATAGATAAAAGCATCATCAATGAGTTCAAAAACCGAATGGAACAGATGTCACGTATTGCCAAGGATTTACAGAGTGGCATAATGAAAACCAGGATGGTGCCTATTGGTCAGGTATTCTCAAGGTTTAACCGATTGGTCCGTGACCTGGCAAAAGAATTTGATAAAAAGGTTGTTCTGGAAATTAAAGGCGAAGAAACAGAATTAGACAAGAAAGTTATTGATGTTATTGGTGAGCCCCTGATGCATCTTATACGAAATGCTGTTGATCATGGAATTGAATCTGCTGAAGAACGTCGTCAACAAAAGAAGCCTGAAATTGCTACAATAACGCTGAATGCGTATCAGGGTGGCAATCAGATATTTGTTGAAGTGAGTGATGATGGGAGAGGCCTGGATCTTAAGAAAATAAAGGCAAAAGCAATAGAAAGGGGATTGGCAACTCCTGAAATGTTAGCAAATATGGATAAAGACGAAATATATAATTTTATATTTACTCCAGGTTTTTCTACTTCTGATGTTGTCACTGATATATCCGGGAGAGGCGTTGGAATGAACGTTGTGCAGGAAACGGTTAATGAGCTCAATGGCAGTGTTGCTATTGAAAGTGAACCTGGTATGGGCACCAGGTTTATTCTTGGCTTTCCGTTAACACTTGCAATCATACCTGCCATAATGGTCAGAGTGCAAAGAGAATTATATGCCATACCACTTTCAGATGTTATAGAAACAATCAAAATACTACCAGATGAGATTACTACCATAGAAGGTCATGAAGTGATAAACCTTAGAGGTGAGATCTTATCACTTATACGGTTGAACAATTTTGTTGGTATAGAAAGCAATCTTGCACACAACGAGCGAATGCCAGTTGTTATAGTTGGTTATGGTAACAGGAAGATAGGGATAGTTGTGGATCTTCTGGAAGGTAAACAGGAAATTGTTATTAAATCACTGGAACAGAATTACAGGACCGTTGCAGGGCTTGCCGGTGCTTCAATACTGGGTGATGGAAGTATATGTCTGATACTTGATATTTCTTCTATGATTAATAAAGTAATTATGCAACAGGATACTTTTTCATTTAGAGAAAAACAGCGAGTGTTGGGTGCAAAACAGGCAACAGTAGAGGTTGTAAAGGCTGAAGCTACTGCCAGGGAAGAGCGTGTCAAAGAAACTATCGATACTCAATCAAAAAAGGAAATCAGGCAAGCCCTTATTGAAAAAGAAATGCCTATCAAAGAAGATATTGTGTTCAAAAAAGAACCAGAGGAGATAGTTGAAGTTGAAGAATATAAAGAACATTCAAAAGATCTAGAATTGGGCATGGATGATGTAATTGAAAAGAAAGTACAGGGTGCACTTGAGGAATTTAAAACTGAATTGAAAGAAAAAATAAAGACCACATTGGGCAAAAATGATGAGATATACCAGAAGTTAGGCATATCCGATGATGATTTAGCAAAAGTCCAGGTCCTTGCTAATGTGGGTATCACAGATGCTGCTGAATCGCTTTCAAAAATAATTAACAGAAGGGTGGATTTATCAATACCCGATGTTTCGGTTCTTGCTATTGAGTCTATACCACAATCATTAGGTGATGTTGATAGTGTGTATCTGGGTGTCTATATGCCCATAGTGGGGCAGATTAATGGAACAATTTTATTCAGTTTAAGGGAAGACTCGGGATATGAGCTGGTGGACATGCTGCTGGGATTGCCTCAGGGCAGTACACATTCCCTTACTGAAGATGGCGAATCGGTGTTAAAAGAAGTAACTAACATTGTTGGTTCGGCAGTAGTGAATGCCTTTGCTGATAAGATTGAAATGGCCATAAAACCTACCGTGCCTTCAGTGGTGCATGATTATATGCAATCAATTTTAGATTCAATACTGGCCTTCCACACAGCAGAAAATGAGTATGCGCTTGTGATGGATACTGAATTCTTCCATCAGGATGACAGGGTGATTGGCAAGCTTCTGATTATGCCAACAACGTCATCATTAGCTACCATAGTGGAAAGGTTGCGTAATTAAATTGTATGTCAGGAAAAATAAAGGTTCTGGTTGTTGATGATTCTGCCCTGGTCAGAAAAGTAATTTCTGATATTCTTGAAAGTGATAAAGAAATAGAAGTCATTGGTACGGCAAATAACGGGAAATCGGCTGTATTTAAAAATCTTACTTTAAATCCTGATGTCATAACCATGGATATTGAAATGCCCATTATGAATGGGCTTGAAGCTTTACAGGAAATTATAAAAACAAATCCCAAGCCTGTTATCATGATGAGTGTATTAACACAATATGGGGCTGAAGCAACATTTAAGGCATTGGAATATGGCGCGGTTGATTTTATCCCTAAACCTTCAACTGTTCTGGCAATGAGTATGGATGATATCGCAGAGCTTCTTATTAGTAAAGTTAGAGCAGTAGCAAAGGCTTCACTTAATATACATGTGAGGAAAAGTGAAGAAGTGCCTGAAACTGAAAAACTATCAGTTACCGGGGTGCATGAAAATAAAAGAAAGATTGTTGGTATTGGCACATCAACCGGTGGGCCTTCAGCATTACAACGAGTATTACAAAAGTTGCCCAAAAATTTTCCCTCCCCGATCCTGGTAGTACAGCACATGCCTCCAGGCTTTACCAGAGCATTTGCTGAAAGATTGGACAGCTTATGCAATGTTTCGGTAAAAGAAGCTGAGGATGGCGAAAAAGTATTGAATGGTTGTGTATATATAGCACCAGGGGATTCTCATATTGTGGTTGAAAAAAAGGATGATATCCGCGTCATACGCCTGTCACAGGCAGAGAAGGTTTCCGGACACAGACCTTCAGCAGACGTACTTTTTCATTCTCTGGCAAAAGCAGAGTCCTCTAATGTTATTGGTGTCATTATGACGGGGATGGGGCGGGATGGTGCCAGTGGAATAAAGGAGATTCATAATAATGGTGGTTATACCATTGCTCAGGATGAATCAACATCCGTTGTGTATGGCATGAACAGGGTGGCAGTTGAGATGGGGGCAGTGGATGCTGTTGTGAAACTGGATGCAATACCTGAGGAGATTATTTCTCATATTTGATTATAAAAAATGTAAGAATAACCTGGTTAGTTTTTAACAGCACGTATACTGTGTATTAATTATTAGATTTTGGCAGGGCATTCTGACAAAATGCATCTTGAAATAATTTGCAAATTTTTGCAAATTATAAAAATTTTTTCTTGAATGATAAAGGCATATCGGTATTATGTATTTAAGATTATGTACTGGATTATGGAATAGGGATATTTAATACTGCGGGGTAATTTTATGGCTAAAATACTGATAGTTGATGATGCTAAGTTTATGCGGACCCTTGTCAAAGATGCACTGGTACCCAAAGGCCATGAGATAATCGGAGAAGCTGAAAATGGAGTGGAAGCAGTACAGCTTTACAAAAAGTTGCGGCCTGACCTTGTGACAATGGATATCACCATGCGCGAGAAAGATGGCATTGAAGCAGCAGAAGAAATTCTACAGTTTGATCCTAACGCAAGAATAATTATGGTAACAGCATTAGGGCAGGAAAATTTATTAACACGGGCCATAAAAATAGGTGTGAAAGATTTTGTCGTTAAACCATTCCCTCCGGAACGACTTCAGAAAGCTGCTGAAAAGGCATTGGCATAGCACAACCATTCCTGTTTTTAGCTTGATATTTTTTGGTTTTTTAATAGATAGCTTAAAAAAAATTAATTTTCGTTGCATAAATATACCAATTATCATTAATTGTCTGTTTTTAACATTTAATATATAACCATAATAAAATAAACTGTAGTACTTTTTGAGTATGATAACACCAGATAACAATGATGTGCAATGTATTTTACACATTGAAAATTTTGAAGGCCCGCTTGATTTATTGTGGGATCTTATTAAAAAGTCAAAGATAGAAATAACACAGGTTTCCATTGCTGACATTACCGAACAATATCTGGGATATTTGAGGTTGATGGAACGGATTAACATCCCCGTTGCCATGGAATTTATTGTAATGGCCAGTGAATTACTTTATTATAAATCAAAAGCCTTGTTGCCGGGTACTGATATTGGAGATGAATTTTTTGTTCCACCACTTCCGCCTGAACTTATACAGAAACTACTGGAATATAAAAAATACCAGATAGCATCCAAAAATTTATTGAAATTGCACCAGATGCAATCAGATGTATTTACCAGGCAGGTACCTCCTTTAGATGTTGAAGAGGATGTATATATTGCAGTTAATCTTTTTGATCTCCTGAATGCGTTTGTTGATGTGCTGGAAGCAGAAAAGGAGATTGAGCAGCAAAGGATAGTATTTGATGAAATCCTTGTGAGCGACCGGATAATGTTACTGGTGAGCATGTTGCATGACAAGGATAAAATAGAATTTCATGAGATGTTTTCACAGAATACGGGAAGAATGGAAGTTGTTGTTACATTGCTGGCATTGCTGGAAATGACTCGTGTAGGAGCTGTTGCTGTGTTACAACACGCGCAGTTTGGGAGCATCTACATATTTAAAAAGGATTTAGACAAAGTTGATATTTTGCATTAAAACCGCTAGCAGGGAAATAGTATGAGTGACGATATCATAAATGAAGATATTGAATTAAAATCAGATCGTATTGATGCCGGGGGAGACGATGACGTAAGTGGCGTGGTGTTTGAAGAAAGCGATAGTGATGATCTTTTTGGCATAATAGAAGCAATACTTTTTGTATCAGCCGAACCTGTCCCTCTGCAGTTTATTACAAAACAGTTAGGTATAAATGCAACGCAGGTAAAGATAATAATTGATTCTCTTATAGATGAGTATGAAGACAGGGATAAGGGTATAAAAATTGTAGAAGTATCGGGAGGATATCAGTTTGTTACCAATCCCAGATTTGCAAACCAATTGCGCCAGGTCATGGGATATAAGAAAAAAGAAACATTATCAAAAGGTATGCTGGAGACATTGGCAATTATTGCATATAAACAGCCCATCATGCTTGCCGAGATTGAGGAATTGCGTGGTGTGTCATCCAGAATGATGGTAGCAGCACTTATGCGCAAAAACTTAATCAAGCCAGTTGGCAGGAAAGATGTTCCCGGAAGGCCATTATTATATGGCACAACCGATGAGTTTTTGCGATATTTTGGCTTAAATAAATTATCTGACCTGCCAAAGCTGTCTGAAATTAAAGAATTTAACTTTGAAGAGGAATGATATGGACACAACCAGTTTTGAAAAGGACATAATAGAATCATTATCCCGGCTGACGGAAACATACAGCAAAGAATTGCAGAATATTATAAAAGAAGGTGAACAGTGTATTTTTCCTGTTAAAGCAAAAATAATTTCGCATCTTAAGCAATATGCCAGGCCGCCGCTTACTGCTGAGGTAATAGAAAAAATTGCAACGGAAATATTTTCTGTGGCTCTTTCAGCGGCACGCCCACTTAAAGTTGCATACTTAGGGCCGGTGGGAACCTTTACCCACATTGCACTGCTGGAGATTTTTGGAGATAGTATAGATGCTATACCGCACAGGACTATCTCGGATGTGTTTGATGAGGTTGAGACCGGCAGAGCAACATTTGGGGTAGTTCCAATTGAGAACAGTACTGAAGGTGCGGTCACCTACACTATGGATGAATTCCTTGATACTGATTTAAAAATTGTGTCGGAAAAGTCACTGAGAATCACCTATAGCCTGCTGTCAGTATGTGACAGCATGGAAAAGATAAAAAAGATATATTCACACCCACAGTCACTGGCGCAATGTAAAAACTGGCTTAAAGCAAATTTGCCTAATGTGGAAATAAATCAGGTTAATTCTACTGCCAGGGCTGCTGAAACTGCATCATGGGATAAATACTCAGCGGCTATCGCATCAAATATTTCTGCTAAGATATATAATCTTAACATCATTGCTGATGGCATTGAAGATTCACGGCAAAATTATACGCGCTTTCTTGTGTTGGGAAAACACGATAATCCACCAACAGGAAATGATAAGACTTCAATAGTATGTGCAGTGAAAGACCAGCCAGGTGCATTATATAAGCTACTAAAACCATTCAGCGAACATGGCATTAATATGACAATGATAGAGTCTCGCCCTGATAAGAAAAAGATGTGGGCATATAACTTTTTCATTGATTTTAACGGGCACAGAACTGACCCTGTTGTAGAGAGGGCACTGGAAGCAATGAAACATGAAACCATATTCTTAAAAGTATTGGGCTCATACCAGGCCGAAAAGCATGATTGAAAATAACACAAAAGGAGCATAGTAAATATGATTATTGTACTAAAACCTAATGTCACGCAGGATGAAATTGACCATATAGTTGGTAAAATAAAGTCGCTTAATCTGCAGCCACATGTCTCAAAGGGGCAGTACAGGACAATCATTACAGTTATAGGTGATGAGGATATCATCCGCGAACAACCTTTAGAGGCAATATCAGGTGTTGAATCGGTCAAGCCTATTTTAAAACCGTATAAGCTGGCCAGCAAGGAAACACATCCTGACAGAACTATTGTGCGTGTTGGCAATATTGAGATTGGAGGCGATAAGATTGTGCTTGTGGCCGGTCCCTGTGCTGTTGAAGGTGAGAAGGAAATAATTGAGCATGCAAAAATGGTAAAACAGGCTGGTGCATCCATGCTACGAGCAGGAGCATACAAGCCACGTTCATCGCCGTATACATTTCAGGGGTATGGGGCGCTGGGTTTAAAGTACCTGGCAAAGGCAAAAGAAGAAACGGGGTTACCGATAGTAACTGAGGTAATGGATCCCCGTGATGTAGAGTTAGTTGCCCAATATGCAGATGTGTTGCAGGTTGGCACCCGCAATATGCAAAATTTTAACCTTCTAAAAGAGCTGGGGAAGATAAACAAGCCAGTATTATTGAAGCGTGGGATGAGTGCAACCATAAATGAATTTTTGATGTCGGCAGAATATATCCTTTCACATGGCAATAAACAGGTGATACTTTGCCCGCGCGGAATACGTACATTTGAGGATATTACGCGTAATACCCTTGATGCCGGTGCAGTACCTTTATTAAAAGATTTTTCACACTTGCCTGTTGTGTGTGACCCAAGCCACGCAATGGGGCTTAAGGATTATGTTGTTCCAGCAGCGCTTGCGTATGTGGCTGCTGGTGCTGATGGCATCATGGTTGAGGCGCATCCCAACCCTGAAGAAGCCATGTCGGATGGGCAGCAGACAGTAAATTTTGAACAATTGGTTGAACTTAAAAAGAAACTCACAAGTGTAGCAATGGCGTTAGGAAGGGGAATTTATTAATGTTTAATAGAATAGCCATTATTGGCCTGGGGCTTATTGGAGGATCAATTGCCCGCATGGTTAAAAAAAAGTGTGAATCTGTATACATTACAGCCTATGGCAGGAAGCCAGAAAGCCTGTACAATGCAGTAAAAGAAGGATTTATTGATGAGGTTGCATCTATTGATGCAATTGATTGCAAAAATGTTGACCTTTTTATAGTAGCCACGCCGGTACTATCGTCCATTACAATTATCAATTCTTTGCTCAATGATCCACAACTTGAATCCGGTGCATTGATAATAGATGCCGGAAGTGTAAAGCAACCAATCATAGATTTTGTTATTAACCATGATAAAGCACACCGGTTTGTTGGATGTCATCCAATGGCAGGTTCCGAAAAATCAGGATATACATTCAGTACACACTCAATTCTCACGGGCGCATGGGTAATCATTACGCCACACCAAAAAAACAACGATGCCGATATAGCTGCAATTAAAAACTTTTGGGAAATGCTTGAATGCAGAATTCATATTACCGATGCTGCAACACATGACAAAATGGTTGCAAGCACCAGCCATCTGCCGCATATAGTATCATCAGCGCTCATGGAATGTTTTTTTTCTGCTCATAACGACGTAAATCCTTTTGACATGCAGCCTTTCATAGGAAAAGGGTTTAAGGATATGACACGGCTTGCAGGTGGCAGCCCTGATATGTGGGCTGATATAGTGTTGTCAAATAATGCCAATATCATTGCAGTTCTTGAAGACTATCTACAATCGGTGATAAAAGTTACAGATATTATACGAGAGGCTGCACAGTCTGCTGATAGAGGTTTGCTGTGCCAGTATTTTGAAGAAGTACAGAATAAATGGAATAAATATCATGCATAAGAATATTGTTGTGGCTGTTGATGGGCCTGCCGGTTCAGGAAAAAGTTCAGTGTCAAAAGAAGTAGCAAAACGGGCAGGGTTACAATATATTGATTCGGGTGCATTGTACCGGGCTATTACACTGTATGTACTTACAAATTGTGGTGAAGATTTTACACAGGATGATGTTTCCAGGCTTCTTAATGATATACGCTTAAAGCAGTTCTTTAATGATGATGGAAGCTGTACCACATATTGCAATGGCGTTGATGTAAGTGAAAAAATACGTAATGAAACCGTAGCAACGCATATTGGTAAAATTTCAGACATTGTTGTGGTACGGGAATATGTCAACTCGCTTATGCGAAATTGGGCTAAAGACCATTCAATAATTGTGGATGGAAGGGATATCGGAACTGTTGTTTTTCCAGATGCTGATATCAAGATATATCTTGATGCAACAGTTGAAGAACGTGCATTGCGGCGTGCTAAAGAATATGCACAAAAAGGAAAAAATATTGACGTAAATGAATTAAAGGTGCAGATTGCTCGCCGTGATCAGCAGGATATAAACCGCCCGTATGGAGCGCTCAGGATAGCACAGGATGCTATCTATATTGATACAAGTGCAATGACACAGCAGGAAGTGATTGATTATATGTATTCGTTGGTTTGTGATCGTATACATAGTAACTATCGCACATAAAGATTTTTATTTTTAGATATACCAGTGAATAATTGCTAAAATAAAATTGACTTATACGCGGTTTTTATTTTGATTGTATTAACGTTATGACAATAAGGTGAAGTGGTATGGAAGTAGATAGAAATGACAGCCAGCTGTATATGGATCATGTTTCAAATCTTGCAAATGATTCAATTCAACCAAAGACTATCTATAAAGGGGAGATAGTTACTGTTGATAATGATTTTGCCTATGTCAATATTGGTACAAAAACAGATGGCAGGGTAAGCCTGGAAGAATTTGAGACAGCTCCTAAAGTTGGTGATGTTGTTGAAGTGATGCTTATGAACAAACGCCTTCTTGATGGGATGTTTGTTTTTTCAATTAAAGCAGCACAGAAGGAAAAAAGCTGGCAGCAATTCCTTAAAACTATAGAAGGGTCAAGTGTTATACAGGGGACTGTAAAACAAAAGTCAAAGAATGGGTTTATAGTGGATTGTAATGGTGTGCAGGCTTTTCTGCCGCTTACATTGGCTGCCGATGTAAAAGGAAAATCTCAAAATGGCCATTCCACTGTTTATTTTAAGATTAAAAGCATTGATAAAAAGAAGCGATCAGTACTTGTATCGCGTAAAGACTTCCTTGATGAAGAACAAAAAAAGATATGGGATAATTTAGAAACCAATTACAAACCAGGTGATGTGATACGCGGCAAGGTAACAAAATTTGTGGACTTTGGTGCTTTTGTTGATATTGGTGGTATTGAAGCACTTCTTCACCGTAACGATATTTCATGGCGCAAGGTTTTTAAGAAAAAGAAAATATTAAAAATTGGCGAAGAGCGTGATTTTGTACTTCTGGGAATTAACAGGGCAGAAGGAAAAATTGCATTGGGTTTAAAACAGCTTGTTCCTGATCCGTGGTTGAGGGTTCCTGAAAAATATCGGGTTGGCACAACAATTGAAGGGAAGATAGTAACAATTACCAATTTTGGGATGTTTATTGAAGTGGAGCCTGGTGTTGAGGGGTACTGTGCAGCATCAGAGATTTCATGGGCAAAGCGCACGGTTAATCCCAAAGAACTGTACAAAAAAGGTGACAGGATACAGGCGGCAGTCTTAAATGTTGATAATGAAAACAGAAAATTGTTACTTGGTATTAAGCAATTGCAGCCAAATCCATGGGATACTATTGAGCAGCGTTTCCCTATAAAAAGTATTCATTCACGGCCGGTCAAAAAGATTGTTAACTTTGGCATGTTTGTGGAACTTGAACCTGATATAGATGGTTTGATACATATCTCTGATATATCATGGGATGAAAATTTTAAAGATATAACATCCCGGTTTAAAGAAGGTCAGGAAGTACAGTTTGTTATTCTTGAAATTAATAAAGAAGAACAAAAGATTGCCTGTGGTATCAAGCAACTCACAAAATCACCATGGGAGATAATAGCTGAAAAGTATCCGCCCAGGACGATTGTGTCTGGAATTGTGACAGGTATTGTACCTTTTGGGATGTTTGTTAAAATAGATGGAGATACTGTTGAGGGACTGGTGCATATATCTGAGGTATCACGGAAAAAAGTTGAATCTATAGATAGTATTTATAAAACAGGTGATAAGGTAAATGCTGTGGTACTGGGTGTGGATGTGGAGAAGAAGCGCCTGTCACTCAGCATAAAGCATTATGAAATTATGTCCGAAAAAGAAGAAATCAAGAAGATTTTAAATACATCAGCATCCGGAACTGTTACTCTGGGTGAACTTTTAAAAAATAAACTTGATAAGGAATAGTAGATGATAGACAGGGAAGTTACTGTTCGCCGAAATGTCGTTGAGCAAATGCTTTTGAATACACGCGATTTTATTCGTGCGCATCGTGGTGTGGCAATTAAAGTGGCTATTGGTATATGTGTAGTGTTGGTAATTGGTATTGCAGCTATTGTGTATGTTGATTATAAAATTAAAAAAGATACTGCTGATTTTGAGGCAATTCTAGATGAATATAGAACAACGTACACAATGGATATAAATGAAAATAATCAAAAGTTTTTGCGCACTGTTTCAAGATTGCAGGCAATTGCTGAAAGCTCCTATTTTGGATATGTGCACCGTAATGGGTATTATATTATTGCAAGTCTTTATTTTAATGAAAAAGATTATGCTAATGCTGCAAAATATTATGAGAAAGCTTCACAGTATGCATCGCCATTGTTTTCTTCACTGGCTTTGCAGCAAGCAGGGATGGCATCAGAATTTCTTAATAATGTAGATGAAGCTTTGCGGTATTATCTGCTTTGTGAATCAAAATATAAAGATGGCTATAATATGGATCAGATTTTGTTTAATATTGGAAGGATGTATACACAAAAAGGTGAGTATTATAAAGCACGCGAATATTTTAATAGGGTATCCACTGAGTTTCCACAGTCTTTTTTTGCAAAAAAGGCAGCCCAATACAGCATGTTCTTGGGAGCTATTGAAAACGAAAAGAAAAATTAATATACTATGTATTAAAAAAAGCATTGACATAGCAAAGTCCCTTTTTTGAAGTTACTATGGAATTTTTGATAATATTCAATAAGGAGAAAAAAAGTGGCGGTACCAAAAAGGCGAAAATCAAAAGCAAAATCAAGGATGCGCCGTTCGCATGATGCGATTGGTGCACCAAACTTACGACCATGCCCACAGTGCGGTGCATATGTTCTGCCTCATAGAGTATGCCCTGAATGCGGCCATTATAAGGGAAAACTTATAGTGGAACCTGTTGTCAAAGTGAATAAGGGTTAATGATTGTGTATAATTATGGAGCGTTATAAGCGCTCCTTTTGTTATTAATCTTGACAAAATATCAATAATTCTATTATTATCATATCTGTGTCATATATGTTTTGTTGTTAGGGGATGTAATATATACGGTAAGTTAGGTAAGGAGGACCAGAGGTAATGACAGTTGATTTTGAAAAAATAAAAAAAATAATTGTGGATCAGTTAGGGGTAGATGAATCAGAAGTCACACCACAGGCATCATTTGTAGATGACTTAGGGGCAGATTCGCTTGATACTGTAGAACTTGTCATGGCGTTAGAAGAGGAGTTTGGAATAGAGATACCTGACGAAGATGCAGAAAAATTATTAACCGTTGAAGATGTAGTTAAATATATTGAAGCAAAATTACAGTGATTGAATTTTGTTTTTTGTGATGAGCAATGGATGATGAAAATAAGAAGGGCTTAGATAAAAAAAGGCAAAACCGTAAATTGCAACAGCTTGAAAAACGTCTACACGTTACCTTTTCAAATAAATCATTATTGAAACGAGCATTGACACACCGCTCATACGTTAATGAGTCCACAATTCCTGTTAAGGATAATGAACGGTTGGAATATCTGGGCGATTCGGTTCTGGGTCTGGTTGTGAATGAATATCTGTTTAAATCATTTGAAGATTATCCTGAAGGTGATCTGGCAAAAATAAAATCTGCTGTGGTTTCAGAAGATACTCTGGCAAAAGTTGCTAATCAGATGAACCTGGGTGATTATATTATCATGGGCAGAGGCGAAGAGCTTACTGGTGGTAGATATCGTCAATCAATACTTGCAGATGCACTGGAAGCAATTATTGGCGCAGTGTATCTTGATGCAGGGTTAACAAAATCAAAAAAGCTGGTGTTAAGGCTATTAAAAAAAGATATTCAACGTATTGATAAACTTTCATATTTACGTGATCCAAAAACAACTTTGCAGGAAATAGTGCAGAAGAAATATAAATGCAGGCCATTATATACGGTTGTTCAAGAATCAGGCCCTGATCACAGCAAAATGTATACTGTCAAATTGACTATAAACGAACGTGATATTACAGTTGGAACGGGAAGCAGTAAGCGCAAAGCAGAGTCTGACGCTGCAAAAAAGGCACTTGAGCTTATCTACTCTAACAGGATAAGTATATGAAGTTTGAGCTATCACATAAAAAGATCAGGATACGTGTAGCAGGATTAGTTATTGAGGACAATAAAATATTGTTGATAGCTCATAAAAAAAGAAATGAAATTTACTGGTTGTTACCGGGCGGTGGTGTTGAATATCAGGAATCACTTGATGAGGCACTCAAAAGGGAATTTCTGGAAGAATTGGGGCTTTCAGTAAATGTTGAGGATATTGCTCTTATAGCTGACTCGATAGAACCTAATGGGAAACGTCATATTATCAATATTGTATTCTGGTGTAAACTTTTGAATCAATCAATACGCTTGGGGAATGATAAAATTCTATATGATTTCAGCTTCAAGAATATAAATGAATTAACTGATATTGTTATGTACCCACCACTTAATGAGTATATCATTCAACTATTACAGAATAAAAATGAAAGGATTTATAAAGGTTCGCTGTGGATCCCATAACAAATAGCGATGCTATCATTTTGCAATTTGATGCAAAGAAATCAACAATCGTAATTGGTGGGGGAATACTGCCTTCATTATCTTCACTAATTCCATATTCACAGTGGGATGTCATTGTTGCCATTGTGAGCAATACGGTATATACATTACATAAAGACATTGTTGATAGGAGCCTGGCATCAATTGGTGCAATCCCACTTACTTATCATGACAGTGAACAAAATAAATCGTATGCATATGCTGAAGAGTATTTCAATCAATTACTTGAAAACCACTGTACACGCAATTCGCTTTTAATGGGTATAGGTGGCGGCGTTACAACTGATTTTGCGGGATATGTGGCATCAGCGTATATGCGTGGGGTTGATGTAGTATATATTCCCACGACGTTGCTTGCAATGGTAGATGCCAGCATCGGCGGCAAGGTAGCAGTCAATGTTAAAGCCGGGAAAAATATAGTGGGCCATTTTCACCAGCCTGAGTACATAATTATTGATATTGATTTTTTACACACATTGCCTCTATCAGAATGGCGTTGCGGGATGGCAGAGATTGTCAAGCATGCATTAGTTGGTGATAGCACAACATTAAAATTATTGCTGAATAAAGAAATACGTTACGGCCATATTGACAATTCATTATTTAACTGTATTAATAGTTCAGTACGGTTTAAGGCCTCCGTGGTAGAGAAGGATGAATATGAAAAAAGCTTAAGGGCTATATTGAATTACGGACATACGGTTGGCCATGCCATAGAATCTCTTTTTGAATACACTATAAGCCATGGTGATGCTGTGAGTGTTGGTATGTTAGTGGAATCGTATATATCCCTGAAAGAAGGCATGCCAGGAGCTGATTTTGATTTCATCAGGGATATTCTATCAACATACAGCCTGTTGCCACAGATTTCATTTGATCCTCGTCAGATAGTTAATCACATGATGTACGACAAAAAAAATATAAAAGGCAAAATACGGTTTGTTCTTCTTGAATCAATTGGAAAACCTATTGTGGGTAGGGAAGTAAGTGATGCACTGGTAATGGAAGCATTAAACTTTTATCTGACAATAGTGGGTAGATAATGGCAGCTGAAATAAATTATTCAATAGAAGAACGTGAAGGTGCAAAGATAGTTAACCTGGCTGGTGTTTTATGTTCGGCAACAGAGAGGGAATTTATAAGTTTGATAGAAAGTTTGGTGGCTACAAATAATGTCATTATTAATATATCCGGTGTATCGATGGTAACCTCTTCAGGCTTAAAGGCATTAATTGATCTGTCGCATCTTGCACGGCAAAAAAAACGCAGGATCATGATTTTAGGAGCATCAGAAAATCTGCAGGGTTTAATTAATGCAACAGAGTCGTATGAACTGCTTTTAATCAATAGCATAGAAGAAGGAATCCGTAAATTAGAATATTACGTATAATATTCTGCGTGCGTATGCCTGATGCCCTTTTCTGCACGCTTTGTTTTATTAATATTCAAAATATAGATGGACGTTTGGTTTGCCATTATAAATATTCCTTGTGATAAACACATCTACTCCAAAAATATTTTTTATTAACTCTTCGGTTAAATCAGCAGGCACGCATGACTCTACTATTGAGCCGTTTTCCATAATGTAAAATTTGTCTACAGTTTGAGCAAGAAAGTTGATATCCTGTGAAGCTATAATACAGCAATTCTTCCCGGTTGAACAATAGCGTATAATGGCATCGTGAAGCTTTTGATATGATGATAACGAAAGATGCTGTGTTGGATCATCCAGCAATAGTAGCTGTGCCTGTCGTATAAAATGAAATGCTAAAAGAGCTCGTGCCTGAGTATCAGTTGAAAGGAGCATCAAGGGTTGTGCTGTATACTGCTGTAACTCAAAATGGTCAATATATTTATTAACAATCTCATAATCAAATGGCTGGAATGAGGAAAGAAAAGTTTTATAAGGGATTCTGCTTGATAGAAGGTAATCAAACAGTGTAAGGTAGTAATTATAAAAAACACTTGCTGGCTGGAATGAAATTTTTTGAGCTAATTCCCTTTTTTTTATTACACGTATTGGTTTTGCATTGAATAAAATCTCACCATTGTAATGTGTATAGTATTGAGCTATTGTGTGCAACAGTGCAGATTTGCCACTTGCCGGTTTACCAATTATGCCTATGACCTCACCCTCAAAAAATTCAACAGTAATGTTTTTAAGGATCTCTATGTCAGCAATTGTCAATGAAATATTATTCAACGTGAGCATGGTAACCTCTTGCCAAGAAAAGCAACAAATAAAAAGTCAATCACTACCAGAGGAATGATTATATACAAAGGATGTATGAAATGAATTGTAAATAAAAGCAATGATATAATTACGGTGAATGTAAAAATAGTTAACGATTGACGTGATGTGCGCAGATGTGGTATTGTAGTAAGCAATGAACCCATCCACCCTATAAGTAAAAAGATCAAAGTAGATAGCAAAGCCCTTGTAATGCTAGAAATACCGTGAATAATATTTACGTTACATCCCAATAGATTATAAAATTTTAGCCCTAAACCAACGATATGTAATTCATATCGCAACTTTGAAATATACATGAATAGTACACTCATACATATAGAAATGATAGTTATAGACCATGTATTTCTGACAAGTCCGGTGAAGATTTTATATGCATAATCATTAAAGATTCCCACGTTACTAAGATATAGGATGACTAAAAGCAGGATAATAGAAAACAAAAAAGCAGCAAAATATATATCATGATATAATTCATAGGCTGAAAAAAAATAATGGTATATTGAAAGCACTAAAAAAGTAACAACTATGGATAATGGAATAGAATGTGAAATTACCATAGTAATCAATAGTGCCAAAGACGCAAGTGGTGCTTCAGCACTGGTAATATAATCAGCATAACATGGATTAAGCTTACACCATGAATGTAATCCCATCGCAGCGATAAATGCAATAATAACGATATGAAGAAAATTAAATAAACGTACCAGTATAATAAGGCTTGCAGCAATAACAAGGGCTTGCAGTATGGTAATACTATTATTGCGGATTAGTGTTTTCATGAGTGGTTGGCAGATCCTTTGATTGGTCCAGCGGTTGTGGTTGAACGGTTACGGGGGTTTCACGTTGCTTTTGAACTTCTTTAAAGATGGGTTTAAGCATTTTGTCTTCCTTAACTTTATTGATGAAATTTGTATTGTAGTAGTTGTTGTACAGTATCTCTTTGGCTTTTGTGATATCGTTTACAAATGCGTAACATCTGCAGAGTATAAGCAAATCATCATCAGACAGACTGAGTCTGCTAAAATGAACAATGGCCTCATTGTACTGTGCAAGCATATACAATGAGCGTGCATAATGTAGCAGAAGGGAATCATCACGTAAACTTTCAGGGACCATTGTTGTAAGCTCTACCACCTTGGAATATTGTTTTGTTGTGTAATAATATTGAGCTGTTACAATGAATGCCTTAATGTATTTGGAAGGGATTTCCTTCTGCTTTTGCCGGTATTGCATATATACTTTTTCAAAATATTGATACGCGGTGTCGTCATGTTTGTTGTAATATACCAGTCCAAGTTGGTATAATATTTCCGGGTTGTTGGAATCAATTTTATATGCTGCCTGTAATGTGTGCAGAGCATTGTCATAATCATTTTTTTGCATCTGGATGGCTGACAGCAATAAATACGGTGCAAGGTTGCCTTTTTTTATAGATATAGCCTGTTCTAAAAGGTTTTCAGATTTTGTGTACTGGCCAATGTTATAATATGCCGTTGCAGTTTTAAGCAGGATGGAATATTTTATGTCTTTATCAATAAAGGCATACTCAAGTGCTGCCTCAAATGCTGATGCTGCTTCACTGTAACGCTTTTCCTGAAAATGTATGTCGCCAACAAGCATCTGCAGTTCTCCATAAAAAGGGATACGGTATAGAATCTGGTTAAAATAGGACAGCGCTTCAGGATACTGGTTTTGCGTGTAATAATACATGCCTATCTCAAATACCGGAGAAAGGAAGGCGCCGTCAAGCATAATGGCCTGCCTGAAATGCTGCAGTGCTGTAGTGTAATCCTTGGCTTTGATGTTCAAACCTTCTTCGTATTCTTTACGCGCATCTTCGTTTTCAGTCCACATGAGTTTATTAATAAGATTTTCCGCTTTAGTTTTTGCGGATGATTCGCCCAGCACTTCATAGAAGTATTTACAGGTTTTGATTGTCTTAGGGAAGTCTGACTTTGATTCATAAATGACAATAAGGTTCCAGTAGGCTAAGTTGCGGTATTTTGGAGTCATCTTGCGGGCGATAGCTTTTTCAAAAAAGTCCAGTGCTGTATCAAGGTTGCCCCTGTTTTTTTCAATTTCACCAATGAAATAGTATGAATCGCCTCTGTCAGTTGATTCTATATCCTTTAAAAAATTTTCTTTTGCTTTTTCCCAATTTTTATGGACATAATAGCGACATCCAGCTTCATAATAATTAGCAGCAACTGCCAGTGAAGCACACATGATAACCGGGGCTATAACGTAACACGCTATACACCAAAAAATGCCTTGTTTCATATTTCACATCCTTACAGTTGCTGGAATAATAGTATTAACTATTACGTACGTTTATGAATTAAGCAGAGTACATCACTGCTCTGGTGGCCAGGATGTATGCTATTTCATAAAATTGCTATAATGATAAATAATTGCTTACAATTATAAAATATGTCAATACATTAATTATATGAACTCGATACGGTCAACCATACATATTGCGATAGCAACTGCGTTGAGTAGAATCTTTGGATTTGTACGCGATATGGTTATCGCATGGATGTTTGGTGCATCATGGCAGATTGATGCATTCTTTGTGGCATTCAGGATTCCTAATCTGGTGCGCAGACTTGTTGCTGAAGGTACTCTTTCGCTGCCGCTGGTGTCTGTTATTATGAACTATCGCCATAAAGATGAAAGAAAAAAAGTAGCACAGGAACTATTTTCATTATATGTTGTTGCAGGGATCATCATATCAATTGCCGGTATTATTGCAGCACCTGCCGTTGCCGGTGTTTTAGGCATTGGCTTTACTGCAAGGGTCTATACTCTATCGGTGGTGTTGTTGCGTATTATGTGTATCTATTGCCTGTGTGCAAGTATTGTTGCGTATGCGATGGGTGTGCTCAACACTGAAGGGATTTTCTTTATGCCGGCATTATCGCCACTGGTGCTCAATGTGGGCATTATTCTTTTTTGTGTTGCTGCATATATACAGGGCAGTGTCATGTGGCTGGCAGCAGGAGTTGTGGCTGGGGGCTTTTTGCAATGTCTTGTTGTTGTAATTCCATTATATAAAACGGGCCTACGATGTACAATAGGGAAACTAACAACTATGCGTATTGGCTTTGTGCATATGATTATGGCATCCGTGATGGGCGTTGCCGTATATCATATTAATGTGCTTATTAATACGATGATGGCTTCAACATTAGAACAGGGTAGTGTAAGCTATCTGTATTATGCTGACAGGTTTATTGAAATTGTTAGTGGTGTGTTTATCATTTCAATGAGCAATGCGTTTCATCCTGAGGTTTCCCGTCAGTGGGTCAACAAGGACACTGCAGGGCTGGACACAACCATTACTAAAATGCTGCAGGCGTCGCTATTTATTGCGCTTCCCGCCAGTGTTGGGCTTATTGCAACAGGAAGGGTAATACTTGCTACTTTTTTTGAACATGGAAATTTTTATAGCTACCACACTGCCATGACGTATAAGGCACTTGTGTGTGCTGCAGCAGGTATACCTGCGTTTGCAGTGGTGCGCATTTGTATGCCATTGCTTATCAGTATGAGGGCAGCTATGTTTATAAATACAATTTCAATTGCTGCAATTGCTATGAATGCGATGCTTGGCTTTGTGCTTATGCACACAGAGCTTCTGCATGGTGGATTGGCGCTTGCCAACAGCATCTCATTGTATTGTGTGGCGATAGTTACTACTATAAAGCTTTTGCATACAATGCAGTTGACAGTAAATAAAAAGTTTATAGTTGCACTGCTGCACTATACTATTGCTAGCGGTATAATGGGGTTTGCGCTTTTTATATTGCAATTATATATTCCCTATCACAAAGGCATTACATATACAGGTGTCCTTGTTACGTTGGGGGTTGCCTTCTATGCGTTACTATGCAAATTGATGAACCCGGATTTACATCTACGTGAATTGTATGATGCTATTCGGAAAGGTAAGTAACTTTTAGATTCTGAATGCATGCCATTGCTTCTAAGAATTCAAGTGGCATCTCTGTTTCAAGCGAATGATATGCTAATGCTATATAGATGTTGGTTTTCTTTTTCCCCGGGCGCGTGGCGTCCACCAGCATCCATGTATTATTGTAATATGCTTCCGCCCACATGTGAAACACAAATACATTCTTTTTTCCTGCATATTCTCTGGCTGCTATCATGCCAACTACCGCACGTGCGGGGATATGCAGTGCTCGTAGCAGTGCAATTGTTGCCACCGCATGTTCGGTGCAGTCGCCTTTTTTCAATTCAAAGATGGTAGGTGCAGGAATAATGGGAATCCCTTCGGTCTTTGTTTCTATTGTCTGGTATACTAACTGTTCAGCGTCTTCAACAGGATTTTTTGCTACACTGATTTTCTTTGCATATGTTACAATGACAGGATTACCTATTTGAAGTAATCGTGTATCCTTTACATCTTTTTCTGCTGGCTGTCCACGATACTCTTTATTTTTGCCAGATACAATGATGTAGGCATATGATGTATTCTTTTGTCGAAAAGAAAGAAGTTTTTGGTACGGTGTCTGTAGTATTGAAAATGCTTCATCTGATGATATCATAAAAAGCGATAGGTCTTCTTCCCATATTTTGCTGTTTATATTATTAATGGGAACAGTTGCAAAGCTTGATGGCAACGGTTGCGAATAGATATAGAACACATATACACACACTATAGTAGCTATGCCAATGGTAAATATCTTTTTCATGGTTAGTCTTTACGAATTATATCAAGCTGCATATTTAACATCTTTATGGTGCTTTTCAACACCACACCATTCCCATCAAGGTATACAATGATATTTTTAATTTTCCCAATGCTCTGTTCAATCTTCCACGCTTTGTGCAGTACACTGTTCACAGAGATAGTTTCAGTGCCAGCAAGCGTGATAGTTACCGGAATTACAGCTTCTCGCTCTATTGATGGGTCATAGACATTATGTGTAATCTGTAAACCTTTTTTAAATTTATTGTGTATCAGCATATACAGAAAGTAATTCCCATCAAGCACATAATCCTGATCCAGTGTTATGGTACTCTGCACGTTATTTTCTAATAATGTTACTGTACGCCCATTGCACTGAGCAATGATGTCCAGCTTCTGTTGTGAAGTTGCCTGTGTGATATACGTATGTTTTTCAAGCTTTATTGGTTTACAATCTAATGTTTCAATTATGATATCACGGGATTGTGTGATACCGTTTCCCATTGTCAAATCAAAGCGATATACGTAATGGTTATCCTGGATGCTGTTTTCAATCCTGGCTTTTCCCATTGCAACACCATTGATAAGAAGATCATACTCCCAGGTGCCTGATGGAATTGTGCTGGGTACCTGTGCAGAACATGCACATAGATGTATAAGTAGTGTAACAATCACTGTAAATGAAAATGGTTTTGAAGTCATATTTGGCCCACTAAAAAATTCATTATTATTTTACTATATATTGCCACACGAAAATTTATAAACAACATATAGAACATAGCACACATTTGCCGCATTCGCAAGCAGTGCACTTCATTATTTAGCAAATCGTGAATAACAGTATTCTATACGTGTGGCAAAACGATCGTAACCAAGCAAAGGCAGTATTTTATCAAGCTCTGGCCCATGCAATCTGCCGGTTATCATGGCTCTGAAAGGCATAAAAAGCATCTTGCCTTTAAGTCCTGTTTTTTGCTTTATACTGCCCAGTGTTTCGGTACTATAATTGTGCGCATTAATAGTGCTGTGAATTAGTTCATACGCTGCTCGTATAACCGTCTGTGCTTCGTGTGTTGATAACAACTCTTCTGCATCTTCCTCAAATTCTACCGTATCGCCAAAGAACAATCCTATCTCTTTGACAATATCGGAAGCTATCTCACAGTTACCCCGTACTGTATCAACTACCTTTTTAAGCCATTCATTATCGCTTGCTGTAAGATGAGCTTTTTCAATATAAGGATAAAACAGATCAAATGCTTTTTCAAAGGGGAGATTGCGCAAATATACTGAGTTCATCCATTTAAGTTTCTGGAAATCAAAAATGGCTGAGCTTTTTCCAATCTTTGATAACTCAAATTCAGATACAAGCTTTTCAACAGGAACTATCTCCTCACCTGATTCTAACGTCCACCCAAGTAACCCCAGATAATTAAATAAGGCTTCCGGAAGATAGCCCTGTTCCCGGTACACTGAAACTGATGTTATCCCGTGGCGTTTTGATAGTTTGGTGCGGTCAGGACCAAGTAGCAGTGGCATGTGTGCATATGTTGGTACCGGCAGCCCCAACGCCATTGCAATCAGCATCTGCTTGGGTGTATTGGGCAGGTGGTCCTCACCACGAATAACATGGGAAACATTCATTAATGTATCATCGATTATGACGATATAGTTGTACACAGGAACGCCATCAGAACGCACGATGATAAAATCACCACCAATATTTTCGCTGTTAAATATAACAGTGCCTTTGATCTGGTCGTCAATAGTGAGCGTAATCCCTTCCTTAACTTTGAACCGTACTGTGGGTTTGCGACCCTGGTTTTCAAATGCTTTTTTTTGTTCTAATGTAAGGTTACGGCATGTTCCGGGATATATAAACGGTTTATTTGCCTCTGCTGCAATCTTTCGCTGAGCATCCAGCTCTTCCTGAGTGCAGTAGCAATGATATGCATTGCCGCTTGAAAGCAGTTTTTCGGTATATTCATGGTAAATATCAAAACGCTCGGATTGGCGATATGGGCCAAAATTTCCGCCACAATCGGGGCCTTCATCCCATTGTATGCCAAGCCACGTAAGGTCATTAAGTATAGACTCTTCAGATTCTTTGGTGCTGCGTTCCATATCAGTATCTTCAATACGAAGAATATAGGTGGCATTATATTTTTTTTTGAACAGATAGTTGAGCACTGCAGTTCGGGCATTGCCTACATGCAAAAAACCTGTTGGGCTGGGTGCAAATCGTACGCGCATGGTTTTGTTCTCCTACTTGTAATGAAAAAATTAATAATCGTATGTATGAACTGAAGGGGTTCCGGTAACAATTTCATTTGTGTCGCGTTCAACACGTTTACGTAATGCCTTTATTTTATCAACAACATCATCTTCAAACAATATTTTACCGCATCGTGTGCATTTATATGCCGGGATATCTTCTATCACCAGATAAAAATGCTCCCCGCTGACACTATACGAACTACGCCCTTCAGTCAATATGCCACCACATGAGCATTCCATAGGTACCTCGCAGTAATATACACTAATGTAACACGCTATTTGTCAAGATTCTAATGGAAAATATTAAAAAGCAAAGAAAATAGTATTGTGGCGATAGTAACTGTAAAAAAAATCCCCTCTTTCTGGATTTTTGGGAAATACGATTATCCATCAAAAAGGTATTTCTTATGTGCGTTAATTACTTATGCATAAAAAACTCTTCTGGCAATAATAGTATTGCATAAAAAGATTGTTTCAATAAAAAATCCGCAGTGCATGTTTCGTTGTTATAGCCCATTATATGTATTCAAAAAAAAAACAAGATAGTGACATTGTTACTAAAAAAATCAACGCAGGCTGATATTCAGCATGCATCAATCAATCACAAGTTTGTAATTCAATTCTTATCACGTGCTACTTCACGTTTTAAGTGCAACAGTATACTCTGTTATAACAATCATAAGGGAAACGGGGGATTCAGTCGCCATCCCCCGTTTCCCTTATGTATCCCTTTACCCCCGGCTTGCCTCCTGTAATAAATAATCTTTCCACGGCGGGCGTTCCGACGGCCTTCTGCCTATTATCGTAATGCCGTGTATAAGAGCTTTTGTAACTCTTAATCTTTGCATTGGACTTAAAAGCACTTACATTTTTTTTGTATTTTGTATAATTTTCTCAAAATTTCGGAATTAGCCAAAAAATCTAATGAAATAATATATATACTGGTGTGTATTTATAATTTTTTATAGAATACCAGTTTATCATCGCCATCAGCATAAAAGTCCTTAAAT
>CALEUQ010000033.1 GCA_937920495.1 uncultured bacterium | reverse complement strand
GATAAAAATGTGCGTTGCGAGATATTGTAGTGCTCAGAATAAAACTTCATCAGTTCTAAATGTTCCACGGAAATACACGTAGTAGTTTCAATGTTCATGGTTTCCTCCCACAGTAGTATGTATGTTTAGGTGAAGTATTGTCGAATACTTTATATGGAGTACTATATAAGAGTTGTCAAATAAAAAATCAGGCTTATTGTGTAATTTTAGGCAAATTATACAAAAAACGAATTTTCTGATATTATTTCATCAGTATACGGGATTATAGTATGGACAAAGCGTAGTACTCCAACTCAAACATCATGTATTTGATGGCTCGAGCATACCGATTAAAGGGAAATTGTCAAAGAAGTTATCGTTTCAGCTTCCAATTCAGGTATGGAAGATGGTACATCAGGATATGATACACATATATTACGTCATTACAACAAACTTTTACTTGACTAATATTTTCCCCTATATATAGACATGGAATACAACAACATAATATGAGGCATTTATGAGCTATCCTTTAAAGAATCTTAAGATACTCGATTTCACGTATCTATTGCCAGGACCTTATGGCACCATGATGCTTGCTGATCTGGGAGCTGATATTATTAAGATTGAAAATCCCAATAATCCCGATATGCTGCGTATGCTTCCGCCAGTTGTCAATGGTATTTCAGCAGTATATGCACATATCAATCGGGGCAAAAAATCACTTGCTCTTGATCTAAAATCACCTGAAGCAAAAGATATTATATACAAACTTGTAAAAAACTATGACATCGTTATAGAACAATTCAGACCCGGTGTTTTAGAAAAATTAGGTTTTGGATATAACCATCTAAAAAAAATAAATCCTGATATAATATATTGCTCTCTGACAGGGTACGGGCAAACAGGAACATACGCAAATCGTGCCGGTCACGATATTAACTATATGGCACTATCCGGTGTTGATTCTTTTTCTGGCAAAAAAGACACCGGTCCATCTCTTCATGGTATTCAGATTGCTGACATAGCAAGCGGAGCAAAGAATATGGTTATTGGAGTGCTAGCAGCGTATATAAAAAGACAATACACCGGAAAGGGGGATTACATAGATATCTCTATTACTGATGGTGTCTTTGCTATGAGTGCATTTACCACAGCTGCATTTCTTGAAGGAGAAGCATTACCTGAACCTGAAAACCAGATGCTTAATGGTGGTGGAATCTATGATTACTATGCAACTTTGGATGGACGCTTTTTGTCGGTGGGGCCAATTGAACCAAAGTTCTTTCAAAGCTTTTGCCAGGCTATAGGCTATACTGAAATATTGCACAATATAGATTTTTCGCAAGAAGCAGTAAAGCAACATAAAAAAAAGATTGCGGCAATAATTGCATCACAGCCACTATCTCATTGGGTTACAGTATTTTCGCACATTGATGCCTGTATAGAACCGGTCAGAACACTTGAAGAAGCAATACATAATCCACCGCTTTCAGAACGCGATATGATAGTATCAATTTCAAATGAAAAAGGTTCATTGTTTAAACAGATTGGAAATCCAATTAGATTTTCTTCAGGAAACTATATTGCGCATCTGGCAGGTGTATCTCTTGGCTATAATAATGATGAAATACTAACATCTATTGGCTATAATAAAGATATAATCAACAAACTGTATGATAGCAAAGTTATAGTAAAAAGTCACAATTAAAACGTATGATAAAAAATCCAGAAACATTTACAATCATTACCTTTGGCTGTCAGATGAACAAAAGCGATTCTGAGTTGATGGAAGTTTCGCTGACACAGGAAGGTTTTGTAAAAAGCAATAACTATGGGGATATAATCATCTTCAACACATGTTCCGTGCGGAAACACGCAGAAGATAGAGCCTTAGCTTATATTATTGAAGCACGCAATACTTACAGACAATCCATAATTATTGTTGCCGGTTGCATGGCCCAACGTTTAGGCCAGGAATTACGCTCTAACTACGGTGTTGATCTGGTTGTTGGACCATATCACTCGCCGGCAATTGGTTCAATTATAAAGAATTATATACAGAATCAAAGCATACGCCAATACACATCACAGGATGCCAGTGATTTTGTATCACGAATTCATCCATCCCTGGTTGCTCATAAGGATGAATTACCGTGGCATAAGTGGGTTACCATATCACACGGATGCCAAAATTACTGTGCATACTGTATTGTACCGTATGTACGTGGAAAGCTTTTATCCTTCCCTTCACAGCAGATTATAGATTACTGTACACTGCTCATCGACAATGGTATAACCGAGATTACACTGTTAGGCCAGAATGTCAATCAATACGGGCAGGATTCCGGTGACATTCCATTTTATTCCTTACTGGAAAAAGTTGCATCACTGCCTGGATTATATAAATTAAATTTTTTAACTTCACATCCAAAGGATTTTAACAGTGAAATACTTCATGTTATAAAAGACAATCCAGTAATTGCCCGCAGTATACATCTTCCCCTCCAAAGCGGTTCTGACACCATATTGCAGGCAATGAACCGCCAGTACACAATGAAGCATTATTATTCACTCATAGAAGCAATACACGCTCTGCTTCCTATGGTATCCATAACAACTGACCTTATAGTGGGATTCCCTGGCGAGACACAAAGGGATTTTGAAGATACGCTTGCTGCGGTACGCACCATACAGTTTGACGAAGCGTTCACCTATAAATACTCGCCGCGTGAAGGTACAAAAGCATACACACTTCCTGATTCAGTACCGGATACTGTTAAGCAGGAAAGGCTTGATTTGCTTATACACACTGTTCGTGATATCTCGCGAAAACGGTTGATGAATCATATCCACACAACTACCGATATGATAGTAGAGCGTATTAGCAAAAAGTCAGACAATGAAGTTATGGGTAAAACAATCTACAATCAGCCGGTTATCATCAAAGGCGGAAAAGAAGATATTGGAAAAAAATACACAGTAACTATCGTATCAGTAAAAGGTTCAACGCTCTATGGTGAGCGTAGTGCATAAAACAATTGTAATTGTTGTATTGCTCACCAGCATTGCTCTTGCAGATGAGCAGTCAGATTTTGAGGCAATACAAAACTCATATCGATTACACAAAAGCAATAAGCAGCAACTTGTAAAAGATTTTTTTAAAAATTACCCCAACAGTGCATTTATACCTGATATAAGGATGCTTGTGGCAGCGTCAGCTTCAACAGTGGATGAAAGCATTAGAGAATACAAAAAAATAATCAGTAACTATCGCCATTATTCCAAACGTGATGTAGCATTTTTATCACTATGCCAGCTATATTACATAAAGAGCGATTGGAGCAGCCTGCAGATAACGTGCAATCAAGCAATTGAAGAGTGTACTACCAGTAACTATCTCCCAGTATTTTTTCAATTAAGGGCGATAGCTCATTATAATCACAGCCACTATGAAGATGGTGTCAATGATTGTGAAAAAATTCCTGAGTATTCCCGCCAGATGAATACACTGGCTTACAGCTTGTTTTTAAAAACACAGATGGACAGACAGATATACGGATATGCACGCCATTACATTCGTGGTCTGGCTGAACTATTACACGGCTACAGTGAAGCAACTATATACCCCGCATGTGTGCTGCAACTGGGACAATACTATGAATATAATAAAAAGTATAATGAAGCATGGTCGGCGTATCATTTTCTGATGGCAAAGTATCCAAAATCCCCTGAAGCTGTTGCAGCACAAAGGTATGCACAAAATATTAAACAATATAATCCAAAAAACGTTGCCTTTATGCCTGATGAAAAAATAATTGCACAGAGTGAGTCCATAGACATCAGTCCAGAACTCATGCAAAAGGATGCACATCAGGAAAAGAATATTTTTTATGCTATTACCATTGGTCCTTTTTATAATTTACAAAAGGCAAAAGAATTACAAAAATTAATTGTCAATTATGTAGTACCCGTACATATAGTCAGAAAAACGAAATCGTTTGAAATTTATGCAGGCCACTTTTCATCACTTGATGAAGGAATGAATATAAAAATACAGCTGGCCGAAGAGCTTGGCATTAACGGATTTATTATTGAAATATTTGAACAGGATGGGAAGCAGTATATCTATGGGCAATGATAAAGAACTCACTCCCATGATGCGACAGTATCTTGAAATAAAGCAACAGTACAAAGACGAGATATTGTTTTTCAGACTTGGTGATTTTTATGAGATGTTCTTTGATGATGCAAAAATTGCCTCAAAAATTTTAGATATTGCTCTGACCTCACGCCAGAATGACATACCAATGTGCGGCGTGCCATATCATGCTGCAGAAAGTTACATCTCACGGCTTATAAAAGCTGGTTACAGGGTGGCAATCTGTGAACAGATGGAGCCGCCACAGTCAAGTACTATTGTAAAACGTGAAGTAATACGTGTAATTACACCAGGTACAGTTATTGAAAGTAATCTGATTGCATCTGATGAAAACAATTATTTAGGCTCTGTTGTTGTGCATAACAACACGGTATGTATAGGGTTTGTTGATGTTTCCACTGGAGATTTTTTTCTTTCATCTGCAGATTACAGCCGTGAATTTATTGCTACTGAGATTTCACGCTTTTCTCCAAAAGAAATGCTCTTACATGCACCACAGCAAGAACTTACGTTTTTACAGGGTTATCTACAACAGCAGGATATTTCAATAGCATCTATCAATGAATGGTATTATGATGAAGAATATCTTGCAAATATTATATGCAACATCTATGGTTTAAGCAATATTAAGGGTTTGGGGTTATCACACACGGCAATTCTCACTGTTGGCTCGCTGCTTCACTATTTAAAGGATACTCACAAAAGCGCGTTAACTCATCTTAAATTTCCAAAAAATGTAAGTCGCGCGGAATTTATGGTTCTGGATTATCAAACCATACACAATTTAGAGATATTGAAAAGCCAGGATGGCTCAAAACTTCATTCGCTTTTTGGTGTGCTCAATTACACCCACACTGCAATGGGGAAACGAACATTAGAACGTTCTCTCCTTTATCCTTTGCTTGACTCATCTGCGCTTGAACGCCGTTATGACATCATATCATATCTTTCTGGTAATGTTAATCTGCTCAAGAAAATTCAGGAAACACTATCGCATATTCACGATTTAGAGCGGATTGTATCACGTTTTGCATTAAATAAATTTTATAACAGGGATTTTATTGCTCTGCAGCAATCCATTGAAGCTGCATGTGATGTGTATGCATTATTACAGCAACATCCGGATGAGCTTTTCAATATGCTGGGAACCATCAGTCCTTCTTTGCAGGAACTATCGCTTAGAATTAAAAATACAGTTGTTGAAAATCCCCCGCTTTCTTCAGAGCAGGGACGCGTGATAAAAGAATGTGTTAATGCTGAACTTGACAGGCTATACACATTAAAAACTGATGCACGGCAATGGCTTCTCAACTATCAGGAAGAAGAAAAAAAGCGTTTGGATATCCCTACGTTAAAAGTGCGTTATAATAAAGTTATTGGGTATTATATTGAAGTGAGCAAAGGTCAGACGTCAAAAGTACCTCAGGATTATTTCAGAAAGCAAACGTTGATAAATGCTGAACGTTATACTACCCAAACTCTTCAAAAATTTGAAACCGATGTGCTACAGGCTAATGATAGAATAATCACAATAGAAAATGAAATACTTCAATCAATCGTAGATGTTATCGTGGCCAATAAGCTTCACATTCAAGAGCTGGCAAGTAACATTGGCATACTTGATATGTTTTGTTCATTAGCTCAAGCTGCGTATCAAAACAACTATGTAAGGCCAATGTTGAACAATGAAGGAATTATTGATATTAAGGCTGGCAGGCATCCTGTTGTTGAAAAATTCTATATAAAAGAGCCATTCGTGCCCAACGATGTTTTTCTGGATACGGCTGACAGTGTCATTGCAATTATCACTGGCCCCAATATGTCGGGCAAATCAACATACATTCGGATGGCTGCAGTACTGCAGCTAATGGCTCAGATTGGTTCTTTTATTCCCGCTCATTCAGCTAATTTATGCATCGTTGACAGAATCTTTACACGTATTGGTGCTTCGGATAATATTGCCAGGGGAGAATCTACATTTCTTGTTGAAATGAACGAAACAGCTATTATTTTGAATAATGCTACCGATAAAAGCTTAATCATTATGGATGAAATAGGAAGGGGAACAAGTACATACGACGGGATGTCTATAGCATGGGCTGTTGTTGAGTATATTGCCAATTATATCAAGGCAAAAACGTTATTTGCTACACATTATCATGAATTGACAAAAATAAACAAAAAGGGCATTGTCAATTATACAGTGATGGTAAAGGAATCGATAAGCGGTGTTGAATTTCTGCATAAAGTTGTTCCCGGCGCTGCGGATAAGTCGTATGGCATACATGTTGCTAAATTGGCAGGTATCCCAAAACCAGTGACAATCAAAGCAAACAAAATACTTGAAAAACTGGAAAAATCTTCACGAATAGATGCGTTATCAAAAACTCCTGATAATGAAGATCAGCTTGAGATCTTCCAGGCAACACATCACAGACTTGCACAGGCTCTTAAAGATATCGATATAGAAAAGCTTACACCGCTTGAAGCGCTGAATGAAATTGCACGCCTCAAGCGGCTTATTGAATGATCTAATTCTTGTTTTTACGACCGGCTAAAAACGGTTCAACTAAATCTATAGGTATGGGGAACAACGTGGTTGAATTCTTTTCGGTAGCAACTTCACGCAACGTTTGCAAGTAGCGCAACTGCAGTGCAATAGGATGAGGTTCCATTAATTTTGCAGCATCAACCATCTTTGAAGCAGCCTGAAACTCACCTTCGGCATTGATAACCTTAGCTCTTCGCTCACGCTCTGCTTCTGCCTGCTTTGCCATTGCACGCTGCATCTCCTGTGGAAGATCAACATGTTTGATTTCAACAGCAGTTACCTTGATTCCCCACGGATCTGTTTGTTTATCAAGAATCTTTTGCAATTCATGATTAATTCTTTCTCTGTCGGCTAGTAGATCGTCAAGTTCAACCATGCCTAAAATACTTCGCAGCGTGGTTTGTGCTAACTGTGATGTAGCATACAGGTAATCTTCAACTTCGGTTATTGCTTTATTAGGCTCCATAACACGGAAATAAATAACTGCATTAACCTTTACCGAGACATTATCACGCGTAATAACATCCTGTGGTGGCACATCCATTGCAATAGTTCTAAGGCTAACCCTTATCATCTTATCTACAAATGGAATGATGATAACAAGCCCTGGCCCTTTTGGTCCTGCTGGTGGTTGTAATAGTCGCCCTAATCTGAACACAACTGCACGTTCATATTCTCTGATTATTTTGATTGATGAAACAGCTAACAAAATTAACAGAATTATTAAAGTTGGTAATGCTTGAAACATTGTGTCCTCCTTAATTTTATTTTTTCTAAAAGACCTCTTAGATCTTCCTTACATATAAAACCATCCCTTCCATTTTAACTACTTCCACCCTATCACCTTTTTTTAAAGGCTCTTGTGAAATAGCTGTCCATAGCTCTCCGTGAATTTCTATTGTTCCTTTGCCTGTGAAATCGATTGCAGCTTCACCTTTTTCACCGATCATACCCTCAATTCCAGTAACAGCCTTTTGTGTGTGCACTTTAATTACAGCCCGTATAACAACAAATATAAAGAGTAACAATACCGCAAGAACAGTAATAATTGAAGTTAACGGTATCTGCCCTCCCGGAAGTGGCGAATCAAATAAAATCATTGATCCAATAACAAAAGCGATTATACCACCCAATGTTAGTAACCCATAGCTTGTAAATTTTAATTCCAGTATAAATAATATTATAGCCAGAATAATAAACGTAAGTCCAGCAAAATTTACTGGCAATACCTTTATGGCCAGTAAAAATAAAAATAATGCAATAGCACCTATTACACCTGGCACTATCATACCCGGATTTTTCATTTCAAATCCAATGCCAACAACAGCAATAATAAACAGGAAGAATACCATCTGTGGATCAGCAAAATAGTTTAAAATCTTTTCCTTCCAGTCCATTGTGTACTGTTGCTGTTGAATGTTTTTTGTTTTTAGAACAACATATGCATCTTTGGTTTTTATCTTTTTCCCGTCAACTTTTGATAAAAGGTCTGCAATATCATTAGCTACAACATCAATTACACCCAATCGTAATGCCTCATTATTAGTGCTTGATATAGCTTCACGTACTGCTTTTTCAACCCATGCTATATTTCGTTTCCGCAATTCAGCTAAACTTTTAGCATACGCAACGGTATCATTCAGTACTTTCTTTTCCATTATCCCATTCTGCTTTTGATCAGGACTAAAATTTAAAAAAGGACTCACAGGATGCATGGCCCCTATTTCTGTACCAGGTGACATTGCTGCAATATGTGCAGCTATCATGATAAATCCCCCGGCAGATGCAGCCTGAGCTCCTTTCGGATATGTATACACAATAACAGGAATTTCAGAATCAAGTATAGCTTTAATAATATCACGCATTGAATTGAGAAGCCCTCCTGGCGTATCCATTATCATCAGAACAAACTGCATATTATCCTGATTTGCCTTTTTTATAGAATTCACTATGTAATCTGCAATTACAGGATTTACAGAGCCATTCAGCTCAATCAATGCATATTTATCAGAAGCAAATACAGAAGTTGATAATAATATAAATATGATTAGTATCATTGACACACGCACTCTCATACTCTTTTACCTTTTATATAGTGATTATATACAATATATGCTAATTTATACTATAGTCAAGGTATTTACTATAAGAATTTAAAAAATGAAGAATACACACTATTGCCATTTTTTTTATTTTTAACATGAAATATCCTCTTTTTATAAATGGACATAAAAATAATTGCTTTATTAGGCCGATAGTTACTATATAATACCATGAATGCCAGTATAGAGAATATACCATGAAAAGAATATTGCTTACTTTTATAATTCTGCTTATATCGCTATCACTCGTATATTCACAGGAAGCTGAAAAAAAGAGCATAGATGGTGTAGGCGATAGTTCCCGGAATACATCAATTGAAAACAAAACAAGCAGCTTTAGCAATGAAACGGTAAAGGATGATAAAAAATCAATCGATACATCACTGGATCAAAAGAAACCAACAAATGAACAAAAAAAGGACATCCTGCAAGACAAAAAAACAGAAGCAGAAAAGAAAAAAACAGAGTGGATTAAGAAAACAATTCAATATGGGATCCATGATGACAGAATAGAAGCAATAAAATCAGCATTAACATTAAAGGATTCTTCACTAAAAAATGAAATTATTAATCTTTTAGATGAACTTATGCCTCATGAAACAAATCCCGAAGTGAAACGTACCGCAATTACGGTTGTAAGTGAACTCAAAAGCAGTTCATCATCTTCATGGATTATTGCATCCCTTAACGACAATTCAGAAGAAGTTAAAATTGCAGCCGTGTATGCTATTGATACATTAAAAGCTACAGAAGCTATACCTCAATTGATAAGCATTCTTAAAGATCAGAAATTTACTGAAAATTCCAATTTTACTGAAGCCCTTATACGAACATTAGGTAAATTGAAAACTACACAACTAATAGAATTTGCCATTGAACGCATTAAAGATACAAAAACCACTGACAATTTACGACAGCTACTCATACTATTCCTTGGTGATCTTGAAGATATAAGTTCAAAAGACTTTCTTCTGGAAATTCTTAAGGACAAAGATGAAGATAAAACACTTCGCTCGTATGCTGCGGTAGCATTGGCAAAAATTGGTGCAAAGGATACTGCAGGTGATATTCTTGAGATAATACAAGAGATAGATAACTATCCGGTTAACAAAAGAAAGGATTATTATTCGTTTTCAATGTACTGTACTGCAGCACTTGTGAAAATGGGCGACAGCAACGCAATACCACGCCTGATGGAAGCACTGCGTAGCAATAATGCAGTAGTGCGACTGCGTGCTGTTGAATTAATGAAAGAATTAAAGGACAAAAGAACTATTGACATTTTGAAATATAAAATGCAATATGATCCAAGTCCAAAAGTACAGAAAGCAGCAAAAGATGCATTAAAAGAAATGGGTGAAAATGTTGATGAATCAAAATAATACCACATTTAAAAATATTTTAATACAGTCCTTAACTCTTTCTGTTGCCATAACCGCAAGCCTGTTATTGATAATTTTTATTTCTAATATTATTATTTTCCCTATTGTAATGTTTTCAGAAAAATATCCTTTAATTTTTACCAGAGTTGTTGAATTTGCACTATATCTTGGAATTGTGGTTTTGATTTGCTATTACTTCATATACAAGATAATAAATTTGCGTAACGCTGGCATCCCGGTAACCATAAGCATTAAAAATGCAATCTTGTCCCCAGCACGTTATATTCTTTTTATTTTAATGATACTATTATTTATATTTACATTAATTTTAATAATATATGTTGTTCTTAAAACAAATTATGTAATCCTTTATAAATTAATGCACTAGTGTAATAATCTGATGGCTTTAGTTAGCGATTTTGATAAATATTTCCTGCACCTTCCAAGAATATCACAACCAGATGATTTTGACAGCTTCTGGCAAAACGCAATTAATGAATTAAAAAAAACACCCATAGATGTACAGTATGTACACAACAAACGCAAGTCAACTGGTAAATTTAGTGCCTATGATATGACGTACATTGGTTACAATAAAATGCAACTATATGCCACATTATATATTCCTGATAAGATATCCAGGCCACATGTTGTTATTTTATTTCATGATTATGATGACCTTGAAAGTTATGCTCATTTCCCTATTGATTTGCCCTTTGCATACTGTTTTGTGGAATTAAGGGGCCATAGAAACATCATTCATTATGATCAGGAACAAAATCAATATCCCGGATTTATGACCGAAGGTATACTTGAAAAGGAAGATTATTATGTTAAAGCCCTTTATTTAGATGGCCTGCGAACAATTGATGCGTTGCGCTTACACAATAATCTTGATTGCAGTAAAATAGCAATTATTGGTAAAGGTTTAGGTGGTGCTATCGCAGTATTTACCGCGTCAAAATCAAACAGGGTTTTAGCACTGGTTCTGGATACACCGTCATTTTGCTATCTGGATAAAGCACAGAATATTGCAAAAAGTGTGATAGCAAATGAAATTAATACTTTTATTGAGCAGCACCGAAGTAAAAAATCTGTTATAAAGAAAAATTTAACGTTTTTTGATGCGTTGCAATTTGTTAAGGAAATTAGCTGTCCTGTTCTTACAATAGTTGGATTTAAGGATTCTCTTTCACCTGCCGAATGTGTGTTTGCGTTGTTTAATCATTTGCAATGTGATAAAACAATAGAGGTGTATCCTGAAGAAGGACACAATGCTGGTGGCATTGATCAGCAAAAGCGAATGATTGAGTGGATAAAAACTGTTTTATTTTTTTAAACCAACCATTTTTAAAATATTCATAATTTCATCAATCCTGAACATAAATGTAACGATAAAATACAAGATGCCGTATAACGGCAGCAATATCATCGCAAGTATGAGCGGATGATAGTGTATATATATTTTTACGTAAAATGTAATCAATGCTGAAATCAAAGCACTTATCCATAAATAAAATAAATATTGTTTTTGTAATCCCACAGTCCCAATTTTTTTTGAAATGTTAGATTGCAATAATTTATATTCTATCCATCCAGAAAATCCTGATGCTATAGTTATCCCTGCCGTCCCATATAATCTATCAATACCTAACAGTGTAGTGCCATATTGAGAAGCACAATAACCCAAAATTGTTGCCACTGTAACCCGTATAATCGCACATTGTAATGGTGTGCGCGTATCATGCATGGCATAAAACGCAGAAGAATATAACCTGCTTTGAGTTACTGCAAGTAATCCTACAGTTGATCCTGCAAGCACTATCCACACAAAGATAGTATCCTTATGTGTAAATTCACCAGTTTGATAGATTGCTCCCACAATGATATCGCCTAACAAAAAGAATGCAACAGATGATGGGATTACATAAAACGCTATTCGTTTAATGGAATTGTTTATTCTTTCTTTAAGCTTTGTGGCAATTTCATTTTTTTTACCGGTTACTTTTGACATTGCAGGCAATTCAGCAGCAGACACTGACATGCCAAACAAACTGATTGGCAGCATATACAGTGTTTGAGCATAAGATAATGCAGCAACAGCTCCGGTAGGAAGCAGGCTGGCAAGTAAGGAATCAATGTATGCACTGATCTGCACTACTCCCCTACCAAAGAAAACAGGAACAAAGTTTTTAATAACAGTCTGTACTTCTTTATTTTTCACAGCAAGGTGCAACTTGAAGCTTTTCAAAATACTGAGCACAAAGGGTAATTGAATTAACAGCTGTACAAGACTGCCTGCAACTGACGCGAATGCAGTATAGATAGCAAGGTCATCTTGCGGTGAACTATCGCCAAAAAATAATAAAGCTACGATTATTATAACATTCCACAGTACTGGAGCACTGTATGATAAAAAGAATTTACCATGGCTATTTAAAATTCCAAGACACCATGCCGAAAGCACAAGTATTCCCGCACCCGGAAAAAATATGCGAACAAGCATAATGGCAAGTTGCCTTTTTTGTCCCTGAAATCCGGGTGCAATAATGTCAATGAGAAGTGGTGTAATAAGTATTCCAATCACAACTAACACTGAAATTATCAAAGAGAGTATACCTGCAATGATGTGTGCAAGTTTAGTTGCTTCTTTTTGTTTGTTTTCTGCAAGTAACTTTGCGTATACAGGTATAAATGAAGCAGAAAGCACGCCTTCACCAAAAAGATTTTGCAAAAAATTTGGTATCCTGAAAGCAGCTCTAAAGGCATCGGCAGCATCTGAATTCCCAAAATAATGAGCAAATACTCTGTCGCGAATAAGGCCGGCAATTCTGCTTAAAAATATACCGGTGGCAACCATTATTGTGTTAAGCAGGCTTTTATCTTTATGTTCTGTTTTCATAATGATTGATTTTAATATATTATTTTTAAATATTTACATACTCATAATTAAGCCGCTAAAATTGTCAAATTGTAAAAGTAAAATTCATTTATTTCTTGCAGTTATTTTGAAAATACACTCATAATTAATGAGTGTAAAAATTATGATTCTTATGTAGTAGTGCCCAATAGTAAAAAATATTTTGCAAAATACCATTAAAGGTAACTCCCCTCTCCTCTGGTAAAAAGAGTGGTAGGGTGTTAGGTGAAAGATTACGTATTGCTATATCACGTAAGTGGAGGAAAAATATGATTAGAAAACTTATTATATTTGCCTTTTGTATATTTGCAATCACTTCACATCTGTGTGCAGGTGATTGGCCAATATATAAGGGTAATCTTTTTTTTACAGGTAATAATGATGAGATTATTGTTTCTAATAATCAATTAAAATGGCTTTTTCTTGCCAAAGACAGAGTGTTTAATCCCATTATAAGTGATGGAAGAATATATTTTGTAGATAAAAATGCATTTTTATATTGTATAGATGAAAATTCGGGGAATATAATCTGGCTTAACGATGTGCGATCGATATCAGCTCAATTCAAAGCATATTCAAAATCAGCCGGAAAGATTAAGTATCCGCTTGTGTATGGAAACACCGTTATAGTGAGCGATCCTATTGCTATCTACGCATTTGATAAACGAACTGGTAAAGTTATATGGGCACGAACGGGACTGCGTGTTGATGAAACAAAACCTCAAGGGTTAGCCGGAATCACAACACAAATATCTATTGATGGTATTTATGCTGATCCTATTATTGATCAGGACGCCATATATTACGGAACACGAAAAATTTTTGCTTCGCGTGATATACGAAATGGCCATATAGTATGGGAAAATAAGGATATTGCTACCTATAGTGGTTTCCCTGTTTACTATGATCAATATATTATAACACAATCGATGAATTATGAAACAAAAACATTTACCGTATATTGTTTGGAACAAAGAACAGGAAAAGTAGTGTGGCAGAAAAATTTTAATCAGCCTGTTGCTATTTTGCCACCGGTAGTAAATAAAGATGTGTTTGTACCATTAAACAATTCAATTTATTGTTTAAATATTAAAAATGGTGACACAATATGGCAAAAGACATACAATGGTACAATTACCTCACCATTGAGTTTTACAGACAGGTCTATACTTTTTTCACTGGACAATGCATCAATTATTGGGATAAACCCGGAAAACGGGAACACTATTGTAAATATATTTATTGGCCAGCAATCATCACCATATTTTGTTACAATCCGTGATGTCATATACATTGCGTATAACCAGCAAAATGATAAAAATCAACCAGTTGCTAAAGTCAAAGCCATATACATTAATTCTGGCAACATATGGTGGGAATTTACTGCACCATTCCCCGGGGGTGTATCTCAGCCAGCAGCCAGTGATGGCATCTTATTTTTGCCTGCCGGAAATTATTTATATGCTATTGGTGCAGGATATATTGGAAGTAAAGGTTTAGCAGATGCCAAAGGCAAAGAAACTGAAATGAAGGAAACTCAGCAATCATCAAAATTACCTGATCAAAAATTTTCAGAAAAGGAATTAGCTGAAAAAACAGTAACACCTGAATCACAACCAAAACAACAACCTGATTTCAATTCACAATTAACAACACGCCAATTACCGGTTGAGATTGCAAATAACAGCAACACACCACTAAAATCACGTATCACTATCCAATACAAAGACGAAAATGGTGTGTATAATCAGTCAACCGCAGTAAACGGCAAAGGTGATATTACCATTCCCGATAAGGATAATGTTGAAGTAATTTTTGAATCTGATGGTCATGTTCCAAAAAAGATAATTGTTAATAAAAGTGATAGTCAGTTGAAAGTAGTTCTTGACCAGATACAACCAGGCAAAGCTGTAGTGGTGGATAACATTCACTTTGATTTTGATAAATGGTATATACGGAAGGACTCTATTAATATCCTGGATAAACTGGTAGAGATGTTGAAAGCACATCCAAATCTTAAAGTGGAAGTATGGGGGCACACTGATTCAATAGGTGATGATACATATAATCAAAAATTGTCTGAAAAACGTGCTGATGCAGTGTGTGACTATATTATCAAGCATGGGATAAGTCCTGAAAGGATTAGCGCTAAAGGATTTGGAGAATCAAAACCCATAGCACCAAATGACACAAAAGAAGGAAGGCAAAAAAACAGAAGAACAGAATTTTATTTTAAATCCTGAGAGGGCGCTATATTTTCTATAATCAGAAGTGGCGAGATCAAACCATTATATTCATTTGCTTTTATTGTATACATAATATCAATAGGAATATTTTTTTTCAAAATATCATTATATTTTAAGGCAGCATTCCATGCCATAGCTTCCAATTTTATTGATCCATTAATAATGAGCTTACAGTGTTTACCATTAATAATAAAATATTGGCTAACGGTGCAATTCCGTGACATGAAAACAAATGGTCTATGCCCCACTCCATAGGGTTCAAATAATCTAAGTTCATCAAGTAATGCAAAGTTTACATAATCGATTGGTAATTCATAATCATAACTTTTAACATTGGTCTCTGTGATAGCACAGCTCAGCGTATTATGTAATTCATTTAAAAGTACCGGGATATTTTCTTTTTTTATTGAAAAGCCAAATGCATGATTATGCCCGCCTAATTTTTCAAATAGATGTTCATATCTTGAAACACTTGAAAAAAAGTCAAAATTATTACGTGCTCTGCCTGAACCTTTAATTATTTCTGTTTCAGATTTGTCAGAAATTACAAGTACAGGCTGCGACAGTTGATCAGCAAGTCTGTTTGCAATAATGCCTGTTAATCCATCAGGAATTTCATCTGAATACACCACGTGTAATTTGCTTTCAATTGAGCTATCATTTGAAAATTTTGCTACCAGGGACTGTATGATGTTTTTCCTTTCCTTGTTTAATTCAACAATTTCCTGTAAAATTTCTTTCACTTTTGATGTTTTTTTCTCAAGCAGGAAATCAGCTGCTAATTTTGTTTTGCCAAATCTTCCTGGTGTGTTCAGAAGTGGTGAAATATCCCAGCCAATTGTATCAGTATTTATGGTCTTTGCAACATATTCTCTGATTACTTTCAAACCGCAATGATTGGTTTTATCAAAATATGATATACCGTTACTCACAAGGATTCTGTTTTCATCTGTAATTGGCATCATATCCGCAATTGTACCAAGAGCTACCAGCGGGAGCATATCCTGAACAAATTGTGATATCTTTTTTGATTGCTGGAATTGTATCTTAAAAATTAGCATTGTGGCATAATCAACAGTAGTTGGGAATAAATCCTTAATATCACCTTTTACTATTTCCTTCATTGGCGATAGTTCATCTACAAAATCCCTTATCTCATAGTATAATCTATGTTTTAATAATCCTGCGTCTGGCACATCGTAATTAAAAAGAATTGCATTGCGATATTGTTTCAAAAGATTTTTGATTCCTTCTATATTGTTGACTGACCCATTAACTATCGCCCTGCCCCTGTGAATAATATTATATTGAATAGCATTGCCGGACAATGCAATAACTACAATATGTGCATCATGGTACTTTGTATAGCTTAAAAGTATTGCCATGCAAAATTTAAAGGTAACACCAACTCCTGCCAGATCTTTGAAAGGATATTGAGAAGTCATTAATTTAGGATTAATTATTACCGCATCCGGTAGATTTTCTGATGGTTCATGATGGTCACATACTATGACATCAATTCCAAGATTACGAGCATAGGCAATTTCATTTATATCGCGTGTACCACAATCCAGTGTAATAATACAATCGATGTTATTGCTTTTAAACTCTTCAATGATCGGCACTGTAAGCCCATACAACTCATCATTAACAGGATAGCGATAATAGTACTGTACATTCAAACGGTCCAGCAAATGTGTTAATAACGTTAATGATGTCAGGCCGTCAAGATCCGAATCAGCAAAGATACCTATTTTCTTATTAGCAGTTATAGTATGTTTAATAATACCAACTGCTTCATCCATCTGGTTCATAAGAAATGGGCTGTAACATAATGAAAGGTCGGGATTAAGAAATGTATACGCAGTATACGGACTATGTATACCCCTGAGTGATAATAAATCTGCCACAAGATGTGAAATATTAAAGTGAGATAATAATAAATCCTTTATATCTGATGATGTACTGGTACACACACCTATCACCTTAATTTTATCTTTTTTTATCAGCAGCCTTTTTGGCTAGAAAATCAGCTTTTTCATTAAAATTGCGCATCACATGCTCAATTTTTACATTTGGTATCTGTTTTTTTAAATCCATTACTTTTTCATAAAGCTTTTTAATGTTAGCATTGCTCACCTGGTACTCACCTGAAAGCTGGCGCACTACAAGCTCTGAATCACTACGTATTTTTAACGTTTTTGTTTTAAAATACAGTGCCAGTTGAATTGCGCGTAATAGAGCTGTGTATTCTGCCTGATTATTTGTTTTTTTGCCAATATACGCCGACACTTTGCCTACCAGCCTGTCATCGCCATCGTATATAACTATGCCAATCCCTGCATGGCCTGGATTTCCTTTTGATGCACCGTCAATATACATTGTTAAAACAGATTCTGTAGGTATTGTAGACAACACTTCAAGGCCATCAAATATATTTTCGGACACACGCTCTGATTCATCTTTATCTTGTGTAATACTGCTTTTCTTTTTTACAATAATTTTACTTTTTGCACGCTGTTTGTCATATTCAAGAATAATTTTCCGTGCTTCTTCTATGACTGATTGAATTTCACTTACATCTACGTCTGACAATTCAGCAATCTTTTCCAAACTCTTGCCTTCTGCAAGTAGTTGTAGAACTCTATCTATACTAAGTAACATTACTTGCTCTCCTGAAAATCAAATTTTACTTACGCTATACCTGGCTTAATAATCAAATCACCGTCAATAAATAGATCCTGAATTAAGTTCAGGATGACACAGCATGGGATTACGCCAGTCCCGATGACAATGAGGACTGGATGACACTCCAAGGGATTACGCCTTAAGTCTGGCTTGAACTATAACACTATTAGTTTTTAAAATATAAAAAACGGCCGCAATTGGTACATGTTACTGCTTTTGATTTAGCAACTTCATCCCTTACATACACAGGTACCTGGAAATGACATCCCATACAAGTCCCATTTTCAAGTGGAACTATGCCATTGCCTTTGGTTTCAATCAATTTGGCAAACTTTGCCCTTATATCAAGTGGCAATTTCACTATATGGGTATTGAATTGAGCAGCATTATCTTCTGCTTCCTTTTGCAAGGATTCAAGCTTATGCTGCAATTGCTCAACATCGTTTTCAATTTGATTCAATCGTTTTGGCATCTCTTGCTGTAACACATCCAATTCGCCTTCTATTGCATCAACATCTTCCATATACTGCAGCATATTACTTTCTATTTCGTCTTTCTTTTTATTAAGAGATTCAAGCTCTGTAGTCATTGAATCGAATTCACGTTGCGATTTCAAAGAATTTTTTTTGCTGTCAAGGAATTGAATGCGTGACTCAACATCATGGAGTTCTAGTTCTTTCTGCTTGATATTTGATTTTAATTGATTAACCCTTGACCGTAAATCTGCCATTTTGGCTTCCATCGCTTTCATCTCATTTCGCCAGAAATCAATAGCATGCCGTGATCTGGCAATCTCGTTTTTTGCTGCAAGTACTTTATCCCATATAGATTGCAACTCAAGCATTGTAAATATTTCAGGGCTCATTTAAAATACCACATTTCATTGGATTATACTCTTTTTTGGATATCATCAAAGGTATATCGCTACACTGCATTTCATTTGTCAAGTAGTTGTAAACTGTTTGATATAAAAAATCAATTATTGGCTTCTCCGACGCATAATGACCAATATCAACAACTATAACGCCATTGTTATTAGCCAATATTGCATCATGATACCCAACATCACCCGTAATAATACAATCTATTGAGCCATGTGCTATGACAGCACTAATCTTTCGTGAACCAGCCCCCTGCAAACATGCCACTTTTTTAATATGTTTCCCTGAATCGCCATAGTATACGATTGATTTGCTTTGTAAAGATTTAGATATGCTTTCTAGTAAATCTGATAATAACATAGCATTTTGGTAATTACCTATAGCACCATACCCAATGCCACTAAAACGTTTATCAGGGAACACAAGCTCTATATTATTAAGTCCCAGTGATTTTGCCAGCAAATCCCAGCATACGGCATCTGCATTGGTGTGAGCGGCATACACACTTATTCCTTGTTGAATACATGCAATTACCATTGAGCCAGCAACACTGTAATCCGAAATATTTTTAACAGGCTTAAAAAATAATGGATGATGAGTTATAATACAATTGCAGTTATTATCGCGTGCTTCATTAATAACAACAGGCGATATATCCATAGCAACAAGTATGCCCTTAATATTTTCATTATCAAATGAAATCTGTCTTCCAGAATTATCAAATTCTTCCTGATATTCCAGAGGGATTACTTTTTCCATATATGCAAAAAGGTCTTTATGTGCAATATACATCTGTACTATTCCGTCTGTTTTATTTTTAATATTGTGTCCGCTATTTCTATTGGTGTATTTCCGATGATATATAGCATATTTTCCTTTGTAATTTCAATAAATATAATTTTATTATTTTTGGGGATGCTCATTTCATCCAGGTTATCAATATGTAATGATGTAAATACGGGGAAGCCAAGTGCCTGCGCTTTAATTTTATATTCAATTTCATTTTTGATACTTATAGCTGCGCGATAGTTCATTAGATTAATCCTGGCCATAAACGAAGACATAGGATGATCCACACCAAAAGACGGCTCCTTTATTCTGAAAATTGAATGTGTGTACGTTATAATTCCACCAGGAAACATGGCGATGTCATTATGCGTAATAACATACGGCAGAGCATATGCAATATTTGAATATCCGCTTGAAAACATCCTGCCACACTTTGCCGCATGTAACATGGAAAAGGCTTTTAGAATATTATCTATGACATGTATTTTCTCTATATTATTTATAATATCTACCAGATGATTGGTTGGTCCATGTCCATGGCCTAACGGTAGTGAAAATGTAATAGCCTTTGTAATATAATCTTTTGCTTTTGTTATTGCATCTATGGCATTATATCCTTTCGCAATATATGTTGCAATTGCCGAAGAAAATGTGCATCCGGTACCATGAGTATTCTTAGTTTGTATCCGTTTATTGTTTAAAACTGTAAAATCTTTACCATCATAAATAACATCACTTGGATCATTTTCCAGATGCCCACCCTTTACCACTACATATCGTGGACCATACGAATATATCATTTTTGCCGCATCTTTCATGGTATCAAGATTTTCAATACTTAGGCCTGTCAGTACTTCAGCTTCATGAATGTTTGGTGTTACAATATAGGCAACAGGCAAAAGATATTCTATCACCGATTGTATTGCATCATCAGATAATAATTTTGATCCGCCTTTTGCAATCATTACCGGATCAACAATACAATTGTTAATTGAATACTGTTTGATTTTAGAAGCAATAAGCGTAACGATGTCAGGATTTGCAAGCATTCCAGTTTTTGCCGCATGTATTGGTATATCAGATGCAACAGCATCAAACTGCTTTTCAATCATTTCTAAGGGCACAGGCATATAGTCAACTACACCAAGTGTATTCTGGGCAGTTATTGCAGTAATGACTGTCATTCCAAAACCACCTAATGCAGTTATTGTTTTTAAATCAGCCTGAATACCTGCTCCACCACCAGAATCAGAGCCTGCTATGGTAAGCACATTATGAATAAACGGTGAAGTTTTCATTTTTGATATCCAATTAGTTTCTATCTCATCTTTTCAAATACTATTCATTCAATATAAATAATTGTATATAAAATTTTTAAAATTTAATTTTTCACTTTAATAAGAGAGTGTTACATTTATGGATATATAAACATAAATTTCAAGAATAATTTATACTATTGAATTACTCTTCCAAAAAATGAATTTTTGAAAATATTTCGTTTTAATGAAAAGTGTACACCCCGCCGCCTTCGGTTGCGGGGGTGTACATCATGTTTATGTGGTATTTATTCATTACAAAACATTTTGCTAAAAACCTTAAAAAATACTTGTCATTCACGCGATTACTTATCATACATCATTTAGCATATCTAAATAAAGGCTATTATATGGTAAATACTCCTTTTTCTTTAAAAACCAATGACAGATGGACTATTATAGCCAGGGATGAAAAACACTGGCAAGTTGGCATATATCATCCTGAATTTAACAGCCCTGATGAAATATCAATCCTTGAGAAGCACTCATGTCCTGAGCTTTTTATATGTGCCAACGCCCCATGCGGATTATTATTGCAGTTTAACGAAAAAGAGATACAGTATATACTAAACCCCAATGAAGCAATAGTTGTAACCGAATATCATAATGGATTTAAGGTTGACCCTTTAGGATACTTTATTGTAGTAGAACAAACTGACTTTACTACAGAATTTAAAGCGAGAAATATTAAATGATAATAAATTCATATACATCTGTGTATTGTATTATAGGCAACCCTGTGCGACATTCACTTTCACCGGTAATGCACAATTCTGCATTTGCATCTGCAGGGATAAATGCAGTGTACGTTGCATTTGAACCCAACTCCATCAAACAGGCTTTTGATGCTATCAAAGCATTGGGAATAAAAGGTGCAAGCGTCACCATCCCGTTCAAAGTGGATGTACTGTCTTTATGTGATTCCGTTGACACATTGGCATCACGGATTGGTTCGGTCAATACACTTGTCAATGATAATGGGATAATAAAAGGATATAATACCGACGGATACGGATTAATAAAATCTCTTGCAACTCATTCAATAGTGTATAGTAACAAAAAAATCTTAATAATTGGCAACGGTGGCTCAGCAAGAGCTATTGCATATACGCTTGCTGAACACAATGCACATATCACTATATGTGGGCGTAATATTAATAATATCATGCAACTTGCAAATGATTTACGAAAACACTTCAGTGCTATCGATACGTTGCTTATTGAAAAGCTTACAATTGAAACAACAGCTCAATATGACATTATAATAAATACCACACCAGTAGGTATGAAACCTGACGTATCAAGAACGCCAATTGATCCAGCGTTACTGCATCCTCATCAAGTAGTGGTTGATATTATTTACTCCCCGTTGCATACACTTTTTATACAGAAAGCACTGGAAAAAGGATGCACAGTAATTACAGGTGACTATATGCTGTTATACCAGGCATGTAAGCAATTTGAAATATGGACCGGGAAAGTAGCGCCTACTGATGCCATGCATCAAGCTCTTACACAGGCATTGCAATGATTATGTTGCCACAGTTTCTGCAATCACTTGCCAACAATGAATCACATGCTCATAAATTTATTAATTATACACCTGATACCATTATTTCCATATTGAAGCATTTAGGTAATCCCCATTTAAAAATACCATGCATACACATAGCTGGAACCAATGGCAAAGGTTCTACAGCACACATGATTGCAAAAATTCTTCAAACCGCCGGATATACTGTGGGACTATACACATCACCCCACCTTATCAGGTATAATGAACGCATCACTATAAATGGAAAAGAAATCACCGATGATGAAATCTCTGAATATTCCGAAATGATAGAAACATTTTGTAAAAAATATAACTACACCCCCACATTTTTTGATGCGTTTACCATTATTGCATTTGTTCACTTCATTAATTCTGTGGATATTGCAGTTATTGAAACAGGACTTGGTGGCAGGCTTGATTCAACAAACGTTGTAAAACCACTTATCAGTGTTATTACTCCAATATCGTACGACCATATGGCAATCCTTGGCACAACATTGCAACAGATTGCATATCAAAAAGCAGGGATAATTAAAAAGAATATACCCGTTATAAGTGCTAATCAAAAGCCTGAAGCAAAGCAGGTTTTACAAAACGAAGCAAACATAAAACAATCACAGGCAATTTTTGTTGGCCAACACGTACTATATTCAATAAAATCTAAAAGTCCTCTTGTATTTGATGTTATGTGTAATCATCATATCTTTGGTCAGCATACACAATTACAAAATATTCGATGTTCTTTAACCGGGGATTTTCAGGCAGAAAATTCATCGGTTGCTATCGCCACAGCTTTAATTTTAAAAAATAATAATTGGGCGATAGTTCCTGAACATATATACCAGGCGGCATCATCTATGCAAATTCCTGGTAGGTGTGAAGTGCTATGCAATAAACCCGTTGCCATATTTGATTGTGCACATAATCCTGAAGCGATGGAACATACGTTAAGAAATATACATAGCACATATGATAGCTACAAAAGTCTATTCTGCATAAGTTTTATGAAAGATAAGGACATACACTCAATGCTTACGTTAATACGTAGTTTTACATCTAAGCCTATTTTTTATTTGCAATTACCTGATACTCGCTGTTTCATACCCGATGAAGAAACACAACAATTATTTACTCTGAATGTTTTTACTGATGCAGTATCACTTGCACAAAATTTAAAACCTAATATTGAATCTGATACAATAGTAATTTTTACAGGAACATTCAGGTTGTATCCTTATAGCAAAGCAATCTGTTCTCTGTTTCAGTAAATGCAGCAATAATCAAAAATTTTTAAAAATATCTTCTTGATTTTAGTTTTATGTTTAATTTTATGGTACACTGATTAATAGTATTAAAGTGTATTTGTTTTTCATTATAAAGAAAATAAATTATTTAAATATTTTTGCATAAAAAAATTTTTTTTGTATTAGAAGGAGTTAAAAAAAATGGATCTATCAGAACTATTACCTAAAGAACATGTAATCGCTGTTAAAAGCAACGAAAAACAGTTGGTCATAAAGGAATTAATTCAAAAATTACAGGATCTAGGAAAACTTGATAATGCTGATAGATACTATGCGCAGGTAATGCATCGTGAAACACTTGAAAACACTGGTGTTGGAAATGGATTTGCTATTCCACATGTACGAACAGATTCAGTAAAAAAATTGCTGACTGTATTTGGGATTTGCAATGAGCCAATAGAATATGAATCATTTGATAATCAGCCGGTGAAATATGTTATGCTCAGTATTTTTCCAACTTTGTTAAGTACAAAGTATCTTTATCTTGTTGGGATGATGGCAAGAATTTTTTCCAATTCAGAAAAAAGGGACAAAATAGATGCAGCTCGAACTCCTTCAAAAATATATCCAATACTTACCAAAGAAGCTAAATTATACTTTGACTCAATTACTGAAATTAACAAGGAAGAAAATCAAATAGAAAGTCTGGCTGGTGTTCCTTCATCTGATCTTGACCTTTTAATCAGGCTGGATCAATTATATCGTCTATTGGACAGTGGCGATAAATCAGAAGCCCTTACAAAGAAAATCAATGAGTTGCGGCGATTCATTGATAACCGCTCGCTATCATATTATGAAAGGATGCGTCAGAAATGCCAGAATCCTTTTGCAATACTTGAAAAAAATACCTGTGGTGGATGCCATATGGTAATCCCACCGGCAGAGATGGCAAAAATCAAGGGTAAGAAATCATTATCGGTATGTACCTATTGTGGAAGATTTTTAATTATAGTATAATTTTTTACAATAAATACCTGAATCTGTAGCATAACCACTCTTTTAAATATTGCAGAAATGAGCGCCGTTTATAATATTCCAATTGTATTTCATCACTGTTACGTATGTCTTTTAAAAATTGCTTTTTCATCTTTTCCCCAAACGATTGATCAAGTATAATAGCATTGACCTCTAAATTTGCCGTAAAACTTCTTCTATCCAGATTTGATGATCCTACTGTAGCCCATATATCATCTATGACGGCTGTTTTAGCATGAAGAACAGCCTTTTTATATTCATATATTCTGATATGATTTTTTAAAAAACGCTTATATAAATATCTGCTGGCATGCTGCACAAAAGGTATGTCGCTTACTGCTGGTAATACAATTCTGACATCAACACCTCTTTTTGCTGCACGAATTAATGATTTTACAAAACGCGTGTCAGGAACAAAATATGCGTTAGTAATATAAATATATTTCCGGGCATTTGCAATCGCTGCAAGATATGTGTGGTAAATTGGTTTAATTTTTCTTCGCGAATGGCTACTTAATGCCATTACAATAGTATCACCAACAGGTTGTATACCAGGGAAGTATTTAGAGATATCAACAAGGGGACCACCATGCCTATGCCAGTTTTCAAGAAAAAAATATTCAAAATCTTTTACAGCGGGACCTTCAATTTTGATATGTGTATCACGCCAATTTAGCCCATGGTATTTTTTTCCGGCATATTCATTGCCAATATTCATGCCACCAATAAAAGCAATCCTGCCATCAACAACCATTAACTTTCTGTGATCACGTAGATAAAGGTTGAAATACTTTCGCCATGGTACTACAGGATGGTATTCAATCAATGCAATTCCCATTTTCTTCATGTAATCAAAAAGTAAAGCTTTAGTATTAATACATCCTATCGCATCATAAATAATATTGACCTCAATGCCTTTCTTAGCTTTATTAGCTAACTTTTTAGCTAATTTCCATCCAATGTCATCACTGTTAAATATATATGTTTCAAGATTGATACTTAATTGGGCACTATCGATAGCTTTAAACAACTCATCAAAAAAAACATCACCATCAGTTATAAGTGTAACTTTATTCCCACCGTAAAATCCTGAAATACCAAATTTTTTTATTGTTCTTAAAAATTGTGGTAGGAAAAACCTGCTTTTAAGCTTTTTAATTATGTAGTCGTAACTTATTCTGGAACTAAATGTTCTGGAACCAAATGCGTTTTTACGTGAATTGGATTTTTTTGTCAGATTTTTTCTTGCAGATAGCATTATCAATTGTGCAAAAGTATAGTGCAGTAATGCAAGCCTGATAAAAAGCTCAGCATTTCAAGAATGATGTACAACTTCAGGCTGGGTCAATTTGCCTGTATTACCATTTTTTTCAGGTTTAAAATAAATTGTATTGTTTTTTATACCAGCATACACACGATGACAATTCTTAAATCTTCCATTTAATATTTCTACTGCCAATCTATCTTCAATTTCGTTTTGCACAGTTCTTCTAAGATAGCGAGCTCCATATTTTTCATTAAATCCGCGTTTAACCAGGTAATTCTTAACTTTTGGCGAAACAACTAATTCAATGCCCTGCTCCTCTAGATGTTCATTTACTTCATTGAGCATCAAATCCAGAATCTGTTTAATGTGGTGTTCATTTAATTTGTGGAAATGGACCACAGCATCAATACGATTCAAAAACTCAGGGCTAAACAACCTTTTGACCTCTTCATCTACATTCTGAAATTGTGCAATGTGCGGATCAACTTCATTAAAGCCCATCTTGCCTATCTTTTGGAATTCCCTATTACCAACATTGGATGTCATGATAATCACTGTGTCAATAAAGCTTGTGGTTGAACCAAAGTTATCAGTAAGCTCACCTTCTTCAAGAACCTGCAGCAAAATGTTAAATACATCAGGATGGGCTTTTTCAATTTCATCAAAAAGTATTACAGAATATGGACGCCTTTTTACTTTTTCGGTCAATTGTCCACCTTCTTCATAACCCACATACCCCGGTGGAGCACCTATCAACCTGGAAACAGCATGCTTTTCCATAAACTCGGACATATCAAACCGTATAAGTGCATCCTCATCATCAAATAGAAATTCAGCTAGAGCCTTAGCAAGTTCTGTTTTTCCAACCCCAGTGGGGCCTAAAAAGATGAATGAACCAATAGGCCTTTGTGCACTCCTTAACCCTGTCCTTGACCTTCTGATAGCTCTGCTTATCACACTTATTGCCTCATCCTGTCCTATGATACGTTTATGCAATTCCTGTTCCATACGCAGCAGCTTTTGCGATTCAGATTCTTCAAGTTTTTCAACAGGAATCTTAGTCCATTGAGCAACAACAGTTGCTATCTGTTTTTCATCCACTACAACTGCATAATCATTAATACGTTGCTGCCAATCACTGATTTTTTGTGATAACTGTGCTTTTTTTTCAATGATTGTATCCCTTATGGAAGCTGCCTGTTCATATTCCTGCGCTTTCACAAGCTCATTTTTACGGTTATTGAGTTCTTCGATTTCGCGTTCCAACAACTCAATATCTAACGGACGCTCACAATTTTCAAGCCTTGCTTTAGAACCTGCCTCATCAATAACATCAATAGCTTTATCAGGCAAATATCTGTCATGTATGTATCTATCAGCATACAGAACAGCCTTTTTGATTGCTTCATCTGTATAACGAACTTTATGATGGATTTCGTAGCGTTCACGTAACCCAAAGAGTATCTCTATGGCCTCATCAACTGAAGGTTCATCAACCATAACTGTCTGGAAGCGACGTTCCAGCGCAGCATCTTTTTCTATGTACATGCGATATTCATTTAAAGTGGTAGCACCTATACACTGTAGTTCCCCTCTGGCTAATGCAGGCTTCAGAATATTGGCAGCATCTATAGCACCTTCTGCAGCACCAGCGCCTATGATAGTATGCAACTCATCGATAAACAAAATTACATTATCGGATGCCTTTATTTCTTTCATAATACGTTTAAGGCGTTCCTCAAATTCGCCCCGGTATTTGGTGCCGGCCACAACAGACGCTAAATCAAGTGCCAGAACTCTTTTGTTAAAAAGGGGCTCAGGAACGTCATGATGTACAATGCGTTGCGCCAGTCCTTCCACTATTGCAGTTTTGCCAACGCCAGCTTCGCCAATCAAAACAGGATTGTTTTTTGTTTTACGGGATAAAATTCTGATAACTCTTTCTATTTCAGCATTTCTTCCTATGACCGGGTCTAACTTATCTTCTGCTGCCAAACGCGTAAGTTCAATGGCAAACTCATCCAGGGTTGGGGTTTTTGTTTTATCATTGGTCTTTTGCTGAGCATTGCCATCAGGTGTAACACCTAAAATCTTTTGAACTTCACCTTTGATCACATTATAATCTATACCTGCACGTATCAGTGTATCAATTCCTGAACATGTACCGTCACGGAATATTGAAAGCAACAAATGCTCTGTGCCTACGTAATTATTTTTTAATTTGCGTGCTTCATCTTTTGCAATTTCAATTATTCTGGTAAAACGTGCACTGAGTGGCAGATTGCCTAAAATTATCGTGGAACCTGATCTTCTGATAGCCTGTTCTATATTTCTTCGGAGTATTTCAAAGTTTACTCCCATATTTTTCAATATACGTGCTGCAACCGAGTCATCATCCTTCAATAGGGCTAACATTATATGCTCTGGCCCTAATGCATCTGAATTTAACCGCCGTCCTTCTGCTTGTGCTAAGACTTCTAAAACCTTACGTGACCTCTTGGTATAATCAAACATATTTGTTTACTCCTTATCTTCGAATTTCTTTCGAAGATATGCTGCTCTAAACGCATCTCCTTCTTCACTGCTGGCAAACTGTCTGCCTGCAATTTTCTGAAGATGGGATACCTGTATATGTATCATTAAATCATTAATTACAGAAAGTTCAATATTTTTTATTATCGACAAAATAACACCCAATCTTATTAACGATAAGTGTTCAATGGCTTCAGCATAACTCATTGATCGTGAAAAGGTTAAGATTCCAAATGAGCGCCATACCATATCCTCAAGTATATCTTTGTGATGCTGATAATACTCGTCACGTGCTTCATTTTCAAGATCAATAATCAGGCTAATGACTTTATCAATTTCTTCAATTATATCAATCTCGGATTTTCCCAGTGAAGCTTTATTGCTGATTATATACATACTACCAACAGTTTTGGTTGCATCATGAACAATGCCCTTCAACTGTGCCTGATATTCCCTAACCAATTTTATCACTTCGCCCATATTTTTTGCAGCAGTCAGCATTGGTAAATGCAACATAGCTGACACACGCAGGCCAGTACCCACATTTGAAGGACATGTAGTTAAAAAACCAAAATCATCGGTGAATGCATAGGAAATATATTTATTTAATTCATCATCTATTTCATCAGCCAATTTGAATGCCTGTAGCATCTGCAATCCAGGTTTGATTACCTGAATTCTGATGTGGTCTTCTTCATTTACCAGTATAGAATATTGCTGTCCTGAGTCAAAAACAACACTGCTATTATTGTTTAATTCCATTTCATGAGTGATAATATCACGTTCACGCAAAAAGCGTCTGTCGTCTGAACTGCAGTAATTTAAGCTTACAAATTGAGCATTTTCAAAATACTTTGAAGTTATGATTGCCTGGTGAACAATTGATTCCAGGGTTGCTACATCGGCATCGTCCATCTTGCTGCCAAAAGGAAGCGATGGTAAATTTCTGGCCAATCTGACCCGTGTGGTCATTACAACATCTGCCCATGGTCCAACCTGAGACCAGAATGGCGATTGTGAAAGCAGCTGTTCAAACATTGAATCCTCGTTCTAACCTTTAAGTCTTTTGATTTCGTCTCTTAGTTTAGCTGCTTCTTCATAATTTTCATTTTGAACGGCTATTTCCAGCATCTTCTCAAGATCATGCAAGGACAGCGTGGCAACATTCTTTGACCGCACCACATCAATCATTCCTTTAGACTTCCGGTGTTCTATATATTTGAGCGGCATTTTACCTATGTGGTATGTTGAGCCATGATATCCGGCCAAAATGGGGGTCAAAGATTCTTTGAAGAAACTATAACAATCTGCGCAACCCAGCTTACCAGTTCGTTTATAGTCAATTAAAGTCCAGCCACAGGTGGCACAGGTATTGCTGTCAACCATGTCCGTCATCTCTTTTGCATCCAGAAATGACATCATATCAGAAACGGTTAATGAGAAACCACCACCATGAGAACTCAAACCCATATCTCTTGCACAATGATCGCACAGGTGTACTTCAGTCTTCTCATTTCTGATAATTTCAGTCAAATGAACAGTTGCCTCGCGTTGTTTACATCGTTCACACAGCATATTTTCTTTACCTGGTTACTATCGCACAATATTAATATTACCACTTTATATAATACTATAAAATAGGAATATATGCAAACCATTTTTAATTCATTTTATCAAAATTTTATAATTTTACAACAATGTATGCAATATATTAATTTTTATTAAAAAATACCAAAATGTATTGACATTGTACAAATATGAGATAAGTAGTGAGCAATCGGGGCAACCCGATTTATTTTTTTATAGGGATTTTGATATGAAAGAATCAAAAAAACTGAAAGCGTTAATGGAACTTGACAAACAGTACCTTTTTCAGAATTATGGAACACGCCTTCCGGTTTGCTTTACCCATGGCAAAGATTGCCTGTTATACGACCAGGATGGGAAACGCTATGTTGATTTTTTTTCAGGGATTGCTGTTAACTCATTAGGATATAACCATCCGGCATTAAACAAGACATTACATTCACAGGTTAATAAAATACTGCACTCATCAAACTGGTATTTTAATAAAGAACAGATTGAAGCTGCTAAACTAATATCAAAAACTGCATTTCCCGGTAAAACACTGTTTACCAACAGTGGTACGGAAGCCAGTGAAGCTGCGATTAAGCTGGCGCGTAAATATGGTTTATCCCACTCATCCAAACGGTATCACATCATATCGTTTACTAATTCATTTCACGGCAGAACATTTGGCGCAATGTCAGCTACCGCACAGGAAAAAATCCATTCGGGTTTTGGGCCGATAGTTCCTGGATTCATCTACGTACCTTTTAATGATACTGCTTCTTTTAAAAAGACTGTTAAAAAATTCAAAGGGAAAATATGTGCAGTAATAACTGAACTTATACAGGGCGAAGGTGGCATTAAAATTGCTGACATTTCATTTGTTAAAGAGATAGATACTATCACAAAAGAAAACCATATTCTTTTTATAATAGATGAGGTCCAAACCGGGATTGCAAGAACAGGAAAGATGTTTGCATTTCAGCATTATGACATAACGCCTGATGTTATCACAATGGCAAAAGGGTTGGGTGGTGGCGTACCTATCGGTGCTATTCACGCTAAAGATTTTCTTGTAGATTATTTTCCCAGGGGAACTCATGGTACAACATTTGGTGGAAATCACCTGGCCACTGCAGCAGCAAAAGCAGTGCTTGAGACATTAAGCAAGGAAACTTCACTTAATAATATCCGCAAAACAGGCGAATTAATTATTAAGGAACTAAGGCTCATGAAAACAAAATATCCAAAACTTATAGTTGATGTAAGAGGTATTGGGCTTCATATAGGAGTGGAATTGTCAATTCCTGGCCAGCCCTTAGTACTTGAAGCATTACAAAAAGGGTTGGTAATAAACTGCACCGCCGAAAAAGTAATAAGAATCATGCCGCCACTAACAATATCAACCAGGCTTGTTAAAGAAGGGCTTATGATGCTTGATAGTATTTTTGCAGGAGTAACACTATGATAAAAATACCCAGGGTAAAAGCAAAAGATCTATTATCTGTTACTGATTTTTCCAGAGAAGAAATTATTTCAATATTTGAACTAACAAAGAAGCTCAAAGATGATCTGAAACAGGGAAAGATCAATTCATATCTTAAAGGAAAAACCCTGGGAATGATATTTGAAAAAACATCTACCCGTACACGCGTATCATTTGAGGTGGCCATGTTTCAACTGGGCGGGTATGCATTATTTTTAAGCAGAGATGATATACAATTGGGACGTGGTGAAACGGTTGCCGATACAGCAAAAGTGCTGTCACGATATCTGGATGGCATCATGATACGATGTTATGCACATGCCACTGCACTGGAGCTTGCTCAAAATTCAACAATTCCTGTTATAAACGGCCTTACCGACATGTTTCACCCTTGCCAGGCACTATCCGACTTTTATACGATATATGAAACAAACAGAAATTTTAAGAATGTGAAGTTAGCCTTTGTTGGTGATGGCAACAATGTAGCGCAGTCATTGATGTTAACCGCTGCGATGTTAGGCGTAAATTTTGCATTAGCCTGTCCCAAAGGGTATTATCCAAAAAAAGAGGTGGTGGAACAGGCTTTTTCTATTGCTTCAAAATCAGGTAGTGTTGTAACACTTACAAGTGATATAGCACTTGCTGTAGAAAACGCTACACACCTTTACACAGATGTATGGGTCAGCATGGGCCAGGAAAAGGAAGCATCACGAAGAAAAAAGGATTTTGCAAAATATAAAATAACCAGAAAAATACTTGATAAATGTGCAACTGATTGCAAAGTGATGCATTGCCTGCCGGCTCACAGGGGTGAAGAAATAACCGATGATGTTATTGATTCAACACAATCAATTGTGCTTGATCAAGCTGAAAACAGGCTGCATGTACAGAAAGCTATTTTATGCACTTTGATGAAGTAATTATATAAGTGGTTACTCGTTAAAAACAACAACTTTATTACGACCTTTGCTTTTGGCTTCATATAATGCCTTGTCTGCAGCACCTATGACATCGTCAAGTGTTTCATTGTATTCTTTAAGGTCAGAAACACCCAAACTTATTGAAACTTTAAAGACATTATTTTGTTTATCATGGAATGCAAGCTCATTTATTGATAACCTTATGCGTTCTGCCACCTTTTGTGCTGGGATTATACTTGTTTCCGGAAGGCATAGAATAAATTCTTCGCCACCCCACCGTGCAAATATATCTAAAGAACGTATCGATGCCGAAATAGATTTTGCAGTAGTTTTTAAAACTTCATCTCCAGTTGCATGACCATAAGTATCATTTACTATTTTAAAATGGTCTATATCCATAATAATTACGGAAAGCTGTGTTTTATTTCTTTTTGCTCGAACAAACTCCCTTAAAGATAATTCATTAAAATGTCTTCTGTTATAAATTCCTGTTAATTCATCAGTTATTGCTAATTTCTGCAATTGCTCTGCCATTTTTTTGTATTCAGTTATATCCCTTAGTAAAAAAATGTATCCAATCGATTTGTTTTTAATTGATGTAAGTGGCATGTTCTGTATATTGTAAATTCTATTGTTTATTGTTGTTTCAGTAACTATCTGCACATTCTGGCTTTCATCCAAAGATGACGATAATTCATTGAATATATCATTAATATTTTGTCCAATTATATAATCTCTGCCTGATAAAATATTTTCTGCACTGCGGTTATAATCAATAATTACTCCATTGTTATCAAGAACAAAGGCAGCATCATATATATTTTCAAAGACTAAATCTCTTGCAATAGGTACAATATCTATCAAATATTGCTTTTTTACAGCTATATATAAAATTATTGCCATAATCGTAAATGAAAACGGATTGATATCAAGTGGCCAGTTAATGATTCCTGAAAGATATAGTATAAGTGTTATCCATGGGATTAAAGTACTAATAAAAAGTAGTGCAGTTTGGTTTTTATAACGTGAATGGCTTTTTAAATATATTTTCAAAAATATTAAATTAGCAATTAACAATGATAGATTATAATACGCAATATGAACCCAATACCAGATCCCTTTTTCAAATGAAACTATGGGAAAAGGACCTGAATGATCTATAAATGAATTTTTATGCAGTAAATTGTGATAAGGATCGGTTAATACTGTTATAAAAGTAATGATTGGTATTATATAAATTATAAATTTTATTAATAAAGGTATTTTTTCAGTCTCAGTGATATATGACAACGCAAAAAGTATAAGAAAAGAAGGTATAAAGGCAATTCCAATATACTCAAAAATTAAAGATATATGAACCCACTGTAATGTTTGCCCCTGAATCTCAACACAATATCCTAATGAATAGAATGCAAAAGCTAATAGAATTAAAAACAAATATTTTCTTTCTTTAATTTTCTTTCTAATCAGAATTAATGCACATAGTGAAATTAATATAACTGTAGATACAACCAGTAATGTTGTAATAAATATTTTTGTTATCATAAAACCTGATACACCTGTCCTGTAAGGTGATGTCCCTGATTATTAGAAATTCATAGCGACAATGCAATATTTATGTTTGGTATCACAATAAATCAAAGGAGTAAACACTATGAATTCGAAAAAAGGATGTACAAAGAGCCACGTAAAGTCAAGACAAAAAGAATTACACAAGCTTTTTGCGATGTACAACCTTGCTGTTTAGGCATCATGTATCATTACAAAACAATAAATATTTTTATTGACATTTTAATAAATTGATGATTAAATTTGTACGTTGCAATAATACATTACAATTGTAATATTTACTTTAATCAGTAAATTATGTGCAAAAACAAATTGTTTTTAATTGGAGCTCTTTTATTATTAATTATTGCTTTTATAAGCAAAGGTTACGCTACTGAAATTTTTCTGGAGGGGACGTGGCAAATCCAGTTTGCACAACCAAACAAAGATTTCTCCACCACCTTTTTTGATGATAGTGATTGGCCAACGATAGATATACCAAATAAAAACCTTTTACCAAAAAATTTAAAAGAACCTTTTTTAAAAAAAAGCCAAAAGATCCCTGATGAAAATATGACCTAAGCATTATACCGACCTACCTATTCCATCTAACTCAATTTTAATCTTTTCGCAAATAGGACTATTATTTTTCCCATCTTTGCTATCGTTATTTTTGCGACAATATATTACTTTAAAAATACCTTACAAAATTATCATTTTTAATTTATCTGTTCCCACAATTGGTTCAATACTCATGTTGCTATCATATAACAATAGATATAATATACTTTTTTATAGAAATATCTTTATAGCAATCATTTTTATCTTTATTATTGATGCAATATTTGTTTCAATAAGTCAATTGATAAAAGGAGAAAAGAAAGGACTTATCTTCTTTTATGGGATGATACCACTGTTTATATTTGGTTTACATGATATCCTTTCTTTTGGTTTGAATGTAATACCCGATTCTATTCCCCTTTATATTTATGGCGTTCCTTCACTACTCTTTGTCATTGCCGCAGTGTTGGTAAACAGATTTATTAACAGCCTTAATGAAGCTGAAGAGCTTAATAAAACATTACGAAACTTAACAGATTCTTTTGCTCGTTTTGTACCTGTTGAGTTTTTACGCTATTTAAATAAAAATAGTATAACAGAGGTTATGTTAGGAGATGCAATTATAAATAATATGACCGTTTTATTTATGGATATTCGTAATTTTACAGGTCTTACTGAACAGATGAATCCAGATGAAATATTTAAGTTTTTAAACTCATTTTTAAAAAACATGGAACCACATATTTCTCAGAATAATGGATTTGTAGACAAATTCATTGGTGATGCAATCATGGCCCTTTTTGCCGAATCAGCTACTTCTGCAATACGATCGGCAGTTTCAATGCGTGAAAAACTTAAAGAATATAACCAGTATCGAACCAAGAATAATTACAATCCAATAGATTTTGGAATAGGTATTAATTCAGGTGAAGTGGTATTGGGAACTGTTGGTTCACGAAATAGAATGGAAACAACAGTGATTGGTGATACTGTAAATTTGGCAGCACGAATGGAAGAATTAACTAAAGTGTACAAAGTGCCAATATTAATAACAGAATTAACATACTCAAAAATAATAGAACCAGCGGAATTCTATATTAGAAAAATAGATGTGGTCAAAGTTCGTGGGAGAAACAAATCTATTGCTGTATATGAAGTTTTCAACAACGATGAATATGATATTAAACAAAAAAAGATGGAGTTGCTGGAACTTTTTAATCAAGCGTATTTTTATTATAAGAATGCTGATTTTAAACAAGCACTTAAGCTTTTTAGCAAATATTATAAGCGATTGCCGGAAGATTCTGTAGTAAGACTTTTTTTAAGAAGAGCCCAATATTATTTGGCAAACCCACCAGAACCCAATTGGGAAGGCATCTCAATAATAAGATAATTTTTTAATTATTATCATAATAAACTAAATTGACAACAGTTTAACAATCCTGTATTTGGTACTTGTTTTATTTTTATGCAAAATTAGGAGAAAAACAATCATGTCTGTTAAAAAAGTAGTTCTGGCATATTCGGGTGGTCTTGACACTTCAGTTATTGTGAAATGGCTGCTTGAAACCTATAAATGTGAAGTAATTTGTTATGCAGCAGATGTTGGTCAGGAAGAAGAACTTGATGGTTTAGAGCAAAAGGCCATCAATACCGGTGCATCAAAATGTTATATTGAAGATCTTAAAGAAGAATTTGTGCGTGATTTCATTTTTCCATGTATCAAAGCAAATGCCATTTATGAAAACCGATACTTACTGGGCACATCAATTGCCCGCCCTGTTATAGCAAAACGGCAGGTTGAGATAGCTTTAAAAGAAGGTGCCGATGCTGTGTGCCATGGTGCAACCGGCAAGGGCAACGATCAGGTCCGCTTTGAAATGACATTTAAGGCTCTTGCACCGCAGCTTAAAATTATTGCCCCATGGCGTGAATGGAATTTGACCTCGCGAACATCACTTTTTGACTATGCTGAAAAACACAATATACCTGTTCCAGTAACAAAAGATAAACCGTACAGTATGGACCGCAACATACTTCATATATCATACGAAGGTGGAATATTGGAAGATCCATGGCGTGAACCGGATGACAGCATGTTCATATTAACCAGAGCACCTGAAAAAGCACCTGATAAACCAACATATATTGAGATAGATTTTGAGCAGGGAGTGCCTGTTGCACTGGATGGCACACGCATGGACCCTGTAACACTGATGAAGACGCTTAATAAAATTGCCGGAGAAAATGGTGTTGGCAGAATAGACATTGTAGAAAACAGGCTTGTTGGTATTAAATCGCGCGGTGTATATGAAACTCCAGCAGGCACAGTGTTACACGTAGCGCACCGTGATCTTGAAGCAATAACACTGGACAGGGATACACAGCATTTAAAGGACCGCCTTTCAATTGAATATGCTGAACTGGTGTATTATGGCCAGTGGTTTACAAAACGGCGTGAAGCTCTTGATGCCTTTATTAATGAGACGCAAAAAAATGTTACCGGTACAGTTCGAGTGAAATTGTTTAAGGGTACCTGTATGGCAGTTGGACGTAAATCCCCTGTTACATTATATGAACCTGATATTGCAACATTTGATGAAAGTGCATTATATGATCACAGGGATGCTACTGGCTTTATAAATCTATTTGGTTTACAAACAAAAATTGAAGCATTATTAAAACAAAAAAGAAAATAATATGAGCGATAGTACCTTTCAAACACTGGAACATAGTTATATTGATCGCGTGAATAATCATGCATTGTTTAAAGATGCATGGTATGTATTTACGCGTGACTATCCGCCAACACATTGTTTACTTGATTATAAACAACTGCCTTCAACAAGTATTGCACTACACTCTGGAGATCTTGGGTTTGCATTACTCTGGATTGTGCAGTCTGTGCTTATACGATGTATTCTGTTTGATATTAATCAATTACAGGGATGGAACATTAATCTGCATGACACCACAATAGGTGCCATGGCTCATACCGAACCTGACGCTTACCGGATGATTGCCAGATACTCGGATATAAATACACTTGTGCTTTCAGGTAAAAAAAGCTATATTTCCGGTGGAGCCGATGCAGATATGCTGTTGCTTACTGCCAGAAGGCCAGGTGAAGATAAATTTACTAAAATGATTTATATACCTTCTAAAAGCCTGCCGGAAAATGCGTTACAGGATATAAATCTTTCAATATTACCCACTATAAAGCATTCTTCCTTAACGCTTAATGATTATATTTGTGATGCCTCACAATGTTGCCCGGTAAAAGACAAACAGTTACGCAAAATACTTAAGAAATGGAGCCTTATAGAACGTTCACTTATTGGTGAAGCATATATTGCATTTTTGTGTTATTTAGCCAAAAATATCCCACTACCCTATCAGGATACTCTTAATGAAGCAGAAGAATTGCTGTCATTACAAATGCAATTTTCACGGGAACAACTTGAAAATGCGTTTTCGGATAAATATGTTGACGCATTGGGTGATGTAGCACGTGTGCTTAATATTACACAGAAGATTGCAAATTATTGCATGGAACATCCTGATGCCATAACCAAACCCATCCAATTACGTATTAACGATCTCAATCTTTTTAATAAAATACGATTGTAGCTACCAGCGTATATCATTTCATTTTTTATATAATTTTGTTGATAAATACGCTATACTCATATTATTGACATAAAATATTTTATAGAAGGCATTATCATGTTTAACTCTATTGAAGATACCATTCAACAATTGGAAAAACAACGATATATTTGTTCAAAAGAAATTGCAACAACAGTATATCTTGCATTAAAAATGCAGAAGCCAATTCTGGTGGAAGGGCCTGCCGGAGTGGGCAAAACAGATTTAGGCAAGTGTATTGCACAGGCGTTAGGATATGAACTTATCCGGCTTCAATGTTATGAAGGACTTGATGAAGCAAAAGCGTTGTATGAGTGGGAATATGCAAAACAGCTTCTGTATACCCAGATACTTAAGGATAAATTATCAAAAATTCTGGAAGACCAGGCAACATTAAAAGATGCTGTTAACAAATTATCCACTGAAGAAGATGTTTTCTTTTCAGAAAAATTTCTTGTTGCACGTCCCATTTTAAAAGCTATCACCAATAAAACACCTTCTTTATTACTTATTGATGAAATTGATAAATCTGATTCTGAATTTGAAGCTTTTTTGCTTGAAGTGCTTTCCGATTTTCAAGTTACCATACCTGAAATAGGAACTATTACTGCTGTGAATAAGCCTTTTGTACTGCTTACTTCCAATAACGCTCGTGAAATGTCTGATGCGCTTAAACGCCGCTGTCTTCATCTTTACATTGACTATCCAACAAAGGAACTTGAAGAACAGATAGTAAAATTAAAAGTACCTGAATGCGGTAACTATCTCATAAAAGAGATTATTAATACTATTCATGAAATACGAAAACTCCCCTTAAAAAAAGATCCAAGCATAAGCGAAACATTAGACTGGGCAAAGGCTCTAGCCCTTCTTGGCTGTGAAGTATTGAACCGAAATATTGCTATTGATACGTTAAATTTTATTTTAAAATACGAAAAAGATATTGAGCTGGTTAAGAAGAATATTAATACCATAATAGTTCATTAAACTATGATGTATGATAAATCATTTATTAGCGAAGAAGACAAAGCAAAAGCTGTTTTTTTTGAATTTGCTGAAGTTTTAAAAAAAGCTGGAGTTGACATATCTATAGTTGAAATAATGGATATGCTGCATGCCCTCCCTTTTATTTCAATAGCAGAAAAGGAAATCTTTAAACAAACACTTGCAACCACATTAGTTAAAGATTATACTGATATACCCATCTTTAATCAATGCTTTGAAGAATATTTTCAAAGGAAAAAGGGCAATGACTCATTACTGGACGTATATACATCGCATACCAATGCCGAAGATTTTATTTTTTCCCAGGAAGAAAAATCTTTTTTAGAATCTCTCATAGATGATTTTCTGGAATCTCATCCACAATCGTTTTTCAAAAAATCTAATGAGTATTTAACCAAAATTCTCATTGATGAAATACAATCATCAGAAGCTGGAGGCGCGATAGGATTGTCACTCTTTAACAGAAGGTCCCGATTTGCTTCTGGTGGCGCCGACGACTCTACTGAACAGGAACTATCGCCCCAGGTATTTGAAGCTATTATGGGCATGCTACGCCGAAGAATGTTTGAACGCAACATGGGTAAGGCTATAAAACAGCGTGAAGAATACCTGCTTAACAAATATATTTACCAGTTAAAACCTGACGAGATTAAAGAGATGCGTGAACTAATCAAGCGTTTTGGGCAGAAGATGAAAAACAGGATTTCATTGCGCAAAAAACGGGTTAAACACGGCACAATTGATATTAAAAGAACTTTGCGCCGCAATCTGCAATATGGCGGAGTTCCATTTAAAATATTTCACAGAGATCGTAAAGTTGACAGGCCACAGCTTGTTGTTATGTGCGATATTTCAAGTTCGGTAAATCAATATTCCCGGTTTATGCTGCTGTTAACATATACATTACAATCTTTATTTGCAAAAGTACGTTCTTTTGCCTTTATCAGTAATCTGGTGGAAATTACTGATTTATTCAGGGAAATGGATCCCGAAAGGGCTTTGAATTCTATTTTTAACGATACCAATTTCACTTACGGCTGGGGAAGCAACTATGGCAACAGCTTTAACCAGTTTATTCATAATTACAGCGATGCATTAACACACAAAACTACAGTATTAATTTTGGGCGATGCACGCAACAACAATCAGGATCCCGGACTTGATTCTTTTATCAAGATCAAAGAACGTTCACGCAATATTTACTGGCTTAACCCTGACAGAAAGCATTTATGGGACTGGAGTGACAGCATCGCAAGTGTATATATACCTCATTGCACCGAAATGCGAGAAGTTAAAAACTTCCTTGATTTGTCAAACTTCATAGATACGCTGTTTATACAAAAAAAATAGTTATCATTCTATTTACTTGACACTTATGCAGCATTTACCTTAAATAGAATTAATGTAGTATAAATCTAATTAATGGTGTTCTAATTATTATGGAAAAAAAGATAAAAATTCTGATTATTGATGATGAAGATATTATATTAAAAAGCTGTGAAAAGATCTTAAAAAAAAGAGAAGATCTGGAGATAGATACCGCTCAAAACGGCATTGAAGGCCTTGAAAAAGCCAAATCAAAAAAATATGATATTGTCATTACCGACTTAAAGATGCCCCAGCTGGGAGGTATGGATGTATTAAAAACATTACGGAAGGAACAGCCTGATGTTACCGTTATAATTTTTACGGGATTTGCAACAGTTGATACAGCAAGAGAGGCATTAAAATTAGGTGCATTTGATTATATTCCAAAACCATTTACCCCTGATGAACTGCGAAACGTTGTAGACAATGCAATCAATGCCCGCCAGAATAAAGCTGAGGCTGCAATGCTTGATTTAATGGCGATAGTATCACACGAATTAAAAAGTCCAGTATCAGTAGTTCATACAACTGCTGAAACACTTTATAAAGGCTATTTTGGCAACCTTTCACCTGAGCAGCAGAAAATTATAGAAACAATTTTGCGCAATTGTCAGTATTTAGAAGATATTATCCGTAATTATTTAGATTTATCCAAAATGGAACTTGATTCTCTGGAATCATTTCAGCAAGAGATTGACCTGTATGAGGAAGTCATAAAACCAATAGTAGAAATGCCTGAACATGTTAACAACATTAAGAACATGAAACTGGATCTCAATATAGAAGTAAAACCTAAAATAAAAGCAGACGCAAATTTGCTCAAAATTGTTGTTACAAATTTTATCAATAATGCCATAAAATATGGTAAAGCGGATACAACCATTAAAATAGAACTAATACAGTCAAACAACGAGTATATATTTTCAGTTTTCAATGAAGGTGTAGGCATCCCACCTGAAGGCATGGATAAACTGTTTAAGAAATTTTCACGCTTAAAACAAAAAGGCACTGAGGGAATAAAAGGTTCAGGATTAGGACTGTATATCTGTAAGTCAATAATTGAAAAACATAAAGGCAAAATCTGGGCTGATTCGGAATATGGTAGTTGGGTTAAATTTTCTTTCAGTTTGCCGGTTAACTAAAAAATATGCTTGAAATTAAAATTGTTATTTCATATACTACACATCAATTATGTTATTGCACCATGTATTAATTACATTTATTTTTTGAAAAATGGCGTGCACACTTCCGCAGCTTTTGGCTGTGTGACATTTAATATAATTAGTTATATTATTGTAAAATATTTTGGGAGATAGTTAAATGGAAATAGAATTCAAAGATATTGGTGAACACAAAGTAATTTCAATCAGTGGTGAAGTTGACCTGTATAATGTAAGTGAATTGAAAAAAGCATTATTCAGCGTTACCGATGGTTCTTATTCAAGTGTTGTAGTGGATTTAAAAGATGTTAATTACATGGATTCTTCCGGTATAGGTGCTCTTGTTGCTGGTCAAAAAAAGATGCGAGCTCACAATGGCAAATTTGCATTGATGAATATCCATGATGATGTGTTAAATATATTAAAATTAGCCACACTGGATAAGTTTTTTACCATTTACGAAAGCGAGGAAGATTTATTGTAATTTTATGATTTACGCTGTCCGTTTTAATACAAGCAGTGTCATATCATCATGAGGAGGCACTTCCCCTCTGAAATTATCAACATCTGTTACAATTGCATCAGCTATCTCTTTTGCATTAAGATTTTTATTTGCAAGTATTAAATCTTTTAATCGTTTCTGACCATATTCTTCTTTATTGGCATTACGCATTTCCGTTACACCATCAGTATACAGCACAACAATATCGCCTATATTTAAAGGTACTTTTGCCTGTTTATAATCAACATCTTCCATGATACCTATTGGTACTCCATCCAATTTTGTAAGCGTACAGGCATTTAATGCTGAACGATAACAGAATAATGGTCCATGCCCGGCATTTGAAAATGATATCTCATGAGTTGATCGGTCATATATCATAAAGAACAATGTTGCAAATTTATCAACTGCAAAATCAGCACTCAGAGCATCATTAATGGCTTTGACAACATCGGCACATTGCACATCTCCTTTTCTAATATAAGAAACGAATACAGTGCGAATCATTACCATAACCAGTGATGCAGGTACACCTTTGCCAGAAACATCGCTTATTAACGCTCCAACCCTGTATTGATCGATATCAATATAGTCAAAATAATCGCCACCCACACCTTTTGCTGCGCGTGTAAAGCCTTTAATTTCAACCCCATTTTTATTGTAAAACCCCATCGGGTTCAAGCCTTCCTGAATCTCGCGTGCCAGATCAATCTGCTCCTGCATAATCCTGCTTTCTATCTCCATCTTCTGAGCAACCTTCAATCGCTGGGTCATCTGATTGAATTCTGCCGCTAATTTACCTATTTCATCGGTACTATCAATCTGTATTTTATAATCAAGATTGCCGTTACCAATAATTACTGCCCCTTCAGTAAGTTTTTTAATTGGTTTTATAATTACACTTGAAAGAACAATTGAACCCACCACAGAAAGCCCAATAAAAAATGCACCTATTAAAAGAATTGTAATTGTCATTTTTCGTATTTCGGATAAAATAATTTCCTCGCTAAATCCTAATCGTACTGTTCCTATTCTTACTTTTTGTACTGTATGAAAAAGAGGCATTGATAAATCATAATAATTAATTCCGGTTTTTACATCCTTATATACCAGGAGCATAGGTTTTTCTGTGTTGGTATTGTCTATTGCCTTTTTAGTTAAATCATCATCAATAATAGTCCCGTTTTTTGCTGGATCAAAATTCTGAATTATGCGTTTATTTGTATCTAACACATAGATATAAGCAACAAATTCCAAATTTTTAATGTCCTGAACAGCTCCTACCAGAGGTAACTCATCTTTCTGGCTGATTGACTCTCTGGCTATAACTGCCAGGCGTTCTGTTTCGCGATTAGCAAATTGCAATATCTGTTTACGCAGCAATTCAGATTCCTGTTGTATAAAATAATATGTCATAACAGCAATGATGCTACTGGCTAATACAATTATTGCCAATGAGAATTTTAAACGAAGACTAAAACGCACTTCATGTGATTTAGTTGCCTTTTGTTCTTCTTTTTGATTCTTGACTTTATTTTTTTTGGTTTGGTTGTCTTCTTTTTGAATCTTTGCTTCCTCAGCCATTTTTTACCTGCCTAATAATATTAAACATTTTTTGATGTTATTTTTTGCTTTTTCATGATTAGGATCAATTGCAAGTACCTTTCTCCACTCAGTAATAGCCAGTTCAAATTGATTATTACTGTAATAATTTATCCCCTTAAAATAATACTCACGCACCAACTCCTGCTGACGTGGTGTGAGCTTTTTAGCTTCGCGTTCCTCGGTTACCTCAAAGCGCAACTGTGATTCAATTTTATTAATAATTATTGCTATCTGGATATTATCAGGATATTTATTATCAATAGCCTTGAATTCCGCCAACGCTTTTTCAAGGTTGTTTTTCCCACCCTGCTGATACAATTGCATAGCTACATTATATCTTCTTCGGAAATCTTCATCCGTACCCTCAAAACCTGCTTTCTTTTTTTCAACTCGTGATAGCGCCATTAAATTCTGAATTTCAGGGTACTGTGGATCTATTGAAGCAATTAACTCAAATTTTTTATACGCTTCATTAAATTTACGTTCGGCTAAATACTTCTTGCCTTCATTGACTATATTGTCTGCAAACTTCTTAAATGATTCTGGATTTTGTGCCAGATCGCAACGCAACAGATATTCAGTAGCAATTCTATTTTGCGGAAACAGATTTAATATTTTCTGCCACTGTTTTCTGGATTCATCAAATCTACCCTGATTGTACAGGCGTTTTCCTGATTCAATCAATGGCTGAATAATAGAATAATACGGATTATTTTGATCAACAACCTCCTCTTCCTGAACTCTCAGTGCATCAAGAGCAGTAGAAAGATAACGCTTTGCTAATGCATTTTTTGGATCTAATGTTAGGGTAGCCTGAAATGCGGCTACTGCATCTCTGTACCTTCCTTCGGTCAGCGCAATCAAACCTTCCTGAAATGTTTTGTCAATTTTTTGTAGCTTTAACAACCGCTGTTGTTCTTCCCATTCCTTTTTTAATCTGGGAATGGCTTCCAGCTGGGCTTTTGCATCTTTATAGTTATCAATTAATGCTAAAGCATTTTCAAAATTGTCTTTTGCTTGATCAAATTCATAGGTTTTTAAATTGTTTATGCCAGCAACATAAAACTGCTCTGCCTGTATACGGCGCTGTTCATACGTTCGTTTTTCTTCCAGTATATCATCAATTTTTGCAATATAATCTTTTGCAACTCTGTTTTTAGCATCTAAATTTAAAACCTGTAAAAAATCATTTTTTGAATCAATATATTTTTCCTGTTTAAATAATTCTTCACCCGAAGCAATCAACATCATGATCTTTTCATATTTTAACCTGTTGCTAATAGCAAGTTCGGCCTGACGTTTCCCTTCCATAGCAACAGTATCAAGCGGAACTAAACGCAATATTTCATCCCATACTTTCACAGCGTCTTCATACTGCTTTTCCACCATTAATTTATTAGCATCCTCTAACAGTGCATAATATTTTTTCTTTATCTCCCCGGCCATTCGTTTCTTAGCTAATTCAAGTTTGATCTCATTATCAAGAAGCTTTAGATCTTCTTTTAATATTTGCAATTCGGGGTCATTGGGATCCATTCGATAGGCAATTATAAAATTATCTATTGCAGTCTTTGAATGGTTCTTTGCATTTTCAACATCACCGGCAAGCACCTTCCTTGACAGCCGATAATATAGTTTTGCTCTTTGTATGGATATATCTTTTTTATGCTTTTCTTCATATACAAGTTCTATTTTCCGCTGGACTTCTTCATTATTTGGATCAATTTCCAGTATCTTCAACCATTCAATTATGGCCTTTGAAAGCTCTTTTGAATCATAATACTCCTGAGCGCGTTTATTAATCTCTGCAATGGTGTTTGGATTTTGTGCGATGGCACCTGCAGTCAATAGTTGGCAAAACACTATGATAATCAATACTGCACGCATCCTGCGATAAGCAGAAGCAAAATCACTTACCGCACTACACTTTATTTTTTCAATACCATTCATTATTGGCTATTCTTGATAAATAAATGTCCTGTTTGATAGTAGCCATCCTTTATCTTTTTTTGGACCTGAACTATAGCGGATTAATTTTACATCGCCATTGACAATTTGTTCCTGACGACCAGTTTGTCTATTATACAATGACGCGATAAACTTTACGTTTTTAAACTCATAGGGTTTGCCATCGTTGTCGGTACCATTGTGAAGTGTAGTATCAACTTCAACTATTTTTATATTTGAAATATAATACTGCTGATACATCGTAGTAAATGTATTAGCATCCTTTGGATATGCTTCTAATCGACTATATTCACTATAGTTTAAGTTTTTGATTGCATATGCCCACTGATTTAGTAAATTTTCTATATCTGAATAATCTTTTTTCTTTGCGCATGAAATACACACAAGCAATACGATGATTAGTATAGCTATTGTGTGCTTCAATTGTTTTGTATTCATCTATTTTCTCCACCAGAAGTATCTTTACTCAACTATTCAAATTATCGTATATTTAATTCATTTTCGCCAAAAACTATTGCTGAAAATTTTTCTATTTTTGTATTATCCCATTTCCATGCATCTGCCGGCAATCCTGCTTTGAAACACGTATGTTCTAAAAACGTTTTCACATCCCATCCATATTCTGTTGCAACCTGTGGCAAAAGTAGTCCTGCTCTGAATCCATTGCTTATGATAAGGCCATCTCTACCGATAACTATCTCCGAAATATCATTAACAGGTTCAACAGGTGTAAGCACCGAAATTTCTATATCTATCTCATCTAACTCATGAGCTCTAAGTGGCTCAAAACGTGGGTCCTCAAATGCAGCGGCCTTTGCCATGTCAACTACTGCCTCAGGTATTGTTTTAATGCCTTTGACATAGCCAATACAGCCACGCAAAGCGCCATGTTTATGTAGCGTTACAAACGCACCACATTTTTCCCTGAATACATCATCTGCAAATTCACTGTGATAATCTACTTTTGGTAATGTTTTTTTCCTCAAATACTCTTCAATTGTCTTTCGAGCAAGTGTAAGTAATTTCTTTTTTTGTTCATCATTGAGCTGTACCATATTTCCTCCTTACTTTACAAACGCAGCAGATAGATACCCCACAACCTCATTTTTAGGTCCAGCAGTATCACCCGAATTTGCGTAATGCAAAATTTCAACCTTATTTGCACCTAATTCTCTGGAAGCAACCATTCCAGCAAGTATCGGTCCCTGGCCACAGGCTTGCGCTTTATCGCTTTGCAACATTTCATAAAGATAATTTTCATCAAATTTCTTTAATGCATCAATAAACGTATTGTCAATCTTTTTGGCAATGTCATATTGATAGTAATGCGAAAGGTCGGTTGATATAATAATGATGTATTTTCGGCTTTCAATAAGCAGTGATTTGGCTAACTTTTTACCTATCTGCCTGCATATTTCAAGATCAATAGTACCAATAACTATCGGTACAAGAACAAAATCCTTTAACACCACCTGCAAAAATGGAAGCTGTACTTCCAGTGAGTGTTCATACTGATGGGCCTCTTTAATCTCAAAAATTAACTCATCGCCAAGAAGCCTGGAAGCTATTGTAGTATCTACTGAGATATCGCCCAGCGGCGTGGTAAAAATGCCACTGGAAATAATAGAAGCACCGTTAAAGCGTGCTCTGTGCGATGGTGCCAGCACAACTACAACTTCAACGGGATTATCCTGAAGATAAACATACGAATATGCTGCCACCGGACCTGAATAGATATAGCCTGCATGTGGTGAAATAAAAGCTATGGGATGTTCAATCTTCTTTTTTGTAGCATTTGACAGATAGCTTACTATTTCATTTTTTAATTTATCAGGGCTTGCAGGATAAAACGAACCTGCAAATCCGGGCTTTCGCTGCCACATAGTTAAACCTCCACTGGTGAATATATTAAAATATACTAAACAATAATCTTCATTGCAAGTGATTTTAAGTGCTGAACAAATAAAAAAAAAGGGGGCCATAGACCCCCCGTAGAGTTACAACGTAATAATCTGATACATCAAGAAAGTATAGCTTGCAAAACTTTAAAATGCTGCTTTAAGCCCTGCTAAGAAATGGAATCCCGGCATAGGATATTCCCAGAAAAGTGTTTGCGTTGGGTTGCTAACTGCAAATGTTGAGTATTCTTTATCAGTTATATTATACAAGGATACAAATGCTGTATATTTATGTAAAAATGTATATGAAAATTTAGCATTTACTACAAAATAGCTATCGAACTCTTTTAAGCCTCCTATGTCAGCGTACATACCTTTTACATATTCCCCATCCACTGTTGCACTAAAATCAGAAACAGTGACGGTAATACTACCATTAGCTTTATGCTCTGGAACATACGGCAGGTATCCATTATCATGTGTGTTATCGATATACGAATAGCCTGCATTTAGAGATAACCATGTTATTGGTGTGATTGTCAACGAGGCTTCAGCACCGTTATAAACAAATTTATCAGCATTTTCCCATTTTGTAGTATAGACAAACATATTATCTGACCATATCCTGTAACCAGCCATGTGTAATGATACAAAATTCATTATTTCGTGTTCTATGCCAGCTTCGGCAGATGTATAGGTTTCTGGCTCAAGATCGGGGTTGGGATTTGTAGCAGGGAACATACCCTTTACGTATACCTGGCGTATATCAGGAAATTTAAAACCTTTTGCAACATTTGTGTATACTTTAGTCTTTTCAAATGGACGTACAGCTGCCCCTGCCTGCCATGCGGTATAACTGCCATATTCAGAGTTATAGCTGAATCGGGCACCACCATTTATGCTCATAATATTTTCAAATAAAGCCTGATCCATCAATGCATACACTGATGAATCATGCATGTATTTATCTTTAATATAATAATTGCTTGTCAAAACATCCTTTGCAGTACCACCGTATCGTCGCCATTCTGCGCCTGCAGTTAACGTATTCCCTTTCCATGGCTTTATGATCTCTTTTAGACGAACTGCGTATGCACTATCACTGGATTTGAATTTATCAGCACCTGTATTTTCTTGTTTTGACTGGTGATGTCCAAAATTTCCTTCTAACTGTAAGCTACCAGTATATGCGCCATAATCGTGGGATAACTTTGCAACAACACCTCCGCGTGTAATATCAAATTCCTCAATAAGCCCTACCTGAACTGCAGGCATATCCTTAGGACCTGGATCATTGATATTCTGCTTCATGCCATAGCTATCAAGTGAAGCATACCAGTTGGCAGATAAGGCATAGCCAATATGCACCGTACCATTCTGCTGCATAAATTCAGATGTAAATGTTGTGTTGTTGATAGTCTGCTTCCAATGGCCATCAGTTTTTTGAAACTGATAACCCACACTGTAATCCAGCTTTCCTATTTTACCCATGTGGTATAAATAATCCTCAGTGGTATTCCACGTACCATACGAACCCTGTAGTTCAGTGGTAAATCCATCCTCTTTTTGTTTTTTTGTAATAACATTAATGACGCCACCCATGGCACTAGAACCAAACAATACCGGTTGTGGGCCAATGAGCACCTCAATGCGCTCAATATTTTTCATTGTCATAACGTCTGCAACAGGATGACCCATTATTCCCATAGTGGTATCCATGCCATTGTAAAGAACTGGAATACCGGTGGTTGGACCCCACCCCGATTTGCCAATACCACGAATTGTCAGTGTAGCTGAACCGCTTCGTGCTACACCATACCCCATCACCCTGTTTGATGGAATATACAATGACGGTACATTGTTTTTAATAACACTGAGTAAATCAGTTTGTGGACTCTTCTTCACTGAATCACCAGTAATTGACTGATATGCACCAGGGTATAGCAGTGTGTCAGAAACAATAACATCCTGTAACTGCACAACATCTTCTTTTTCTTGATCCTGAGCAAATAAAGAAAAGGCAATAAAAATGGTTAAAAAAACTACAACTACATATTTCATTATCACACCTCTAGTTGAATAATTATTAGTGTGGTGTTACTAATAATATATTAGTGTTATTTGTCAATTATAAAATTAAAATTATTATTCTCTATATGTTAAATTTTATATATCTGTACAGCTTTTAAGTACGAAGTTGATCAATCAAAAGAGATTTTATCTTTCCATTAAACAACGTTGTATAAAAAACTCTATCTGGAATAGAAGTATAAAAGAAAAAGTTTGTTCCCATTTATAATACGCCGGGTGTGTGCCATTTGTGTAGCAGAATGGATTTTTTGCTTACAATAAAAAAAATTCAGATGCAGTTACTTTGTTGCTAAAGAAACGCTACGTATGCTTATATTTAGTATGTAGTATTCAAAATATTCATCATGATTTTATAGCGACTTTTGGAATGACGTCACTTGCGGGAGTATGTGTTGATCTAAATAAAATCACGGTTGGTACGCTTGTTGAATCACTCTCCAATTTCATTATACGCTACACTGAAATTACGTAGATAATACCTTTGGGTAAACACTAATTAATTAGCTTTCTAAAAATATTTGTTTAAGGCACAGTCTTAATACGGGTTTTCGCTACTTCAATAGCTTCCTGTATTTGTGTGCGTGTTTGTTCTCCTTCCAGTCTGTAGAGCTCTTTACCGTTATTATCTATAAATAAATATACCGGCACACGCCATAAATGATATGTTGAAACGTACATTGCTCCTTCAGGATTGTGAATATCCACTGCTTTTATCTGTATTTCGGGATAGTGGCGTGTAACAAAATATATATTGTCTTCGGCAGCGGTGCATGATTCACAATTGTGCGCAGTTACAGCTATCAGTGTTATATTTTTGGAGGGAGTTTTGGCAGTGCATCCATTACCAGTAACTATCGCACATAACAATAAAAATATAAGAGATAGTATATTGAAAATAGTAATCTTTGTTTTATTGCACACCGATATCACCCATACTTTCTTTTTCAAGAAACTCAATACGTTTGCGCTTCATCTCATCCTCAAATTCTTTATCAGACAACCCTGCTACATTGATTTTAGTTTTGTATTCACCATCATAAGGTTTCATCATCTCTCTGTCCATAAATTCCGGATCAGGCGTTGTGGCTTCAATAAAACGATAGCCACGAAGATCACGCAAAATAAACGGCGGTTTTGCTTTTTGATCTAAAAGAACCTTCCCAAAAAATAAAAGCGGCATCCACTGCTTGCCTGACTGCAATTCACGTTTTTCAATGGTGTAGGCTACTGGTTCCATGTCCCTATCAAAAAGATTGGCATCAACAATATAAAATCCTTTGCGATAAACTTCCAACTCAACATCGATGTAGAGCGAACCATCTTTAATATAATCTCTGAAATTGCCGGTAAACTTTGCAGGGATTGTATTCTCGGGAAAATATTCAAATGAGATAGCTGCATCAATTACTTCATCTGCTGCCTTAAATTCAACCTGTACCCAGTATGTTCCTGCTTTTTTTTCTGATGAAAAAGCTTCTGCACATATAAAATCTGCAGTATAATCACCAACATTATTTTTGGATAGCGATAACTCTGATATATATTTTGCAGTCTTTAGATTTGTTCCTTTTTTCATCACCGCTTTGTGAATGGTTACAGGCACACGCTCTGAATCAGGCTTTGTTCCTTGCAGTACCATCAGGACAAATGTTATGCTGTCATTACCAATAACACGATACTTATCCGCAGTAAACAGATAATAGATATCGCTTCCTTTTTCTATTGGCAGGGGTTGTTCATATCGACGGTTGGGCATTAAAAGGTCTATGTTTTCTTTGCTTAAAGGCCTGCTATTGGGTGGATATATCGATAATTGTTTGTAATCTTGCAAGGCTTGTTGTGGGGAAATAAGCCCCATCTGCTCAAGCACACTTACATAGCCTTTTGAACTATTTGCTTCACTATATTGTGGTGATGAATTGTGTGTATTGTCCCTTGCGACAAATATGATCAATGCTATAATGGCTATTATCAATACTATCGCTATATGTAACCCTTTAATTTTCATTGATATTTACCCCCGCTATCATATAATGAACATTATTAACAACATTTTTTATTTTTTTACGATAGTCAACATATACACCTAATCGTAAACAATCCTTTTGTATTATAATCATTGGTTATGGTACTTCAACCAATGATATAAAATATTTAAATATAAAAGAAGCGCGGTTTTTTATACCGCGCTTGTGGCAGGTTATATTTTAATTTTTTACCATCCTAACTGGTAGATAAATTTCATTTTCATTCCATAATGATCCAGATAATATCCAGTACAGGTATACGCTATAACATGATTTGTCCAGTGTGTACAGGTGCAAAGGTTAGTATAGCTACCGGAATTTACACATGCTCCTGAAGAGTGATACGCTACTGCTCCGTCATCTTCACCTGGCAGCAGTGCTGAAGCGCCAAAAATACCTTTATAACCACCGATATGATAAATGATTATACCGTTGGTATCGTTATGATTGTACATATTACGTACAGTACTCACTCCCAGCTGCCCTGCTAAATTGCAGGTAAAAAGGTCAGAGATGCCTTTTATAGCAATTTCACTTCCACCACCTGCTCCAGCTGTTGTATACACATACGCTATGTTCCACTGTGGTGTATAATTTGCATTGATGTAGCCCATGATCACATCGCCAGCGCTATAGTTGACGATATAACACCAGTTACTGCCCTTGCAGTATACATCTAAGTAGTTTGATTTAAACTGGCTGGCTGAATAGGCAATTGTATTGCGATTATCAACATAGCAGTTGATTGAAGTATAGCCTGTTGCACTTGCCAGGCGAGCTGTTCCTTTACCGTCAAGCCAATTTGTTGAGCACATCCCATTCAGATGTAGAATATACGTTGCGCTGAATGCAGATGTTGCTGAAATCAAAAAACCTGCCACTAAAAGTAAAATAGCAAACCTCTTCATAATCCCCCCATATCTATAATAGTATTACCGATTGGACGGTATCTATTAAATCAATATAGATAATCCTTAAATTTTGTCAATAATTTTTTATTTTTATCGATAACGTTTTATTATAATTACAATTTTGAAGTTGGACAATTAATATAATAATATTACCTTCTTTCCGTATTTTTGGGAAATAAGATTATTCATTAAAATGAATTTCATATTTGCGTTAATTCCTTCTACAAAACTATTTATATCATTATTTTGTAGCGCATTTATTATAATCGCTTAATGTACCAAAGGGGAAAGGGATTTGCGCCAGCCCCTTTCCCCTTTGTATCCCCTTACCCCGGCGTGGGCTTGCCCCTTTTTCGCCGTGTACTGCGGTGCTTCGGCAAAAAATAACGGCGCCGCAGCTCTTCTGCTTTAGATATTATTTTACTGGTGCCAAATGCTCAATGTCTCCAATCTCACTTTCCTTTAGATATGAACTATGCTATGAAACAATCATTTTCGCTCTTTTTAGGATTTTTGAGATGAAGATTATCCATCAAAAAGTTATTTTATATTGGTGTTAATTCCTTATGCATTAAAAAATCTTCTGGCAATAAAATATTACATAAAAAAACTGTTTCAATTAAAAATCCGCAGTGCATGTTTCATTGTTAGAGCCCACTGTATGTATTCCGAAAAACAAAAACCAAGATAGTGACATTGTTACTAAAA
>CALEUQ010000032.1:5000-31276 GCA_937920495.1 uncultured bacterium | reverse complement strand
AACTGTTAGGTTTTGTAGGCATTGTCGGGTTATTTCCAAAACTGAAAACTTTGTCAAGTGGTTGGGTTGTGGGTTGTCATACCGTCAAATTGTATTGATGAGAACTTACCAATCGGGACAACTTCAAAATTATAGAAAAATCGTCAAGCCTTTCTCTCTACAGACTTTTCGGACAAACTACTTTCCAAACAGATTTAGTACAAACTTTTTCACCTTAACGGACAAGAACAAATTTTAGGGTTATGCCTTCCTAAACAACTCCCCCGAAACACCAAACTTGCAGCTAACGGTTTGCGGCTATGCGCCGTTTTAATGGCGTATAGCCGCTGTTAGCTGATTTGGCTGGCATTTTAATTACTTTTCGTGTTTTCCGTGTGGGCTATACGAACATGAGCCAATAGAAGTAGATCCACAATATCTACATTTATTTCCGCCTGACCCATGTTTATGTTTGCCATTTGGACTGTACGAACAGCTCCCATAGCTGGAAGAACCGCAATAAACACAATGCTTCTCATCGTCATTGTGTTCATGTTTGCCATGTGGACTGTACGAACAGCTCCCATAGCTGGAAGAACCGCAAAAGATACATTTACCTGCCATAATTTACCTCCAAATAATTTATAAATTTTTATCAATGCCAGCCATTTCGCCTAACGTTCGGCAGCTATGCGCCGTTTTAATGGCGTATAGCGGCTGTTACATGTAGCGCATTTTGGTTTTATCAAGTATTATGCCCTTTTGCATTTTAGAATGCATCCGCAGTCTTCTGTCAATAAAATTTATTTTGTGCCATTCCGCTCAAATAAACGCTATCTTTCATGTTTACTATACGGCTCCCTTTGTTTGCATGGTGCGCTGTTTTTGCGCATCGGTAGTGTGATGTAAATATTTCCGCGTCAAAAACGCATACTGCGTGCCGCATTCAAGCCAAAATCGTCATGCAATTCAATTGTAGCAAAAGCAATTTTTTAAACGCAAGATTTCTGGTTTTAAAATTTGACATATTTTTGCCGGAAGGGTAAGATTGGAGGGGTACAAAGTATCATCAAACGCATCGTTCAGAAACCTTTTCCTGTCGTCATTTGCCCAATATAATTCTGACGAATCGAAAGAACTGTATGTAAAGCAGATAAAATCAATCCTTAAAAAGGCTTCCGACAGGAACGGTTTTATCCACTGGAAGGCTGCAAGAATTGCAGGCAATGCTATTGACAACCTTTTGGAATCGGCACAAAAACAGATAAACAACCGCAATTATAAAAGTGCTGTTTTTATTTGTACTGCCGTAATGGAGCAAATGACCCAAGCCCTGCAATATTCGGATGACAGCAATGGTGATATTGGCGTAAGTATTGATGCCGCGTATGGAATGCTTTATGCCATTGCACAAAAGGAAATCCCCAAAGAAATCAGGAAACTAATCATTGAATATTGTTTTACATCTTTTGACAAACAAATTTATTCGGGTTGGGATTGTCATATAGGTGTTTTACGCATTATGCGCGCATAGCCGTTTGAAAGAACACGACCTTTGTTACCGTGGACTTCAAAGAAAAGGTCGGTTCCACCATCACGCTTTTGCCTATTGAAAAGAAGTATACGTATATCCGATGGTGGGACAACCATGCCTGTAAACCTGCATGAAAGCTCCTTTACACGTTGCGGATCCATTTCTGCCTCGTTATTGGTAAGTTCACGTGCTGCAAATGCAAGCGTTGCTGTGCCCTGCAGGATGATATCGGGCAGCCCCACCATACGTGCAAAGCCAACAGACGTGTGGATGGGGAAGTGTATATTGGTGCATCCGTCATACACAAATGGCCGCATACGGTCAATATGTATAACTTTCTCCCATTTTACATCTTCATCGTTGCGTGCCTGTGGAAGTAAAGGCAGATCTTCCTGCCCGCGGGGTTTTCCCACACATTCCACGCCACGCATCATGCCGCCAATGTGCTCGGTGAAAACGCTCTTCCCATCATGGTCTATGGCGTCAAAGCGGATAACTACCACCGTCCCGGCACGATGCGGCATTATTGCTGCAATACGCCCCTTTATTGTAAGCGTATCACCAGGGCGCACCGGCCTGTGGAAGGCAAGATGCTCGGTGTAATGTACCTGAGTCTTTATGATATCAATAGGAAAATTACTGTCATCAATATATTCAAAGATACGTTCTGATACCGGCCAGGTGAGTGCTACGGCAAACATGGGTGGCGCAATAACGATTTTTCCCCCATCATCATCAAAATATAAAGGATTAGTATCATCCACAGCTGCTGCATAGTTCATAGTTGCACGCCAGGTTACTGTCGTGGTGTAATCCTTAAGCGGGGTGCCCACAAACGACGTATCGATTTTCATATATTCCTCCACAGTTGAGCCGGGTTTTAATAGAGTTTATCTTATTTTCGGTTACTATCGCACATAAAAATTTATAATATTTTAAATAATTGATATAATTTTAGTTGCAAATGTAGCGGCACTCTTTATATAGCGCACTTGAGTACGCAAATCCTTGATAGAAAGGTTATACGTCTATGAAACTCATTGTTCAGAAATATGGCGGGACATCAGTTGGTACTGTTGAACGTATTAAGGCCGTAGCTTCACGTATCAAACGCTATGTGGAAAATGGTTATTCTGTGGTTGTGGTTGTTTCGGCTATGGGTAAAACCACCGATCAGCTTATTGACCTTGCAAAACAGATTACAAAAAATCCCGATAAGCGCGAGATGGATATGCTGCTTTCTACCGGAGAACAGGTGTCCATTGCCCTGCTTGCTATGGCGCTGCATGAAATTGGCATTAATGCCATATCGTACACCGGTTCGCAGGTAAAAGTAATTACTGATGGCAACTTTTCAAATGCTCGTATACAGAGCATAGCAACCGATAGAATACAAAAATCCTTAGAAGAAAACAAGGTGGTTATTGTTGCCGGATTTCAGGGCATAGATGATGAAGAAAATATCACCACGCTTGGACGAGGCGGTTCGGATACGTCGGCGGTTGCGCTTGCAACGGTGCTGGGCACACGCGATTGTGAAATCTATACCGATGTTGATGGTGTGTTTACTGCTGACCCGCGTATTGTACCCAATACCAAAAAGCTTAAGGAAATAAGCTACGAAGAAATGCTGGAACTTGCGCGGCTGGGTGCGGGTGTGCTGCACTCACGGTCGGTTGAGTTTGCTAAAAAGTATAATATAAGATTGCATGTCAGATCAAGTTTTAACGATAATGAAGGAACAATAGTAATGCCACGGGAGGAGATGATGGAAAAATTTATAATCAGCGGCGTAACATCAAAAGACGATGAGGCTAAAATTACCATACGCGATATACCCGACAGGCCGGGTGTTGCATCACTTCTATTTGGTGAATTGGGAAAGCAGAAGGTATATGTCAATATGATTGTTCAGTCAACAGGTAAGGATGACAAAGCGTCAATATCCTTTACCGTGTTAAAGAACGATCTGGATAAAGCATTAAAAATTTGCCAGTCGTTAAAAGATAAGCTTGGAGCATCAGGTATTGATTATAAAGAAAACATTGCCATAGTTTCGGCAGTGGGTGTTGGCATGCTGTCATCGTGGGGTGTGGCAGGCCGCATGTTTGATGTACTGTCAAAGCATAACATAAACATTGAGATGATCTCAACATCCGAGATTGGCATTTCATGTGTTATTGATGCAATGTATACCGAATTAGCAGTGAAGGCTATTCACAAGGAATTTATTGAAAGCAATGAATAAAAAAAGTGGTGGCGCACGTCCTGCCAAAAAAACTACAGTCAAAAAATTGCGCCTTGGTATTATCTATGGCGGCAAAAGCGGTGAGCACGACGTGTCGCGGTGCTCGGCAGCGTCGGTAGCGCTGGTTGCTGCAAAAAAATATAATGTGGTATGCATTGGCATAACACGTGAAGGTCAGTGGTATGTGCAGGATGGCATTGCCACCCAGGCACATCCAGCCTTTGGCCAGGTACTGTCGCTAAAGCAAACCGGCACCTGGTGTATAAATATGCATGGTGCTGACACTTTAGAGCTATATAATAAAAAAACAGGTACAACAGTAGTCGTTGATGTTGTATTCCCCCTTGTACATGGCACGTACGGCGAGGATGGCACCCTGCAGGGCCTGCTTGATATGGTAGGCGTACCGTACGTTGGCCCGGGAGTGCTGGGATCAGCTGTGGGTATGGATAAGGATATAGCTAAAAGAGTAGTGCAAAAAAGCGGGGTGGCGATAGTTCCTTTTGAAACAGTTCGCATTGATGATTTAGCATCACCTGACAGAGCACTGTTGCAAAGGGTTGCTGCGATGCTACCAGTGTTTGTAAAGCCAGCCAATGCTGGCTCGTCTGTTGGAATATCAAAAGTAACAACTGAAAGCGGTATAGAAAGGGCATTGAAAAAAGCGTTTGCATTTGACACAAAGGTAATTGTTGAAAAAGCTGTTGACTGCCGTGAGTTTGAGGTTGCTGTTATGGGTAACAAGACACCGCGTGCGTCAGCAGTGGGCGAGGTCATACCACAGCATGACTACTACTCGTATGAGGCCAAGTATGTTGATAAAGATGGTGCAAAGCTTGCCATACCCGCACAGATTCCTGAAGAGCTGGCACTACAATTACAACAGGCAGCATGTTCTGTGTACAGGATGCTGGAATGTGAAGGGATGGCACGGGTTGATTTTTTTGTAGATAAACATGATGGCACAATCTACTTTAACGAGGTAAACACATTGCCAGGCTTTACCAGCATAAGCATGTATCCAAAACTGTGGGAATATTCAGGGGTATCATACCCAAAACTTATTGATACACTTATACAGTATGCATTCAGTCGCCATCGTGTAAAGAAAAAGATGGTGAAGGCTTTCCTGTCATTGAAAAAATAAAAAAAATAAACTGTGATTTTTTACCATGAACTATCGCCAAAAAAATAAAACAGTGCAACACTGCAGGGCTGTGTGTTTTGATATGGATGGCGTTGTGCTTGATTCCATGCATGCGCATGCACAGTGCTGGATTGATGTATTTAAGGAATATGGTGTGCATCTTAATAAACTTGATATTTTTAAACGTGAAGGTATGACGGGTTTACAGTCAATAGCTGATATTTTTATGGATAAAGGCTTTGCAATGCCACCCGAACACATACTGCGTGACCTGCAAAAGAAGAAATTGCAATTATTTTCACACTATTCTATTGAGGTGTATCCGCAGATATATTCTATCTTTCCGTTCATAAAGTCAAAAGGCATAAAGATAGGGATTGTGACCGGATCATTCCGCTATCTTGTGTTGAAGCTTATCCCTGAAGAGCTTTTACAATATGTGGATGTGATAATCAGTGTTGATGATGTGAAAAACGGAAAACCAGATCCTGACCCGTATATTGAAGCAGTGAAAAAGTTACAGGTTAGCTTTGAACATGTGGTTGTGGTGGAAAACGCGCCTATGGGGATACAAGCTGCTAAAGCTGCAGGTTTGTTCTGTATTGCCATAAGTACCACACTTGGTCCTTCATTTCTTAAAGAAGCTAATGTCATTGTGCAGGATCACAATGAACTTGCTGCATACTTCCAGCAATGTCTTTCCTGAAGGATGTTTTTTCATTGACAGGCAGACAAATAGTCATATAATAGCAACAATGTCTGATTTTTAAAAATACAATAATGTACAGGTGTGATATGAGTGTTGCATGGATTCCAAATACCTTAACATTGGGTAATCTGACGTTGGGTTTTATCTCATTAATTTTTGCAAGTATGAATATTCCGCATCATTTGACTATAGCTGGAATTTTGATTTTAGCTGCTGCGCTTCTTGATGGCCTTGATGGGCAGGTTGCCCGTATGCTGGGTGTGGCAAGTGAGCTTGGCAAAGAGCTGGATTCACTGGCAGATTGTGTAACCTTTGGTGTTGCCCCCGGATTTCTGGCATATAAGGGGTATCTGCAGGGTACCTGGCTGCATGTGTTTGGGCAGTCAATTGATGCCGGCATTTTTATAGCAGCAATATTCCCTATATGTGCTGCATACCGTCTGGCGCGGTTTAATGTGACGCATGTACCCAACGCGTTTGATGGGTTGCCTTCGCCAATAGCAGGTATTATTGTTGCACTGGTACCACTGTGCTTTTTAAATATACATATTCCAAAAATACTATTTATAATAAGCTTTGTGGTTGTTGCACTACTCATGGTTTCAACTGTGCGGTATTCCAAACCACAATCATACATTCTGCAAAAGATTACAGGCATTAAGTTATTACTGTTTATTATTGTCTTTGTTGCCCTTATAGTTATATTTAAACAGTGGGTTATACTGGCAATAATTGCACTGTATATATTATCAGGTATATTGAGTTTTGTGATTCAACTAATCCAGGATTACAGGTATTAAACACATCGTGTCTGAATTTTCCCATTATACAGATGGCAAACCGGTAATGGTTGATGTGGGTGGCAAGGCGGTCACTACCCGTATTGCCCGTGCAGCCGGTTGCGTTTATATGCAAAAAGAAACCATTGACAAAATCCAGAAAAACTTAATCCCCAAGGGGAACCCTTTTGATGTGGCCAGGGTAGCAGGAATTCTTGCTGCTAAAAAGACTCATGAGATCATCCCTATGTGCCATCCACTTATGATAACCCATGTGGATATTACAATAGCATGTGATAGCAGCAATTCACGTGTTACCATTGAGGCAGTGGTGCGATGTGATGGTAAAACTGGTGTGGAAATGGAAGCATTGACAGCAGTCAGCGTGGCTGCCTTAACATTGTATGATATGTGTAAAGCGGTCGATAAACAGATGGTTATTGGCGATATAAAGCTTATTGAAAAGCATGGTGGGAAAAGTGATTTTGTGGCGTCGTAATGATTGAATAATATATGGAATGGTGTGCACCTTGGGTACCGAAAGCGGCTAAGGTATAGCATGAATAATAAAAAAATCTTTCACGATTTATTCCTTAAATAAAATTTGTGAACATAATAAACATAGTATACACCCCCGCCGACTTCGGCGACGGGGATGTACACCGTTTTATAAAAAAATATTTTTAAGGAATTATTAGTGAAAATTTTTAATTTTTTTTGAATAATTATCATATTTTTTTATTTGCGATAGTTTTATATCATATTTCCAAATAATTGCCCATAAATAGTCTTAAATTTCAATAATTTCCAATATTAAATATTGTTAGAATAATTTTTTTTGCTATATTAATAATTGTTAGCACTCACTAAAAAGAGTGCTAACAATTATTATACATACTTCTTATTTTCTCAGTACAATTGCAGTAAAAAAGAATTATAATTCAGTATTTTTATATTACAATTATAGCATTAAAACTAATATCAAGATTAAGGAGGAGTACCGTGGGAATAAAACCATTAGGAGATCGAGTTGTCATTGAAGTGATGGAAGAAGAACTTCCAAAACAGGGAAGTCTTTACATCCCGGATACGGCAAAAGAAAAACCACAGCAGGGAAAGGTTCTTGCTGTTGGCAAAGGCCGTTATGAGGATGGCAAATGGGTACCATTAGATGTTAAGGTAGGTGATGTGGTGCTATTTGGTAAATATGCTGGCACAGAGGTTAAGTATGCTGGCAAGGAGTATTTGATTGTTCGCGAAAATGATATTCTGGCTATTTTAGAGTAAACAATAACATTGTAGAAAAAGGAAGGTGAAGAACATGGCAAAGATTTTACAGTATAATGATGAAGCAAGACGATCAATCTATCAGGGTGTGATTAAGTTATCTGATGCAGTTAAGGTAACACTTGGTCCCCGTGGTAGAAATGTTGTTATAGACAAGAAATTTGGCTCGCCAACTATTACAAAAGACGGTGTAACTGTTGCAAAAGAAATTGAGCTTGAAGACCCATTTGAAAATATGGGTGCTCAGCTTGTTAAAGAGGTTGCCACCAAAACCAATGATGTTGCCGGCGATGGGACAACCACTGCAACCATTCTGGCTGCTGCTATCTATCATGAATCATTGAAGAATGTCACTGCCGGTGCAAATCCAATGAGCCTTAAACGCGGAATAGACAAGGCAGTTGAAGCAGCAGTAAAATTTATTGGCGATACAGCACGCGAAATAAAAGACAAGAAGGAGATAGCTCAGGTTGCAGCTATTTCAGCTAACAATGATATGGAAATTGGCGAGCTTATTGCTGAAGCAATGGACAAGGTTGGCAAAGACGGGGTTATCACTGTTGAAGAAGCCAAGTCTATAGAAACACACCTTGAAGTTGTGGAAGGTATGCAGTTTGACCGCGGTTACATCTCACCCTACATGGTAACCGATCCTGAAAATATGGAAGCAGTACTTGAGGATGCGTTTATACTCATCAACGAAAAGAAGATCTCTACCATGAAAGACCTGCTTCCTGTCCTTGAAAAAGTTGCCCAGGCAGGAAGGCCATTGCTCATTATTGCTGAAGATGTTGAAGGCGAAGCACTGGCTACTATCGTTGTTAACACATTGCGCAAGGTTATCCAGTGTGTTGCAGTCAAAGCCCCGGGTTTTGGCGACCGCAGAAAAGCAATGCTGGAAGACATCGCAATCCTCACCAGGGGTCAGGTAATCTCTGAAGATCTGGGACTTAAGCTTGAAAATGCAACACTTGACATGCTTGGCCGTGCAAAAAAGGTTATTGTTGACAAGGAAAACACCACAATAATTGAAGGTGCTGGCAGCCAGGCTGATGTGCAGGCCAGGATAAAAGTCATCAAAAAGCAGATTGAAGAAACTACTTCCGACTATGATCGTGAAAAATTACAGGAGCGTCTGGCTAAATTGGCTGGTGGTGTTGCAGTTATCAATGTGGGTGCAGCAACCGAAGTTGAATTGAAAGAAAAGAAAGCCCGCGTTGAAGACGCATTGTCAGCAACTCGTGCGGCAGTAGAAGAAGGTATAGTACCTGGTGGTGGTTTGACACTACTGTATGCACAGAAAGCCGTTGCTGAATTAGAAAAGAAACTTGAAGGCGATGAAAAGATAGGCGCACGCATTGTTGCAAAAGCTATGGAAGAGCCAATGAAGATGATTGCATTCAATGCAGGCGTTGAAGGTTCAGTTATTGTTGAAAAGGCAAAACAGGAAAAACAGGGTGTGGGTTTCAATGCCGCAACAATGGAATGGGAAGACCTTATGAAAGCCGGTATTATTGACCCGGCAAAGGTTGTCCGTTCAGCATTACAGAATGCAGCATCGGTAGCTGGCATGCTGGCAACAACTGAAGTGCTTGTCACCGAAAAGAAGGAAGAAGAGAAAGCTGGAATGCCTGGCGGCATGCCTCCAGGAGGAATGTACTAATAGACTAAAAACGGCGGGTTTTAACCCGCCGTTTTTTTATTTATAGGTATCGTTTTACACGGTATGGTGGCAATTTTTGTGATTCATGGTATATCCGTATCATAATTTCAGCTAATATACCTAGCAGTATAAACATTATTCCCAGTATAATGAGCATCACCGTTAAAAGCAGCAGTGGATTGCGTATCATCGAATGATTTAAAAATAATTTCATGGCAATAACTGCAACCCCGCTTACAATGCTACATACAAGTAAAATCAGGCCAATACCACCAAATATATAGTTAGGCTTGGTGGAATACGAACCCATAAACTTAACAGTAGCCAGGTCAATCAAAACTTTAAAGGTGCGTTTTATGCCATATTTTGATTTTCCAAATTTACGTGGATGATGAGCTACAGGTACCTCAACAATAGATGCACCAATCCATGATGCATGAACAGGGATAAATCTATGCATCTCGCCATACAGATTAACCTGCCGTATTATCTCGCCGCGGTATGCTTTCAGTGAGCATCCTAAATCATGCAGATACACACCGGTGACTTTTGCTATGAGCCAGTTTGCAATCCGTGAAGGGATTGTGCGCGACAAAAGTTTATCCTGACGGTTTTTACGCCAGCCGCTAACGACGTCATAGCCTTCTTCAATTTTCGTAACAAGTAACGGAATATCATTGGCATCGTTCTGCAAATCGGAATCCATGAAGATGATAATATCGCCTTTTGAATAATCAATGCCTGCTGCCATGGCGGCTGTCTGCCCAAAATTCCGCCTGAACTGTACCACATGCACGTGTGAGTCTTTCTTTGCTATTGCTTCAAGAAGCTTGAAAGAATTGTCGCTGCTGCCATCATCAACAAAAATTATCTCATAGGTGTACGGCGTTTTTTTCATAGCTTCAATGATGTGCTGATATTGCGGAAGGATGTTTTCTTCCTCATTGTACACGGGCAACACTATTGAAAGATACGGTTTTTTTGCACGGCGTGCTTTCATAATTGCTTCTCCGGATTGATTTGTTTTGGTCTGTATAGTAATTATTAAAATGAACTATCGCAATAAAATTATTCTTTTGACAAGAAAATTATTATAAAAATAATATGGTTTTTACGGGGGCGATAGTAACTATGGATAAAGCAGCCATACTTGAAAAAATGCAGCATACATTAGAAAACCTTTCCGACCAGTTTGCCAGGCTAAAGCACAGTGGCAAAAAGATAATATTTACCCAGTGTGATAGTGTGCTGTATGAAGTGTGTGCTGCACATGGATTGGTTGTCAGCAAATTACCGCGCTGGGTGATGACGTCTTTGCGTACACCCGATAGCCTGTTATATGCTAATGCGTTAGAGTACTGTAGATTGGCTGACCTGCTTGTTGTGCCACAGCATTGCACTATCATTCCTCATGATGTTTTGCAGCAATTGCCAGTACATACTATACCGCACTATGAAGGCTTTGCAGAAGATGGAGTTGTGAGCCTGCACACAATAGTGTATTCACTGCTGCAATGTACGGGAGTAACGCAGGAATACCCTGATGAAGAAAAGTTGCAGCAGGCAGTGGTGGTATATGAAGAAATACGAAAAATAATGCGCTCACTTACTACCATGTATGCAGGGGCGTTTACACAAGGACAGCTGCAGCTTTTGTGTGATGCCGCCTTTACGTTACTACCACAACAAAGTGTAGAGCTTTTACAGCAGTTGTACCATACCGTTGAATCCACCCACTGTAGTGTTGATGAAAAGGTAAGTAAAATGCTTATCTACAGTGATTTTAGCGATTGGGATATATATGATAATTTGCAGGAATATGATGCGGTTATTGCCCAGGATGACAGCTGCAATGGAAGACGGCAGTTTGATATTTCGTGCCATACTTCATCACAGAATATGTATTATGAGCTATTGTATGCATACTCATTTAAATCATGGTGCCCGGGTATGCGAAAAGCCAGCGAGCGCTGTGAGCTTGTGTACAAAGCATTGCCAAACTATGACATAACGCGTGTAGTATGTATACAGTCTTTTCTACAATCACGTAACGATCACCTGCACGCCATTTATGAGCAATGTGTATTGCAGGGCACGGATGCGGTCATAGTACATCCTGAAAGCATTATCCCGCAGTTTAAGGAGTACATCACCGCATTAAAAACCAGAGAGCACTTTGATATTGAAATCCTGTATTAATCAGTGCAACGCTTTTATGTAGTCGGCGGTGATGCGGAATGCTTCCTGTAAAAATAGATCATTTTCAAGGTCAATAAGCTTGTCTTTTTTACCTTTTTTGATTGAGCTTTCCAGATCCTTTTTGCGCTGCTCAATGCTGCTTTCATCCTTAAGATTTATCTCCTTGGACTGCAGTTTTTGCTTTAAATCTTTGATCTCCTGTAAAAGCTTTGCATACTGTGCATCATTCTGTAAACGGTTGTCGGACTTATTTTTTAGCTGTGCAATAACATCAGCTGTAAGGTAATTTCGGTATGGCGTATAGGCAGCGGGCGGAATCTGTTTCCACTGCAATGCATATTTTAGTTTGTTTTCGCCAATGTCCCATATTGTGGTGATATCAGGTACGGTGATATCAGGCTTTATCCCGTTTAATTGATTTGATGTGCCCGAAGGCTGGTAAAAAATAGCATTGGTAATCTTGATTGCACCTTTTTTCTGGTACAGTTCTTTATATGTCTGCACGGTGCCTTTGCCAAAGGTTGCATCAGTGCCAATGATAAGTCCCCGCCGATAATCACGGATTGCTCCCGCAAAGATCTCTGATGCACTTGCACTGAATTTATCAATCAGCACAACAAGCGGACCGCTATAGTATACTCCCGGTATGGGATCATCCAGTGGCTGAATATTGCCGGAACTATCGTACACCTGCATCACAGGGCCTGCGTCAATAAAAAGGCCCGCTAATTTTAATGCCTCGCTCAACGCGCCGCCGGGATTACCACGCAGATCAACCACCATACATGAAACATTTTTCTTTACAAGATTGTTTATCTGCATGATGGTATCGGCGGTAGAACTTCTGCCCTCGCCAAATCCTTGCCTGGACATATCCACATAGAATGATGGAATTTTAATATAGCCAATTGCAGGACCACTTTCAGGCTGGAATACTTCAGATTTTACTGCACTGTCTTCAAGATTAATCTCCTCGCGAACAATAGGCACCACCATGCGCTTTTGTTCTTTGCTGTCAGGATTAATACGTATGATGGTGAGCTTTACCAGTGTTCCTTTTTTGCCGCGTATCATCTTTACCACATCACGAAGTTCCATATCAACCACATCTACGGGTTCATCATTGCCCTGGGCAACGGCAACTATGCGGTCATTGGGCTGCAATTGCAGCTCTTTTGGAAGCTTATCAGCTGCTCCGCCCGGGATAATGCGGTCAACAATGGTATAGCCGTCTTCGGAGCGTAGCTGAACGCCAATGCCTTCAAGCTTCAGGTTATTGGAAATCATGAAGTCTTCATGTTCTTCCTGGGTAAGATAGTTGGTGTGAGGGTCAAGTGCCATGGAAAATGCGTTAAGAAAAACCGAGAATTGCTTTGCCCTGTCAAATTCCTGTATTCGCTTATTGTTAAGGTAGAACTTGCGTTTCAATTTTTCCTTTGCCTGTTCTTCATTTAAGCTCTCTGATGTTTGATAGTTTAAAAGCTGTAGCTTTATATTTTTGCGCCAGCGTTCTTTCAGTTCATTTTTGTCTTTTGCATAGGGTATTTTTTCACTATCCAGGTTAATGGTTTCATCTTCAGTAAAAGTATAGTGCTGTGCAAGCAGTCCATCAATGATATGATTTACTTCTTCAACACGCTTTTTATATGTGCCAAAAATATCATCAAGAAATGTAAAATCTTCTTTTTGTGTTAGGTCATCAATAAGAGTGTCATATCGTTTGGTAAATGCATCAACGTCGCTTTTGTAAAAATAATATTTACCAGGATCAATCGTTGAAAGCATATTATTCAGTGTGCGCTGTGAGATGGTATCGTCAAATTCGTGATACAGTACATGTTCATTTAAAAAAGTGCTGATAATATAATGGATATCATTGGGGGAAAGGACTACTGTTTTTTTATAGCAGCCAAAAAGAATAATAAGGGCTGTTACATACAGTACAATGTGCTTTTTCATAATGTAACCTATTCTTGTGATGAAATTTGCAATTTTTTATTAATGAACTAATATACACAATGTTATGATTTTAGTCAAATAATTATCCATTGTGAGATAGTATACAGGAAATAAATTAATTTGACATTAATCTATGTGTGCACACAATGTTGCAAAGTATACACACACTGCCAAAATCGGCCGTGTTATTCTGTTCCTTATTTTATCTGCTGACTTGATTTACGCATTGTATAATAACAGTGTACAATGTGTTTTGTGTCAGGCACTGAATGATTACGCCTTGAGTTGGTACAGACATGAGCAACGATGTATCACCATGTCATCCTGAACGTGATTCAGGATCTTTAACATTACATGTATGAAATAATTTATTTTACGGAGCAATGCTATGGCAGTACAATCCATACGCCAGCTACTACACATGCTTGAGCGCGGGGAGACAACTTCGGTTGAGATAGTAACTGCGTACTTACACGCAATTGAAGAAAAAACTGATATTAATGCATATATAACCGTAGCAGCTGAAGTGGCATTACAGCAGGCACAAGAATCAGACCTGCGCCGAAAAGCAGGTAAACAGTTATCACCATTTGATGGCATTCCCATTGCAATAAAAGACAATATATGCACCAGAGAGGTACTTACCACCTGTGCGTCAGGTATATTACAAAATTTTATACCGCCGTATAACGCCACTGCGTATCAGAGACTGCGCAATGCCGGGTTTGTTCTTCTGGGCAAAACAAATTTAGATGAATTTGCTATGGGATCCACCACCGAGACATCATTCTTTGGACCAACAAAAAATCCGGTTGATACCACAAAAGTTCCCGGCGGAAGTAGCGGCGGTTCTGCTGCGGCAGTTGCGGCAGGCCTTGCACCGGTGGCACTGGGCTCTGACACTGGTGGCTCTATACGCCAGCCTGCAGCATTTTGCGGCGTTGTGGGAATAAAGCCAACATACGGCAGGGTATCACGCTATGGGCTTGTTGCGTATGCGTCTTCGCTTGACCAGATTGGCACCTTTGCACATACTGTGAGGGATGCTGCCGATGTGCTTGCAGTCATTTCAGGATTGGATGAGCGCGATGCAACATCTATCAATAAGCCAATAGATTTTGATTCAGCTACTATCACCGGGGATATAAGGGGTTTGCGGATAGGTGTGCCACAGGAATATTTTAACGGCGTAGATGGGGCGATAGTGACCGCAGTCAAAGATGTGATAAAAAGATTGGAAAGGCAGGGAGCAGTTATACACCAGATCTCTCTTCAGTATACAGACTATGCTGTTCCCATTTACTATCTCATAGCCACAGCCGAGGCTTCATCAAATTTAGCCAGATATGATGGTGTACGCTACGGCTATCGCTCAAAAAATATTCAAAAGCTCAAGGACCTGTATGTAAAGACGCGGCAGGAAGGTTTTGGAAAAGAAGTAAAGCGGCGTATTATCCTTGGAACATTTGCATTAAGTTCAGGATACTATGATGCGTACTATCTTAAGGCATTGAAAGGAAGACGACTTATCATAGACGACTTTACCAGGGCATTCAGCCAGTGTGATTGTATTGTTGCACCTGTAACCACCACTACTGCATTTGGTATTGGCGAAAAGATTTCTGACCCGCTGTCACTGTATATGGCTGATATCCTGACCATACAGGCAAACCTTGCAGGCATTCCGGCTATGTCGGTACCTGTTGCAAAGGATGAGAGCGGCCTTCCAATAGGCATACAGATTATGGCGGCTCATTTCAATGAAAAGGTGATGCTTAATGTGGCGCAGGCTATTGAAGATAGTGTTGTACGGTAGTGTGCTTTTTTGCATTGCGTGTGGCTACCAGTATGAAACAATCAGATGCGTGCGGATTGTAACAGTGCCATATAATACTTCACACGATGTGGTAACCGTACAGGTAAACTTTACTGCATACCTGGCATACATACAAAACATAAGCACAATTGCCCGCATCAACAATGAAGCAGTCAGAAGATTATCGCGCGGTGATGTGGATGCTGCTCTGTCCCTGTGTGGCAAATATATTTCTTACAATGAACCCGCAGTGCTCAATAATTATGGTGTGGCACTGATACTGAAAGGTGACTTTGATTCAGGTTATGCGTATATTTTTAAGGCGGCACTGCTCAAACCTGATAATCCTTATTTTAGAAAAAATTATCTGTATCTACATGAACTTAAAAAATAAAAGTACAATATTTTTTTTGGCGATAGTACTTGCTACTGGTTGCCTTCATGATCCTGTTGGTGAAGAATATTATAACGATATTTCCAAAGTCAAAGGCGGCCAGAAGCCCACGCCGCCAGTGGATATATCAATATCTATTGCTGGTCATAAAATCACATTAACATTTTACACAGATAAATTAGTTAATGGCAATTTAGTTACCTATGATCCTGATACTGGCACCAATGAAAACCTGTATTACCTTGTGTATATATCAGCAACTGACCCTGCGCTCTTTTCTGACCCAAAATTATATTATGATATACGGTATTATGTGGGATATGTTGCCGAAACTGATTTTGAACCTGATGTTGACCCAAAGAGTGTGTATATTGATGTATCGTCTTCCTATCATGGGCCGGTGTATCTGTGGATGACATCACATGATGGTGGCAGGGAAAGCGATCATTCAGAAGTAGTATCTGGTACTATTCCGTAACATTGGTAAAATATTGGTATAGCATCATGGATGGTATAGAAAAAAGGAATCTGTGTATGAGCTATCGCATAGTGGTAATATTATTTTTTTTATTTTTTTATGTACACACGCTCTTTGCAGAGCAACCATTTACATTTGTAACAACTGATCAACCTGTTAGCGTATGGAAGGCCCTTGCCTGGGACATACTTCCCGGTGGTGGTCATATTTACACAGGACACTATGAATATGCCGGTGTTTTTGCAAGTTTGAAGATTTCAGGCATATATGCCATGTATTACTATCATAATTACTGGCAGTACCGTGGTTCATTATACCGCTCGGCAAAGAAGGCAAATCAGGCACTTGATCCGGAGCATGATCTGCTGTTCAAGGATCCGGAGGGTGGCTATAAAACAGTTAAAGAATTTGGCTATGCGTATGATAGGGCAGCGCATTATTTTACTTTGAGCATACTGGCAAATGCTGCTATATATGTTACATCATGGCTTTTTACGTGGTATCATGTACAGGAGATTAATGATAACAGGCAGCCAACATACATGGGATTTAATCAGTTTTCATTCACAACTGATGGATATGGGACAATGTGGGCTGCGTATACCATGAGGTGGTAATAATGCTTGTTGATAGCTTTGGCAGAACCATAGATTATGTGCGTATCTCGGTAACAGATCACTGCAATTTGCGATGTGTATATTGTATGCCCGATCCTGTACGATGGTTGCCGCATGATGATATTTTGAGAAATGAAGAGATAGTGACGCTTGTAGATGTATTTGTTTCACTGGGAATAAAGAAGGTGCGCTTTACCGGAGGCGAACCCCTCCTGCGCAAAGGCTTTTTTGATATTGTAAAACAGGTACGAAGCAAGCATCCCCATCTTGAAATATGCATTACCACCAATGGTATTTTACTTGAAGAATATATTGATGATATAAAAGCGTACAATGTTCAGAAAGTCAATATCAGCCTTGATTCCCTTGATGCTGACACGTTTGCAAAAATTACAGGTGTCAATGCCCTGGATAAGGTTATTCGCGGAATAAAGAAAGTGACTGCGCTGAAAGGTGTTGAATGCAAAATTAACGCTGTTATTATGGATTCCACGCTACAGGAGTTAAAAGATCTGGTACAGTTTGCATCTTATGTCCGCGCCATTAGATTTATTGAGCGCATGCCGTTAAGTAATGATCCTGTACCATTTGTCAGCGCAGAGGCATTAATTAAAAAATTAAAAACTTTTGGTACATTACAGCGCAAGAAAAAAAGCGATACTCAAGTTGCAGCCATGTATGCGTTTCAGCCACAATGGGATAAAACTGCAATAATTGGTGTTGGGGTTATACCTGCAGTGTCGCATAGATTTTGTTCAAGATGTAATCGATTGCGTATAACCCCGGATGGGATGCTCAGAGCGTGCCTGCACGATACATCTGAATATAATTTAAAGAAAATACTCAGAGGACAATTACATCAGGATATACATGAAATCATACAACAGGCTGTGGTACATAAAAAGGAAGGGCATTCGTTAACACAGTGTGGTGATACTGCATTCAACTGTTCTGGTATGGCAATGCATTCCATGTCAAAGGTTGGAGGCTGATAATAAAAAAGCTGCTTTAAAAAGCAGCTTTTTTATTATCGTTTGTTATCGGGGTGTACGAGACTTGAACTCGCGACCTCCTGCGTGACAGGCAGGCACTCTAACCAAGCTGAGCTAACACCCCTTTTAACTAAAACTATACTACAATAGGTTAAGTACGTCAATATCTGTCAATAAAAAAAATTACATTTTTTCACGATTTATTCCTTAGAAAAAATATGTGAACATAAAAAATATATTGTACACTCACACCACTTTCGGCGGCAGGGGCGCACCTATTTTTATTAACAAAATATTTTTAAGGAATTATTAGTGACATTTTTTTATTGTTGCAAAAAAATATGAAAAAGCCACCATCTATTTCTGAATGCAATTCTTTGAACAAAATTTGGATTTTAAAGTAAAGATCTGCTGAATTGAGCATAGCTTAAATCTTCATCATTCATAAAGTAATTTAGAATAATATATATAGCAAAAGATTTTTATTTTTTGAATAATAAAAGGGTATGAGATGAGTTTAACAATTTTTGATGACATCTATAATGAAGTCCGAAAGCGCAATGTTGCAGGTGGGTTTAAAGGCGTTCCCTATTCAGATGAATTTGTTAAATATATAGCAGGGTACTATGGCCTTTCCATAGATCTTGTGAAGCGTATTATTCAGATACTAATTAATGCCCATAAATTATTTTCCATTGAAATTATAGCAGAAGATAAGGTACGGGATATTGCACGAGTGGAAGGATATGTGGTTACAGATCTGGTTGTTATACGTAAATTGAAATCGTTTTATCAAAGTGAGCTTATCATACAGTATGAAAATGAATTTCATAAACGACTGATGGTCCATCAGATAGTAAAGGAAATATTTCCTTTGCTGCGAAGCCTCAATAATACCGATATTGGCAAAATTGCCAATCTTGCTATTATGCTTGAAGAGCTTGAGCGGTATATGGAAAAGCATTATGATGAATTTACTGAAGAATGGAAAGCCAAGCGATTAGCATATGAAATAAGCATATCAAATATTGATTTACAGCTGGAAAGGAAACAGTCCCAAAAAGGAAAAGATGGTGGTCCTGAGCCCGCATCAATTAAGGATAGGAGGAAAAAGAGAGTAGTTGATGCGCCTCAGTATAAAGAATTTATTGATAAAAGCAAAAGTTATCCATTAGAAAAGATTTTCCAGATATATGGTATAGAATTTTTTTTACGGGTGCAATTGCGTAATTATAAGTTTGATTATTTAAAAGAACTTGTTCAGGCAAAAAAAATAAAAAGGCGATCAGATTTGCTGTTACTTAAAAATATGCTCAATGCCATCATCCATAATCGGGATAAGGATCAGCAATTATCGCAGTATGAAGATGCAATATATTCACTCATGCAGACTGTCAATCATCATCTGTTTGTGGAAAAGGAGTATTGAATAATCGGATGCCATTATTTATATACCATGCGTGCGGGATACTTAGCACGTACATCGTCATTTCGATTCATTGAAAAATTGCGATAAGCAACGGCATAATTACAGCTGAAAAAATAACCGTATTAACCACAAACATACTGGTTGCCATTTCCTTATCTAAATTGAAAAGTATAGCTGTGATGACAGAATAGATTGCAGCAGGCATAAAGGATTGTAACTGTATTACAGTTTTAATATCACCAGGAAGCTGTGACAGCATAAGCAGTAAAAACATACACAACGGCACCATAATAAATTTTATCACTGCAAGCAGTATATGTGCGTTCATAAAGCTTTTGATATTCCTGAACTTAAAATAGATCCCCATTGAAAAATAATAGATGGTAAGTGACATGGCAAGCATGGTATCCAGAGGTATTGTGATGAGAGGCCTTTTGATGCCAAAATAGTGAAGTAGCAGTGCTGCGCATACTGCATACAATGGCATATTCTGCGGTGTAAGAATATAGCGCGTAAATGAAAATGGAGTGCCGGTGCCAGCATACCGTGCGTATGAAAATATAACCATTATCACATACGGCATAAAGTACATAATAAAGATAAATGACAGCGCAAGACCCTTTTCTCCTAAAAAAAGATAACACAGGAAGCCACCCATTGTAAACCCATGGTTTGCAAGGGATGAACTAATAATAAAGGTATGTTTTTGTATGCCTTTAATGTGAGCAAGGACGCTTGCCAGTATACCGGCAACAAGCCCAATACCAACTTCAACAACACCCGCAAGCGGAAGCATAATGAGATCACGCGTCAGCTCTAAACCCCATATTGTCCATAGTACAATGAAGGATTCAAGGCTTACAAGATTTATGGTAATAAGGCGTTGTGACAGTACGTGGACATTAACATATTTTTTGCCCGATAAATATGCTCCTGCAATAATTGGTACCCAGATGCATAGCTGGAATATGATAAATTTGATTATGATGGTATTCATACTTTAATATTCATAGGTTAGTATATCATGTTGTATTATGAAATGTAAATTTTGAATAAACTATGGAATTTAGTATATACCCACCTTTGGCGGCATGGAGTGTACTATTCATACCTTTTTCCATAGACGTACATGTATAAATAAAACATGTGCAATTACATGACAAACAACCGCCCGGGGAGGCGGGTTGGTGTAATTCTATACTGTCATTATGGCATGTATCAGGATGACGTCAAATGAAATACTTAAGAATTATCACATATGTATGGCAAAAAAATGTTATATAAAATTATATTTCAACCGATTGTTACATTGAGGTCAGCTAACCTGTTCAAGGAGGGACAGGTGACCAGAAAAAGGGGTAACGATATGAAACGTCTCATGAACAAGGATGATCGTGAGATAAAGAAGAAGATTGCCAAAGAAGTATCACCAAAGATTCTGGAATATCGGAAGAAGATATCCGATGAGGCATATCTGGAACATGCCATTAACCGAATTGCAACGGATTTATCACATTATCTCACGAAGTAGTATTGTAGGTTAGCTGATGTGTCAGCTGGTATCGGCCTGCAGTAAGTCAGGCCGATACATTTTGATATCAGTAACTATCGCTTACCTTTTAAAAAGGATTTAACACACATGATACCCCGGGATTCATATAAGATTGTAGTTCAGAGTAAAAGGTTAACAACGCTATTCTGGGTGATATTCCTTGGGCTTATTGCCGGGATTGCCTATATTTACCGCTATTATTTCTGGCCTTTCCTTTTTGCCATTATTTTTTATATTGGATTGAAGCCTCTCTACACCTGGGTACTGCAGTATGTAAAAAGCAAGGTGTTTGCAAGTTTTGCTATGGTTGGGTTAATCATTGTTGCAATACTCATTCCTACGTTTTTTCTTCTTATAAGTCTCAGTGATCAGGTTATGGAGTTTTATGATTTCTTACAGCTGCAATTTGATCCAAAAGTTTTTAAACAATACTTTACGCACAGTATTCTTTTGAAAGAAACTCTGAAATATTTTAACTTAACGCAGGATGAGCTTGTCCAGCGTATTATCCGTTACATGCAGGATATGTCGCTGACACTGTTTTCAAACCTTACGGGGTTACTTACATTTTCTATACGATTTTTTATAAACTTTTTCTTTATGTTGCTTATACTCTTTTTCCTTTTTAAAGATAGTGAGCGGTTTGAAAGAAGTATTTATACAATATTGCCATTTCCCAATGATATAGAGCGTGATATGGTTGATACGCTGAAGGTGGTGGTACGGATTCTTTTAGCTGGCAACTTCATGATAATGATTTTACAGGGTTTGCTGGTTGGCATTGGTTTTGTGATTGTAGGCCTTTCAACTCCGGTACTGTGGGGTAGCATTGCTGCTATCTTTTCCCTCATACCGGTTATTGGAACAAGTTTTGTGTGGTTACCAGCATCGCTGTATTTACTGGCGATAGGTAGCCCCGTAAAAGCCTTGATAATAGCCCTGTGGTGTCTGGGATGGTATCTACTGCTTGAGAATGTGCTGAAACCAGTAGTTTTTGGCGAGAAGTTGAAATTTCATCCCCTTATACTATTCTTCCTGCTATTGGGGAGTTTGCAGACGTTTGGATTACCCGGCATTATTATTGGTCCCATTTTGCTCACGCTTTTCTTTTCATTCTGGGAAATGTACAAGATTTTAGATAGTTATGAAAGTGGACCAGTGAATGCTAGTAATAACAAAAAAGAAAGTAGTAAAAGTGTTAAAAGAAGTAAATTATAACCAATTATTTTCCTTTCCTATATCGTCAAGGGATTTGAAGGAATTAGGCAATAAGTTTGCAGGAACTTTTCAAAATCTTTGTTTACATTGAAATCTTTTACACGCATTCCTGCCTTCAGCACCAGCTTCAGGATATTTATCTTTATACGCTTTTGTTGTGAAAACTTTATCTTTCAAAATGCCACCAAATATTGGGCATTTCTCAGCAAAAGGACATATATCGCTCATACATATCTCCTAATATAATTGTATTCATCAACTATACTCTGATACAACAGTATGATATAAAATATACGATGTGTGTTTACATGCAAATGCTAACCGATATAATGTATTGGAAAATCCACATTATAATTAGTTAGTAATGTAATAGAAAAGTATAAATATATAAATGTAAACTTATCAATGAAAATTTAAAAAAAAAAATTGATTAGTCGTACTGAAAACTAAGTTGTATTTGTAATAACAAGTACTATCATATATTTAATATTTGATGGAATAAAAACAACAAAGATATTTGACAAAATATAAACCTGGATATTATTATTGACAACCTATGACTATGATTTGTTTTATTTGTTTATTTTATTAATTAGTTTCCCGTGTTGAAGCTACACTACAAGGATTCTGTCTCTTAATCTTATTTCTGGGGGAGTTCTTAATGAAGATTAATCGATATATAATAACGGTAGTAATACTTTTTACTGGCTGCACATCAATGAAATTCTGGATTCCATTATATTCTTTTGATGAAGTGATAGCAATAAAAACTCAAATTGATGCAGCTGAAAACCCTGCAAAAGGATTTCTGTTTTTAAAACAGCTGGAAGGTAAACGTGTGAAAGTGAATAATGCTATAGTAAAACAAATTGGCAATTCAATAAATATTGACTATACATTCAGTGTGATAGCAACTGTGGAACACTCATCAGGGCCTATTAATTGCTATATTTATACAAAGGATTGGCGCAATTTTGAAGATTATTATTCTGTAGCTCAATTAAAACCTGGTGATACAATTAGTGTAGTTGGCCGCTTCAGCAGGTTTTTAAAATTTCCAGGGACCCAATATGCTGTTGAGCTTGTAGAATCTAATATTTCAAAATTGAAATCGGAATGATTCCCGATTGACATCGGGACAGGTCCCGATTGACATCGGGACAGGTCCCGATTTGCATCGGGACAGGTCCCGATCCAGGATCTAAAGATTCCGAATCAAGTTCTAAATGGCTATGTTGAGTAGATTCTGAGTTAAGCTCAGAATGGCAGTATATGGTTATATCCCAAATCATGGTACGGAATGATCCAGATTGGCTTCAATCGGGATAAACACGAATTATAGGTCAAGTAAGTAACGTTATTGATGAAATTCTATTTTCAGGAGGAGAATTTTTTATGGAGTCGTATATTCAGCAGTTATTTGCAGAACGGATAGGTGGGAACCGTTTTGGAAAGGTTGAAAAGATTTACAAGTTTGAAAAAATTAAGATGGCAAAGCGTGAAGCACTAAAAAATAATCCCGGTAAGGAGCTTATTGATTTAGGAGTTGGCGAGCCTGATGAAAAAGCGTTTGATATAGTCATTGAATCTCTTTGTAAAGAAGCATATAAGCACGAAAACCGCGGGTATGCGGACAATGGCATTCCGGAATTCAAATATGCTGCAGCAAAGTATCTGAAAGAAGTATTTGGTGTTGATGGCATAGACCCAGAAACTGAGGTCAACCACTCTATTGGCTCAAAGCCGGCACTGGCCATGCTTCCTTCAGCATTTATTGACCCCGGTGATGTAGTCTTGATGACTGTACCTGGCTATCCGGTGTTTGGCACTCATGCCGAGTGGTATGGAGGAAAAGTATATAATATTCCATTGCTAAAACAGAATAATTTCTTGCCGGATCTGGAGTCAATCCCTGAAGAAATTGTAAAAAAGGCAAAAGTTCTTGTGATTAACTATCCCAATAACCCTACTGGCGCAGTTGCCACTGAGGATTTTTATACACGTGTAATTGAGTTTGCACTTAAGAATAAGATTGTAGTGGTACAGGATGCTGCCTATGCAGCGTTGACCTATAATGGGGAACCCCTATCATTTTTACGCATCCCTGGTGCAAAAGAAGTTGGGGTTGAAATACATTCGCTGTCAAAGGCTTTCAATATGACAGGGTGGCGAATGGCGTTTGTTGCAGGTAATCCTCTTGTTGTCAAAGCATTTGCAAATGTAAAAGATAATTATGATTCCGGACAATTCAAGGCCATCCAGAAGGCTGCCATTGTGGCGCTTGAACATCCCCAGATAACTGAAAAGATAAAGGAAAAGTATAAAAGAAGACTCACCTCACTTGTTGCAACATTGAAGCGATTGGGTTTTGATGCCCACATGCCAGGAGGCACATTTTATCTGTATGTGCAGGCACCAAAGAAAACAAAAAGTGGAATTGTTTTTGACAATGCAGAAAGTTTTTCGCAATATTTAATTAAGGAATGCCTGATATCCTCTGTGCCATGGGATGATGTGGGTAGTTTTGTCCGCTTTTCAGCAACCTTTGAAGCAAAGGACCAGAATGATGAACAGCGCATATTAAAAGAGGTGGAAAGCAGACTGGGGGCTCTGGAATTTGAATTTTAACGTGTGGTATTACTTATGACCAGAAAAACTCTATTAATTATTACAGGTGGTGCTGTTGCAATTATCCTGCTTGCAATTGGCATCTACCGATTTTGCTTTTTATCCGTTTCGTATCAAGGTGCCGTTACTGAAGGTGTTGCGTTTCCTGTGGCAATATACAGGCTTGATAAAGGCTATCCGCTGATTATTGCAGAAAACCGCGATGATGCATTATTTGCGTTAGGTGTTGTGCATGCACAGGACAGACTTTCGCAGATGGAACTTTTACGGAGTCTTGCAACTGCTACAAGTGTTCAGTATGGTTTGTCGCAATACGAAAGGATAGATAGGCTGGTTAAGGCCATAGGCTTGCCACTCAAAGCAAAAGCCCTTTTGTCGGAACTATCGCCGCAGTATTTAAAGGCTTTGCAGCAGTACGTACATGGTATTAATACCTATAAATTTAAAATGGAAAGAGCCAGTAATGATACTGCGCAATGGAATGAAGAAGATGTTGTGTGTATTTCCCTGTTTTTGGAATTCTGCAATGCGTTTGTTACAAATAGTGAGCTTTTCTTTCCAGTTCTGGATAAGGATTTCCCGCTGCTATCACGTGAAATAACCAATAAAAAGATTATACGTAGCTACAGACAGCAGGATTATACTCTTATCAACGAGATAAAACAACTTCAAAAGCTTGTTGCATCAATTTTTGGACTGTATGGTTCATATTGCCGGGGTTTTGCAGTTGCCTTTCCCTCACGCATGATGTACACTGATACTGCTACACTGTGCTCCAGCTACGAGCACAGCCTTTCCATATATCCTTTACTATATCCTGTGAACTTTCAGATTGGCGGCAAAGTCATTGAAGGATACACATTTGCCGGATTGCCCTATATTGTTGCGGGAAAGACCAATACGTTCCGCTATGCGTCATTTTCACTGATGGCAGACAGCCAGGTATTTTGTAAATATCAGACACAGACGCGCAATACTGCATTGTTCTATTACAGTGCCTTTGGGTATAAGGAATTGCAATCCCAGCAGTCTGCACACTGCATAACACGATTTACCGATAGTGGCCCGGTTATATCTGATGCATTTGAACATAATCTGAAAGATACTATTGTTGCCATATCATTTGTATCTCCTGCAAAAGGGTATATTGAGTCTATGATTGATATTGCATTTGCAAATTCAGTACAGGATATAGTGCCCATAGTTCAGAGATACAAAGGACAGCCTCGTGTATTTGTTGTGCAGGATAATACCGTAGCCTACCAGATTATTGCCGGAAATGCCATGCAGGATAGTGAAACCGGTGTATTTGTAAGGGCGGATAAGGCCCACCTGGCAACCAATGCTCCTTTCATATTTGAAGTGCGAAAGGCTGATATGTGTATTGCAGGAAGTGAGTTTATTGAAAATCCGTCATACACGTTAGAGCGTGTTATGGTATGTAACAATACTGGCAGGCTTTCTTCACTGTACCAGGAGTTGTCACGGTACAGTGAAATGCAGTATAACGATATAGAAAAAATTCTTTATAGCATCACATATCCTGATGCAAGGCAATATCTTGTTATTGTAAATAATTTGCTGGATAAGATGCCCATTACGTCTGCTAAATTAGCAAAAATCTATTTCCGCGATTGGGATTTCACAA
>CALEUQ010000031.1 GCA_937920495.1 uncultured bacterium | reverse complement strand
GCATCCCTCTCCATTCAATACATCGGGATGTGATGTGATAGGTAAGATTGGGAAGCTGTACACGCAATTTCCTGGCCATAGTATTCCTCCATGTGTTACGTTTTTGTAATAGATTCTATGTATATACAACGCACAAGGTGGGAAAATTGTAAAAGGTTGTGGGAATTTTTTTAAAAATTTTGGGAAAAAATGGGGTCAGAGCATTAAAAAATATCAGGCTGACAGCGCAGAGCATACAGAGCAAGTTGAAAAAACGGGGGTCAGAGCCTCTAAACGAGCCTGTCCCAACGTAAGTCGGGAATAACAGGGGTCAGAGCATATATACTCCATTCACAAGCCTTAAGTAACAGAGTTGGTAAGCGGGGTAAATACAACTGCGAGCCTTGAAGCTTTAAAAAAAGGGGTCAGAGCCCGGGAACAAAAAAAACATTTGCACAAAATTAATTGACAGCAGTATATAAAATAATTATATTAAAACATGGAGAAGTTATCTATGACGATTCGTGGGAATAGATGGTGTAATGATATTTTTGCAGTAACAGCGCAATACGTGTAGAAGTGTCAGGCACTGCAATGTATAGTGACACCTAATGATAATATTGCTGTGGTGGTTTGGTAAATGTGAAATATCCTTAATGAATTATGGGCACATCTAAAAATTGCTTTCATCCTTAAAATTAACATCCTAATGAAGCGGTTTTTATCTATATATTGTTTTATTGTGCCCACAAGGGAACATCCTTGGAAACAGTTTTTGTAAGTTCCCTGATAATACAGGCATGAATCTATAAATGCATAGCTATGTGTAAAAAATTTGGATTAAAATATTAAAATACTCTATATAATTTTGTGATAATACTTAGGAGGATAGCATGCGAACAATTATCATAACAATAACAATAGCAGCACTAATGCTCTTTGCAGGTATAGGGTGTAATAATGACAAAACTGAATTAGCGTGGATAAATGATGCTGGGAATCCTATAAATGATATTGTATGGGCAGATGGTGATGAGGTATGGAGTAAAAGTGGTGGATATGCTGATGGAACCCAGACTGAATTTAAAGAGGTTGATAAACTCAATGGAACAGTTATTGCCAGTATATATAATGGGTCTGAATTTCGAGAAGGGAGTGTTGTAATAAAAGAAACTAATTCTAATTCACTAAGTCTTAACGAAGGATCTTCGGAAGTCTATACAATTGATTCAGTAACTCCATAACAATATATTTTGTTTTCTATTCTCTTGTATCTTGTAAATGTAGTAAGTAAGAATTTTGGGAGAAAGTGTTAATTTTTTAGTTATTGTAGTGTTCTATGGCTTGTATAACCAGGCAAGTATTTTAAAATAATTGTGAGTGTGATGGTTACTTTTGATTGTTGTATGACACTTACTCGATGTGTAATATTACCAATATACTGATTATTATTAAAACTATAACATAGGTAGCAAAGTAAATTCAGTGATAGTTTTTTTATTTCTTAAAAATTAGCATCTCTTTTCTGTATATAAGCAAAAGGAGCGTAATGTATTATCACCATGAGACCAAACTTTTATACATATTCAATTGTATCAATAATCATTCTTTCCACTATAATATTTGCTCAGGATAATGTAACATCCACCCACACCTGGCAGCAGATCTCTGGTAACTGGTCGGTGGTCAGCGACAACAAAGAATCCTACCTGCGTGAAAACAGGGGAAAATCTTTTAATTTTGATTACAGCCCGCTTATTAACGTAAACTCACTTATAAGCAGCAACTCATTCAGCTTTACATCCGTTACACACACTGTTGCACTTTACTCGCCTGCTGATGGTGCCACCTATCTCACATTTTTTGCTGCATCTGATTACCGCCAGTTCTACGCCGTGCAGTTTACTGGCGACAGTAAAATCATACACACCGTGAGTATCATCAAATCCGACATCAAAGACACAACACTTCCAAAGCAGGCTAAAGGAAACTTTATCATCACCACACTTGCCACAAAAGAAGTATCGCTTGACTATGGAAGAGCATACACACTGTCAATCAATCTGCAGGGAAAAACACTTACCGCAGCAATAGACAATACACGGATACTATCGCACACACTAAATGAAGAGCCTGAAGGTGGAAAGATTGGCTTTGCTTCAAAGAATTGCATCCCTATCATCGACAATCTGAAAGTACTTAATGGTAAGGAAATAGTATTTGAAGACGATTTCTCAAAAGAATCCATACGCAAGATAGTACTGCAGGGACGCAAATTGTCGCCACAGGAAGTTGAAGAACTAAAACAACAAAAGAAGCAAAAATAAAATAGTTTTGTACCTATCCTGGTCACTGTATTCTTCATTATTTATTTTATTTTTAAAAAATACTTGCAACTTTTTTATACAATTTGCATCGTATATAATCAGACAAAATTTTATTTGCAGGTATGGCATGTACACCATTCATATCTTTTTTTTATTTGCATTTGGACTTTTTATTGGATTTATTTCATCAATTCCCGTAGGTGCTGTACAGCTTGAGGTCATTAAAAAAGCCATAAACGGACACCTTAAACCTGCACTCTCTGTTGCACTTGGTTCGGTGACATCCGATTTCATCTACGGCGTGCTGGTTCTTTTTGGAATTGGCGGCTTTTTGCATTATCCTGAAGTGCAAATATTTACATATTCGCTGGGCATACTTGTTATCATAGCGCTTTTGTACCGTTCTTACCGCGAACACAAACATATACCGCCACACATCAAAACACACATACAATACAAAAAACGCACGTCATTCTTAACAGGCTTTACCATTGCCATCACCAATCCCGGTATGATTGTATGGTGGGTAATAGGTTACAAGCTTCTTCTGGATCTGCAGCTATTTGATACTATGTCCATTCCACTCAAAGCCACGTTCCTGGTAGCATGCTGCACCGGGCTTGCAGGTTACCTTACGCTCATTGCGTTCATGATGAACAGATTGCAGGAATCCATTTCCGATAAGTTGCTTGACAGGATGAACATCGTCATCATGATTTTGCTTGTGTTTGTTATCATATATTTTGCGTTCAAACTGTACGGATTGGCAACCAACACCAGTGTTGATGTGTTATATAATTTTTAGGCGATAGTTACCGGCACTATACACTAGTGTACATAGTTCTGTTTTACTGTAATTTTTTTTATGCGATAGTTACCGGCAATAACACTACTGTACATAATGGCATTGTTACTGTAAAATTTTTAAAAGATTTTATTATAAGCGATAGTTACCGTATATGGACATCATTGCAACACAACAGTTTATTGCAGCATTACGTAAACTCCCTGACAACTCCACTCTTGACAGGGAGTTTTATGCACCGCTGTATGATTTTTTTGAAGATGCAGGGACATCATTGCTATTGTCTACTCCTGATGATTATTACCTTTTGTATTTTGATTTGCCTGAAGCAATTGACGATATCCTGCCAACCAATGTATCGTGGCTCATAGAAAAAGAAGAGAAATCAACTGCCCTTACCATGTTTGCCGATGGCAAGGAAATTCAGACATACCATACATTTCATTTTGCTCTCAATCCTGCGAATGCGTATTTTTTCAATTCATTACGGGATACAAATACTGTAACCATTAACTTTTTTGCCATGATATATGGTGATATTGTTAAAATGAAATCCATTACCTTTACACTCCCTCTGGCTATACTACAGCAAATAGAATAATACAATGCAGGAAAAAATTCAGGAACGGATTGAATACATTAAAAAAGGTGAAGTACCACCTGACAGCAATCAGCGCAAAAAGAAATTCTCGCGCATCTTTTTGCTGATTAACATTATTGTGTTTATCATATTATTAACGCTCATCATTCAAAAAAAAGAACCAACTGATTATATCTATCAAACCGTTGCAGTAAATGGTGTACAGGTGCGCGTTTCCATCATTCACACCATCAACCAGCCAATCCTTGCGTCAGTCACATTTACCAGCCACTCATCATCAACGCTCTGGCTAAAACAGCCTGCTATCACGGTAACTATCGCACATGACAATAATGAAATACTTACGCATCCTGTGGAATATCCATCCACCGTGCTTACCATAACACCACAAAAGCCTGTAACGCTTTCCACCTATATACCAATCGAGCTAATTAAAGAATATGCAAAAAAACATGATTTACTAAAACCAAAGCGATATGTGTATCACAGTGTAATTCCATTAACAGTTAAGTGCACACTTCACACAGTTATGGATTATACAGTGTTGCTACAATTTAACTGCAAGGTGAGTGCAAAATGAACAGGCCAACATGGGATGAATATTTCATGATGATCGCACATGATGTATCTACACGTGCCACATGCATACGTCGCAAGGTGGGCGCGGTCATTGTAAAAGATAAACGCATACTGTCCACCGGATACAACGGAGTGCCAACGGGAATCACGCACTGCACTCCACAAACCTGCCTGCGCAATATCTACAATGTGCCCTCCGGTGAGCGGCATGAGTTGTGCCGCGGCCTGCACGCCGAGCAAAATGCCATTATACAGGCAGCATTTCACGGTGTGTCTATTGCCGGTGCAATTATCTATGTCACTCACCAGCCATGCTCCATCTGCACCAAGATGCTGATAAACGCCGGCATAAAAACATTTATCTTTGAACACCCCTACAACGATGAGCTTGCAAAAGCCATGATGGATGAAGCTGGCGTTGAAGCAATTGTGTTTGGGAAATTAAAATAAAGTTGATAGTATCAAATAATAGAAGAACACAGCACATGCAACAATTATTGCCCAGTAACTATACACAATAATTTTCCATACTTTAGATGTTCTGAATGAAAGCATATCCATATACATTCCTCCTTATTTCATTTCCAATTATTTTACGTAATGCTATGGTAAAAGAAAGTGCCTGCCATATAAATATAGTGGATAAATAACAAGAATTCCCACAATGATAGAAAGAATGATCTTAACTGCAAAATACATAATTTCCTTATTCATATTCATTCCCTCACTTACTTGAAAGATTTCGTTTTACATCAGCAACTTTCAATAATCCCCCTACGGTAAAAGTAGCCATGCGCACATCGGTTTTGGATTTAAAGCATATACCAATAATCCATGGATAATCCTTCTCAATTGGGCATGTATAGTAGCTCACATACACCATTTCATCTTTTATCACAACACCGGTATACGCAGTATCACCATTGGATGGAAGGTCAAACAGATGAATTAACCTGTCGGGTAACACTTCATAAATAGCGGTACGTTTTTTTGCTACATGGTTACCTAAATCAAACCGTGGTCCTAAATGGTTCCTTCCCGCAGCAAAGATACGCCCCTTGATTGAAAACAGTGTAGCACCATCAAGCCTTGTTATAAATGAATGAGCATAGCTCCAGGTAGTATATGGCTTCTTTGCAATAGCAATGATGGTATTGCCCGTTGGATTGCCAAATTCATATCCTCCCGTTCCCAGGCTTCCACATCGCAGTGTGGCAATTATTGAGCCATCCGGCAAAAACTCTAACTCTGGCTCACCATTACCATACGCGGTATATACTTCAGAAACTTCTTTCCAGATCAATCCATCGGTTGATGACAATAGTATTGTTATGGTATTGACATCAGTATGCACCGGCTGACCTGCTGGCAACAACAAAGGCTTTTTGCCACTGGCTATAACATACCATACTTTATTATCCTGTGTTTTTGGCCGCCAGAGATTCCAGCCTCCCTTCATTATCTTTGCTATACCCTTTTCTGTGTGGTGATTGACTACTATTGTATTCAATTCTTTTGGGATGCTCCAGTTTAATCCATCTTTTGTATAAGACCAGAAGGTTGTGTGTGGTGAAGGATCAAATTTTTCGTTTACCAGGAAATACACAAAAAGGTCATTCTTAATAATTGCAAATTTTGGGTCACGCACATCTTTTCCTGTTACTACCAATTTTGCCACATCCTGCCAGTTTTTAGCATCAGAAGAGCGCCTGATGAGCAGATACCCATTGTCATCATATAAGTGCCATTTTGTTTGAGCATGTATGCAATAATAAAATCCCTGATAATATATAAGATCAGTATTTGAATTATGCCACTTTAACGGATCATCCGATGTTGTAATTATATACGAGTTGAATTGTAATGATGGATCGTACGAGTATTGCGGTGGTTTGCGTAGATCCCAGTAAATGATCAACAGGGATATCAAAATTACCGGAAATAGTACAATTGATGTTATAACACGTAACGTAATTTTAATTACTTTCATAGAACCTCCGTTATATCTGTTTGTTTAAATGACAAATAATAATGTTATTACCAGCGTAAGCAATTGTCAATTTAAAATAATGTTATTTCTTTTTTGCCATCTCCAACTTTATTGCCATTTCAAGCATATATGCCGGTGGTGTGCCGGGACGTAGCTTTGTATTATTAATAATAATTGTTGGTGTTGCTTGGACACCAAGTGCACCACCAAGCGATATATCGTTTTGCAAAAGTTTTTGCACCTCTTTTGCGTGTGCGTTTTCTTCAATTTTTGTATAGTCTTTCTTTAAATCTGCAATTACGTCTTTAATAACACCATCATCAATTATGCCTTTATGCTTCATAAGCTGCAGAATGTAATCATGATAATCACTACTTCCATACAATGCATATGCAAATTGCGACGCTCTGCATGAAGATCCATCTTTTGTGTGTGTAATAAACCTGTTGCATGTGCCATCCAGCGGGAAATGGCGTACATACAGTGCAACAGCATCTTTATATTTTAGTGCCAGTTCGCTAAGTAAGGCAATAGCTCTATGACAGGCACCACAGTTGAAATCAAAGAACACCACAACATGAACTGGATTTTCCTTTGCTCCTATAATAGGCTTGATATCATCAACCTTTATGCTCACTTTTTCGTATTGCTCATAATCCTTTTTAAACTCTTCTATAAGTTGTGCTTCCCTTTCCTTTTCTTTCTGATTATATGCATACCTACACGATGCATCAATTCCATACGAAATCCCAAGCGAAATAATACCAGCTATTGAAAGTATTAATAATATTTTTTGCACTTGCATATCTTTTATTAAAGCTATAATATCAAAATCATGTATGGTAGTTAGTGCATTTTTAAGACCATTGTACAAACGTTTTATGTGCATACCTACCATAACAAGCAGCGCACCATTGCATAACCACAGTAGCATGCAAAAAGTACAAAATTTTTTTATTTTAACAAATGATACAAATCCTAACATTACTGAAAGCAGTACTGCAAATATGGTAAGCCACAACATTATAAATTCCATAATTACATGAGTTCTATATTTATAGTACATATTTACTAATGCCATGAAAAATATATAAAATGCAATACCCCATGCCGATAACGGCAGACCAAAAAGCACCGCATACGCACTGGTATTGACTGCATTGCAGTCAAACATACTTCCGGCAGTACACAATGCAAAAAGTGCTTCATCAGGTACTATCGGAAAGTAATGAACATAGAGCAGATACAGTGCATCAATAGCCCCAACAACACAGGTAATAATCATTGCCAAAAATATTTTTTTATTCATAAGCTACTCCCTTAAAAAAAGTGTTAGTTATTATTCCCAATGATAGTTAAAGTCATTCCGGACATGATCCGTAATCGTTAGATCCTGAATCGAGCCTGTCCCGATGTAAGTCGGGAACCTGTCCCGACGCAAGTCGGGATCCATGCACGCAGTATATTGAGCTCACACCTCGTTCTCATTAAAAAAATACTTGCAATCTGCAAGTATTTTTTTGTATTGTCTTTGCAAAGGACTGATGCCATGAACTATCGCCACAAAAAACAAAAAAAAGAGATTGTTGCGCTGATGCGTGATGTGCTATACGCAGTGTATCATCTTGAACGCTTCAAGGAAAAATATTTTGGTATTACTTACGAGTTATACTATGCAATGACACTTGTGAATAACACAAAACAAACAATAAGCGACATTGCCAGTGCAATGGAAATACCGTTACATAAAGCTACGCGTATTGTGCAACGGTTGCAGTCAAAACGCCTGGTGAAGCGTACAACGTCTTTAAAAGATAAACGGGTGGTGTATGTGTCACTCACCGGAGAGGGGAAAAAGTGCCTTGCTGCAATTGAAGACTTTTGCTTTGATACGGCAATACATAATCTTGCTACAGCTTCAGCCGACGAGTGTGCAATGTTTATAAAACTTTTATCTAAAATTCCTGACATATTAGCAATACCACATTATACACCAAAAGAGGTAAAGTATGCCAAGTAAATTCAAAGGCTATATGGGAACAATCTGTGATATTAATCTTACAACGGGAAGCGTTAGCCAGTATCCACTTTCTGATGAAGACAGGGAAAAGTATTTAGGGGGGCGCTTTATTGCCACAAAGATATTATGGGATGAGCTAAACCCGGGTGCAGATGCGCTTGGGCCTGAGAATATTTTGATTGTCATGACATCGCCACTCACAGGGACCGGTGCGCCATCAAGCAGCAGATTTGATATATCAGCCAAAAGCCCGCTCACTGGCCTCATAGGGCATTCTAACAGTGGCGGTAATTTTGGCATGCACCTGAAACGTGCGGGCTTTGATGGTGTAGTGGTGCGTGGGAAAGCACCAAAACCGGTATATATTGAGTTTGACAATGGTACCGTGCATATCAGGGACGCCGGTGATATCTGGGGTATGAATACGCAGGATGCGCAAAAGGCAATGGGGCAGGGTGGCACCATGGCTATTGGGCCTGCTGGTGAAAATCAGGTTCTATTTGCATCAGTGGTTTCCCAGGAACGAAGCCACGGCAGGTGCGGCATGGGTGCTGTTATGGGATCAAAAAACCTTAAAGGCATGGTTGCGCGGGGTTCAGAAAAGATTCCCATTTATAATAATGATGAGTTCAAAAAACACGTTAAACAGTGGATTACCATGTTACAGAAGCATCCTGCAACCGGTGAATTTGCACCACGGTACGGTACGGCAGGTTTTTTAACGGCGCTTTCCATGAACAATGCATTGCCAACAAAAAACTTTTCTAAAGGTAGTTTTGAGCGTGCATGGAAGATCGGTGGAGAGCGTCTGGCCGAAGAATTTTTAGTAAAAAATTCAGGATGTATTTCATGCCCTATTCGCTGCGGCAGGGTTGTTGAGATTGATGGCAAAGAGGTAAAAGGCCCTGAATATGAAATCTTATCCCTGCTTGGCTCTAACATGCTCATTGATGATATGGATAGCATTATCAGGTGGAACTATCAGCTTGACCTTTTGGGACTTGATGCCATTACCACAGGTACATTGATGGGATTTGCTGCGGAACTCAATGAGCGCGGCGTATGGAAGTGCGGCATTGAATTTGGAAAAAAAGACAACATATTACAGGTAATTGAAGATATTGCATATAAACGTGGGATTGGGCAGGAGCTTTCAAACGGTGTGCGATACCTTGCGCAAAAGTATAATGCCCATGATTATGCACCGCACGTAAAGGGTCTGGAAATTGCCGCCTATGAGCCACGTGCGTCAGTGGGTCATGGCCTTGGATATGCCACTGCATCGCGTGGTGCGTGTCATTTAGATGGTGGGTACATGATATACTTTGAGGTAACAGGGCCAGTGACACTCAATCCCCATCACTATCGCTCAAAACCATCATGGACAATACTTGACCAAAATTTACTGGCTGCAGTGAGTGCGGGAGGCAATTGCCTTTTTACTTCATGGACATTCGTGCCAGCTATTGCCTATAAAGTGCCTGGCAGAAAATGGCTTTTTTCACTGTTGCAGTTTATCCTTACGCATACGTGGATACTTGTTGATCTTACTGTAAGGATGCCAAAGTGGCTTATGCGTTTTCATGTGCCGCTACTTCCGCATACAAAAGCAATAGAACTTGCCACCGGGATGAAGATGGATTTTGGAAGATATTATCTGGTTGGTGAGCGAGGGTATACTCTGGAGAGGATGTTTAATATACGGGAAGGGTTGACTGCAAAAGATGATTCGCTGCCTGCTCGCTTCACCAGAGAACCGCTTATGTATGGCAAAAAAGGATATACCGTTCCACTTGATAAGATGTTGAAAAAATACTATAGACTCAGGGGATGGGATGAACAAGGAAAGCCAACAAAGAAATTGCTAAAGAAATTGGGGATAGAGAAGTAATGAAATAAAGTAACAGGCCACACTGGTGGTATGGTACACATACATCAGGATTTTGCAGCTATATTTTTTAAAGCTTCTTCGTTGGTTTGGTAAATATTGACAAAATCAGTGATGCCCACTATATCCATCACTTTTTGAAAATGCTGTGAAAGGCCGGTAAACACCACCTTGCCGCCAAAATCGCCTAAATCCTGAATAATGTTAATTAATGTAGCTATGCCAGCAGAATTAATATATTTTGTTTTGTTAAAGTCAATCATCAGGTAAAAAGGGGAATGTTTTTCTTTAAGTTCTCTATACATACTCATGATATCGGCATCAGCTTCAGAAGTAATATCACCTTCTAAAATAAGAACCGGAATATCATTGAGAATCTTTGATGAAACCTTATGCGTTTTTTCCATAACGTATATCCTATGTTTTTTACTGCTAAAATTGAAAACTTTTGAGTATAAATTGTCAAGAAAAAAAATTATGATAAGGGTTCAAGCGGAGTGTAACGCTCAAGAAATGTTTTGGTAAAACCATTTACAAATTGTATAGTGAGCTTAACATTATCCCCTTTGCCCTGTATGCTGGTTATAGTACCAATCCCAAATGAGGGATGCTTAACTCTTTGGTATACTTTGAACCGTGAATCGGTTATTTCGTTACGTGCACTTTTGTTGCTATTTCCGTTTGCAGAGATAAATCTGTCAAATGAAGAAGATCTGGGAGCATCCCATGCAGTATACGATGAATTATACGACGTAAATTCGCACACATGGGAAGGAAGTTCGCTTAAAAAACGTGATGCTTCTTTATATTGTATGGTGCCCCAGCTTCTTCTAATCTCGGCGCCTGTTATAAAGAGCCTGTCCTTTGCTCGTGTCATGCCAACATAGCAAAGTCGCCGTTCTTCTTCAATTCCTTCTTCGGTATCACTGGAATTTGCATGAGGGAACAGCCCTTCTTCCAGGCCGGTTAAAAATACAACCGGGAATTCCAGCCCTTTGGCATTATGCACGGTCATAAGGGTCACCGCATCCTGCACTGTGCCATTAGTTTCATCGGCTGGTGTTAACAATGAGATGTCCTGTAAAAATTCATCAAGTGTTGCTTCAGGGTGAAGATGTTCATATTCAAAGATACTATTGACAAATGCATCAATGTTTTCAAGCCTTCCGCGTGATTCAATGCTGTTTTCTTCTTCAAGGCTTTTTTTGTACTGTGTATCAGCCAGGATACGTATACACAAATCGGAAAGCCTGTAATGCTGTGGAGTTTCTTTTGCTGTATCAATTAATTTCTGCATGATGCCTTTAAATTCAGAAAGGGCAGGCGATAGTTTATATGCATATACTTCATGGTGAGCAATGATGTTCCATTCACTGACACCATTCACATACGCCGCATCACGGATTTTTTCTATAGTTGACGCGCCAATGCCGCGTGCAGGAGTATTAATAATTCTAAGAAGGGAGACAGTATCATGCTGATTTGCAATAAAGCGCATGTATGCAATGATGTCTTTTATTTCTTTGCGTTCGTAGAATTTAACACTGCCTATGACCACATACGAAATGTTTTCTTTGCGCAGATGTTCTTCAAAGATGCGCGATTGTGCATTGGTACGGTAAAATATTGCAAAGTCCCTGTTGGCATAGCCTTCCTTTTGTTTAAGAGTAACGATGGTATTGATCACATATTCAGCTTCGCCGTATTCATTGTTGGCTGTGCACACAATTATTGGCTGGCCGTCACCACGGTGTGATGTTAGCTTTTTATCCTTTCGTTTATAATTATTTTTTATAACGTGCCATGCTGCGTTAAGTATTGGTTCAGTTGAGCGATAGTTCCTGTGTAAGGTTATCACCGTTGCGTCAGGATAGTCTTTTTCAAAATTCAATATATTGCGGATATCAGCACCACGCCACGAATAGATTGACTGATCATCATCGCCAACAACACATATATTCCTGGTTTCTGATGATAAATATTTAGCAATTAAGTACTGAGCGATATTGGTATCCTGATATTCATCAATCATAAAATATTTCCATCGTGACTGCAGGGTATGTAATACCTCTTTATTGCGCAAAAGCTGTACTGTGCGCACTAAAAGATCGCTGAAATCAAGGGCATTTGCAGCGTTAAGCTTTTCATGATACTGTGTAAAAATTTCAGGGAAATTGAATGAATGAAATTTTGGCAATAGTGGTGTAACATCACCGCCTTCAATGTAGTGTGCACTTTCTTTTATGCGTGAAATTTTTTCTGCAATCATCGATGGTTTTACCGCTTTGGGGTCAATGTGCATATCACGCAGTATATCTTTAATAACTGATTCCTGGTCATGATCATCGTAGATAGTAAAATTGGAAGGAATGCCAATAGCCTGGCCATGCCGTCGTAATATGTACACTGCCAATGAATGGAATGTTTTTATCATGACACTCTGCCCAATGGGACCAATGAGCTCGTGTATGCGCTTTTGCATCTCTTCTGCTGCTTTATTGGTAAATGTGACGGCAACAATAGCAAATGGTGGGACGCCTGCATTTTTTACCAGATGAGCAATCCTGTAAGTAATCACGCGCGTTTTGCCTGATCCAGCACCAGCCAGTATTAATAGCGGGCCATTGATATGTGTTACCGCTTTGTATTGTTCTTCGTTTAGTTTTTGTAATATGTCCATGATTTTTATTCAGTAAATTTACGGGTTGTATATGTATGCTGTTAATGATAACTAATGATAACTTTCAAAATAAAATCTACACATTATAAAAGCCTTATGCGATAGCTATATGTAAATGACATAATTAATACTGCAATAAATTGTTCAAGATAAAAAATATAAAAATTTAACAAAGCGATGCATATAAAACAATAGCAACCCGGGTTGATTTTGTATAGACAAAAATATATTGAAGGCTTCATAATGGTTTATAGTATAGTGTAAGTGTCTATAGTGCAAAGTTCATTATACTAACAATCATGGATTACTTCATCAGTAACTATCGCCCAAAAAAGGAGAATAAACTGGTGTACAGTGAAGGCTTGTTTTTCAGGATTGTAATGAAAACAATACTGAGCATACTGTGTATATGTATGTGTGCCGCCTGTGCTGATGGAAAAAAAGAAACAATAGTGGTATTCCATGCTGGCAGCCTTGGTGCACTTTTTAAGGAATGCAAGGTTGAATTTGAAAAACAGTATAATTATACAGTACTCTTAGAGTCTTCAGGCAGTATTGATGCAGCCCAGAAAATTGCTGAATTGCATAAACCCTGTGATGTGATTGCCCTGGCTGATATAAAGCTTTTTGATGGTATACTTAAAAAGTATTGCTCATACTGGATTGCATTTGCAGGTAATGAAATGGTGCTGGCATATAACCCCAAAAGCAGATATGCACAGGCAATAGCAGCAAACTGGATGGATGCACTTGTGCGATATGATATTACCTGTGCACGCTCTGACCCCCTGCGTGACCCCTGCGGCTACAGGACAATCCTGGTATGGAAACTTGCATCGCAGCTTCATAATAATCCAGAGCTTGAAAAAATCTTTGCTGCTCGTTCACCCGTGCAGTATATGCGCCCAAAGGAGATTGATTGCATACCCCTGCTTGCAAGTATCTGCGATGCGATCTGGATATATAAATCAATTGCAAAAACACACAACTTGCCGTATGTAACACTGGATGGGCATATTAATTTAGGCAATCCTGAATATGAAAAGAGCTACCAGAAAGCGTGTATTACACTGTCAGACATACACAGGCAGTACACAGTGTGTGGAAGCACTATTACCTATGGTATCTCCATACCCCTTACTGCCGTTAATACACAAGGTGCTATTGCTTTTGTATCGTTTCTGTGCGGACAAAAAGGAAAGGAGCTTATAGCCCGGCATGGATTTTCCATGATACGCGCATCCAGCAATCAATGGGATATATTACCCGCGGAGCTTAAGAAGGTGGTTGTAAGGTGATACACGTAAATAAACATGATCTCCTGTTCTACGCTGTTGTGTTTGTGCTATCCAGTGTGGTGGCATTTCTTGTGGTAGTGCCAGTTGCTGCCATGGTGTTTTCTGTATCGGCACGTGATATCATTGGAATATTTTTTGATAAAGAAGTGGTGCACTCACTGCTGTTGACCTTTGAATGTGCCGTGTATGCCACATTGATTGCAGTAATTTCTGGCATACCACTTGCGTATCTATTTGCATTTACACATTTTCCATTGAAGCGCTTTGTTATCACGCTGTGTGACATACCTATGATCATACCGCATACGGCAAGCGGGATAGCATTGCTTTTTGTATTTGGGAGTGAGTATATATCACAGCTATTTGCCTCACTACATATACCATTTGTTGGCAGCAAAACGGGGATTGTTATTGCCATGACTTTTGTTTCAATACCTTATTTTATTAATGCAGTACAGAATGGATTTTCATCAATTGACAGACGCCTTATTAATGTTGCAAGGACACTGGGTGCATCTCAGGCACAGTGCTTTGCACATGTTATATTGCCGCTTTCGGTTAGGGCCATAGTTACCGGCAGTCTTATGATGTGGGGACGTGGCATAAGCGAGTTTGGTGCCGTGATGATTATTGCCTACCACCCCATGATTGCACCGGTGCTACTGTACGATAGGTACTCAGCATACGGGCTACAAGGCGCTCGCCCCGTTGCTGCAATACTCATAATGTTGTGCATAGTGTTTTTTGTTGCTATACGTTCTGCGCTTTATTACAGGGAGAAAAATGCTTACACTGCATGACATACAATGGCACAGTCCACAATTTACACTGTCAATCCCGTCATTGCAATTTCATGACGGGGCTCATACCATGATAATGGGCTCTTCTGGTTCAGGGAAAACGCTACTACTTTCTATTATTGCAGGGATTGTAGCACCGCATCGAGGTGTTCTCTATAGCGATGAAGCAGATTTTACGCATGTTCCACCTGAAAAGAGGAATGTTTCCATTGTGTATCAGGAACCTGCGTTGTTTGCTCATCTGACGGTTTTTGACAACATTGCGTTTGGTTTGCGCATGAAAAAATACCACACACAAGAAATTGTACGCATGGTTAATGAAGTAATGGAGCTATGCGGGCTAAAGCCTCTTCAACACCGGTACCCATCTACATTAAGTGGTGGTGAAAAACAGCGTGTGGCGTTTGCGCGGGCCATAGTGACTGCACCAAAACTATTGTTGCTTGACGAACCATTTACTGCACTTGATGCGGTATCCAAAGAAGAGCTTATTGGCATTGTGCGGCATATAAAAAAAGAGTATAATCCCACCATCATCCATGTGACGCATGATTTTGATGAAACGCTGCAGCTTGGCGATTATCTGTATGTGATGAGTAGTGGGAAAATCATCCAGCATGGTACTGTTGCCCAGGTGTATCGGTATCCCACTGATATATTTGTGGCACAGATGGTTGGGGCAAAGAATATTTTTCACGGTAGAGTGATGCATGCACGGGATGGTGCATATTTTATTACGGATAACGGGTGTAAGTTTTTTTTGGGCGATAGTTACCGCAATTCATTCCAGCATGCAATGCTCAGAGCCGAAGATATCATCATTTCACGTAAGATGCTGGCAAGCAGTGCAACCAATCAGTTTAAAGGAATTGTTGTTGATGTTACAGAGATGAAAGGCTTATATAAAGTAAGCATTAACATAGGTGAAATTATACAGTCAGTGATAACCGGGCGTTCATTGAGTGCAATGAATATAAAAAAAGGAGCAAAAGTTGTTGTAATTTTTAAGGGCAGTGCTATACACTTGTTCTAAAAAAAGGAGATAGCTATGCAACGACTTATTTTTTTACTGGTAGCTATAATGTGTGTGGGGCTTTATTCTGGAAGCAGGGCACAACAAACAGATGAAGCAGCAATGCATAATGAAGAAGGCCTGTGTTACCTTCAATGCGGTAATTATGAAAAAGCACGCGAATACTTTATGCTGGCAATACAGTGTGATCCTGCCAATAAGTTGTTCTACAATAACTGTGCTGTTGCGTGCATGAACTTAAAAAAATATCAGGAAGCTCACCAGATGTTGACAATAGCGCTTGCAATAGATCCACACTATGTGAAGGCTCTGACCAACATGGCAATTGTAAATTTTTATTTGTTGAAGTTTGCAGATGCGTACGCATATTATTCTAAAGCATTGAAGGCCGATAGTTCATACACAAAAGAGCGCTTCAGGCTGGATAAGGTTATTGCAGGTGTAAAACAGGTACAGAGCCAGAATCCCGATAATGATGATCTAAAAAAAATTATGCGGCAATTAGAGATAATAAAAAATAGTAATGGGGATATCTATTCAAAATAGTTTACAGCTATCTAACAGTATTGTAACAGGTCCATCATTGATAAGCCAAAGCTGCATATAGGCCTGGAATTTTCCTTGTTGTACTTCTGGATACTGTTGTGCGCACATCGTAACAAACGTGTCAAAAAGCTGTGATGCTTTTTGTGGTTCCATGGCGTCAGAAAATGAAGGCCTTCGGCCTTTGCGTGCATCGCCATACAATGTAAATTGCGGAACAATGAGGAGCTCTCCCCCAACATCAGCAATTGAAAGATTCATACATGCATTATCATCATCAAAAATCCTGAGCCCTATAATTTTCTGACAGATATAGTGAAGATCCTTTTCTGTATCAGTGGCGGTAAAGCCAACAAGAACGCACAACCCCTTATTTATAGACGCAATAGTTTTGCCTTCAACTTCAACAGATGCCTTTGTTACTCGTTGTATAACCGCACGCATTGATTACGAAAGCTTGTGTTTAAGAACATTTTCAGGCTGAACGCCAACCATGCGGTCAATTTCCTTGCCGTTTTCAAAAAGGATAAGTGTTGGTATGGATGATATACCATAACGCTGTGCTGTTTCAGGGTTATTATCGGTGTTTACTTTTACTATCTTTGTTTTTGTTGCAGGATCTGAAGCTAACTTTTCTAAAATTGGAGCCTGCATCCGGCATGGGCCACACCACGGAGCCCAGAAATCCACCAGCACTTTGCCGGGATGTTCCAGTACCTCTGAATTAAAATTGATGTCATTTACTTCAAGTATATGTGCCATATTTACCTCCACAAAAATTCAATTTATAATCATAGCATGATTGCAGGGTTAATTCAATAATTATTTTAATGTAATTTCGTGTAACTGTGTATATATTGGTCCCTGTGGTGTGAGCTTTGATGAAAAAAGTATCACACGGTCAAACGATGCGGCACCAAACTCCTGAATGGCAAATGTGTGCAGGCGTTTGTGCAGCGCTTCGGTTAGCTTGCGGCCCTTTCGTATGCGTGCTAACGTCAGGTGTGGCACAAAGGGGCGATCTTCCTCTTTGATGCCGTACTTCTTTGCAAAATTCTCAATGTGGGCAACAATCTGTCCTAAGAGTGTAGTATCGGTTACTATCGCCGTCCAGATTACTGATGGATTTTTGCTATTGGGAAACATCCCCATGCCTTTTACAGAATAGGGTATGGGTGGAATAGAAAAACGTAATGATACAAACTCGGACTCAATTGCCCGTGCAACGTTGCCCTGACACTGGCCAAAAAATTTCAGTGTTAAATGATATAATGATGGCTCAACAACTTTCAGTATATCATTATATTGCGATAGCGTTGTATATACAGAATTAAGATTGGTAATGATTTCCCGGTCAATGGGTAACGCAATAAACAGCCTGTTCATTCTATCTCCTCAATAATGCGTGGTACAACAAAATGGCTTTTTTCAAATTGCGGAGCTATTTTTTCAACTTCAGCAACAGGTAATGATTCCTTTGCTATGTCATCTCTGAATACATTGGATAATGGCACTATATGGTCAGCAGGCTGTACATTGTGTGTATCAAGCTGGTTTATCTTTTCAACGTAGCGGATAATATCTTCAAGCTGCCTGGTGAATTCCTGTTTTTCCTGTACTGAAAGCTCCAATCGTGCCAGCTGACATACGTGATGTATCACGGATTCATCAAATTTCATTAGTGTTCCTCCAGTTTTGGTTTTATAAAATGTGTGCCTTTTGTCCTATATTCCTGGCGTATAAAAGTACAATCAACAATTTTTTCATTATCAGGAAATTGTAGTACTATTTCTACGGTGAATTTTTGTTCATTTACAGGTATCCATTTGCCGGCTACTATCGCACAATGAATATCTTTGGGTGGTATAAATGGTAAGGTAAAAGGGACAACGTCAAGTGCAAAATTAATATTTTGTATTTTACCAGAATATGTGAGCAATCGCAAAGGGGTGCATAACTCTTCTGATTTTATGAATTCATACGCAGGCGAGGATAAATAATTCTTTAATTCATCTTTTGTCAAAACAGGTAAGCGCATGCCGCTATAGATAATTGCAATCTCTTTGACGCGTAGTGGCTGAGTGCTTTTATTTTCTATAAGTATCAAAAAAAATGGTATTTTGGGCAATCTGCCGGTCTTGGACCTGTCGATAAACTGGCTGCTTTTGGCAATTCGTGACCAGGTATCTGTAGTAAATGGCTCCACCGTGACGATAATATCGCCAAGGTTTTGTACTACCACGGATGAACCATCAGGCGATTGTACAGTATGCACAAGGCCAAACTGTGTTTTGCAGGAAACCAAAAGAGCCAGCAACGATATTACATATAGCTTATTCATAGTAATGTGCCTTTGCAAATGTAAACAGTAGCAGAGCGATAGTTGATTTGTAAAGTGTTTAAATGTTGACAATTAAGAAAATTTTATTGCAATAATCCTGCCCTTTGTACTGTATGCACAAGATTGAAAAATTGGAATGTATATAATGTATATGCAAAGATATTCTTTAACGTACTGGATACTAATCATAGTGCTATGTACTGCCTGCGGTGGCAAGCCTGTATTGACCAATCTGCTACATACTGATGTGGCTATAGATTATGATGTTACACTTTTACACAATCTATATTCTGATGCAGTCTATGTTGATCCATGGATGCAGAAGCCCTATATTGTGAAAATTGCGTATGATGTGGATAAAAAGAAAAAATGGTCAAAGACAACCCGTGCACTGGTACTTGCTGCAACAAAAGAAAAGTTAGCACGCGCTTCTTTTCCTCTGCACTATAACGGAGAGCTTGTGTTTGACTGTGCATCAATTGGACAGGGTACGCTTACTGTACAGTTACTATCGCCCCAAAAAAAAATAGTTTTAGGTGAATATGATATTTCATCATTATCATTTAAATCTATAATATGTAGCGTGCCTGCGTCAAGTGGTGATGCTAAGCTTGTTATGGAATTCCAATCGCATGCAAACGATACCGCATATTGTTTTATTGCCAATGCGGTAGTGAAGCATAGCGATAATGACATGAAAAAACCAAATGTGGTGTTTATCTCAATTGATGCGTTGCGTGCTGATGCGGTACACTGTATTATACCCAAGTATACCATTACGCCTTGCATGGATGCGCTTGCACATGATGGTGCTGTATTTACCAACCATTATGTGGTAGCAAACTGGACGCGTCCTTCAACCATTGCCATGCTTGCTTCGGTATATGGTTCATCAACAGGTGTTAACATTTACTACTTTCAGGTATCTCAGCAGGAAAAGAAATATTTTTATACGCAAAGTAACGTGATGCCCCTGCCTGTCATGTTTTCTGCACAAGGGTATATTACGCGTTCCATTGGCAACAACGCGTTTATTCTGGACCATTCGGGTATTGGCGTTGATTTGGGTTTTGACGATATGTCCGAATACCAGCGTCAGTGGGAAGACACAATGGATATTGCTGATGAAGTGATACAGTGGCTTACTAAAAACAGGGATAAGCCATTTTTTCTTTTTATAAATTTCAATGCACCCCACAATGCCTACATACCGCCCGCGCAATATCTTGAACCACTGCGAACATCAATCAAAGGTGTACATCCGTGGTTTAGACGCTACCTGGGTGAAGTTGCCTACACTGATGATTATATTGGCAGGATAGTTAGTACGTTGAAAACCCTGCATCTGTATGACAACACCATTATTGTAATAACCAGCGATCACGGCGAAGTATTTAATGAAGCGCACAGCCAGAGCCCATACACTGAAAAAAAATCAATTTTTACTCATGGACAAACATTGTTTGATGAAGAGCTTCATGTACCGTTGATCATTAAGCCTGTTAAGGGTACATTCAAAGTGCCTGTGAAGGTTACCCATCAGGTGCGCAATATTGATATAGCACCAACCGTGTGTGAACTTACTGGCTTTAGTATTCCAGATAGTCATCAGGGAAAAAGCTTAATGCCGCTTATCATGGGGTCAGAGCATGCGGATAGGCCTGTGTATACTGAAGGAAGGCTTATGTATGGCGTGCGTATCGATAATTATAAATATATAGAAAAATTCTATGGATTTGGGATTAAGCCGCATCACTGGGGAGCAGCTGTAGTGAGTGAGTATCGTGAACTTTACGATGTGAGTAAGGATCCTGATGAGCTCACTAATATTGTTGATATGGACAAAATAAAAGCCAGTGAAATGCAGCAGAAGCTTTTTGCATTGCGCTTTACACAACCTGAGAATGTATTATATGCAAAAAAAGATGCCAGTGGAAGTATCAGTGTTGCTGAAGGTTTTTTTTATACAGTACATTCCGATGGAGTGGTGAAAAAAATCAACAGACAGCAGTATACATTTAGCCTTAAAAAGGGGCAAAGACTGTTTTTTTCCACCATTCCCGCTCGCACCAGCTATTACATCCAATCTGAAAATGGGGCTGTGGTGTGGGGATACAGTGGAACAATTCTACCCAGAATGGGCAGTACCTACGTATTTGATACCACGCAAAGCCTGTTACAGAAAATGCCTGATGATGCAGCACTACGTCTATTCCCTGATGAATTAATTGTGTGGAGTACACCGCACAGGGGGGGCATACAGAAGGTTTCAGAAAATGTAGCTATCTCTGATGAAATGAATACGCTGCTTAAACAATGGGGATATATTCAAAACGGTGGTGCGCGTTAAGTTTACCGTATTATATCCTGCAGCCATTCTATGGTGTGTCCCACTATAGATATGCAGTCAAACCGCAGTGTATAGTGTGTGCTGTTGTACTCTGGGTTTTTCAACAGGAAATATGTTGCCACAGCGCGCAAAGCCTTAATCTTCTTCCCGGTGATCGCGTATGATGGATTTCCGTATGCTGATGAATGGCGTGTTTTCACTTCAAAAAACACCAGTAGCTTTTCCTTTTGTGCTATTATGTCAATTTCCCCATACCGTCCGTACCGGAAATTCTGTTCTATAACAGTAAAACCATGTTGTTCAATAAAGTCTCTGGCAAGAGATTCCCCTTCATTGCCGTACTGATGGTTGTTCATTGTTGTACTCCGCTCTATGTCTATGTTGTAGATTACAGTACTTCAAAAAGATTCACGCCAATTTCGGTTTCATCAAGTGCACGTGTTATATATAATGCTTTTTCTTCCAGAAGATTAACGATAATAGTGTCAGTAAAACGTTGTTTATTTGAATCGATAATAAGTTTCACAATAGGGCGTAAAGGCTTCTGAGGCATAGAACCAATCACTATACCAATGGTGCCATTATTAAGCTCAACTAAAGAACCAATAGGATACACTGACATGCGTGAAAGGAATACTCTTAGTATTACAGGGTCAAACTTATTGATGCCGCTTGAAAGAAGATTTTTCATAGCCTGATAAAAAAATATACGTTTGCGGTATGCCCTGTTTGCTATCTGGGCTTCGTATGAATCAGCTATGGCTGCAATACGTGCATATTCATCAATTTGCGTGCCTTTTAATCCTCGGGGGTATCCTTTGCCATCATATTGTTCATGATGTTGCAGGCATATAAGGGCACTTTTTTCAGGTATCTTACCCAGTTGCCGCAATGCTTTATATCCATGCAAAGGATGTGTTTTTATCTGGTTAAATTCATGTTCGGTGAGGTTTGATTGCTTGTGCATAATGTATGCAGGCAATTTGATCATTCCTGCATCTATAAGCATGGTGCCTATGCCCAGTTCACGCAGTTTGAGAGGCGCATACTTCAATGCCATGCCTATAAGCAATGAGTAAAACGTAACGTTTACAGAATGAACAACCAGATAATTTTTCCCTTCTTCCAGCCCATAGAGGAATAGAAAAATATTGGGATAATTCTTCATGATTTCAATAATCTTTGTCAAAGAAACATCGATTTCGTCAATGGCGAATGGTTCATCTGCTTTTATGGCATTGTGGACATTTGCTACTGCCTTACATGCTTCTTTATGTATTTCTATCAATGGCACTCGCTGGGTAAGAAGTTTGTTGTAATCATCAATGATCTTCTTTGCTTCGTCACTTTCGGTCATGGTTGCGCGGGCTGTTGCTGCCTTGATTTCCTGTTCGGTTGACACTAAATTGCCGGCAGTCTCAACCTCGCTTACGCCCCAGCGCATGAGCTTTTTTATATCATCAAGCTTGATGGATACATTGGCAGCAACCAGCATATTGTTACTGTCTATATACACGGGTTTGTCAAACCGCATTCCGGGTTTAAGCTCGTCAACAGGTATTTTTCGCATTTCAGCCATAGTTGTCAAATTTTTATGTTTTCCCTATATTCACATATTGATGAGAGCACTTTATACTTTATAAAGTAAAAACTGCACTATTTTAAATTCAATTTATGTCTAAAATCGCTGTTTATCTGGTAACAATATGCCAAAACTACTGCCACAGCATTATAAAGGTTTTCGGGTATACATGAACCAGCTTCAAGTGATGCAAGTACTACCGCTAAATCTTTATCCTCATAAATAGGTATATTACACTCTTTTGCTTTGTCAAGAATACTTTTTGCCAGTTTTCCCTTTCCCTTAGCAATGATTCTGGGAATCTGTTCTTCTACTGCATAGTGTAGTGCTACAGCGATTTCTTCCATTATAGGCTTTCCTATACTGAATAATCAATACTATATTGTATATACATATTGTTAATTAATGCAATAATTTTTTCTTCCCAATCGCTTCTTTGTATACAATTACAGGCTGCTTTTTTGCCTGTGTGTTCCTGGATGCTGTGTGCTATCATTGGGCACTGTGGATGTAGCACGCTATATCCATCATCATTGAAGCAGTATATTTTCACCGTTATTGTATCCTTACCTGAAATCACTATATTCAGTTTCCCTAAATGTGAAAAAGTTACATCTATGCACACATAGTTATCATCGGAAAGAACATACGCATCACTGAATGTATTTCCATCATACAATGGCACCGTGAATGTATTTTTAGCACTACAGCCCAGATAGTGTACAAGACTTTCAATATCATCTTTTGACATCATTGACATAAGACTTTGAATTTCATCATCACTAAGTTCAATGTGGTGTAAAGATTTTTGAGTATTTTGTAATATATGCATAGTTACACTTATACCACTGTCTTTGGATAAAGTGTAACAAAATTTTTGCAGTAGATGATCCGGCACACCTTTTTTTAATAAACGCTGTAAAAGCGGGGCAATCACAGTAACCGTATATTCGCGATTGGTAATGCTCTCCAGAAGTGCTTTGTGGATTGAAAACACTGTCAGTGAATCTGCCGTGGTAAGCTTTTGCATAAACAGCGCATGATTTGAAGGTGTTGCGCAGAGTATATCAGCATTTTTTGCAGCCCCTGGTTCAACCAGTGAAAATATAAAGCGATTGCCAGCTATTTTGTCAAATCGTAGCAATATATGGTTGGATTGCGGAAGCCCCTTTTCAAATCGGGTTTCAAAAATCTGATTTCCCACACGTACCATAGCCGTGGTGGCGTTTAATCGTGTGGTGATTGTACCCACAACAACCTGACCGCTTTTTAAGTGCAGCGTTGATGATTGTCTGCGATGCGCGCTCACTATGTTATCTGTAATTTTCATTCAAATAGCGATAGTGCATACAATAAACTTGCTACCGGTTCATAGGTCCTGCGGTGTAACGGCGATGGCCCATATTTTTTTATGGCATTGATATGCTCTGCAGTTGCATATCCCTTGTGATGTTCAAAACCATATTCCGGATATTGTGGATTAATATGTATCATATATTCGTCGCGTGTTACTTTTGCAATGATTGACGCTGATGCAATGGAAAGCGAATAACAATCCCCTTTAACAATGGAACGGTAGGGCAGCGATAGCGGGAACGAAAAATTGCCATCAATAAGAAGCATGTCAGGTGTGTAGTGGCATTGTTGCAGTAGACTGGTAATGGCAACGTATGTGGCTCCGTTTATATTCTTTTGGTCAATAATCTCAGGTGGTATCAGAATGCAATCCCACCATAAACAAAAACGTGTAATTATCTCTTTTGCCTGCAGGCGTTTTTTATGAGTGAGCTTCTTTGAATCATCAACGTAACATTGAATTTCTTCAGGGGGATTGTTAAAATATTCGGCAGGATAGATAACCATGGAAACAGAAAGAGGCCCTGCTAAAGAGCCCCTTCCTGCTTCATCAATACCAGCAATGATATTACAGCCTTTTATGCATTCTTCATTTTCTATTGCAAAATCAGGTTTTGCACCCATACATTATGCATTAGTTTCACTGTTTTGCGTATTTTCAACAACCTCATGCGTTGCAGGTGTTTCAATGGTTTTCTTTCGGGAACGTACTTCTTTAAGCTTTGCTGATTTACCAGTTCGTTCACGCAGAAAGTAGAGTTTTGCTCTGCGTTTTTTGCCCTTGCGGACCACTGTAATCTTTTCAATTCTTGGGGAATGTAGCGGAAATATCCTTTCAACACCAATATCATAGGATATTCGCCGTACGGTGAAGGTTTTGCTAATGCCTTTATTATCAATAGCAATCACGATGCCTTCATACACCTGGATTCGTTCTTTGTCACCTTCAATTATTCTGTAGTGGACTTTCACGGTATCGCCCACTTCAAAGTTGACATCACGGTAACTTTTACTGAATTCTTTTTGTACTAATTGTATTGCTTTCATTGTTCTACCTCATCCTTTTTTGCTTTGTACAATGTATACAGATCAGGCCTTACTGCCTTAGTCTTTTCAATGCTTTTTTCAAGACGCCACTTCCGTATTTTCTCATGATTGCCCGAGAGCAATATCTCAGGTACTGCCATCCCATCAATTTCACGCGGGCGAGTATATTGCGGATATTCCAAAAGATAATTTTCAAAGCTTTCTTCAGACAGCGACTGTGGATTTGACATAAAACCCGGTATATATCTGCACAGCGCATCAATAATTACCATGGTTGCGTATTCGCCACCTGAGAGCACATAGTCGCCTATGGATATCTCATAATCAACATAGCGGTCAATTACCCGCTGGTCTATGCCTTCATACTGGCCACATATAAAACAGTAACTATCGCACAAAAAAAGCTTTTTTACAAGAGCCTGTGTAAGCACCACCCCGGACGGTGACGGATAAATTACTTTTGAATCACCCTTGTGTAATTTTATGGCTCTAAACAGCGGCCCCGGTAAGAGCACCATTCCGCTTCCGCCGCCATACGGATAATCATCACATTGTCGGTACTGCCCTTCGCCAAACTCTCGCAGGTTTATGATTTCAAAGTGGCACAGGCCCCTTTCAACTGCTTTTCCAATAAGCCCTGTCTGCAGTGGGCTTTTAAAAAATTCCGGAAACAGCGTAATAATTTTAAAGATCTTCACTCAATAAGCCCTTCAATAGGGAAAATCTCAAGGATATGTTCATGCAATCGACCAGTGCCTACCATACTTGCAACAAACGGAATTAGGTGCTCTATGCCTTCATGCGTCCTTATTACCAATGTGTCGGCTGCACCGGTTTGCAAAATATCAACAACAGTGCCAAAGTCTGTATTGTTGTAGTACACTGCGCAGCCAATAATTGCTGAATAGTGAAAACTATCAGCATCCAGGTCAATACATGCATCAGTGGAATCAACAAAAAGTTCGCACCCTTTGATTGCATTTGCAGCGGTTACATCCTGTATGCCATCCAAATACATGTAACCTATGCGTTTTGCTGCAAAGGTAAAACCTGCTATTGTAAATGCTTTATAATGCCCCCGTATATTCACGTATACCGGGATATCACCGGAAAAACGCTGGGGGAAATCAGTAATTATATGAACTTTAAGGCATCCATCCAGTCCATGGATGCCACAGATGACTCCAATACGAAAATATTCTTTACTGCTCAATCAAGTATTTCCAGAACTATCCTTTTGCCTGTCTTGGTGGCTGATGCATTCAGTATGGTTCTGATTGCACGCGCAATCCTTCCATGCTTGCCAATGACTTTTCCAATGTCTTCCTTTGTAACTTTTAATTCAAGAATAGTAGATTTTTCGCCTTCTATCTCGCGTATTTCAACCTGATCGGGATGATCAACTAAAGATTTGACCATGTATTCTACAAGTTCCTTGTAATTCATCGTTATCGCCTCCACCTGTAAGATTGGAATTAGCCTTTATATGCCGGCTTTTTTAAGTAATTTTGCGATAGTTTCCGTTGGCTGAGCCCCTTTTTTCAGCCACTCTGCAACCTTCTCCTTATCAACCACAAATTGCTCGCCTTTCACTATAGGTTGATAATGTCCCAAGCTTTCAATAACAGCACCATCACGACGTTTTCGTGAATCAACCACCACTACCTTGTAAAATGGTTTTTTCTTGGTTCCAGCGCGTTGCAATCGAATCTTTACCACGTATCTACCTCCTGAAATAATTAGTGGATGATTATTTTTTATAAGAATTTTTTGTCAATACAAAATATACTACACTCAATGATTCAAATCAAGTTAATAAACACAGTTAGCTGGCACACTAAACATTGTAGTGTGGTATATAGTAGTGTTTAGCACACATGTGATGCACGTACAAAATTTATTAGGTTTATACTATAGCCTTTTTTGCTATTTCAAGTAACTTTTTTGCCTGAGCATTGAAATTGGCAGATTTAAATACGCTGCTGCCGGCAACAATAATTCTGGCACCAGCTTTTACAACATCGGCAATGGTATCTTCATTTATACCGCCATCAACCTGTATCACAACATCCAGACTATGTTCAATGATAAATGTGTTAAGCTTTTCTATTCTTTTCAATGAAGATGGTATAAATTTCTGGCCATAGAATCCAGGTTCAACCGACATTACAAGCACCATATCAGTGTATTCAAGTATGTCGTACAGCGATTCAATTGGAGTTGATGGGTTAATGCTAATCCCCGCTTTTAATCCTGAATCTTTAATGAGCTTAAGCAGGCGTACCGGCTGGCGTGTACTTTCATAATGTATAGTTAAAAAGTATGGCGTACAATCAATAAAGCTTTGTAGCGATAGCTCCGGTTTTTCAATCATCAGGTGTATGTCAAGGGGTATATCGGTGTGTTGTTTAAGATTATGTATGTATCCGGGGCCTATGGTGATGTTGGGCACAAAATTGCCATCCATGACATCAATATGCAGAAGATGGATGTATGATCTGTCACATGATGACACAAAGGAACCCAGCAGTGAAAGGTCAGCTGCAATTATAGAGGGCGATAGTAACACTGTATCAGTCAAATTCTTCAACATCAAAACTCAAGACCTTAACCTGTTTTTTGTTACACATCACGTATACACGCGCATTGCCCGTCCGCTGGAACACACAATCGATAGTATTTCCGGGTTTCAAATTTTGCGAAAAACATAGCCGTTTGGATGCATTGTCGCTTACGTATACTTCGTACAGGCCTTCATCTTCATCATTTGGGACGGTGTATTTAAGGCGCTCATAGGCGTAGTAAGGTTTGTCCTTCATTTCGTAATAATATACGTGCAGATTCACTGTCTGGCCTTCAACTAGTGGCTGACCTTCCTGTGGGGTCGCCAGAGCTACAATCCCGCTTTGCGCAATGTCGTTTGTGGGCAGTACAGTAAATGAAACAAACACCTTCTTTGACATAAGAAGTGGAAAACACAGGTCAACCGACTGGCCAATGAGCTTTGGCATAACAGGCTGTGTTGCACTGCCGCTTGATACAAGCAGGTTCACTTTGCGGTCAAGGAGAATCTTCTGCCCTGATTTGGGACTCTGGTCAATGACTACATTGTCAGCGGTTTTTTCGGATGGAATATATGAAATAACGCCAACACGCAGCGATATGGTTTTATCGTACAGGTGTAGATTTTTAAGCTTATTGAGTGCAAATGGCAATTCCATACCAACCACACTGGGCATATCAATGGTCAGATTACTGCGGCTAACAAGTAAGCGTATAGTGCTGTTTTCAGAAACTATCTCCCCCGGTTCTGGATATTGCCGTAAGATAATATCATTATCAATATCGTGAACATCGTAAAACTTAAGCTGTGGTTTTAGTCCCTTACGAATAAGGCTATTGTGGACGTCAGCGTACCGTTTGCCAACTACGTCAGGTATTTTTACTTCTTTATCTGGTTTGGTCAGCACCACAACAATGATTGCAGATACTATTAGATATAAAGAGATAGCAATAAATAGTATAAACGCAATCCTGCTGTAAGGATGCATAAGCCAGCCTTTGGACCGTTCAATAATATCTTTTAGTGAATACTTAGGCATTGCGTTTTCCTTTTTTATGTCAGTAGAATATAGTATACAGTAGTATTAGTACAATGAGATTTGAACACAAGCAAAATTTGTTTTTTGCGTCAAGAATAATTTTTAACAAAAAATTCATCTTTTCCAGAAATGCGGCAGCAGTATGATCAGCACTGTGTAAAGCTCCAATCGTCCAACCAGCATTGCAAGTGAAAGAATCCATTTGATATAGTCCTGGTAAAATGCATAATTGTCCGCAGGACCTACACTCCCAAATCCAGGACCAATATTACCCAGTGTGGCAAGTGCTGTGGAAAACGAAGTGGTGATATCGTGCCCGGCCGATGCAATGGCAAACGTAACGCAAAGCAAAATCATAATGTAAAGAAAGAAAAAACCCATCACTGCATACACTATATTCTTTTTTACCATGTTGCCGCTAATTTTTAATGCAAATACACCACGTGGATGAATGAGCAGCTTCATTTCATTTATTGCCTGCTTAAGCAAAATGACAAGCCGTATTACTTTAATACCTCCACCGGTAGAGCCGGAACAACCACCAACAAACATCAGGATGAACAGTATGGTATGTGCCAGCGGCAGCCACAGTTCATAGTCAGCAGTGGCAAATCCTGTTGTTGTCATGATGCTGGCAGCCTGAAATGACGCAAATCGGATGCATTCACCAATGGTTTGATAGGTGGTACCATAGAGTGATAGCACGATAATAATTGTGGAAAGAAAAAATATTAACATATAGGCTTTGAATTCCGAATCGCGGTATATGGATTTCAATTTACCGGTTAAAAGACGATAATGCAGTGAAAAATTAATGCCTGCTAAAAGCATGAATACTGTAATCACCCCATCAATATATGCTGAATTAAAATGGCCTACACTGGTATTTTTGGTTGAAAATCCTCCGGTAGCAAGTGTACCAAAAGTATGGGTGAGACTATCAAAGAGATCCATGCCACCAAGCATAAGTAAAATAGTCTCTGCCGTTGTTAATCCAATATATATGAGCCAGAGTATTTTTGCAGTCCTGGTAATGCGTGGTGAAATTCTATCCACCGTTGGTCCGGGCGCTTCTGCTCGGATAAGCTGCAAGCCTCCAATACCCATCATAGGAAGTATTGCCACCGCAAGCACTACTATACCCATGCCTCCAAGCCAGTGGGTGAGTGAACGCCAGAAAAGCAAAGATTTTGGCAGGGATTCAATATCGGTGAGTATCGATGCACCGGTTGTGGTGAACCCTGAAATAGTCTCAAAAAACGCATCGGTAAATGACGGAATTCCTCCTGAGATATAAAACGGCAATGTGCCTATGAGTGAAGCAAGAAGCCAGCTGGATGTGACCAGAAGAAAACCATCGCGGGTTGAGAGCATTTCCACCTTTTTATGACGTAATGCTATCTGTATACATATCGCTATTATGGTTACGGTGACAGTTGTTATAATAAATGCATATATGCATGATTTTTCCCCCAAATACAGAGCAATACCAAAAGGTATGAGCATAAAACCTGAAATGATGAGAGCCAGCACTGACAGAATTTTAAGTATAATTAAAGGATTCATTAATGCCGTATCCTCTTTATCCCTGAATAAATTGTTCTATATATGGTATTGACGCTTTCTCAGCAATAATAATGACCAGATCATCTGGTTCTATTACTAGATTACCATGTGGCAATATATTGGTATTATTGCGTACCACAGAAAGGATGATAGAGTTTTGTGGGAATTGTATGTCCTTCAATGGTTTGCCTACAAGTGGATTTTTATCATCAACAGAAAATTCAATAACCTCAGCTCTTCCATGAAAAATACTGTGCAGGCTTTTAATTTTACCACGCCGTATGAATTTCATTATTGCGTCAACTGTAGATAGCTTTGGATTTACTGTCACGTCTATATCCAGCCGTGATGCAATTGCCAGATAGTTTGAGTTGGTGACAAGTGCTATAGCACGTTTTACTCCAAGGTTTTTTGCATATAAGCTGATGAGCATATTAAGTTCCTGATTGTCGGTGACCGATACAATAAGGTCATGTTTTGCAATTTCTTCTTCCTGAAAAATAGATTCGTCAGAAATGTCGGCGTTAAGGATGAGCGCATCAGGGAATTTTTCTGCAAGGAATTTACATCGCTCGTAATCAGCTTCAATAACGGTAATTTTTCTTCCGGTTCTTATTAAGTATTCACAGGCCAGTGCACCAACGCGGCCACCGCCAACAATAACTATTCGGTCAATCTTTTCCTGTTTTTTGCCAACCTGTATGAATATTTTAGTAAAATTTTTTTGTGTAGCAAGCAAATAAATATTATCCCCTTCAAGGACTTGAGTATCACCAGTAGGGATTATAAACTCATTGTTGCGCATGATGCCTGCAATAAGAAATGGCTCGGTAATGCCTTTACGTATTTCTTTCACTGTTTTATGCACAAAATACGAACCGGGGGAAACCACAATGTTCCGCAACTGCATATCAGTATTTTCAAAAAGCATTACATCACTATCTGCACCAAGGGCTATTGTATTTGCAATCTGGCGGGCGGTTTCAACCTCTGAATTTACAATAAAGTCAATACCTAAAAACGACTTCCCCATTATTCTGGATTTTGAATAATCAATATTGCGGACGCGGGCAATTTTTAGACGAACATCAAATTCACTTGCAACAAGCCCACATGCTATCATATTTACTTCATCAGAGTTGGTGGCACTTATAAAGATGTCAGCGTTCTGTGTTCCTGCACGTTTCAAAGTTGTCAGGTTTGTACCTTCATCGTTGAGCACCATGCAGTCAAGATGTTCGGATATGTACTTTGCGCGATCAGGATTTTTTTCAATTATAATTACATCTTTTCCTTCTGATATAAGCTGCTGGGCTATCTGATAACCCACAACCCCTGCGCCCAGAATTACGGTATGCATTGTGTATTACCCTGTATGTGTAATAGAATACTGCATTTATTAATGTATACTGTCAGTTTAGATAAAATCAATATAATAATTATTGCTGTCAATAATAAAAGTAGCCAGGTGAATTCAACACATGGAGCGTGTATTATGTAGCAGCATACGCCCCAGCTTACAGAGGCATGCCTGAATACATAAAATATAACGTTAGTGCTATAGTTACTGTTTATTTAAATAATCGCAGGAATACATTGAGCAGAATAGTGAGAATAACACTGATAACAAGCATGGTCATGAATGGAAAATAGACTGTGATGTTACCTTTATTAAACGTAATATCACCGGGCATCCTGCCTAAAAATTTTGGAAATACCTGCAATAGGATGCCTGTAATGATTAACAGTATTCCTGCTATAATTAAGAATCTGCCCATTATATGTTTCCCCTCACGTTGAATTCAATTTAATTGCACTGTCATTGAGAAGCATTGCAGGTGGTGATACATCTTTTGTATTAACAACAGGTAATTGTATATCACTTATATAAACAATATATCACAATACTTTCTTCTTGACAATACTTTTCATATGCTATACTGTCAAACTGAGAATTTACAATGATTATTGCCCAGAGGATATTTTCACATAATAAAGTTAGTATCTACAATCACCTTATATCAGAGGCCAGGCAATAATTAGTATGTGGGTATTATTACTACAGAGATAAACTGCAAAAAGGTTACAGTGTTACTGTATGGAAATTTCATTTAACGATAGTTTCAGGCTCAAAGAGCTTATCGATAACCTTCCGGATGTTATTTTATCAATTGATTATCCTTCCGGTATTATACGATACGCAAATAGTATGGCATTACAGCGGTTGGGATTTTCAACTGACAAAGTAAATAAATTACGAGATTTAGCTCACTTTGTACTACCACGTTATAGAAGAAAATATTTCCAGCTCTGGCGTGATATACATGAGGGTATTCTGGCACCTTATTTTACCTTTGAGGTTAAAACAATTGAGGATAAAATTATCTGGGTTGAACAGAAAAATATTTACATAAAAGAGGGAGACAATGTTGTACGGATACATGCAGTAATACGAGATATTACTGAACGAAAGAAGATGGAAGAAGAGATGCTGCAGGCATTTTACTTTTCAGAAAATCTGTTCCTGCATTCACCCTACATAATTTTGCTCTATGATAATGATGGTTATATTAAGCGGCAGAATATGACATTCAGGGCAATTGCCGAGCATGTGGATGATATGATACCTGATTATAATGTATGGAAAGATAAACAGATTCAGAAATATGGCATTGACCTTATTTTTAAAGAGGTATTGTGCGGTCGCATTATGGACATACCCCGTTTTCCTTACACAGTCAAAATTAAGGGTGAGGAAGTAACATATTATTTTGCAGGCAAAGCTTTCCCGTATATGCGTTCATCACGTGAACCTGAAGGGTTTGTGGTTATGCTTGAAGATGTTTCTGCACGACAAAAGCGTGAAGAGGAAACGCTTGAAACAAAACGGCTTGAAAGTGTGGGGAGGCTTGCCCGGGGAATTGCGCATGAATTTAATAATATACTGGCGGGCATATCAGGATTTGCCGAGATTCTTTTACGAAAATTACCCCCTGACGATTCCAACAGATATTTTGCAACCAGAATATTTGAAGCAGCAAGTAAAGCCGCAACACTCACCAATCAATTGCTGGGTTTTGCTCGCGGTCAGCTTTATAATCCATCATATCTGGATATTCGAGCTCCTATAATGTATGCAATAGGTGCTACGCCAAATTTGCACAACCGAATCAGGATAAAGAAAGAATTTGAAGAATCAGAGTATAAGGTATATGGTGATGTGAATCAACTACGGCAGGTATTCATTGAGATACTACGCAATGCAGCAGAAGCTATTGGTGCTGAAGGTGAAATTGAAATAAAAGTACAATATCTCAGCAATGAGTTATTGCCCTCTGATGTGAGGAAAAAATATAATAAATGCGTTCAGATTGATATTACCGATTCGGGGCATGGTATTGATGAAGCAATTCTTCCAAAAGTATTTGAGCCGTATTTTACCACAAAGGATCCATTAAAACATAGCGGTATGGGCCTTGCCATAGCATTTGGCCATATAAAAAATCATGAAGGGCATATAGCACTATCGCGGGATGAAAAAGGGACTAAAGTTACAATATTGTTGCCTGCAATAAAAGAACCTGACCTTGCAATATTGAAGAAACCTCGCTATCAAAGGATCCTTGTGGTGGATGATAATACTGAAACGTGTTTACTGCTGCGTTCATATTTTGAAGATAAAGGTGCATTTGTCACTGTGTCTAATAATGGGCAAAGCGCTGTGGAGATGTTACAAAATGCACCAAACCGTTTTGATTGCATCTTCCTGGATCTTATTCTGCCTGATATAAATGGCAGGGAGGTGTTGAACCGTATAAGAAATTTCAATGCTACTGTGCCGGTATTCATTATGAGTGGGTATGATATGTCTTCATTTATCAGTGAACACAGCAATGATCAAAGCCTTTTCTTTTTAATGAAGCCCTTCAACCTTGGAGACCTTGATGTGTTGTTGAAATAGCAATTACTGTATAGAGTATTTTTTCATTTTTTCATACAGTACGCTTCTACTGATGCCAAGCATTTTTGCTGCTTTTGATTTATTATCCTGAGCAAGTGACAGTACATACAGAATATGTTTTTTTTCAAATTCTTCTACGGCTCTGGCAAGATTAAGTGGCGATAGTTCCTGTGAAGAACATTCCTTATATTCAGGTAAGATCTGCATAAAAATGTCTTTTGACAAAATCTTACTTTCTGATACAATCATTGCATGCTGGATAACATTCTGCAATTCACGTACATTGCCTTTCCATTCTCTGTTAACGAGCAGCTCTAATGCATCCTCGCGTATACTCATATTGGATATATTCAGGTCAGATGCAAGCATTGTCATAAAATGATGAACCAACAGTGGGATATCATCTCGCCTATCACGTAATGGGGGAACATGAAGCTCAATTGCAGATAAGCGATAATATAAATCCTGCCTAAAATTTCCCTGTGCAATTTCTTCTTCTACATGTATGTTTGTTGCGCTGATTATCCGCACATCAACTTTTACAATTTTACTTGAGCCTACCGGTTTGATCTCACGCTCCTGTAAAAATCTAAGAAGTTTACTCTGTATCTGCGGTTTTAGATTCCCAATCTCATCAAGGAATATGGTGCCCCCATGGGCTTCTTCAAAAAGGCCCTTTTTGTTTTTATCTGCACCAGTAAATGCGCCTTTAATATGGCCAAACAGTTCAGATTCTATGATGGTTTCAGTGAGTGTGCTGCAATCAACCGGTATAAACTGATTATTTTTTCTCTGGCTTTCTTCATGGATTGCGCGCGCTATAAGCTCTTTGCCGGTGCCGCTTTCGCCCAATATCATCACAGTGGCTTTTGAGCCAGCTATCTGCTTTATTTTGTTTTTAAGAGATACTATCGCCTTATTGTTTCCAATTATCCTGTCAATGCCAGCTCTTTCTTGCGGCATGGTGGTGGTATTTTCCATTATGGTTGATGTTACATTAATGCCTTGCATATTCCTTCACTGTATGATTTTTATTTTATCTTTGTAATTGCAATGCAACTTTCCTGCAGTGTGCTGATTGTTATGTCACTATGCTTCTACTTTTAACAGCTTCTATTCATGATCGAGCCTGCCCCGTTGCAAGTCAGGCACGTAGTCATTCCGGGCTTGACCCGGAATCTACTAGTACACAGTCATTCTGAGCTTGATTCAGAATCTACTTACACCATGTTTCTGGTTTAATAGTTTCTATGACACCTGATAATGTTTAAAATAGAATACATATACACATCACATATGTATGCAAATACATTTTAACTTAAAAAAGCATTCAAATTATGTATATATAATTGTTATATCCCTTCTTAAAAAAGAAAGGGCGAGAAACTTATGACCAATATTCACGATAATTATTATTAATACAATCATTTTTTTAAATTATGTTTGACCTAAGTGCAGTTATTTGCAACTATAATTCAGAGTTTTTTTAAAAAATATGTAATGTCAATCTCCTGCTTAATACGGGGTTATGCGTAAATTTATTTCTAAAACTATTGGTGTGGAATATAGACAATGATTTCTATTTTGTTGATGTCGGATATGCATTTTGGTACCGATAAGGCGTTGCCATATATTGATGACAGTATCCGATTGGTTACGTTCCAGAAAATATGTATGATTGCACGGCAGCATTCATTATTTATTATTGCAGGAGATTTATTCGAAGGAACTATCGCACATAATCCCTATTATAATGCCGTTACGCAGCTTTTGCAGTCATTATTACAGGATGGTGTAAAGATTATATATATTCCCGGCGAAGCAGAACTGGCGGACAGTAGCAATATAGACGCTATCAATAACATTCCTTCTACTGTTACATTGTTTGGTGGTTCCGACAATTATATTGATTGTGCACTTGATAACGAGATAGTGTATTGTTATGGAGGTGATAGTGATATTACACATATAACAAAGGCAAGCCAGGAAGGTTTTCATATTGGTGTCTTTCATATTGATTTAGAAGAAAATAATCATACTAAAACTACATCGCATACTATTTCAGTTAAACTGCTGAAATCGATGCCTTTAGACTTCTATGCGCTTGGGCATCATCATAATTTTTCAATGTATAAGTATAAAAATAAAATTATTGGAGCATATCCGGGAAGCCCGGAAGCTGTAACGCTTGATGAAACCGGTGACAGATATGTCCTTTCCATTACTGTTATGAATAATGAAATTCATCAGATAAAACGTATTACAGTAAATTCATTACGTATAGAAAAGCTGACCATACAGTGCGATAGTATTCATTCACAGGATCAGCTGTATAACCTGCTACAACCTTATAACAAGCCTTCGGTAGTATTGTGTTGTGTGCTGGAAGGGATCCGTTCATTTGATGCCAGCTATATTCCCCAGGCATGCGACAGGTGTGCCGGTGTGATAGTACAGGATAATTCAAAACTCTCGGGTGAATATATCTGTGCTATGCATAAGAATGAGAAAACGCTTAAAGGCTATTTTTTTTCAGAATTACAGAAAAACTGTCGCAATGATGTGGGTGATATAATGCTGGATATTATTAATGATATTGAAAATACATGTGCAATGTACAAAGGTGATCTGTGAAGTTACTACGAAGTATAGTATCAAAGATTGGTTTTGCAGAAAGCAAACAGACAGATTTTAATGATGGAATTCATTTTATATTTGGTAAGAACAATTCTGGCAAAACACTCATTTCCAGAAGCTTGATAGATACAATATATCCTGAAAATGCGTCATTGATTGAAAAGGATGTATGGGATACGATGTTTGCCACATTTACGCTTCAATGTGGCCACTCAAAAGTTGAAATTCAAAGGAAAGGCAATAAAGAGATAAAAATATTTGAAACTGCATCCGATGGCAGTACCGTTAAAGAAGAAGCGTTCCCATTACCTGCCAGCAGGGTGAGTTTTTCTGTTACATGTTTGCATACGTTGCATATACTTTTTAATAGAGATTCGTTTGCAATACTTTCGTATATCCCTTCACCGCTTGATACTCAGTACTACAGCAAAGATTTTTCTGAAACCATGAAATCTATTCTTCTGCTGGATAGCTCTTTGTATTACTGTGCATTTTCAAAGTTATTTGCTCACAGAATGAACAGTACAGACGATTTTGACACACATGTGGTGGCAGAGATTCAGAGCAAAATAAAACATTGCAAAACAAAACTTGATTTAATTGAACTCAAGGAGCAAAAGCAAAAAAAACATCGTGCCGAAATACAGGAAATTAATGAACAGATAGCATTGTACAGCAATGACATCAATGAACTTCAGAAAAGGATAGAAGCCTGTAATAGGTACATGGATACGTTGGCGGCTGTTAGTAATGTTACTCAACAATTAGAGTTGGTCAATAGCCGGATACACGCGCATAAAGAAAAGCTTGAACACATTGAAAAATATAAAAAAATAATAGCCACCAAATATCCACAATTCAAGGACTTCTCTTCTGAAAAAAGGAACAATGTCCATGCAATGCAAAATATTTACCGGCAGATACAGTCTATTTCAGAAGAGATAGAAACCATTATCTTTGAACAGGAAAACAAAAATCATAGATTGGCACGCAATTTGTTAATTATTAATATTTTGCTTGCGTTAGGTGTTTTGTTTGTTTTTTTTAAACCATTTGCCGGCATACATCCGGTACATCGATGGGTGCTGGTAAGTATATTAATTTTAATTCAGATATCAAGTATAGGGTTTTATCTCATTTATGCAATGATGCGTTCGTTTAAGAAAATAGTCATGCCGTTGCAGCAGCAGAAAGAGACATACCAGATTAAATTAGAAACATTGTTAAACCAGAATGGCATATCACTGGATGGAATAACCATTGATGAGATATATGAATTCCTGTTGCAGTATTTTGAAGAATATAATGAATATAATGAAAAACAGATAGACCTTTTAACAATACAAAAAGAAATTGATGAAGACACATCAATGGATGTCCTTGAAGAGGAAAAAAGAAAGCTTGAAAGCACTATAGCACTATTGAATGAACAGCTGCGTTCTCTGCAGCAGGATATTGGAGTTGCAATTGAATCGGCAGAACATAGTGTGACGATCAAAACTAATTTGCAAAATCAACTGGATGAAAAAAAAGCGTTGGTATCTGCATTGCAAGCTAAGCTTAACGACATACCAGAGGATGTTATTGATTTTGATGATGAAAAAAAAGGTATATTACAGGAGATAGCTGATCTGGAAAAGGAGCTAACCACTTTAAATGAAAAGAATCGTCTTATTAACATTGTTGTAACTTCGTTTAATAGTGCGATGCAGCGTTATTATGAGGATAGGTTTACTACATTAATAGGGAAGATCAAAACGATGATATACGATTTGACTAAAAATAAATTTGGTAAAATTGATGAAGATTATATAAGGAACATAATAACAAATTCAATGAATCCCCCCAATCCATCATTAAAATACTGCATATATGTTTCTGCAATTTTTGCGCTCTATGAATTACTAACACAGGAATTGCCCCAAATTCACCTGCCATTAATTATTGATGATCCATTTGTACTGATGGATGAAGATGCCATGAGTGAGTTTATTAACACATTGCAACAGTGGAGTATGGACCGGCAGGTTGTTGTTTTTACTCACAATTCCAGCATAAAAAAAATATGTGCAGTTACTGAATTGTAATTATGGATAAAAACGGACAGTTAACATTTTTTGATGATCCTTTGCTTCAGGGTATCAATGAAGCCTATGTGCTTATTGAAGCAGGTGATTTTACACAGGCAGTTAAAAAAATAGATGAACTTATGACCATTAATCCTGATTACCCGGGATTGGCTGCAAGCTATAGGGTTGCACGCTTCTGGGAAACAAGGAAAAAGGCATTAGAAGAACTTGCAAAAGGCAGGGAAACAGCGGATTTTCTTATGACACAGTGGGAGGAGTTTGAGGCTTTTGCTCAAGCTAAGGGGCTTGTTTCGGCAACAGCATATCAAAAGGCCATGCGATATGTATTCTTTAGTGCATCTGAACATTACACCATTGCGTTTAATGATAGGGAAAACCCCACAGATAATCTGCAGCTTTTAATGCAGCTTGGAACATGCTTTATCAGATTGGGCGAGTATCAGCATACCATTGAAGCACTGGAGTATGCCCGCAGTGCCTATCGGAGCAATGCGTGTATACTTTCGCTTCTGGCTGAAAGCTACTATCACACCGGTGATATCCCACGGGCGTTACTGTATTTCAGGGAAGCGTTCCTGCTTAATCCGTCTGAGATTGATATTCAGTTACTATCGTCCAAACCAATTATTGAAGCGTTAGAACTGGTAGGGCAGCATAAACCTGATTGCACTGATGTGCGTGAATGGGTTCCGGTTATGGCACATATCCACGATATATTTTATGTTAAGCGACAGCTCAATTCATCACAGCTGGAAAGCATAAAAAAGGACATTGTGAAATTAGAAGCAAGCTTTCAGACAATGAACAAAGAGAAGATAGCGCAATCAAATGTTGTACCGCGACTTATCAACCGTTACTTATGGATGATGGATTATTTTGAGTTCCAGCAGTTTGACCAGCAAAGCCTTTTTGATATTCGCGATAGACTGCTTGCAATTGACCGAGCGCTTTTTGAAAGCTACTTCCAAAAAAAGAATTTTTCAAAACATTGATGCTTAGTATGGCATTCTATATCCAGTATGTACTGAACAGGCAAAATAAAAGAAAAAAATTTCATTGACACTATATATCGCACTCAATAATTAACATAGCCATTATTCAATGGGATACTATCAATAACAGGTGGTTACATATGGAATTGTCAGCATCATACAATCCAAAAATTGCCGAATCCAAGTGGTATGCAATCTGGGAAAAGGAAGGGCTTTTTCATGGTGATGAAAACGACACAAGAGATGCATATTCAATTGTTATACCACCACCTAACGTGACGGGCAATCTGCATATGGGTCATGCCCTGAATAATACATTGCAGGATATTCTTATACGCTGGCAGCGGATGAACGGCAAGGCAACCTGCTGGATGCCCGGGATGGATCATGCAGGGATTGCCACGCAAAATGTTGTGGAGCGACTGCTTTTAAAAGAAGGAAAAACGAAATATGACCTGGGCCGTGATGAGTTTGTGCAACGCGTGTGGGACTGGAAGGAGCATTCAGGTGGGCAAATTAAAGAGCAGCTCAAACGTCTGGGGTGCTCGCTTGACTGGGTGCGTGAGCGTTTTACACTTGATGAAGGTCTGTCGCATGCAGTGCGCACAGTGTTTGTGACATTATATAAGGAAGGGCTCATCTATCAGGGATATAGAATTATCAACTGGTGTCCCCGCTGCGAAACTGCCCTATCAGACATAGAAACAGAATATAAGGACCTGGCAGGGAAATTATACTATATCCATTATCCATACAAAGATGGGAAGGGGCATATTACCGTTGCAACAACACGCCCTGAAACCATGCTTGGCGACACGGCAGTTGCGGTAAATCCACATGACAGCCGCTATGCCCAGCTGATTGGTACACATGTGATATTGCCCCTGGTCAACAAACCTATACCAATAATTGCCGATGAATTTGTTGACCCTGCATTTGGTACAGGGCTTGTTAAGGTAACTCCGGCACATGACCCCAATGACTTTGAGATGGGCAGGCGCCATAACCTTGAAGAAATAAACATCTTTGATAAAAATGCAATCGTCAATGAAAACGGTGGCATATACAGGGGGCTTGACCGTTATCAGGCGCGTGAGAAGGTTCTTGAAGATTTACAAGCTGCAGGGCTTCTGGAAAAGATAGAGGAGCATACTCATGCGGTTGGCCATTGCTATCGCTGTCACACGGTTATAGAACCATATTTGTCAAAACAGTGGTTTGTAAAGATTCAGCCGCTGGCACAGGAAGCAATCAGGGTTGTTGAAGAGGGAAGGATACGGTTTGTTCCCCAACAGTGGACAAAGATTTATTTTGAGTGGATGTATAATATAAAGGACTGGTGTATCTCACGGCAATTGTGGTGGGGACACCGTATACCTGCGTTTTACTGTAAGGATTGCGGTCATATCATGGTTGAGCTTGATGACCCCACCGTATGCAGCATGTGCAATTCAAAAAATCTGGAGCAGGATCCCGATGTACTGGATACCTGGTTTTCATCCGCATTGTGGCCATTTTCTACATTTGGCTGGCCACAGAAAACAAAGTCACTGCAAAAATTTTATCCCACAAGTGTGCTTGTGACAGGGTTTGATATAATCTTTTTCTGGGTGGCCCGCATGATCATGATGGGCTGCAAATTCATGAATGATGTACCTTTTTATGACGTTTATATCCATGCACTGGTGCGCGATGAACATGGCCAGAAGATGAGCAAATCACGCGGTAATGTGATAGACCCGCTCATTATGATGGACAAATATGGCACTGATGCGTTCAGGTTTACTCTGGCAATATTTGCAGCTCAGGGTAGGGATATTATTTTATCTGAAAAGCGTATTGAAGGCTACAGTGCATTCTGCAACAAGATATGGAACAGCACGCGTTTTATTCTGATGAATCTTGGGGATGATTTTACGCCAAAACCCATTGATGTGAATTCACTGGAATTATTTGATAAATGGATACTGCATGCATTCAATCAAACCGTGAGGAAAACAACACAGGCACTTGTAGAGTATAGATTCAACGATGCGGCACAAACGCTGTATGATTTCTGGTGGCACGAGTTCTGCGACTGGTATATAGAGCTTACTAAACCGCGTATTTATGCAGCGGGTTCTTCAACAGGAACTATCGCCAAACAGGTCCTGTATTTTGTGTTGCACGAATACCTTAAGCTTCTGCACCCATTTATGCCATTTATTACAGAGGAGATATGGAGTAATATCACACGTGATGAAGGTCGTATTGTGGTGGCAGCCTGGCCACAGTATGATACACGTTTTGATTTTGGAAAAGAATTTAGCACAGCTGAATTGTTTAAGGAGATAGTATACAGGATTAGAAATATCCGTGGTGAAATGAACGTGCCACCTGATAAAAAGGCTTTGCTGATTGTGAAAGCCAATCCCGGCATTGAGCAGCTGTTACGAGAGCAGGAACAAAACTTAAAGATTTTGGCAAAGCTTGAAGCAGTTGAATATAATGCTGCATACACGCCGCAGAAGACAGATGCATCAGCGGTGCTGCCGGAATGTGAGCTTTATGTGCCGCTTAAAGATTTGATTGACCTTGATAAGGAAAGGGCGCGGCTTGATAAGGAAATTGCACGAATACAGGGTGAGCTTGATAAGGTGCTGAAAAAATTACATGACAGCACATTTCTTGAAAAAGCACCACAGCATATCATTGAAAAAGAACAGAACAAGAAGGCCGAACTGGAAGAAGTGCGTGCAAAACTTACAGCCAGCAGGCAAAAGTTGGGATAAGGTAGAGTTATAATTTTCTATACAGCATGTCCTCGTAGCCCTGAAGCATGGCAAAGGTTGCACGGTCAAAATAGAGTACCACACGGTTGTTTAACGTAAGTGCTTCTTTATACGCGGTAGTGTCATCGTATAATTTGTCCAGTACAAAAAGCCATAAGTGGCGCTTCTGTAAGATTAATGCCTTGCATGCCTGCGATACAGGAATCCCCTGTTCAAAGCGCTCGTGCCCAATCCTGCGATAGTATCGTGCAATCTCTTCTTTGGGATAGTCCCTGGCTATCCATTTGGATAATTCACGGTACAGGTTGTCGGCAAATTCGTAAATGAGCTGTCGGTCTAATTTTCTGAAAGCTTGTGTATCAGGATTCCGCAGGAGATTATTCATAAATTGTTCAGTGATAACCTGATGGTTTTCTTCAATAAGCTCAACAAACCTGTTAACCAGTGCGCTTTTTATTTTCATGACTTTCAATTAATATTGTATTATGATAATATAGTTGAACATATAACGATAAAAAATATTATAAATGCCTTTATGTAAAGTACTTTTTTATATTTATTTTCAGTAACTATTCAGCAAAAAAATTTTTTCTAAAAATAAAAAAAGACTATTAATATTTTCACTAATAATTCTTTAAAAATATTTTGTTAATAAAACGGTGCACAGCCCCGTCTCCGAAGGTGGCGGGGCTGTACAATATGTTTATTATGTTCATAAATTTTATTTAAGGAATAAATCGTGATTTATTTTAGTTATTTATTTTTCTTACTTTTAGCTTTATAAGCTTGCAAGTAGATTTTTTCAAATTCCTGTGTATACAGTTTTGCTATATCTGGTGATCGTAACATAATACAGTTTTCATCGTTCCGTTTTTTAGCATTTTTTGAAAAATTGTAAGAACCAGTAATAACCCATTCGTCATCAATAATGATTGTTTTATGATGCATGGTGTTGGGATTGGCATCATAGAGTACATCAAGCCCTTCAACCTTCAATTTAATATATTCACTGTTGACATTTTTTATATCCTTTTTTTCAAAAACACCTTTCACAGCAATACCTTGCTTATGTTTGGCAATTAATGCTTCACCTATTGCATCGCTGGTAAATGAAAAAGCCAGAAAGAAAATAGTTTTTTTTGCTTTTTCTATACGCTTTGTAATGATGCGTTCTACATCATCATCAGGTGAAAAATACACGTTAATATCTATGTCATTAAGTTTCACATAATATTTATTTGAAAGAAAAGGAAACGGTAAATACTCTGTGCGGTTACCAAATATTGCCTGTTCAAACATTTCATTAAATTCTGCTAAGTATATGGAAGCTATCTCTTCATTTTCAATATAAATGGCATTATTGTTGTTAAGCTTTGCTTCACGCGGGGTAATGTTGTATGAGCCCGTCCATACAGATTTACTGTCAAAAATAAAAAATTTGTTATGCATGAATTCTTTTCGGTTATCCAGCTGCATAGGTATATTGAATGTTTCAAATTTAGCTTTTACCTGTCCATTAAGTCTTTCAGATTCCAGTACTAATCTGACATCAATTCCATTGGATTTTGCTTTACAAAGTGCATCGATAATCAATGGGTCGGTGATCTCGAACAGTGCCGCATAGATGGATATCTTTGCATTATTTATTTTCTGCAATAATGCCTGCTGTATAGCGGTAATATGTTCTTCCTTTTCCGGTGTGGTGAAATACACTTCAATGGGCAATTGGGCATATACACACGCATACACAATGATAATCAGTGCAAGTACTGTAAGGAGCATTCTGTAATGTTTCATTGTTGTTTTTCCCAAATCAAATTTTCATAATCTACAAACCGTAAACCAGCTTCCTTTGTGGGAAAAAGCAATTTTGCTTTTTGAATTAATGTCTGGAAGGTCACAAGGTCGTTTTTATTTGCCTGTGCAATGAGTTCCTTTATTTTTTCATCATTTTGTGTTATTAGATAAAGATAGAACTCGTAAGATTTTTTTAATTCTTTGAGCTTTTCAACGTGCTTTTTTAGTTCTTCTTTATCAGAATTATTAATCATGGTGGTCAAAAATGCAATAATATAGTGTGCGTCGGTTTCTGTTATGTCCATATCAAGCATGATTTGTTTTACTCGCACTAAATCAAGATTCCGCAGGTGAATTCGTGCCAGAAACACTGGATTTTGAGAGAGCAAATTAATGTCAGCAGTATTTATCTGGTCAACTGCGCGTTTGGTATTATCAAGGTTGCTATCAGAAGTTGTGTTAACTATCGTTACATGAGAGGATGGAGATAGCGATGCAATAAACTTAATATCGTTTTCACTGATTATATTATTCACAATGATATAATCAGGAACATTGCCTTTTTTTACAAAGCTTACAAAAGAAGCTGTATCATCAAAAAATTCAGTAACACAGGGTATCATATCAAGCTGTGTATCAAATTTAAGAAAAAGGTATTGTCGTTTCTCTGTACTGACATTGTAAGGAATAAGTAAAGAATTATTTTGAATTTTGACTAACTGGTAAGGGTTCTTTCGGGTAGACCTTTCGTCTTCAAGGCCAATGAAAGCGATAATTTTCATTATATGGAAAGGTTTTGTTTTATTATCATCGGAATAAATAATCTCCCCTTTGGGGTTGAATGCAATATATTGTTTTTTTGCAATGTTTATTTTAAAGATATACCCTTTTGGTGTTTTTTCTTCAACTATGGGTGTTGACATAAAAACATACCCTTTAATAGTATTTGTCTAAACTGGCAAATTTTCATTGAAATTTTATTATTAGATAGCACATTGTGCTTTTTACATCTATTATTATTGCAATAGTAAAAATTTGTGTATACCGAAGCAAGTGTGAATAATCAAAATACTGTATACCCTTTAAATTGTAATTGATAAAAAATCAAGCAAATGTAAATATTTAATGCAAAAATATAGTATACATTATCTCTTTGAGAGCAAGTTTATATTTATAGGAGAATATGATGAATACAATTAATATACTTACCTCCGTTCGTTATGCGGGAAAAATTCATGCAGTATCAAGCAGTTTTGAAAAAAATGAAGCCAAAAATGTTTTGACAAATGATACAACGTTCTGGTGTACCGCAAAAAGCCACAATGCGGTAAGTGAATATATTATTATTGATTATGGGGCGATAGTTGCTGTCAATATTATTGAAATCTTTCCTTCCCCTTCAGGGAAAACAACATTTCCTTCGGAATTCCGGTTAGAATGCAGCACTGATGGAATTAACTGGGAAGTAATAAAAGCAGAAAATAGATATACGCTTGATGAAGATGCCTATCGGTTATTATTACCTGTAACGGTCTTCCAGTATTTAAAAGTGTACATAATTAAGTCAAAAAGAATTGCAGCAAAATATTTTTCTGAGATTGGAAGCATTCAGGTTGGTATACAGGGTGCTGTTTCAATTACTGCAAGTTCAAGTTCTTCATACGAGCATGACCCTTCCAACTTGTTGGAAATTGATAACCAGAAATACTGGGAATCTGAAATTACCAGTAATGCGTCATCTCAGTGGATTGAGGTGGATTGTGGAAGGATCTTCACGCTTACACATATAGGAATTACTGCAACTAACGATACGGCGCTTTTCCCTGAACAATTTTCTATTGAGATCAGCGATGATAAAAAGATATGGACTACGCTTGCAGAAATAAAACGATTTAAAGCCGAACCAGGCGGGTCATATATCTTTGGTGGATATCCGTTTAATGCGCGGTATATACGCATTACCGTCATGACAGTGCAAACCGAAAAGCAGAAATATTGTGCACAGATAGCTAACATTTTTGCTTATGCAGCGTTACCAGCGGTAAGGCATTTTCATATCAATGCTGCAATACAGTATGCAACAGTCTTCCAGCCAGGCATTGTAAAACTTGCAGCTGATGGAGACACTACACCAGGAACCGTTGTTCAGGCACATGATAGGCGGCTACAGGATGCAAATACTATGTTCAAAGGTATTGTGCAGCTGGCTGAGGATGGAGCAAATCAAAAAGGGTTGGTTGTTCAGGCATCGGATTCGCGACTTTCACCAGCAACTGAACTAAAACCCGGGATTGTACGGTTGGCCTATGACAGGGAGGTTTCAGAAGGCGCTGTGGTGAAATCGACGGATTCAAGAATAAAAGAAGCAACCGATACCACATTTGGTATAGTGAAGTTGTGTCCCAATGGTCAGTATATAGGTAATGCTGTTGTGCGTGGTGATGATAGCAGGTTACAGAAAGCAACAACGAAAAACTTTGGCATTGTACGTTTAGCTGAAAACGGTGAGGATAATGAATTCTGTGTTGTACAGGGCAATGACAGGCGTTTAAAAGACGCAACGATAGTATCCAGGGGGATAGTGGAGTTGGCTGAAGATGGCGAGGATGCACCGGGTGTAGTGGTACAGGGTAACGATAGGCGGCTAAAAGAGGCAACCACGCACAGTAAGGGGATAGTGGAATTAGCAGAAGATGGTGAGGATGCAGCGGGTGTAGTGGTACAGGGTAACGATAGGCGGCTAAAAGAGGCAACCACGCACAGTAAGGGGATAGTGGAGCTTGCAGAAGATGGTGAGGACGCACCGGGCGTGGTGGTGCAGGGCAATGATAGGAGGCTTAAAGAGGCAACAGAAGAAACTCCCGGGATAGTGATACTGGCGCAACATGGTGAAGTCCGTAAAAAGCATGTTGTTCAGTCGGATGATCCCAGGTTATGTGATAAGCGTGAGCCATTGCCACATACGCATGACTATGCTCCGATAGTTCATTCATACGATAGTCACACAGGAACTATTGCTATTACTAAAGAAAAATCGGGGGAATTTAATGATATCACTCCACCAACGGATGACAGTGCGGTATTGTATGGCAGAAATATAGCAAACAACGGCAACACAATTGGAGTTGCGGGAATTGCATTGCCTTCATCTGATTCAGAGGTAAAGTCATACGGTGTTTTGGGACATGGACAGCTTTGTGGTGTGCGCGGACAATCACAGGGGAACCTGGACAAAACGCAGGGATGCGGTGTAATAGGTGTATCGCGGTTTGGAGCTGGAGGTGTGTTTGCAAGTGAGCATAATTGGTCGCTGGTGGCTGATGGCTTTGGAACTATCGCTCAATATGATGATACGCTGCACTTAGTTGGTGATGGCAAAGCACTGTGTGTCATTGGCCAGGCGTACTTTAAAGGGAAGATCATAATTGATGCGGATTCAAAAGAATATTACGCCAATATTGTTGAGATGTTTGAAACCGATGAACAGGAGTTTATCTCGCCAGGCGATGTGCTGGTGGTAAGCACTCACGGTAACGCTATCCTTTCACGTTCACGCAGTGCGTATAACAAAGGGGTTATTGGTGTTGTTGCGGGCAATCCAGTGGTTGTGATAAACAATGCAGCTTTGCAGAATAAGCTGTATCCGGTAGTATTAACGGGTTCAGTGTTGTGTAAGGTAGATGCGCGACAGAAGCCGGTAAAGCCAGGCGATCTTCTGGTGACTTCCGATACGCCGGGATGTGGGATGTCAGCTTCAATTGATTCGTTTGATAAAATTGGCACAGTGTTTGCAAAAGCACTGTCAGCCCTTGATGATGGGATAGCCTTAATTCCGGTAATGATATGGAAGATGTGATGGTGCGTGCAAAAGAGATTATGGCGTAAGCTGTTTGAGTATCTCCTGCTCTTTTTTGCTGAAAACCAGTGTATGATATGCGTTGATATCCTTTGCCATTATTTTGCTTATGTAGGTTATCTTGCGGCAGAAGGGCTTTTTCTCGTAACTATCGACCCACACAATAATTGACGTTGATTCGGAATCCCAGATATAGGCTCCCTGATTATTTTTAATTGATTCGCCGGTTGGTGGACCATATTTTTCTTCCATCTTCTTTTTTATGTCGTCTAAAGAAATATATGGAAACTGGATAACCACATAAAACAATTTTGGCTGCTGGTTTGCTTCCTCGTTTATTTCCGGATAAAAAAAACCATAGCGGTATTCCACTTCACCATCTTTAGAAACAATAATCCGCTTTTCATCAGTAAACGAAATCCTACCCAGTACTTTGGGCTTGACATCATTGTAGGTGCTACCCCATTTCATATTGCCGTAGCCATCGGCAATTGATTTACTCTGTGGTTGAGCTTTTTGGGGTGCGTTCTGCTGTGCCGGTGCTAATGTGATAATATATAGAACAATGCCTATACAGGCAACAATTCCCGGTAGAAATTTTTTCATGGTACTATCCTTAGTAAATAAGATAACATTATATGTATACTATCGGTAATATATAAATTAAAGTGTATTATTAATTTTTGGCGATAGTTTACGTGAAAAAGAAGAGTGTAGTTATATAGAACCTGGCCCGGAAGTGCATACATAGCGATTGGTGGACAGTGATTAATGATTGGGCTTTAGAACCAAAAATTGAAAAAAATAGAAAAAAATGTAGAAAACTTTACTGATTAGCACGTATAATTGTTGAGTATAATAAATGATATGACAATACACATGACGCCTTATGCGTCCTGCATGGATACGATATGTTCATAACAATCACTTTTTTATCAGGGGAAACATATGGAAGATCATCACGAACATACTCACGTACACACTCATGAAATTAGTTCCACTTCACGATTTGTCATGGTCGTTGCACTCAATTCAATAATAACTATTGCAGAATATGCTGGTGGCATGGTATCGGGTAGTTTGGCACTCATTTCTGATGCGGGGCATAATCTTTCGGATGTTGCATCGCTTATCTTAGGATATATTGGCCAGAAGGTATCACAGAAAAAGCCAGGCAAAAAATATTCTTTTGGGCTCAAACGCTTTGAGGTGCTTATAGCGCTTATCAATGCGCTGACACTTCTTGCCATTGGCGCTTACATTATATATGAAGCAATTGAACGCTATATTAATATACAGCCGGTAAATCCTGTTATCATGCTGCCGATTGCCTTTGTGGGACTTGCAGGGAATATCATCTCAATGTTGCTTTTGTATAAAAGCAGGGATGAAAATCTCAATGTGAAGGCAGCATTTTTGCATCTTCTGTATGATGCGGTGTCGTCGGTTGGTGTTGTCATTGTGGGTTTTGTGCTGCTTGTCAATAGCAGCTGGGTTGCACTTGATCTGGTGGTAAGCGTGGCGATAGCGTTTATGATAGTGGCAAGCTCTCTGGATATCATCAAAAGCTCAATGAGAATATTCCTGCAGGGCGTTCCCACACACCTTGATTTTGATGAAGTATATAATTCAATACTGACAATACCGCATGTTGATACGGTACACGGACTGCATATCTGGTCAGTTGATTCTAATGAAATATTTTTATCATGTCATGTATGTATACATGAAGGCGATAGTTCCCTGAATACGGATTCCATTATTCAGGCAATCAATAGCATGCTTGAAGAAAAGTTTGGCATTACCCATACCACGTTGCAGATAGAACATAGCAATCTGTGCACCCTTGAAGGTGGAAACTGTTGCAGGTAACCATGAGTGTGTATTTTACACATCCCCACCTGGGCCAAGAAGTAGAATCGATAGCGGGTGTATATGCGTATACTGAAGAAAAACGCATGCAGATAGATGGAAGGGATGTACTGTATTTTGTTGGGTATTCAGTTACCAATAAAAGCTGTTGTGGTGTTGGTGGATGCATGTTTGCAACCGTTGCAGGATTTATACAGAAGTATGGCATGCAAAAAGATGAGGGGAAAATAATTTCACAGGTTGAGCCTGTAACGGATATTAACACACGCCATCTTATTGAAAAACTATTAAAAGCACAGGGATTAATGCAGGTAGGGTTCTGGGAATAGTAAATGTAAAATTCTTTGATGTTTTATGTAATCCATTCATAACTCAGCGTTATAGCACAATATATTTATACCTAAAAACAAAAAATACACTGCAGGGGTGGCAGAATTACTGCAACAAAGCAATGTTGGCTGAGATTTAAAAATTCATCATTCCGCTGTGGGCGTTCCCGAATAACAGTGTTTATGGCTACCTGTGATGATATAAAAAAGCACGGTTGCTGAGCGTGTCGAAGCACGGTTGCTGAGCTCGTCGAAGTACGCTGTACTGAGCTTGTCGAAGTACGGTTGCTGAGCTTTTCGAAGTGCGCCGTACATCCCTGTACGGCACGTGCAGAGGACCTTTTTTAACTATTAATCTTTGCATTGGAATTAGAAGCACTTAAATTATTTCGTATTT
>CALEUQ010000030.1 GCA_937920495.1 uncultured bacterium | reverse complement strand
CGGACTTGTGAGCTTTGCCGCGCAATTGGAAAAGGAGGAGGTAAAATCATTCAAGCAGCTTTCCTATCGTAAAAAAGGAACAAACTGGAAGCGCTTTCATCTGGTATTATTTGAGGATGAGTATGAGTTTTTTATGGATGTGAAGAAGCTGTGGAAGATGTCGCTTGCTAAGATTATTGCGTTTTGTTTGGATAATGTGCTGGATGAATTTTTAGCAGTACTTGATAGCATGGGAGAAGATGATTATACCGATAACTATCGGTACTCAGGCTACACATTTAGCGTATATCGTGTATATGGTATAGTATGTTGCAAATTTTTCTGGGGACCGGACCCCAAAATCATAAAAAAAGCCAAACAATTGGGCCATATATAGTATAATTTGTAGCGCGTATCTTAAAACCCACATATCTATATGCGCAACCTGTCTGCATATACCACTAGTACTATGCACACCTGCATTTTAAAAAGAAAAAGTGCACATTGTTGTGTAAAAAGAAATATCTACACCTGATGTACGATATACTCGGATAGGCTTTCTTCCTGCACTTTAAGGATGCATATCCCCGGAGAGATAATCTTAAGGGCTATGTGTGTTGTTATTGTTTTTACGAGGCAATCTTTACAAAGCCCGCTTTATCCGCATGCAATGCCTCACCTTCTTTTAAGGTAGGATTATTTTAAGGTTACCTTACAACTATCCCCTTACCCCCGGCTTGTGTTCTGTAAGGATTCATCATTCCACGGCAGGCGTTTCGACGGCCTCCTTCCTATTATCGTAACACCCGCATTATAACATGCCGTACATCCTACGGCACGTATATGTGGCTTCTATCGTTTTTGTTCCGACTTCTGCAAAGTCGTGATATACTGCGATCCTGGTACACGGCGGGGGCTTTAGGAACTCACACCGATTCCATTGGTGTTCAGACAGTCCCTGTCCCTTTTTCGCCGTGTTCTGTGGTGCTAAGGCAAAAATAACGTCGCCTTAGTTGTTCTTCACAGATGATGGTGCAACCATATCGCGTATAATGCAGTACATTAAGGCACGGTTTGCTGAAATTTATAAAAGGGTAAACGGTAGAATTGGTCCATTCTATAATGAGCGGTAATAATTATAATTACTGAATCAACCGTTTCACAGTTTCAGCATCAAGATGATGCAGATGCTGTGGATTCTTAATATTTCGTGGAATCAGTGCATTAATCTCATCAATTTTATCTTTAAGCTGGATGTTGCGTGCAAGGTTAGAAGCAACGATATTCTCAAATTCAACTTCAAGTCGCTGCAGGCTGGCAACACTGTCAGCAACAAGATTTTTTAGCTGATCTTGTTTATGGGCAATAGTGTTTTCATCATAACTATCGCCTAAAAATTCTTTTAAAACAGACCTGTTATTATACATCGTTGCATTGATAATATTCTGAGAATTGGTGGCACCTTTCTTTTTGTCATCTAAAAGCATTTTAATGCCATCATCTATAACCTGATAACGCGAAAGGGTTGTCTGTATGTCTTTTATCTGATTGTGAATTTCATCAAGGCGTGCCATTACCCTGTGTTCAATATTGATTGTATCAGAGCTTACTTTATTTTTATTACCTGACTTGTGTTCGTCAACATTTATAGTACTTTTAAGCTGATGAGCGGACTGCAATATAGCATCTATACTAACTTTCATATAACCCTCCCTGATTGTAAACTCCCTAAAATTTAATATATTCCGTATCATAGATTTTTGTCAACAGTAAAATATAATGTGACATAAAAAAATCCTATACCATATATCGGTATTTGAAAAAAAAATTATAAATTAAAAAAATTTTTTAAAATTTTTACAACTCAAGCGTTTGTATAAATAGGGCGATAGTAATCGCCATAAAATATTTTCTATGGAAGGAAAATCTATGCAGACAAAATGCCAATTGCCAATTCAGCGATGTATCAATGGCGGATCAGTTGATGATTTAAGTGATGCAGAACTCATAGCCATCTTGCTTGGCACCGGTGTGAAGGGAAAGGACGTAATGGAATGTGCGTTTGGGTTGATACAGCACTTTGGTAGTGTGAGCGGTATATATCATGCAGGCATACGGGAGATAGCTAACATTAATGGATTGGGTGTTGTAAAAGCGGTAAGGATTAAAGCAGCCATGGAGCTTGGCAAGCGTTTGATAGCACCACGCAATTATGAAGAATCAATTGATTCACCGCGTATTGTGTGGGAATGTTTGGTAGGTGATATTGCCTGTAGCAGGCAGGAGGAATTCTGGGTAATGATACTTGATAGTAAAAACAGGCTTATAAAAAAAGCAAGGATATCAATGGGAACTATCTCAGAGGCGCTTGTCCACCCCCGTGAGGTATTCAGGGATGCAATCCGTGAAGCAGCAACATCGGTAATTATTGCGCACAACCATCCTTCAGGTGTGCTCAGGCCTTCAGTCAATGATATAGAGATAACAAAAAGAATTGCGCAGGCGGGTTCAATTGTAGGTATACAGCTTCTTGACCATGTGATTGTCACTGATAATGATTACTTAAGCCTCAGGGAAACAGATGAGTCGCTGTTTGTAAAGTAATGCGTGTATCAAGTTAAAAATATGAAAGAAAAACTTTTCAATAAAATGTCCGTTGTGTTACTGTGTATGCTTTAAGACATGTCATGGCATAGCGTGAAAGAATAACATTATGCCGGCAGACCGGAATCTCCAATATTATTATCAGAAATGTTTGTTTCTATTTTAACTTTGCAATTTTCACAATAAAAAGCTATTTTATTTACATGATCGTTAAACATTTCCATCTTTTTGTTATATCTGGGGCATTTCCTTGTATGTAATGGGTACCATAGTGCTAAGTAAGCACCAATAAAAAATAATATTATTAGGGGAGATAAAAAAATGCCAGTAAGTTGATCAATGAAAAATACTATTGTACTAATACAAATGCTAATAAACAGGAAAATCAAAAAAGGCTTTATGAGATCCCTTTTTTTTCTTTTACAGTTTTAAAGGTGCTCAACTTTTTATAATTCATAAAAATCTATGATGATGTCCCAAAAATGTGTGTAACGATAATTGAAAATAGCATTGCACTTCTGCCAGATAATAAAAAATTGAAATTAAGTAAAAATTTAATTATTAATAAGATGAACACAATGCTACACACAGAATATAATTACACAGACCACAAATGCAAGAAAAATTTTTCACATGGGTATGGGTATTTAACTATAGCTTTTAAGTATACCGTACATTCCTGTGCAGCATTTTGTTTGTACTCACCTATAAATAGTAACTATTTTTATAGAAGAAAAATATTCTAACACAGGTTTATTATAAATCACTCATTTAGAATATTTCTTGTTGATTAAATCTTATTTCAAATGTTTATATATGTTGCTAATAGTATTGATGGATCATTATAATGTTGCACACTGCAGTAGTATGGCTATCATCATTTATAGAATGTGTTTTGTGTGGTGTTACAAGATTGTTATATAGTGTAGCATTTTATTATTTTATTTGCCAAAAATAACTTGAGTTGTAGAACGATGTAAAAAAATTCCCTTGAAAAAAATCATTCTTCATTGTATCCTTGCTCTTTAAGAAAGAAGCAGCAGCGCATTTCAATTCTTAACATGCATTATTGTAAATACGGATGGTAGTCTATGAATAAGTGTAAGTTAATTTTATTTTTTCTGTTTATAACATCTATGCTACATCCTGTTTTTTCAATAGAAGTTAAACCAGGTGGCTGGGTTGTGTGTAATGTTCCAGCTGCTGAAAACAGTGAAAAAACTGTACCGGTTAAAATATATTTTCCAAAAGATTATCCCAGGGGCAGTCGCACCATTATTGCACTGCATGAGTATGATGGATCAATGAACAGCTGGCCGAATAATACCAATATCGTGTACTATGCAAATATGTATAACTTTGTCATTGTATGTCCCCACATGCCACGTACAGTGTATGAGTCTCAGTATTTTGAAGAAACTACAATCAAGTGGAACCAGATGCCGGCGGCTTTATGGATTGGAAATATATTAATTCCATATCTTAAAAACACAGTTGGTTTAAAAATTGATAAAACTTCTCTGGGTGTGTGCGGATTTTCTATGGGTGCGCGCGGAGCGTTGCGCATAGCAGAGCTTTACAATACCACAATAGCTGCAGTTGCGTGTCTGTCGGGGTACTATGATATGTTATCGCACACAAAAAATAACATGTTTATTGCAGTATATGGCAAATATGATGTGCATCAAGAGCGATGGATTGCTGTGGATAATGCCATAGATGATGCTAAATACTTAAAAGATGTTGCGGTATTTTTAGCTCATGGCAATAAGGATTCACGTGTGCCTATGGAGCAAAGTTTTATGCTTGCGTTGAAATTGAAAAAGTTACAGAAGGACCAACAAAGCGGGTACAATTTTACGTTTGTTGAAAAAAAATATAAAATGCATGATTGGAATTATTGCCAGTCCGTGTTGCCTGAGATGATGGCATTCTTCAACGAAAAAATAAAATAAAGGTGGTACAATCTGCAATAGCCTGTGTGCATATACTACAATGTGTAATGGAGAAGGAATAATATATAAAATGAAAAGATATTGTGCGATAGTTATCATAATGGTAGTTCTTGCAGGGAATGGGTGTTCTCCTAAAGGAGTACGCACCGCGCCATTTGTGTGCACATTACACGGTACACATAATTGCTACAACAAAAGCGATATTGCACAGTGTATTGGTGTAGATGAAAAAATGGTGGTTGACTATTATCTTTTTTCTGAGACAGGTACTGGCGATAGCACCACAAATGAATCAAAGCTGAAGTCACTGGTGTGTGATAAAATCGTTGATGAGGTGATGTTACGTATACAGATGGTATATGGCGATAAACAGTTTCAGCGCTGGCAGTTTACCGATATGTCCCTTCCGGTAATATTCAGGACATTTGTAAAAAAAGATAGCAATCCACAGATGATAGTCATTGGTTTTGTTAAAAAGGATGACCTGTCAGCTCGGGCCATTATATATTATCTACCACTTGAATATAAAATGGATATTATAGGAAGAGAAAAAAATAATTACAAATCCCAGCCCGAATGGTAATAATGGCTTGACAAAATATGAGTGAACGCTTGTTCTATAAAATACGTACTACAAGGGGTCAGAGCCTTATATTTTTTGACGTATACAAACTGCATAAATTGCATGGGAGAGGCTTTTGCTATGCTGACATTAGGTATGGATATAGGTTCAATCACCACAAAAGCTGTTGTTCTTGATAATAACAAGATACTGGGCAGCAAGATTATTTTTACTGGGTTCAATGCAACAAAAGCTGGTGAAAAAGTGGTGCACGAACTTCTTGCCGAATTGAGTTTACATCTTGAAAAGATAGAAAAGATTGTTGCAACCGGTTATGGCCGTAAAAGCGTTGCGTTTGCACATAATAATATTACCGAAATAACCTGCCATGCAAAAGGTGCGCATTTTCTGGATAATTCCATACGTTCAATTATCGACATCGGTGGTCAGGACAGCAAAGTAATCGTGTTAGATGAAAACGGAAAGGTAAAGGATTTTGCGATGAATGATAAATGTGCTGCAGGAACGGGTCGTTTTCTGGAAGTGATGGCGCGGGCAATGGAAGTTGATTTGGATGAATTCGGGGAACTATCGCTTAAGGCTAACAATCCTGCCAAAATAAGCAGCCTGTGCACTGTCTTTGCCGAGTCGGAGGTTATATCGCTCATTGCAAAAGGGGAAACGCGTGATAATATCATTGCTGGCATTCATCAATCAATAGCATCGCGTATTATTTCCATGGCAAACCGTGTGGGAATAACAAATCCGGTGATGATGACAGGCGGCGTGGCAAAAAATATTGGTGTAGTCAAAGCCATTGAAAAACTTCTGGATTCACCAGTTAAGGTAAGCGATAATGCACAGATAATTGGAGCACTGGGTGCAGCACTTATGGCCGCAGAAAATTAATTCACTTTTTTCTTTTTACAAAAAGTTTTTCCCAGTATTCAATTTCTTCCCTGCTTAAGGTGGGGTTTTCTTCCTTTTCGGGGGTTTGTGCCACGGTGTAATCTTCTATAGTCTGATTTATAAAATGGGCAAAGTCCTCGCTTTTCATGGTGCGTGTTTTAAACCGTATAACATAATCAATGATATCTTTATCACTGGTAACAACTGTAGTGTTACGCGGCTGCATGTCTTTTCGTATGAACTCTTTTATTAAAAAATCAGCTGAATAATGTAATGAGTAATACACATCAATATTTGCAACTTTTTCACTGCGAATAGGTATTTCAACATTCTTCTGGCCGTCAAAAACAACACGTATTCTTTTACCGGTGAGTTTTGCAAATGTCTTTAATATATCTAAAAGTCCTTTTCTGGCTTCAGTAAGGTTATCCTGAAGCATAAGCTCTTCTAAATGGGGAAATTTGTATATCAGATTGTAGCCATCAATGAGATAGGTCATAGTATTTCACCTTCTGTATCAGCTACTGTGCAGTCAAAGTATATAATGATGTACAATATCATTGTTGCTATAGTACGTAAATACAAGCACTTTTTACATGTGAATACCAAATATTTTTAACATTTGCTATTATTTTTATTGACTGTTGTTCAGTTGTATATGTATAAACGCATAATAATGTATATGATTATAATATAGAAACCGAAATAATACACAGATAAATATCTGATAAAGGAATAATGGAAAGTATGAATGAAAAAAAATATAATCTGGAATATCTTGAGCGACAGCTCCATAACCTTTCCAAGCTGGTTGAGATTAACCGAATCATAAATTCAACACTGGACATGGCCAGGCTGTTTACCATAATCATGGAAATTATTAAGGAGATTATGGAAACGGAAGCCAGTACCTTATTTTTATATGATGAAAGAACTAATGAGCTGGTGTTCAAGGTTGCACTGGGAGAGGCAGGAGATAAATTACAGGAAAAATACAGGGTTAAAATGGGACAGGGTATTGCTGGATGGGTTGCCAGAGAGCGCAAAGGTGTTTATGTCAATGATGTCTATGCTGATGACAGGTTTGATCCTAATTTTGATAAGCAAACAGGTTTTACAACACGTGCAATTATATGTGTGCCACTGTTGTATAAGGGCAAGCTTTTAGGTGTGATACAGGCAATCAATCCAATCAACAGGCCAGCATTCACTGATGATGATATGAATCTTTTTATGGCGTTTGCTGATCAGGCAGTACTTGCTGTACAGAATGCAATATTCTTTGAACATGCTATCGAAGAAGCACGCATGCGACATGAACTGGAATCAGCACGTTCCATTCAGCATTCGCTACATCCTGCCATTTCAGAAGATTATGGCCCATGCAAAGTGGCAGCACGGTATTTGCCAGCACGTGAGGTTGGTGGTGAATTTTATGAATTATCGTATCAAAAAAACACTGTACACATAGCGTTATGCGATGTGCACAATAAAGGTGTGCCAGGCGCGCTCAATGCATCGTTAGTTAATGGCATAATAAAAAGCTTAATGAATGTGTATGGAAATGCGGTAAGTCAGGTGTTTATTAATACATTGCAGATAGCAAGGGAGCATAATATACAGACACTATCATTATTCTATGGCATGATTAATGTACATTCCAGCACACTTACATTTATGAATACAGGCGAGGCGTATCCAATTTTAGTCCGTGATGGTATTGCACGGTATCTTCGTTTTTCATATACAAGGAATAGCAAAAAAATTGTTGTTACGCTTAAACCAGATGACATGTTTATTATTGTCACTGACGGAATTGTGAATTGCAAAAACCGAAGTGCTCGTCTGTTTGGACTAAAACAGGTAATGGACACATGTTGCAGGTACAACGAACCATCAGATTGCATAGATGGCCTGATTAACCAGGTAAAAGAATTTATGCAGGGACTATCGCAGCGGGAAGATATATCCGTTATTGCAGTAAAAATTCAATAAATAAAGAGGCCTATTAATGGAATATGTTTCAGTTATTTTATGTCGCAACTGCGGGTCACGGTATGTTGAAGTGAATAAATGGACACAGGATAGAAAGGCTGTGTTTCATTGCCGTACCTGCGGCAGAGAGGAAATTGTTGAAGGGTTTACATTGGGCAGATGCCAGGTAACAAATTCAGAATTACAAAAAGCACGCGACACAAAAGCAAAGCCTGGCAAATATGAACGGTAATCTGTTAAAGGGGCGGGTTTGTAAACCCGTAATTATATTATCTTTTCATTCGCTGCCATAAAACCTGAATATAAAAAAGAAGCAGACGCAAAAGCCGCATATAGCGCCATGGACGTGTAATAATCCTGTAAAACCAGTCCAGCCCATTTTCCATAAAATATGCAGGTGCTTTACGTTTCTGACCGGAGATTATATCTATGCTGCCGCCAATACCAATAAATACGGTATTTTTAAACTGGTTTTTTATTTCATAGATCCATTTGTCTTCTTTGGGAAATCCTAAGCCAATAAATATTATCTGAGCTTCAGATTTTCGCATTGCTTCAATGACACTAGCAGCTCTTTCTTTGTTAAAATAGCCTCCATGACGGCCTACGATGCGGATTTTTGGAAATGATTTTTTTATATTTGCATACGCCTGTTCAATGATCTCAGGTTTTGCTCCTACCATAAATATAGTTAGCTCTTTTATTTCGGCTATCCGTATCAAATCCATTAGAAAGCTCATAAAATGGATACGCTCTTTTAAGGGCCTGCCTAAAAATTTTGCAGCCCATGGAAGGCCTGCACCAACAGCCAATTTTAAATCAGCTTTTGAGGCTATGAGGTTTAAGTCATTGTTTGTGGTAAGGCGGTGTAGTTTATATGGATCTAGTGCCATCACATGGTGCACACCGCCTTCTTCAATCATGCGTAAAACCTTTACAACTGCCTGCTGGCGTGTACAGTTATCAATGCCTATACCAATTATGTTGACTAAATTAACGTCAGATAGAGAAGTCTGATTGTATTCTAAAATTAAATCGCGGTCTTCCTTATACGAATCATAATACATTGCATCTTTTATCATCAAATTCCTCCCGAATAATAGATGAAGATAATTAATACATTAAATATTATGTCAATTAAAAATTTTTTAACTTTTGTATTATAGGATGCAATATATGTTCATCATGAGTGGTGTGATGGAAGTGGCTAATTGATTAAAATGGCAGGCAACGATATCTAAAGAATGTGTGGATAATTACAATTATTAATGTGTATAACGCACTGATAACTAACAAATCTTACCGGCAGAAATGTACCAAGAAGTATACTAAAAAAAGCTTTGGAAATGGTTTGTGATATCTATCATAAAAAAATTACATTGACTTGCAATAACATTCGTATTATTATTTTTATTGGTGGTTTGTAGTCTAACAATTGAAATTGAGATAGGTAATTAATATTTTTTAAAAGAGAAGCTTTATTTACAATATATCTATACTATCATATTTCTGGAAAATGAGTTCTTAACATTATATGTCTTAGCAGGCAATCCATACGTAAAAGGCAGGAAATATGGATTCATTGCCTTCTATTCTTTATAAAACATTAGAGAAGATAACCGAACTTACATCAGTTGGTGTTGTAATTGTGGATCAGCATGATGTAATAGTATTTGCAAACGACTACTAAAATATTTGACCCATTCTTTACAACAAAAGAGGTTAGCAAAGGTACAGGGCAGGGTTTGGCGATAGCTCATTCAATATATATACGTGGTACTCGAGGGCTTATGGTTGTCAGTATCTCATACGTTATGGTGCCAATTTTTTGGCATAATGATTCAAGCGGAATGCTGTAGCCATTCATCTGGCCAAACAGTAACACGTCATCACCGTTATATGCAGTACCATCTGGTCCAATATCTACCATAATCTGATCCATACACACAGCACCTACCACCGGATATGTTTTTCCACGGATGATGACCTGTCCTTTGTTGGAAAGAAGACGGCTGTAGCCATCCCCGTAGCCAACAGGTAGCGTTACCACGCGTGTTTGCTGTGGTGTGATATATAAATGATTGTAACTAATCCCTGTATTGGCAGGTACTACCTTAAAATACGATACTTTGGTTTTAAGTGTCATTACTGGCTGTAATTTCCTGCCATTAAATGATTTTTGGGGATTATATCCGTTGGGATTATAGCCATATAGCATTATCCCCGGGCGAACCATGGTGAAATGAGAATCAGGGTGGTTGATGATTGCTGCAGAATTTGCTATGTGTACATACGGTGGGCATATAGATTTTTTTTGCAAATACTCAACTATGCCAGCAAACCGCTGTATTTGCAGTTGTGTAAATTGGGTATCGGATTCAGCTTTGGCAAAATGGGAAAATATACCAATGATCTCAAGTCCATCAAGTAAAAAAGATTCGTTTATAAATTTTTCTGCATTGTACCAGTGAACGCCAATACGTTCCATCCCGGTATCAATTTTTAAATGTACCAGTGCTTTTTTGCCCAATGCTTTAGCAGCATTGTGTATTGCTCTTGATTTATCAAGTGAAGAGCTGGTGATGGCAACATCATGTAATATAAAGTCGGGGATTTGTTCGGTGTTGATGGCGCCGCATACCAGAATTGGCGTTGTTATACCATGCTGGCGCAAAAACAATGCTTCTTCCAGATACGCAACACCTAAGTAATCAACACCGGCTCTGATCAGTTCCTGTGAAATGCGTACTATACCATGTCCATACGCATTTGCCTTTACCATTGCCATTATTTTTACCTGAGGTGCAATGAGTGAGCGCACAATGGCAAAATTATTGAGCAGGTTTGGTATTGATATCTCTGCCCGTGTAGGACGGTTACAATATGCAGGATGTGTGAGTATCATATAGTTAATATTTAATTGTTAATTGTTAATGGACGATAGTTACTGTCTAAAAAAATTTTTTGCGTTCATTGAGTATTATTGTTAGCGTGTCATTATGTCAAGATATTTCTGAACTGGCACTGCTGTAGCGTGCAGGCTGTGCAGTTATTGTTGCCAGTATCAGTATGTGGTAGCATAAAACCTGCAACTGTATGAAGCGGTGAAAACATACATTCATCGTTTAAGGTTATGCCAGTGCGCTGTGCTTCATTTGCAAACAATGAATACAACATGTGGTTATAGGTCACAGGTAACGCTTCTAAAGAGCCGGGATACAATATACAGAAGCTATCGCCAAGACCAATTGTACATGCTAACTTTTGTACACACCTGTGCAATAACCACATACCAATAATATGCGCACAGTACTGCTGGCTGATAATTGCAAATTCTTTGAGCCACGTATCAAATTGCAGACCTACCGTTGCAATGAAAGGATACACTGGAAATGTATGAGCAACATTCACAGGCAATGAAATTGCATTATGATGTCCTGCTATATAATAAAAAGCTTTGGGCCTGGCAATAGTTTGTGCCATAGAAAACAATTGCAGCAGTGTATTGGTAAGATGAGAGTGTAGCTGCCCACTGTTATCGGAGCTATCGCCACCTTTATACAATGTATTCATGAAAACTGCATTATGTATATTGAGGGGCGATAGTTCATTGCAGATAGCCTTTGCGTGCAACAACTGCACAAGGCTTTCATCAGCGCTGAAGGTGGTTGCATCAAACCGGATAATGGTGACAGGGTTCATAAAATAAAAATGCAGGTGACGAGGGGCTCGAACCCCCAACCTGCGGTTTTGGAGACCGCTGCTCTACCAATTGAGCTAGTCACCTGTATACGTAACAAAGAAAAATTTGTGACGATTATGTCAAGCGTTTTTAGTAGTAATCGCCACATGCAACCGTATCATCAAAAAGGCATTTCTGGTAATCATCAGCTTCCTGAAACTCAATGGGATAGTTGCCATCAAAGCAAGCTGTGCAAAATTTGCCGTGGTGCACATCAAGCGCTTTGAGCATACTTTCCACTGTCATATACGCAAGCGAGTCCACACGCAGGTATTTTTGAATCTCTTCAATGGTGTGTGACGATGCAATGAGCTCTGAGCGTGTGGGGATGTCAATACCGTAAAAACATGGAAAGCGGGTTGGTGGCGCTGAGATGCGCACGTGAATTTCTTTTGCACCCCCTTTTCTAAACATCTTGATAATCTTTCGCATGGTGGTGCCGCGCATAATTGAGTCGTCAACCACAACAATTCGTTTTCCTTCCACTGCTGAACGCACCACATTGAACTTTATCTTGGCGCCAAAATCGCGAATGCGCTGTTCAGGTTCAATAAATGTGCGGCCAATATAGTGGCTGCGTATCATACCCATTTCATACGGTATGCCGCTTGCACGGGAATACCCTAACGCTGCACACACCGATGAATCGGGAATAGGAACAACGATATCAGCATCAACCGGTGCTTGCTTTGCAAGCATTGCGCCCATACGCAGGCGCATCTCGTGCACTGACTGCCCAAATATGATGCTGTCAGGACGCGAAAAATAGATATATTCAAACACACATAGTGAATTTTTTACACTTGCAAACGGGAAGTATGATTTAATTCCATTAGGCGATATTTCAATCATCTCCCCGGGTTCTATCTCACGAATATATTCTGCATCAATGATGTCAAATGCACACGTTTCAGAAGCAATAACAATGGAATTACCTAATTTGCCCAGAACAAGTGGCCTGAAACCATAAGGGTCACGGATTGCATAAATGGTGTTGTAATTCATCACCAGCAGTGAATATGCACCCTTAATTGCTTTTAACGCGTAGATGAGCGCATCAAGAAAGGTATTGAGGCCTGAACGTGCCATCAAATGAACTATTACTTCGCTGTCAATGGAAGTCTGGAAAATGGCTCCTTCTTTTTCAAGAGCGCGCCGTAGCATTGCGTAGTTTATCAGATTGCCGTTATGGGCAAGCACAATTGGCCCCAGTACTGAGTGTGCTCGTAATGGCTGGGCATTGCGCAAGAATGATGAACCGGTTGTTGAGTAGCGGTTATGGCCAATAGCTATATTGCCTCTGAGATTATTGATGTGTTCTTCGGTAAACACATCCACAACCTTTCCCATTCCTGCATATCGGTAGATATGCTCCCCGTCAGAGGAAGCAATGCCGCTTGATTCCTGACCTCTGTGCTGCAGGTTATAAAGGCCTAAATAGGTAAGGTTTGCTGCTTTTGGATGATTATAAATGCCAAAAATACCACATTCTTCACGGGGCTTACAATCCGAATACTCATATTCTGTTTTCATATTTATCCTGAAAAATAGCCTGGTTAGATTTTTAAGATTTAGACAGAAGCACAATATCCTTTTTTACGATGAAGCTTTGGCTGAATACTACAAATAATTATAATTACAATAACCAATATAATGGTATTTTGCATAAAATCAATAAAAATTTAAGTATTTGGAGCGATAGTAACTGATTAGTACTCTTTGTGTCAGTACAAAAAAGCAACACAATATAATAATTATGCTTGATTATGCTTGAATTTATGATATTGCGTTGATACAATTCTGCAGTCATGTGCGATGAAGCCATTATTAATGTAGGCTCATCTGCGGTTACTTATTGTAGCTCAATGTCATTGTAAGTGAAGCCAGGGCAAACACGACATTGCAACCATAAAGCTAAGCGAAAGAAAAGCTATTTTTTTCTGAATGAATTGGGATTGCCGCGCCCCAATAAAATCGAGCCTCGCAATGACGGATGTCATTGCCAGTTACGATGAAATCAGGACGAAGCAATCCTGTCGTTTTCTATAAAGGGATTGCTTCAGGGCTTTCACCTTACCAATGGTGGTTGAGTAGGATGGATGAAATAAGGTTTTACCTGTCACAATGATGTATACAAAAACTTATTTTACCTGGAGGATTTAGTATGAAAGTCTGTATTACCGGTGGTGCAGGATTTATTGGTTCACACATTGCAGAAGAATGTGTTAAAAAAGGATATGATGTAATAGTGTTTGATAATTTTTCTACGGGCAAAAAGGAAAACCTTTCTTTTGTAAAAAATTATCACAATGCACGTATAAAAATAATAAAAGGTGATGTTTCTGATTATAAAGCAGTGAGCAAAGCCGTAAAGGGATGCGAAGCGGTATTTCATGAAGCTGCTGTTGCCTCCGTACAGAAGTCCATTGAGAATCCACCGTCAACCTTTGAGTCAAATGCTAAAGGTACGTTACATGTTCTTGAAGCAAGCAGAAATAATGGTGTAAAAAAAGTGATATTTGCCTGTTCTGCAGCCATCTTTGGTGATCATCCCCAGATACCCAAGCGAGAGGATTCACCCGTTTTGCCAAAATCACCGTATGGTGCTGATAAATATATTTCTGAAGTATACCTGCGATTATATAATGAGTTGTATAATCTGACAACAGTATCACTGCGCTATTTCAATGTCTTTGGCCCACGGCAGGATCCATCATCACCGTATTCGGGAGTAATTTCTATCTTTACAAGTAGGATAGCTAAAGGGCAGGATATCACAGTGTTTGGAGATGGGAAGCAGTACAGGGATTTTATATTCGTAAAAGATGTGGTGCAGGCAAACATGCTTGCGCTGGAAAAAATACATTCGGGATTTCATTATTATAATGTGGGGTATGGCAAGGCTACAGATTTAAATACACTGATAAATATATTACAAAAAATTTATAATAAGGATATTACGGTTAATTACGCTGATGCACGTGCAGGCGATATAAAAGAATCAGTAAGTGATCCTTCAAAGATAATCAGCCAGTTGGGATTTGCCCCTGGCTACACCGTTGAAGAAGGATTAAAGATACTGGTAGAGTCGTTAACGTAATACTTAATATGCCTTAAAGATAATGACAACAATATCAGATTCAGGGGAACTTATCCCCATGAATGCTTTAAATTCATCCTGTATGATAGTTGCAATGTCAGATGGCATCTTCATACGGTTATCTTTTATTATGGTTCGCAGGTTATCCAGTGTAAATAGTTCACCACGAGAATTTTTTGATGTGATCAATGCCTTGGAGTAGAGAATGCCAATATCGCCCCTGAGTATATTGGTTCGGCCCATACCATAATTGAAGGTAGGGTCATAACCCAGTGGTATGCCTTCAGTATCAAGTGAAGAAAAGTCATTTTTTTCAACTCTATAAAATTCCATGGGCGGAAATCCGGCATTGGTATATATAAGACGCATATTGCGGACATCAATATAATAGTAAAACGCGGTAATCAGAATGCCTTTGCCTTGCGAATAGTTATGAATTACTCTATTAAGTCTCTGGATTACATTATATGATGAATGAGCATCGCTAAGGCTGGCATGAAAAGCCGAGCGCATAATAACAGAATACAATGCACTCTGCATGCCTATGCCGGCAATGTCAGTGGCTATGGTTCCTATTCCCTGTAAACCCGGGCGAATGAAATCAAAATAATCAATGCCACCACCCTGTCGTGGAATATAAAATGCACCAAATTTTATACCAGTAATATTTGGCAATGCCCTGGGGACGGCTTTTGCTAAAAGTTCACTGGAGACACTGATTGTACGCTGCAGCATCTGTTCTTTTTTTGCTTCCTGATACGTTATCGCATGCGAAAGGTTGATGTTTGTTTCATTGGACAGAAAAGATAAAAGTTCAATCTCATCAGGTTTGTATGCTGCAAGTGTATCCTTTTCCCCCAGGCAAAGAATACCAGCAAGAACACGCCTGTGGTAAACAGGGATCATGATGACTATATTATTGGTTGTAAAATATTGAATGAATTCATCACGGACTTCAGCAAATGTAGCTTCATCAATATACACATTATCCAGTGTAACTATTTTTTGGTTTCTGTTAAACCAGCGAACAATAGGGGACAGCCGTGATAAAGAAGGTGAAACAGGAGAGTCACCCAGGGAATACTCAAGCTGATAGCTTCGTGATTCATTATTATATAATAAGAAATATGTTGATTTTAAATAAAAAGTGTTATGTATAGTTGAAACAGTTTTTTTTATTAATTCATCGATATCTCTAATGTTACTAATTTCTTTTACAAATGTATCTAAATATTCCTGTAATTCATAATGTTTACGCTTAAATGCTTTATCTATTATAGGTTGGATGTACCGGGAAAGAACCATAAATATAACTACAATAATAAACGCTATTATATAAAGGGGAATGGTCTTCAAACCTAAAATATTGATATCGTAAAGATATACCAGCGCAAACATTGGTAAGAATATGGCTGTGGATATAACGGTATACATAGTTGTTTTATGAATGGCTGATCGTATATCCATCATCTGATATGAGATAACTGCATAAAAAAGCGATGACACCCCGATAAATGTTGCAAGTGATGGTCCAAGTACATAAAGATCAACGTAGCCAAAGAATCGTGGCATGATGATTGAAAAGACAGCAGCAAAGGTCATTGCAATACCAGTGCCAATAAAAACAAAACGCATCTGCTTGCGATACAACTCAATTTTTGTGGTTATATATTTACGAATGAAGTTGATAACACCTAATAGAATGTAGCCAAAGGCAATCGATAAATATACAGTATAAAAAAATCTAAATTCACGGACAAGTTTGCCATCTTTAAAATAGGCAGCGGTGATGTTCATATCAGTAAATACTGCGATATAGGCAATTATATATGCAGGAATAAGGATAATTACAATAATCCAGAATGGGACCTGCTTTTCGGTTTTAGGGAATATTAACGATAAAATAAATAGAGCTGAAAAGGTTAGTACAGTGGAAGCCTGCGTGATTTTGTTAATTATTGTTAGATCAAGATCGTTGGGGAATGCATACGTTAAAAACATGGTAAATAGTATACCAAATGCACAAAATCCAAAATAAGAGTAATAGCGCATTACTCTATCTTTGTAGTTTTTGTATAGCCCATATACTATTGTAAATAAAAGCATAAAGGATGCTAACAAAGATCCTATTAAACTCAATATAGTCATAAGGTTACCCCTTTCAACTTCCTAACGCCACTTATGGACAAATATAATATATTAATTATCATTGTTATTATCATCAAAATATTGGAAGAACTCATTTCAAATGATATCATGGCAATAAACATATTGTCAAGTGTAATTTAATTGAATAAAAACGTTGTTGACGTTTTATCTTTTTTCTATATAATAGATGAAATACATTTCTTTATAAATATTATACAACATCGATGCAGAGGAAAAGTTATGTCAAAGCAACGAAAACATTATCTTATTGACAGGTCTATTCAGGTTACTATCGCTTCTAAAATTCTGGTTATACCATTTATTCTGTTAACCTGCTTCTCGCTGATACTATTATTTTTTGTGTATCAGAACAGTGTGTTTATAACACAGATTTCAGGCAATCAGGAACATCTCATAGAAATGTTTATGTCAACACCAGCACTCATGGATAAGGATAACCAGGTAGTAGTGGCTGGTGAAAAGACATTTAGAGAAAATTTAGGCATACTTCAGTCAATCAAAAACAATAACCTGATTCTTTTATATTGTGCTATTGGTATAACCATATTCCAGGCTGTGCTTCTTTTTATCTATGGGGTATTCCTGACACATAAAATTGCTGGCCCTATTTATGTCATGCGGCAATACTGTAAAGAAATACAGCAGGGTAAAGTCCCTAAATTTAGACCACTGCGCAAAGGTGACCTTTTAATTGATTTTTACAATGATTTTATACAGGCTGTTACAACATTGCAATCCAGAAAGTAGTACACGTAGTGTTAACGAAGCTGCAAACGAAAAATATACTTCTTTTTATTGGCATGTGTTAATTGCGGGTAATTTTTATCCTCTTGCGGAAGATAGTTAATCCCCACGTTTGATATCGTAGTATGGCCAAAGCTTTCATAATTGTTTATAATGTTCCGGATAGATGAAAAACTGTTTACATCGGATTCCACAATCATATACGAGTTTGAATAGTCCAGTACGCGGGCTTTGTGCTGCTGTATGATCATCATCGCAGTTTGTAAGTCCATGTTGGTGGGGATGATACAATCTAATTTACTGGTCTTTTGTGTATTTTGTGTCATGTACGTTTTAAATTGGTCATGTGTTATTGAATCAGGCAACATGGTTATGATAGCTATTAGCACTATAGCTGCCGCAATAACTGAACCACGTACCCACTGATAATACCGTTTGTGGTGATACTTTTTCTTGATTTGTATCATTGTATCTGTTGCAAATGTTTTGGGCATGGATATTGTTTTCATCGAAGACAGCATCGAGATCATTTTCTGAAGTTGCAGCAGGTTTTGCCTGCATTCAGGGCACTGTGATATATGCAAAGTGATGGCATCTTTTTCCTGTGCTTCAAGCATGCCATCAATATACTCAGAAAGCTTATGAACTGGTATGTGATTCATAAAAGCCCCCTTTGCTGCAAACGGGATTTTAACATCTCACGCCCGCGATGTATGCGTACTTTAACATTGGCCAGACTCAAATTTAAAGCCTGTGCTATTGTTGCATATGATTGGCCTTCTATATCCCTTAAAACAAGTATATCCCTATAGTCATCAGGCAATTTATGTAGTTCTTCAAGCATGATCTGTAATGATTCGCTGGTAATGATATGTTCTTCCTGGTTCTGGCGGATATCAGGAATCTGCATTTCCGTTTCATCCTGAGCAGAGTGTATTGAATACACCTTGTGCCTGTTTTTTCTTCTGTGGTTTTTACAGTAATTTACAGCAATGCTGAAAAGCCAGGTTGAAAATTGAGATTCTTTCCTGAAAGTTTTTAACGATTCCATAGTAATGATGAATATATCCTGCGTCATATCACACGCCTCATCATAATCATATACACGTGTATACACATACCTGAATATCCTGTTCTGGTATCGTGTAATGATATCGGCAAACGCATCAGTGTCACCTGCAATTACCCTATCAATAAGTTCATTATCACTATATTCTGACATAGTTAGTAAATATAAGTTACTAAAAAGTTAGTGCAGATAAGGGAAAAAAGTTACGGAAGTATTTTGACAAAACGCCGTTTACCTACTTTAATAATAAAATCTGTTGTGCAGGAGATTTCTGCATCGGGGTTTTCCACCTTAGTGCCATCTATGTACACACCACCACCTTCAATGAGTCTGCGTGCTTCACCATTTGTTTTTGCCATGCCTGCTAACACCAGCAATTTCACAATCCATATTGTATTGTTCTTTTTTTCAGTTTCGGGCACTTTAAATTCAGGCATCTCAGATGGAAGATCTTTTTGTACAAATATTTTATCAAATTCCATCTTTGCTTTTTGGGCTATCTCTTCATTATAAAACTGTGCACAAATTTCCTTTGCCAGTCTGACCTTAACGTCTTTTGGATGTACAGAGCCATCCTGTATGCCTTTTTTATAGCCCTCAATTTCAGCACGCGGGACATCGGTTACAAGCTCGTAATACAAAAACATGAGATCGTCAGATATTGACATCACTTTGCCAAAAATCTGCTGTGGGTCTTCATCAATCCCAATATAGTTGTTGAGCGATTTACTCATTTTCTGTACACCATCAAGGCCAACTAAAAGAGGTAATGTCATGATCACCTGTGGTTCCTGCCCATATTCTCGCTGCAGGTCGCGGCCAACCAGCAGGTTAAATTTCTGGTCGGTACCACCCAGTTCAATATCAGCTTTCAATGCTACCGAATCATATCCCTGAATCAAAGGGTACAGGAATTCCAGTATGGATATAGGTACACCATCCTTATAGCGTTTGGCAAAATCGTCCCGCTCTAACATTCGTGCAACATTATAGCGCGAAGCCAGGTCCAATACATCGGCAAAACTCATGGGCATACACCAGCGTGAATTAAAATCAACAACGGTCTTTTCGGGATCCAGGATCTTAAAAACCTGCTTTTTGTAGGTTTCAGCGTTGCTCAACACTTCTTCACGCGTCAACCTTTTGCGGGTTTGTGATTTTCCAGAAGGGTCGCCAATCATTGCTGTGAAATCACCAATAAGGAAAACAACAGTATGCCCCATTTGCTGGAAATGGCGCATTTTTCTAAGCAACACTGTATGCCCTAAATGAATATCGGGAGCAGTTGGATCAAATCCGGCTTTTATAATAAGGGGTTTGTTTTCTTTTTCTGATCGTTCAATCTTTTTATCAAATTCATCCATAGGAATAATTTCTTCAACACCCCGTTTGAGCAGCTGGATATCATTTTTTATCATAATAAAGCTCCATTTGAAAGAGGTTTTAGTCAATATCATTCCGGACTTCTTCCGGAATCACTCTGTTAGTCATTCCGCGCTTGACGCGGAATCTGTTCTTTTATTTAAGATCCTGAATCGATCCTTAAAATACATTCAGCACGGAGTTCAGAATATTTTTATTATCGCTATTCTCTTTGACCTGATAAACTTTTAAAAAAGTTCAGATAAGGCCATATAGCTGCACTATAAATATAAAATCACTTCTGCCTGTCAACATGTATTTAGGATTTTTTATAAAAGAAAGAATGCGATATTAGTATAAAAGAGATTCTGAGTCAGGCTCAGAATGACACCAACAATAGTCATGCGGTTTTAATTGTCATTGGGAAAGGCAGTCATCCTGAACCACGATTTTATCGGGACAAGCTTGATTCATGATCTAAGATTTCGGTTTGGGTTCAGAATGACCATATAAGAGCAAATTCCAGATAAGGAACGGAATGATCATTCAAAAGCAGATTCCAGAGCAGGAACGGAATCATTACGGTTGTTTTCTGGACAGGCTCTTCCACAGTGAGTAAAGCACTACTTTATGCATACCAGGCACGTTGCCAGTGCAGCTATGCCTTCTCCTGTTCCGGTGAATCCCATGCCCTCTGTTGTTTTTCCTTTTATTGATATGGATGATACTGGAAGGTTGCCACAGGCAGTAGAAATGAGCTCTTTCATTTGCTCTGCGTAGGGTGAAATCTTAGGGTTCTGACATATTATCACTGCATCAATATTAATAATGTGGATACTATGTGTGTGTAAGAGCTGATATGTATCTTTCAGCATATCAATGCTATATTTATCTTTAAACCTGGATTCTGTATCGGGATAGAGCGTACCAATGTTGCCCAGGTTTGCTGCACCAAGCAATGCATCAATAATTGCATGTGTCAATACATCGGCGTCTGAATGCCCAAGCAGGCCATATTCATACGGGATATGCACACCACCAATAATAAGCTTTCTGCCAGTGACAAAACGGTGGGCATCAAAACCAATACCTGTTCTGTACGATGCACAATTATGCATAGAAGGGATTTACCGGAACTATCGCCACTTATAAATTAAAAACTTCTGCAAGTGAACTTAATTTCAATACGTTAAGAACTTTTGGGCTGACGTTGGTGAGCTCCAGCTTTTTGCCTTTGCTCTTTTGTATTTTATTCAGGCTAATAAGCACACCAACACCTGAAGAATCAATATAATCAACCTCGGACAGATCAAGTGCAATATCAACATCATTATTCTGGCCAACTGCAAGCAGTTTTTCTTTAAACTCCTTGATTGACATCATCTCGATATCACCTTTAACTTTAATCTCAACCAGATTTCCCTTATTGTTAAGGTTGATTTCCATGGAATTACCTCTACTTAAATTCACGTATTACTGAACAAATGTAAAAGCATATATGTTATTGTGTCAATAATTAAATCATTACGTAAATAAAAATATATTGCAAGTTCAAGTTTGAAGTGCAACCACGATTTATTCCTTAAATAAAATTTGTGAACATAATCAACTTATTGTACACCCCCGCCGGCTTCGGCGGCGGGGGTGTACACTTTTATTAACGAAATATTTTTGAGGAATTATTAGTGGACAAAATCAAAAAATAATGTAGAATAATAATCATAGGTAGTTAATGTAGAGCTTATTATTATACTCCATCAAGGAACATGCGATGCAATTAAAAAAAACATATAATGATGTATATGAGTCAAAAAAGATTGATTTTCAGAAGCTGTGTGAAATTATCAAGCCGGGTTCTCGTGTTTTTTTGAGCAGTGGCCCTGCTATGCCGGTGTATACTGTTGAACAGATGATGAAATCAGATGCCACCAGCTTGCAGGATTTAGAGATTATACATCTTATCACGCTGGGTGATTACCTTAAAACCGATAGTAACCTGTATAAATACCGCCTTAAGACATTTAACACTGGTGAAAGTATTAGCAAAGATATTGAACAGGGTAAGGCGGATTTTGTGCCTGCCCATCTGGTGGAGATCCCATTTATTTTTTCATCAGGCGCTATTGGTGTAGATGTTGCAATTATACAGGTCTCGCCACCGGACCACAGGGGGTTTATGAGTTTGGGTATTGCGATAGATGTTGCAAACATAGTCATAGAAAATGCAAAGACTGTTGTGGCGGAAGTAAATCCTTTTGTTCCTGTTACCATGGGGGATACTGCTGTGCACATTGACGCAATCGATTATATCATTGAAAGCAAAGCCCCACTTATTGAAAGGGAATATAAGCGGTATGATGAAATAATGGATAAGATTGGATGGCATGTTGCCAACCTTATAGATGATGGGTCGGTGGTTGCATTGCATGTGGGTAGACAGTTTGATGCTATAGCAAAGCACCTGCATAATAAGCGCGATTTGAAGGTTTACAGTCATGTTGTCTCTGACTGGATTATTGATCTCATTGAATCAGGAGCGGTCAAGATTGACAGGGGAATACAGAATCTGGCTCCAGTTACATTGAGCTATTGTTATGGCACACGGATGCTGTATGACTACGTTGACCGCAATCCTATGTTTGAGTTTTTGCCGCTCATGCGCCTGCTGTATCCTACGGTTGTGCAGCGTATTCCAAAGCTTGTGAGTATTATGAATGTGAAAAAGATTGATCTATCCGGTGAATCAGTAGTCTTCTACTCGGGTGATAACTTATTATCAGGGTATGAAAGCAAACTCAATTTTGCAGTTGGTGCTGCGTTTTCACGTGGTGGCAAGGCAATTGTGGCCTTACGGTCCATTGACCAGCAGGGCGATAGTAACATCGTTATACGGCATACAGAAACCGAACAGGTACGATCAACCTTAGGTGTTACCAGGTATGTAGTGACCGAATATGGTGTGGCAAACCTTTTTGGCAAATCCATCCGCGAACGGGCACTGGCACTTATTGATATTGCACATCCCAATCATCGTCTTGAATTATTGAACAAAGCTAAAGCAGCAGGCCTGGTATACCGTGATCAGATATATGTGATAGAAAATATTATAAACTACCCGGTGACGCTGGAAACCATGAAAACATTTAAAGATGGCCTTGTGGTAAAGTTCAGACCCATAAAGCCATCCGATGAAGATATGATGCGAAGGCTTTTCTACCAGTTTTCCGATGAATCAAAATATCTGCGTTATTTTGCGCGCATACGTACCATGCCGCATAAACAGATGCAATCGTATGTCAATATTGATTATGACAGGATTTTGTCGATAGTTGGCATAATTCAGCATGCTGGCACTGAACGGATTATTGCTGAAGCGCGCTATGGATACGATGAAAATGACAAAACGTATGAAATGGCTTTTATTGTTGATGAGGAGTTTCAGGGCAAAGGCATTGCAACATTTATGGCACGATATTTAATGAAGATTGCAAAGGAACGAAATATAGAAAAAGTAACCGCCAATGTATTGCCACAAAATGACAAAATGATGAAAGTATTTGAAAAGTGCGGTGTGCCGTTTACCCAGCGTTTTGAAGATGGTGTGATGCACTTTGATTTTCACCTACAGAAAGCTGATATTGTTATTTAATTAGATTTGATCGTGCAGTACAGGATGCTTCATCTATTATAAAATCACCAAAGACTGACGGTGCTTCCTTCTGCAAGATTTTTAACATCTGCATACATACGCTTCGTATTTCCCATTGCGCTGCCTTTGCAAGGCGCAGGGAAAAGATATGACGCCACTCTCTGAAATTTGCAGAAATTACAATCTGACTTTCCAGTGCATTGGGAAGCACAAAACGCGCATCCTCCTTTTTTATGGCAAGCTCGCGTAGTTTTTTATATGTAATACGGGCATGTTCCATAAAATCCGTAAAGATTGCTGTGGCCTGGCTGTTTTCGGCAATTGATGGCGGAATGATGAAGTTAAATTCCTCTTCGTTAACATAGCGCTGTGATTGCTGTGAAAAGCTTGCAAGACGATGACGCACCATCTGATGAGTGAATGCACGTGAAGCGCCAAGAACCCGAAATGAAGCCGATGCATGTTCCAGAATTGAATGATGCCCGTTTTTAATACAGCGTCGGATAAAATTTGTTTCACTGCCTTCGGTTATTTTGTCTAAGGAAAGGTAACACGTCCTGCCTGCTTCCTCGATGAGCTTTTCAGCATTAGGTGTTATAGCAAGCAATGTAACTGTAGGGGAGTAAATTTCCATAACTATCGCTTTAATTAAAAAATCTTCATACCTGAAAAACCCAAAAATGCCATTGCCATAAGGCCAGCTGTAATAAATGTAATTGGCAGGCCTTTAAGGTTTTCCGGGACCATGGCAATTTCAAGCCGTTCCCTGATGCCTGCCATAAGAAGCAGGGCAAGTGTAAAGCCAACGCCTGCGCCAAAACCCTGTACAACAGAATTGAGAAGTCCAAATTCCTGAGTAATGAAACCTGAATCTATGTTTAGAACTGCAACACCCAGCACTGCACAGTTAGTAGTGATGAGCGGCAAAAAAATACCCAGCGCCTGATACAGAGCAGGGGATATTTTCTCAATAACCATTTCTACAAGCTGCACTAAAGAAGCTATAACAATAATAAACGCAATGGTTCGTAAGTATTCAATGTGAAAAGGTATAAGAACAAATTTATAGATGATAAAAGTAAAAAATGAAGCCATTGTCATAACAAAGATAACAGCTAAACCCATACCAACTGCCGAATCCAGCTTTTTAGAAACCCCCAGATAAGGGCAGATACCTAATATGCGTGAAAGTACATAGTTATTGATGAATATTGTACTGATAAGTATTGTAAAAAGTATTTTGATTTCCATACCGTCATCACCTCATCTGTGTTTCTATTCAGTGCGTTTAAAGCGGGCTTTTCTGGATTTAATGACATTCATGGCCCACAGCAGCAATCCCAATGTAAAGAAAGCCCCGGGTGCAAGTATCATCAAAATTGCCGGTTTCATACCAGGTATAAGCGTATATCCAAAAAACTTGTTTGCACCAAGTATCTCACGTGCTGTTGCAAGAATAAAGAGTGTTAATCCAAACCCCACACCCATTCCCAATGCATCTAAAATAGAGTGTACAACCGAATTTTTTGAAGCAAATTCTTCCGCTCTGCCTAATATAATACAGTTGACAACTATCAGCGGTATGAATATCCCCAGCGCTTTGTATACATCAGGCTGGAATGCTTTCAGTGTTAGCTCAACAATGATGACAAAGCTGGCAATAATTGTGATAAAAATTGGAATCCGCACATGAGAAGGTACAATAGTTCTAATTGTGGAGACAAGGATGTTAGACCCCAAAAGTACAAACGTTGTTGCGGTTGCCATCCAGATTGCATTGGATGCTGAAGTGGTGACTGCAAGCGTGGGGCACATCCCTATGCCAAGCACCAGGATTGGATTTTTTTGCCATACACCTTTGAAAAATTCTTTGAAGTAATCCATCATTGTACCTCTTGCAGTGTTAAGGCTTTATGTAATTTCTGTATACCTTCTTCAATACTCTGTGTTACGGCTTTGGTGGTGATAGTGGCACCCGTTATTGCCGTGATAGCATTATGCTGTATTAATTCTTGTTTCATTTCTTTGTGCCAGTCGCCTTTTTTTTGAATAGCGATGGGGGTGCCGGCATTTAAGCCAACAAATTGTTCCTGAAACCACGATACCTCTTCTTTATTGGTTATATTTTTTGTTATAAAATGGTCAATAAATGTTTCGTTGGATACAACTTCAACGCAGCGTGCACCAAGCCCCGGAGTTTCATTCTGTGACAATATGGTAAACCCTAAAATGACATTTGATTCATCAACGCCAACAATTGACTGAATTGGTCCACCGTACCCCTTTTTTTCAGCTAAAAAAGCCCATGCTTTTTTCACAACGTTGTTTTCATTTTTGATGGCTACCCAGTACGTAAATGGCATGTTATCTATACGTACTGTTTTTTCCTGCTCTATAGTGTAACCGGGAAGTACCATGGCAAGTGCTGCCAATTTTTTTTCCTGTTCCTGCTTTGCGATAGGTTCCTGTGTAATCTTTTTCACAAACGATAATGAAAAAGCGGATATAAAACCAATAATTGTAATAATAATGGTAGCCTTAACTATATCAGCAGCTTTCATGTGGTACGTACTCCCCAAAAAAAGAATAGTAAACAGTAACTATCGCACACCAAATACTTTTGGTTTTGTTAACCTGTCGATTAACGGTGTCACAGCATTCATCAATAGTATTGAATATGATACACCTTCAGGGTATCCACCCCATAGTCTTATAACCGAAGCCAGTATGCCGCATCCTATGCCAAAGATTATCATACCACTTTTTGTAACAGGTGATGTGACCATGTCAGTTGCCATATAAAACGCACCTAAAATGAGTCCACCTGAAAAAATATGAAAAAGCACAGCGTAATGTAGCTGATGAATTCCCTGAAAATAATAGTATATTCCCATAATCAGTGCAACGGTTGCTATGTACGATACGGGTATATGCCAGGTAATGATGCGCTTCCATAAAAGAAGCAGTGCACCAACCAGAAGTAACAATGCTGATGTTTCGCCAATACAGCCGCCGATGTTTCCTATGAACAATGACTTGATCATTGCTTTTGAAAACAGAAAATCATATAAAGGCGCAGTTGTAAGCGATAGTTCATGTAATACCTTTGGTCCCTCCTTCAATGCCCCCAGTGGAGTGGCTCCACTGATGCTGTCCACCAGCTGCTGTGGCATAGATGGATCAAATACAGGATGCTGTGTGATAACATAACCGCCGGGGAATGTGTGCCATAGAGTGGTCATTTCAACAGGCCATGATGCAAGCAGGAAAGCTCTCCCCGCTAACGCAGGATTAAATATATTATATCCCAAACCGCCAAATAGTTGTTTTGCGATAATAATCGAAAAAGCTGATCCTATGGCAGGTATCCACAGCGGTACGTGTGGCGGAAGGTTCATGGCTAAAAGAAGCCCGGTTATAGCGGCTGAACCATCGTTGATAGTGATAGGTTTTTTTAACAGGTACTGCATGATGCTTTCAGAAATGAGAGCCGATATAATAGAAACAGCAATAACAAGCGCCACATATAACCCGTAGATATAACATGAAAATATTGTTGCTGGCAACAGAGCAAGCACCACCAGCCACATGACAAGCGGAACCGATTGTGTATCGCGAATATGCGGCGCGTGTGATAGGACTAAGTCCTCAAGGAGACGTTTCCTGTCAGCATCTTTTATTTCCATGGAGAACCCTTCTCAAGTATTTATATTATCGTTTTGCACTGAGTACAGTCTGTACAACCTTTATAAAATGGGACAATGGACGTTTTGATGGGCATACATACGAACATGAACCGCACATGATACAATCAAATGGGTGCAGCTTCTCTGCAATGTCATAGCGTTGCTTTTCAACAGCGTTGCCCAGATCGCACGGTAAAAGATTCATGGGACATACTGATACGCACCTGCCACAGCGTATACAGGCTCTGAATGAATTTACTTCCACTTCATCTTTCGCTAAAAATAAAATGCCTGATGTCCCTTTAACTATAGGTATATCCATATGATTTAAGGCCAGCCCACACATGGGGCCACCCATGATGATCTTGCCAGGATTTTCGGTAAGACCACCGCACTCTTCAAGTATATCAATAACGCGTGTGCCGAACCGTACTTTGTAGTTGCCAGGTTTTTTTACAATTTTTCCTGTTACGGTGATATAACGTTCAATTAATGGTTTGTCGAACAATACTGCTTCACGGATTGCATATATGGTGCCAACATTCTGTACCACTACGTTTACATCCATGGGCAGCCCGCCTGATGGAACCTCACGACCGGTTATGGTATAGATAAGCTGTTTTTCAGCACCCTGAGGATAGCGTGTGCGCAAGGGCACCACGCTGATGCCTTCTGATTTTGTATTGGTTACAGCGTTTTGTAATGCTTTTATGGCCAGTGCTTTATTTTTCTCAACACCTATGAATGCTTTTGACACACCCAAAATCTTCATGGATATGTGAATGCCTTCAATGATCTCTTCCGGATGTGTTTGCATGAGCATATCATCAACGGTGAGATACGGTTCGCACTCCGAACCATTGATTATCAGAGTATCGATAGTTCTGTTTGCAGGCGGGTTTAATTTAACTGCTGTGGGGAATGCAGCCCCACCTAGGCCAACAATGCCTGCGGCTTTTACTTTTTCAAGTAGTGTGCTTTTGTCCATTGGGGTAATGTCGTTTTTTTCACGTATTTTACCGCTTGTTGAAAATGACCCTTCTGCTTCAATGACAACACAAAGACCATGCTCACTGTACGGTGTGTGGTATTCAGCTATTTCAATAACTTTTCCGGGAACTGTTGCATGCACGTTGGCACTTATAAGTCCGTTTGCCTGTCCAATGAGCTGTCCTTCTTCAACAAATTGCCCAACCTCAACGATAGGTGTAGCTGGTTTACCAATATGCTGCTGCAAAGGTATGTAGCATTTCTGCGGAACAGAAAGATATTTAAATGGAATACGGTTGGTGAAGTGTTTATTTTCGGGTGGATGAATGCCTCCGTGAAAGCTATGAATCATCATGGATTATTCCCTGGTTGAATAGATTTCATCTTTAATTGGAAGGTCTTTCCTTAAGTTTTTGATATATGGATAAAGGTCACCGGCTTCAGTATAATGCTGACAATTATCCACAGTGCGCCGTGCAACAGTAAAATACTTGTATAACTTCTCTTCGCCAGAACGCTTGGTCCATTTTTTCTTGATGCAGCGAACTCTCAACACAAAACGCTCAGGATCAGATTCATATTGACGAATAACAATGCAATTCATGCAGTTAGCGCAAAAAAATTTTTCTTTTGGCATTGCGCTCTCCTATACTTTAATATTTAAGAAAACAATGTAAAAAAGACTATCACTGTTATGTTTGTATAAAATCAATAATTTTTTTAGGTAAAATTTGAAATTTTTTTGAATGCTGGTACGTACATGCCTGCTACAGGGAGCGGATTTTGTTGCAAGAAAATAAATGATGATTTTTGCTTAAAATTTAATTTGCTTTGACAACAATCAAAATATGATAAAAATGGGATCAGAGCATTACAATGACATTATTTATTTAGGAGGTTCTATGGTCAAAAAAATTAAGCCAGGCATTCTTGTTGTATTATCAATCTTCTTATCTTTGCAGTGTTCCATGATGGGGCACTACTTTAAATCATCAGAAAAACGCTATAGTGGCACAATACATATTGAAGGGTTACAGCAGCCTGTAGAGGTTAGCTATGATGCCATGGGTATTCCGCACATAAAGGCCAAAAATGAAGAGGATTTATTCCTGGCAACCGGGTATGTCATGGCATCATACCGTTTATTTCAGATGGTGATGATGAAGATGGCTATTCAGGGCAGGCTGTCTGAATTTGCAGGCAACGATGCGGTGCCTATCGACTATTTTATGCGAAGCCTTAATGCAAAAAAGATGGTGGATGATACTATGCGGTCCATTGATAGCCACGGTCTTATGATGTTTACACAGTTTGCAAAAGGGGTCAATGCCTATATTACATCGTGTAAAAAACTTCCACCGGAATTTATTCTTGCTGGCTTTGTGCCTGAACCGTGGCAGCCTGAAGACGGGTTGTATATCTTTGGCCTTTTAAATTTAGATGTTTCGTTTAATTTTATTGAAGAGCTGCAGTTTTTACTTATTGCACAAAAGATAGGTGTGGAAAAAGCATGCCATCTGTTCCCTATTTATAAGGACACTGAATTGCCGTTTGAAGAGGCAAAAAAACTTAAAGGTATCATTGCCGATATTCCCCTTGAAAACACTATTACACAGGCACTGAGACTGCAAAAAACTTTGGGATTGGGTGTCCCTGCTTCCAATAATTGGGCTCTGACCCCACAAAAGACCCAGGGCAAAAGTATTGTGGCAAACGATACGCATTTAATGGCTTCGCTACCTTCGCCGTGGATTATTATGCACCTTGAATGCCCAACCTATCACTGCGCGGGTGTGTGCCTGCCGGGCATCCCCATAGTTGTTGCAGGCTTCAACGGTCATGTGGGATGGGGCGAGACCATGGTAATGGCCGACACACAGGATATTTTTGTTGAAAAGATTAAAGAGGAAAAAGGGCAGTTATATTATCTGTATAAAAATCAGTGGCTTCCGTTGGAGAAGCGTGAAGAAGTTTTCAGCGTAAAAGGAAAAAAGCACGCTATTACCATGTACAGCACGGTGCATGGGCCACTTTTGAATACTGCGCTTGCGTCGATGCCATTTCCGCCAAAGCTTCCCGTACAGCCGCCTGCAGTGTCAATTCCGTATGGCCTTGCATTGTCGTGGGTTGTGGCAGGTGGCGACAAAACGTTAAATGGCTTCTATATGTTAGGAAAAGCACAGACGCTTACACAGGCCAGGGAAGCAATGAAAAGTATTCAAACAATCTATCTTAATATTGCATATGGCGATAGTTACCGTGTAGGATGGCAGGTAACGGGACTTTATCCTGTGCGCAAAAAGGGCACCGGGCTTTTCCCTTCGCCGGGATGGACTGGTGAATACGACTGGGATGGATTTGTGCCATTTGAAAAATTGCCACACAAAGAAAATCCTGGGGAAGGATTTGTGGCAACCGCAAATCATCGAACTGTGGATAAAAATTTCCCTGTGAATCTTTCGCAATCATGGTACAACGATGAGCGAGCCATGCGCATTGCACAGGTACTATCGCACAACAAAACATTTACTCTTGAAGATATCATGCAACTACAGAATGACCAGTATTCGCTGATGGCGCGCCATGTGCAGGATATCCTTGTGAGCAAGGACTATAATCCATTGCTGATGGCTTCTATACAGGAACTATCGCCAAAGCAAAAAGAAAAGGCTTTAAAGGCGTTAGAGATGTTATCCCCGCAGCAGTTTGATTGTGTGATGAAAGATAGTTCCCCCAATGCTGCGCTTATGGGTGCGGTGTACCATTGTTTTGTGCATGCTACATTTTTAGATGAGCTTGGACCAAAGGAGAGCCCTTTGTGGGAAGCATTTTTGCAGGCCAGCATGACGTCGTATTCAGCATTTGATGAGCTGCTTGCGTACAAACATCAGTCGCCGTTTTTTGATGATGTGACAACACAGAAGGTGGAAACCAAATGGGATGTGCTGGCAAAAACGCTGGCGAGCGCGTATGCGTTGTGTCAGGAGAAAATGGGAAGCAATGAAAAAAACTGGCAATGGGGGAAGATGCATGCGTACTGGTTTAAACACGAGATTGCAAAAGAGGTGGGCATGTTAAAGGGTTTTTTAAGCCGTGGTCCGTATGCTGCTGGTGGCGATGTGCATACAGTAAATGTGGCCATGTTTACATGGGGCAAGGACTTTGATGTGTGGATGATTCCTGCCATGCGCATGATAGTTGATTTCAATCAACCCGAGCCGCTGTATTTTATTACAGTACCGGGACAATCAGGCAATCCGGCAAGTACGCATTATGATGATATGGTGGAATATTTTGTGAATGGGAAATATGTACATATTCCTTTGAAGGGGTGGGAAAATGCAGCGGGTGTAGAGGTGCTGGTACCGTGAATTGTTGACATTGGATGATGCAAAATCATTTCATCAAAAATTTTAACTGCAAAAGAGCGGGCACAGTTATCTCGTCAGGTTGTGGCGATAATATCTAAAGAAGCACCAAGCAGGGAAGCAGCAATTTTGAAGATTAAACATGCAGTCATCAAGGCTTTAGGATTACATGTACAGGGAGGTGAATAGTGAATGATGAACGCAAGTATGTGATAGTGAATGTGGATGATATTGAAGCCAACCGCTATGCAATGACGAAGATATTGCAGCGAGCTGGGTTTGAATCAATTGAAGCCGATAGTGGCTATGCTGCATTGGAGCTTATACACAAATACATGCCTGATTGTGTGGTGCTGGATATACATTTGCCCGACATCAATGGATTTGAGGTATGTAAAAAAATACGTGAAAACCCAAAAACAGCATCAATACCGGTTATTCATGTTTCGGCAACATACGTAAAAATAGAAGATAAGGAAACCGCGTACCAGGGAGGAGCCGATGCATATTTTGTGCATCCTGTTGATCCACGTGAGTTTGTACTGGCTATAAAATCGCTTATACGCATTCGCGAGACCGAACGCAAACTTCGTGAGAGCGAGGAGCGCTTCAGGCGGCTTGCCGAGAATGCCCAGGATTTTATCTATCGCTATGAGCTATTGCCAGCACCGGGATTTAGTTATGTAAGCCCCGCTGCTACTACCATAACAGGATACACACCGGAAGAACATTACGCCAATCCCAATTTAGGCTTTGAAATAATACATCCTGAAGACAGACATATATTACGGGAAGTAATGGAAAAGCAGTATTTCTTTGAGCCTGTGGTATTGCGGTGGATTAAAAAAGATGGTACTGTTATTTGGACTGAGCAGCGCAATGTGCCAGTGTATAACGAAAAAGGTGATCTTGTTGCAATTGAAGGTATTGCTCGTGATATTACACTTAGGAAGCAATATGAAGAGCAGATTGAAAAGCTTAATGCTGAGCTTGAACGCAGGGTTCAGGAGCGAACTGCACAGTTGCAGGAACTAAATAAGGAACTGGAGAGTTTTGCATATACTGTATCGCACGATTTGCGTGCCCCACTCACCACTATTGCAGGATATGCAAAGCTTTTGCATGAAGAGATTGGAAGCAAGGCTGATACAAATATACAAAGTTATATTAATGCCATTAATGATTCAGTAAAACGAATGCAAAAGCTCATTGAAGACCTGTTGTCATTTTCACGGATGGCACGAACTGAACTTCAATATACTCAGGTTGATTTTTCAGAGATGATGAAGGCAATCATCCAGGAGGTTAGCATTGCACATAAATCAAATGCACAATTTAAAGTTGGTAAATTACCTGTTATGAAAGGCGATGGGGCTATGCTACGCATTGCGTTTACCAACCTTATATCAAATGCTGTAAAATTTTCATCAAAGAATCCACAGCCTGTTGTTGAGATAGATAGTTATCAGGAAAATGGTAAAACTATAATTTATGTAAAAGATAATGGGGTTGGTTTTGATCCACAATTATCAGATAAGCTTTTTAACGTATTTCAGCGCCTTCACTCAGAAAAGGACTTTCCCGGTACCGGTATTGGGCTTGCACTGGTGCGTAGAATTATATCCCGCCATGGTGGCAGGGTGTGGGCAAAGTCAGAACCTGACAGAGGTGCAACATTTTTTGTTGAGTTGTAGTATTCAAATACAAGAACTTTGGAGTAATAATAAAATGAAGCTCATTCCGTAATTTTGGAAAAAATCATACAAATTTGATGGATAATCATATTTCCCAAAAATACGGAAAGAGGGATTTGAATTAAAATGAATTGAGCAGCCCCCATCATGTACCAGAAGGGCAGGATATCCATACTTCAAAAGTTGGGATAAAAAAGAGATTAAAAGCAATATTACAATCTAATTTAAGAGAAATATAATCCCTTTTTTATGTAAATAATCGTCATCGCAAAAATGTGGTAAATAAGGAAATTATTTTATGGAATAGAAAATGGAATATTGACGTATTTTGGTTGATTTTTTATATTATAACAATAAATATTATTTTTTCACTTAAAAAATTTTTTACGTCTAAAGCATATAACATGACAGTGAAAAATACAAAAGCAGCAGAAAAAACTAAAAAGCAAAGGAAGGGAATTATTGTGCCACAAGATGCATTTATTATCACACCAAAAATAAAGCGCCAGATAATTGATATTATTGATGAAGGATAGCTAAGGTACATGTTACCAGAGAGGATTTTTCAGAATTAAAGTCTATTATGACCGAATTAGCAGAGGCACATAAGCGCACTGAGATGCGCGTAGAAGCGCTCACTAAAGCCCAGGAACAGACAGATAAACAGGTTAAAGAGTTAACGCAATCAGTTAATGAATTAACTCGGTCGCATAAAAATCTTGAAATACGCATGGAGGAATTAGCAGAAGCACAGAAGCGCACTGAAATACGCATGGAGGAATTGGCAGAAGCGCAGAAGCGTACTGAAAAAGCGCAGGAACGTACAGAAGCAGTAATTCAAAAGTTGGCTGAAGCGCTCCATGATACGCGTGTCCATTTAGGTGGTTTATCGCGAAGCTTTGCCTATCCATTTGAAAATGAATCATACCGTAATGTACCACAACTTTTGCAAACGCGTTATGGATATGAAATTCAGGAAAAAGCTATCCGTTCAGAAATTGGTGGTAAAGAAATAAATTTCTTTTGTAAAGCGCTAAAAGATGGAAAAGAGGTATATATAGTAGGTGAAACAAAAGTGCGTCTTGATGATGGTAGATGGCGGCAAGAAGTATATGATGAATTAGATGAAAAAGTGAACGCAGTGCGCCAGGTTTATGGAGATGTATTGATTCAACCAATACTGGTAACCCATTTTGCCACTGAAGGATTTCTGGATGAGGCACAGTGAAAAGGGATCATTGTAGTCCAGAGCTTTGGGTGGTAGTATTTTCAAAATTCCAGTGATTGAAGATACATTTCGTTAAATTCTTTATGCATTGAAAGATCAATTGCTGTAATTGAGCGTTGTATTTTTTTAAGTCGTTGTATCAATTCTTTATTGCGTACTGCTTCAATAGCTGCCATAAGTGATGTGTTGCCCAGTGGATGATAGTGGGCGTTTTTAAAGTGTGGTATAAACTTAAGCCGTATAAAGTTTTCAATATTCACATTCTTGCCAAATGCTCCGGCAATATAGACATTGTCAATATCATCCCGGGTTAACCCTGCTTCTTTAAGCAAGATGTACGATGCAGCAAGGCTTGCTCCCTTTGCAAGCTGCACATTGCGTATATCTAATTGAGATAGTGTAACGGTGTTGAGAATGTGTAGTACTTTAACACCATTGTGGTTTTCAAGTGATAGCGTACCTTTCCATTGCCAGGGGATTTCATTTTGAATGGCACCGCGTGGGTCAATGACACCAATATCAAGCAGTATAGCAATAATATCAACTAACGCTGTGCCGCTTATGCCTGCTGGTTTGCCTATTGACACATAGTGCAGTCTGCCTTCTTCAAGAAGAAAATGTGTGATTGCTCCTTCTGTGGCTGTCATACCGCGTGATATGTTCATGCCTTCAAGTGCCGGTCCCATGGCGCAGGATGTTGCAATGATAGTGCCGTCATCTTTGATGATTGCCATCTCGCCGTTGGTACCCACATCAAAGAAAAAACTTGCTCCTTTGTTCTGTGGCAGCATACCAATTCCACCAAGAAAGTCGCCACCTAAAAATGCGCTTGCAACCGGTAATACAGTAATAGCTGCATCAGGAAATATTTTTTTAAATGGGCGATAGTTACAGTAATCATCAAATGTGGTAAGTGATGTGTTGTAGGGATAGGTCCCCAGTGGTGTGATGTCCAGCCCTAAAAGCGAGTAGGTCATTACTGTATTGCCGCTTACAGCAATTGCTTTTATTGCAGGTGTGTTTGCCTGAGAGAGTTTGCAGGTTGTTGTAATTACTGTGGTTATTGTATCGATAAGAAGACGGGTTAAGCGCGATGCATTTTCACTATTGTGCGCATAACTTATACGGCTGATTACATCATGGCCAAATCGGCGTTGGGGATTGAGTAACGTAATCTCAGGAAGTACGGTGTCGGTGGTAGTATCTACAAATGCTATCTGCAGTGTGGTGGTGCCTGCGTCAATTGCAACGCCATACGTGTGAGCGGGATCAAGTACAGGGTAGTGTATATATTCACGGATGCTTGGAGCAAAGACCGTTATATTGCCTTCAATGGTTGCGCGGCATGCCAGTCGAAGGGAACTATCGCCCAAACTTTTTTCAAAATTATCAGGCTGGCTGAGCGCACCCTTAGCTTGTACCGCACATTTTTTGCATATACCTTTGCCGCCGCACGGCGTATTTACTACAATACCACATTCAAGTAATGCATCGGCAATAGTGGTGCCTGCATCAACCGTGACAACAGTATTGTGCGGAAGTATTGTAACAGTAACTTTTTTTGTTTCCATTGTTCACATTTAACAGATACTATATATAATTAGCGCAAATAATTAATGAAAAATTATTTTATGAATGATGAAGTGTATTGTTATCATAGCGTATAGTCTATCAAAAATAAAGTAAATATTGTGTTAATAAGACGCTATGTACACTATGTGTATTGTCTTCACAAATTTTATTTAAGGGATAAGTTGTGATATTTTTTTATTTACAGATGAAAAGTCCTTGATAAGAAAGAACAATATAAATACTATCGCAATGAAATAAAGCGCAATGAAATAAAGTAGCAGGATTGTATGGTGCCCATGGATGCAACGATTATATCATATCCGGATACAGCTGTTAGTAATTTACTGTCGCTTACTGCACAAAGGTCAAAGTATATGCTGCCGTTTGCCGGTAAGTTCCGTGTTGTAGATTTTATAGTGGGGAATGCACGGGAAGTTGATGCACGCACCATAATCTACAGCAATGTGAACGATGACCTGGCGCAGTATGTTGCACTGCATGAAGTTGATGAACACAAGATTACAGTTGTGGTTAATGAATTCAACAGTATTGATTTCTGCTACAGGCTCATTCGAGATAGCGATTCAGCATATTTCATTATATACAATGGCGATAATCCCGGGATAATACACTTTGCTCACCTGATTGAGCGGTTTGTAAAAATGAAAAAGCCGGCTGCGCTATTTAAGATGCATTTTGGGGGAAAAGCGCGTATGGCACATCGTATACTGGTGAGCAACAAAAAAGCTTTGCTTGCAACATTGAGGCTGGCGTTGAAGCATGAACATGTATCGCCAAACATTTTTGAGATGATTATCAACATGATGGTAAATGAGGGATTGCCAAAACTTGAATTTTCATGCATGTACTGGCCACTGAGTACTGTAGTTGATTATTATAATTATAATTATGAGGTTATCAATAATCCTGAATTTTCAAAACGGATTTTTGATGGCCACATACATTCCAAAATAAAACTATACCGCTATTCAATGTTAGGTCCTTTTGCAAATGTGGTACAGTCATTTTTATCCGACAGCTGTTATATTAATGGTGAGATAGTAAATTCAATAATATTCCCCGGTGTTGAAATAGCAGAAGGCGCAGTAATCCGCGATTCCATCATACTGCCGTATAATAAGATTGGTTCAAAAGCACGGATTATGCGCACCATTATAGATGAGCACACCGTACAACCATATGACGAAGCACCGCTTACCATTGGCAATGGCTGTAAAATAGGCACAACCGAAGAAGGCATGAAAAACAGCACATATCCCAGGGTGCTGTATAATAGCATAACACTGATAGGCAAGGATTGCAGTATACCTGATGCCATCACAGTGGGCGGCTCATGTTATATTTCGCCTGGCAAAACTAAGGCTGACTTTGAAAAACGCAAATATATCTATAACGGTACATCGGTGTGATATGTTTTTCCCTTATACAGATGAAAATCCCACACGGTCTTTTCCGCTTTTTACGGTTGTACTTATTGTTTTGAATTGTATTGTTTACTATCTTGAGGTGTATGGGCAGCCAGGTTTTGAAAATCTGATAAAGGTGTATGCACTTATCCCCTGCAATGTAAATAAGATTAATGTGAATGATTATAATCATTATGTTCCTTTTATTAGCCATATGTTTTTACATGCAAACATTATCCATGTGGCATCTAATATGCTCTTTTTATGGATTTTTGGTAACAACATTGAGGACGTGTTGGGTGTTATACGGTTTTATGCATTTTATATTATGTGCGGGCTTGCAGCTGCGTTGACGTTTTATCTGTTTCATCATAGTGAATGTACACCCATCATTGGTGCTTCCGGTGCAGTATCGGGTCTTCTGGGTGCATATGTGGTGTTGTTTCCCGCAGCACGCATCAGAGTATGGTTTATGTTTTTTATACTGCGCCTGCCAGCCTGGTTTTTTATTTTTATCTGGTTTCTTATGCAGCTTTCCAATTTATATGGTGAAAAGTTGGGTATGACTCAGGTTGCATGGTCTGCACATGTTGGTGGCTTTATAGCAGGCTTTTTTCTGATTATGTTTTTTAAAAAGAGATATTGATATAAAAATCCCACGGTTGCCCGTGGGATTTTAATTTACCGCGATGTAATAAATGTTGCATGTTTTGTGAGCTGAAACAAAAATCGTTTATCGGTTGTTTTGTAGCCGGGGAGCAACCGGGATACTCGTTCCATTACTGTGTAGTTTACATCAAAATCCCATGTTCCAAAACGTAGTGTAAAACCACCAATACCACCATTGCCGCTATTTGTTTTTTCCATCAAATCAGTATACATGTAAATATAGCCTGCTCTGAGTGATAGCCACCCCAAAGGCCATATTTCAATTGATGGTATGGTTCGGCTTGCAATACCTTCACGTTTGTACTGTTTACTGGCTGCACCTGCACTGGTGTAAAAATCAACTATTTCTTTTAGTACCAGAAAGAGCCTTCTTTCCCACAGTGCACCGGTAATGGTGGTTTCCCAGATTGAGGGATAATGTGCTTCAAGAACAATTCTATCTCCAGCAGAAGTTGAAGAAGTATATGGTGGCAGGTAATACTCCTGTTCGGTACAAAATGTATAAAAGCTGTCGATGTAAAGCTGTTTATTAAGTAGCGTTAAAAGAAATCCTAATGTAAGTGATGCATCGCTACCTTTGCGCAATTCAATAGTAGTACTGCCTTCTTGACGTGCGAATGTGGAATATGCCGAAATTGCAGCTCCAAGGTTTAACCAGTCCGTAAGCGCATAACCAGCACCTATACTTGCACCATAATGATTGGTTAAAGGATGATAATATGATGTTTGAATTGATTGTGATGAATCTTCTCCACTTATCCAAAAAGAATACGGTGTTTGCAATTTATTATCAACGTTAGAAAACATTGCTTCAATGGTAATACCCCACTTCTGTCCAATGGGAAACTCATATCCAATACGGTTTACAACATTCCCCGTTTCATCTAACTTATAGCCATCGCCAACATCAACTGGTTTAACTTCTCCCCCGCCTAAATTCTTTTGACTGACTGTAAAAATCCAGTATATTTTATCCTGCTGAATACTACCAAGAGCAGCGGGGTTTTGGGAAGGAACATAAAAATCAAGTTCAACTTTAAATTTTGATGAGGTTACGCTTAATTTTGCAAGGTATTCTTTGATAACATCATTTTCAGGGTCAAGTGATTTTGCCTGTTGCAACTGTGAACGGGCTTTTTCAGTGTCATTTTTGTCAATTGCATGAATAGCATTGGATAGAGCAACAACAGCTTTTTCATTCTTTTCTTGTTTGCTTTCAACTTTTGCCATGGTTGTTTTGTCCGCAGTGGTGTTTAATGCTTTGAGTATCCCGCTGGCAAGATATGCGCTGATATACTCATATTTTGAAAGTTTCTCGGTTAGTTTGTCCTGAAAAATAACTTTACCGGTTTGAACGTCTACAACGCTCACTGTCACAATGATTGATTCAACCATATCAATGATCTTCCCGGTTACGATATATTCAGCAGCAAGCATTTTGCCCATCTGGATTTGTTGATCGCCAGATAGCATGGCAAATTCAATCTCCTTCATCATTTCACCACGCTGTTCGCGGCTTATAACTGTTATTGTTTTTGATTTAGAGAGCTCTGATGAAATCAACTCTGAAATACCTTTTCCTATATATTTATACGAAGGATTACCACTTTCAACAGTGAAATCTGAGATAGCAACTGTAGCAGCATATACATACATAGGAATGCATATTGTGATAAATATAATTACAAAGAATAAGCGTTTCATATTATACTCCTAATAGTTAAATAGTAGATTATCTTAATTATTTTCTTTAGAATAATAAACTATTTTGCTGAAGTCAATAATTTTTTATTAACACTACTATCATATTCATTTTGCAAGTGCAAGTTTGAAATGCAACATTTAATTTGTGATAAAATAACTCATAAGGAGTTTTTAAAGTTTCGTGATTTGCGAGGTCTATTATTCATCATAGCAGCAAGTACCGCTATATCATCATCTGTTACGTGTGCACAACTTGCATATTTTGGCAAAAAATGTCTAAATTGCCTGTTAATATTTTGTAAACGTCCAATCTTCCCACCTTGTATACTAGAACAATGTTTTGCACAATCCTTTCTTAAAATAATCATTCGGAAGGATTCTATGCATCACAATGAACAAAGAAGTGCAAAACGTGCATTCTAAAGAAAGATGTGTGATCGATAGAAAGAAAGCGGCTTACGCGTCAAAGAATTTTGTGCCCGGGAACAAATTGCACCTGCAAGCTTTTACTGGTGGAAAAAGCAACTTGTGAGAAACGATGAATTTGCTGATGTATCTGGATTTGTAGAAATTGAGGAAAAGGAAGGTGTGCTTTCTTCACTGAAACTATTTACGATTATCGGTTATGGAATGTGTATCCTTGAAGTGCAGGAAGAAATCTTGTCCAAGTATATTGCACATCTGGTGCAGGTACTTCTGTTACGCAACAATGTATACTTTTTCTTTTTAAAATGCAGGTGTGCATAGTACTAGTGGTATATGCAGACAGTTTGTGCATATGGATATGTGGGTTTTATAAATAAGCGCTGTAATTATGCTATATGTGGCCCAATTGTTTGGCTTTTTTTCTGATTTTTGGGTCCGGTCCCCAGAAAAATTTACAACATACTATACCATACACTCTATACACGCTAAATGTGTAGCCTGAGTACCGATAGTTATCGGTATAATCATCTTCTCCCATGCTATCAAGCACTGCTAAAAATTCATCCAAAACATTATCCAAACAAAACGCGATAATCTTGGCAAGCGACATCTTCCACAGCTTCTTCACATCCATAAAAAACTCATACTCATCCTCAAATAATACC
>CALEUQ010000029.1 GCA_937920495.1 uncultured bacterium | reverse complement strand
CCATCACGTGAAAACTGTACAATGCTATCCTTATAGCGCTCATTCCAGAATGGGCCAGTTCTACCGGTTATTTTGTTATACATTTCAGCAAACCGTGCCTTAATGTACTGCACTATTCGCGATATGGGTGCACCATCGTCTGTAGTGTGGATGACTAAATGGATGTGATTGTCCATAATGCAGTAGGCAATAAGCTTAAACCGGTATTTTTCTTTTGCTTTGCGTAAAACTTCCACAAAGCAGGCTTTGAAGTAATCTTCCTGTAGCATCCCCCTCCATTCAATACAACGGGATGTGATGTGATAGGTAAGATTGGGAAGCTGTACACGCAATTTCCTGGCCATAGTATTCCTCCATGTGTTACGTTTTTGTAATAGATTCTATGTATATACAACGCATCTGGTGGGAAAATTGTAAAAGGTTGTGGGAATTTTTTTTAAAATTTTGGGAAAAAATGGGGTCAGAGCCTTAAAAAAATATCACGCTGACAGCGCATAGCATACAGAGTAAGTTGAACAAAAATGGGGTCAGAGCCTTAAATAGTAACTATCGCACAAAACAATACCACCGTTTGAGCAAAATAATTATTATGTCTTGACAAAATATACATACTCCTTCCTTAAGTATCTAACATCCTTTATTTAAATACCTAAAGATACCATTATGGAATTACCACAAGCAACCAACTTCATTGAAGAGATAATAAACGAAGACCTTAAAAACAACGTGTGTTCATCTGTTATTACTCGTTTTCCTCCCGAGCCTAATGGCTATCTGCATATCGGGCACGCTAAATCAATATGCCTTAATTTTGGTATTGCACAGAAATATAATGGCAAGTGTAACCTTCGTCTTGATGATACCAACCCCGAAAAAGAAGATGTTGAGTACGTTGAATCCATAAAAAAGGATATTCAATGGTTAGGCTTTCAATGGGATGGTGAAGTACGTCATGCGTCCGACTATTTTGAAAAGCTGTATGAATGGGCAAAAGTGTTAATCAAAAAAGGTAAAGCATACGTATGTGACATGAGTGCCGAAGAAGTTGCCGCAACACGCGGTACGCCCACAGAACCTGGCAAAGAAAGCCCCTACCGTAACCGTAGTGTGGAAGAAAATATAGACCTTTTTGAACGCATGAAAAATGGCCAGTTTCCTGATGGCTCAAAAACACTGCGCGCAAAGATAGATATGTCATCCCCCAACATGCATATGCGTGATCCTGTGATGTACCGTATTAAGCACGCTACTCATCATCGTACTGGCGATAGATGGTGTATATATCCCACATACGATTGGGCTCATGGCCAGTCAGACTACATTGAAGGCATAACTCATTCAATCTGCACTCTGGAATTTGAGGTACACCGTCCATTGTACGACTGGTTTTTAGATCAGATTGCAACAGGACCTCGTCCCAGGCAGATTGAATTTGCCCGACTTAATTTAAGCTACACTGTTATGAGTAAACGTATGCTTCTTAGACTTGTACAGGAAGGCTTTGTAAACGGATGGGATGATCCGCGCATGCCTACCATTGCAGGATTGCGCAGAAGAGGATACACACCTGATGCAATAAAAAATTTTGCAAAACTTGTTGGCGTGGCCAAAAAGGATAGCATGGTTGATATTGCTCTTCTTGAACACTGCATACGAGAAGATTTAAACAAAAAAGCCAATCGCGTGATGTGTGTTCTTAATCCGCTCAAAGTGGTGATAGTCAACTATCCTGATGATATTGAATATGTTGAAGGTATAAATAATCCAGAAGATCCTTCTGCCGGTACACGCACTATACCATTTTCAAAAGTACTTTATATTGAGCGTGATGACTTTATGGAAAATCCGCCAAAGAAATATTACAGGCTTTCTCCTGGTGCTGAAGTGCGTTTACGCTATACCTACTTTATTAAGTGCGTAAACGTTTTAAAGGATAGTAACGGGAATATCACTGAAATTCACTGCACGTATGACCCGGACACTAAAAATGGCTATGCACCCGATGGCCGTAAAGTAAAAGGAACAATTCACTGGGTAAGTGCCCAGCATGCAATACACGCAGAAATACGCCTTTACGATAGATTGTTCACAAAGGAAAATCCATCAGAAGTTGAAGAAGGCAAAGACTTTACTGATTATATAAATCCTGATTCCTTAAAAGTTGTACACGGATACATAGAACCATACGTTCGAGGTGCTAAAGCCTATACTAATTTCCAGTTTGAACGTTTGGGGTATTTTACCGTTGATCCTGATTCACATGATGACAGGATAATTTTCAATAGAACAGTAACGTTGAAGGATACCTGGGCAAAAATAGCTCAAAAAGAAGAATAAATAAAGCAGGAAATAGTAAACCCAGCTGCTGAAGGCATCGAAGTCTACTACATTATTTTGAAAATAATTTTGTAATAATTCGCCATTGAATACCGTCAAAATTATTGACAAAATTTTTGTTTACAGAAACTATGTGCTATAGATTGTTTATATGAATTTGCCCGGTGGTGTAATTGGCAACACATCTGACTCTGGATCAGAGTAGTCCAGGTTCGAGTCCTGGCCGGGCAGCATGTATGATAAAAAAATGCAGAGGACTATCGCAATCCTCTGCATTTTTAATTTCAGGTTTTTTTATCAGTTACTATCGCCATGTATTATATTGCACTCTCAATATTTATAATAACTTACCTTGGTATAATATTCACACGCCTGCCGTGGGTTAACATCGACAGGCCATCTGCTGCGTATTTTGGTGCTGTTGCCATGGTTTTAACAGGTGTGCTCTCTTTTGAAGAAGCTGTTGGTGCTATCGACTTTAACACAATAGCACTTTTACTGGGAATGATGATAGTGATAGCCACATTGGAACTGGATGGATTTTTTGCTTTCATTGCACAAAAGACAATCGCGTTTTCAAAAACACCATTACAGCTTTTATGGATAATCACGTTCACCACGGGAATAGCCAGTGCATTTTTAGTCAATGATGCAGTTGTCTTAATGTTTACCCCTATCATCATATCAATATGCAGGTCGGCACAGCTGGATCCAAAACCATATTTAATAGCCGAAATATTAGCTTCCAACATTGGCAGCGCAATGACCATTACAGGCAATCCACAAAATATGCTTATTGGCATTTATTCTAGTATCCCCTATCTATATTTTTTGCTTCACCTGTTGCCGGTTTCAATTATTGGGATGATTGTTATTGTATTATGTGTAAAACTTGTCTATTCACAAACATTTGAAACACAGAAAGTGCTTTGTTACATCCAAAATGAATACGAATACAACCTCTCATCCATGATTTTTTCTGTACCTATTTTTATTCTTATTACATTGTTTTTTTTGCTTCACCATGTTCTTGATATTTCTATCCCACTCATAGCACTTACTGGTAGCTCATTAATCCTGCTATTAGGAAAAATCAAACCATCAAAGATTATCAAAGAGATAGATTGGGTGTTGTTATTATTCTTTGCATCATTATTCATTGTGGTCAAAGGTGCTGAAAAAGCTGGAATCCTTTCAATGTTTATGAAGTTTTCACAATTTACCAGTAGCCTTCAGAGCATAACACTTTTGCATGCATTAAGCCTCATATTTTCACAAATAGTCAGTAATGTACCGTTTGTTATGCTTCTGGGACCAACATTAAAATTCAGTAACAGCAAGATTGTATGGTTAGCATTGGCTTCATCGTCAACATTGGCAGGCAATGCAACAATCATTGGTGCAATGGCAAACCTGATTGTGCTGGAAAGCGCAGCAAAATCAGGTGTAAAAATAAGCTTTATGGAATTCTTAAAACCCGGCATCCTTGTTACAATCATCACATTACTGCTATCGATAGCTGTATTATATCTATATATTTAACTGCCAATTTGATTTTTCAAATTTTTATTTTGTTTATTAATTTATTTGTTGACATTAATAATAAAACCTCATATTCTAAAAAAAGCTGAATTATTTACTATCGCACTACATATACAGGTTTTTTACTTTTTGTTAATAATTCAATTTCTATTTGAGCAATACAATGCAGATTGATGTACACAAAGAAGGACCTTTACTGATATTTACGTTAAATGGTCGATACGATATTTCCGAAGTGCATAACTTTGAGACTGTGTATCGCCATCATATTGAAGATAATCCAAAGATTATTGCACTCAACCTTCGCGATTTGAAATACATAGATTCTTCAGGTATTGGCTCATTGGTACGGTGCATGAACCTGGCTCTTAAAAGCAATATTGAATTTGTGTGTTATGATATAAACGAAAATGTGGAAAGTATCTTTAAAATAGCAAAACTGGATCAGTTTATTTCTATATTGACACATGAAGAATTTATAAAAAAATATATCAAAAAGCAATAAATTCTTTTAATGGCTCCTTCTCTTCAAGTATAGAAATTAAAGCATCAACCACCGCAGGGTCAAACTGTGTGCCTTTATTTTTAATTAATTCCTGTTTTGCTTGCTGAAGCGATAGTGCCTTCCTATATGGCCTGTCACTGAGCATGGCATCAAGTGCATCAGCTACAGCAATAATCTTTGCCTCAATAGGAATTTTTTCTCCTGGAAGCTGATAGTACCCTTTACCATCAGCACGCTCGTGATGATACATAATAATTGATGCAATATCAGCCAGATAGTCAATTGACGACAAAATCTTCATTCCACGTATTGGATGGCTTTCCATCATAAGTTTTTCTTTTTCAGTTAGTTTGCCGCTTTTTTCTATTATTTCAATAGGTATGCCAATTTTTCCAATATCATGAGCTGCTGCTGCATGGTTAAGCAGGCGCATTTGATCATGGGATAACCCCAATCTTTTCCCTATTGCCAGTGCATACTGCGCAACCCGTGTAGTATGACCACTTGTATATGGATCCTTATCCTCCATTGCGCTGATTAATACTGTGATTATTTCAAATACTCTTTCATTCAGCTTTTCATTGAATGCTGGTGAGGTGTTATTCTGCTTCATCATTATTTTTTGCATGTATCGCAGTACACCGTCAAACCACCTGTTATCAATCGAGAAGGGATAGGTCAGGTTACCTTTTTCAAACTGTTTCAACACAGCCATAAGCGAATCAGCGACATCTTTGTATCGTTTTTGCAACATCTTATTTATAATCACAAATGAAACACTTACCGCAAGTATGTTTGAAAATATCAATAGTACAATCTCTGCAAGAAAGCTAAAAGCAATATAATTGAGTGCAAACTGATGAACCAGCAAAAACAAAACATTAATAGTGACTATCGCACATAATGAAATTACATATATTGAAATTGTTAATTTTTTTCTTTTGAGATATTTGTATGTAAAAAGATTTGTCACGCCCATGTCAATGTTCTCACTTTCTCAGTCACTCATGATAAATTTAAATTAATTATAATCATAGCACATACCAAATTATTGTTATTTTTTTGGCGATAGTTACTGTAAATTAATTATTGACGATAATTGTACAGTGAGTACACCTGTTCACATTCTAAGTACACAACAATGTGACCATACTTAAAAAGGTGAGAAAAATGTCAAGAATACTTTCTGGCATACAACCATCTGGAACGCTTCACATTGGCAATTATTTTGCCATGATGAAACCCATGATTGAATTGCAGTATCACAACGACCTTTTTTGCTTTATTGTGAACTATCATGCATTAACAAGCATTCACAATCCAAAAGAACTGGCTGAAAACACAATAAATGCTGCAATGGATTTTATTGCACTGGGGCTTGACCCTGATAAGGCACATTTCTGGGTACAGTCTGATATCCCTGAAGTTGCAGAGCTTGCATGGATACTTTCATGTCATACCAGCCTGGGTCTGCTTGAACGCAGTCATAGCTATAAGGACAAAGTTGCAAAGGGCATAGTGCCAAATACAGGTCTTTTTACCTATCCTGTGCTTATGGCTGCTGATATACTGCTTTTCAATGCTGAAATCATCCCTGTAGGCAAAGACCAGAAACAGCACCTTGAAATAACCCGCGACATAGCTCTGCGTTTTAACCAGACGTACGGCGAAGTATTTGTGTTGCCCCAACCAATGATTTCAGAAGATATTGCTGTTATACCCGGTATAGACGGACAGAAGATGTCTAAAAGTTATAACAATACTATAAATATCTTTGAAGATGAAACCACACTAAAGAAAAAAGTTATGCGCATTGTAACCGATTCAACACCGGTTGAAGCGCCAAAAAATCCTGAAAGCTGTAACCTCTTTGCCCTGTATAAACTCTTTGCTGAACCTGCACAAACAGAGAAGCTCAAAGAAAGATATCTGACGGGTGGCATTGGCTATGGCGAAGTAAAAAAAGAGCTATTTGGCCTGATATGGGAATACTTTGCACCTTTCCGCGATAAGCGAAAACAGTTGCAAAGCAACAAAGGCGATATAGCTGCAATCTTAAAGAAAGGTGCGGAAAAAACGCGTCCCATTGCTCGTGAAACAATACTACGCGTTAAAAAAGCAGTGGGGCTTGACTATTTACAATAACTATTGCTTTTTGATTACTACAAACTTGTGTATACCACCACGCTTTACCAGGAGCAGTAGCGTTTCTTTCTTTTCATATTGCTTCAACAATTGGTTATATTTGTCAACAGTGTCTACAGGTATATTTTCTATCTCTTTAATAATATCGCCTACCATCATCCCGGCTTCATACGCTGGGCTTTGCTCCTGCACTTCCATCACGATAACACCAGTTGTATCGCTGATCCTGAATTTATATGCATTCTCTTCGGTAATATCGTCCACACGCATTCCAATTGTATCAACTTCTTCTATCTTATCTTCCGGCGCCTGCACTTGTGCAGGAAGCTCTGCAATTATTACCTCCCGCTCCAATTCCTGACCAGCCCTGAAAATTTTAACTTTGGCAGATGTACCTGGCTTTAATGAAGCAACATACCTTCGCAGCTGATTAATATCAGAGACTTCCACATCATTAACCGAAATAATAATGTCACCAATTTCAATCTTTGCTTTTTTAGCGGGCGAATCTTTCATGATATCTGCAACCAAAACACCTTTTCTTTCCTCAAATTTAAAATTTTTGGCTATCTCCGGCGTTATGTTCTGAATATACACGCCAAGCCAGCCTCGTGTTACTTTACCTTTATTAATCAGCTCTTCTACTACCTGTTTTACCATATTGGATGGTATTGCAAATCCAATTCCCATATAACCGCCATTTCGTGAAAATATGGCTGTATTAATGCCAATAAGTTTTCCATTAATGTTTATCAATGCACCACCGGAATTACCGGGATTAATGGCAGCATCAGTCTGGATAAAATATTCGTAGTCAGCAAGTCCAAATCCTTCCCTGCCTGTAGCACTGACAATACCCATGGTCACTGTGTGGCCAAATCCAAACGGATTGCCTATTGCTATCGCTATCTCACCAACTTTTAATGTGTCAGAGTCAGCCATCTGTGCAACAGGCAAATCCTGCGGTACTGTGCCGGCAATTTTAATGACTGCAATATCCGTTGCGGGGTCAGAGCCTACAAGCTCGCAGGGAAAAGTCCGTTTGTCAAATAAGGTAATGGTGATAGACCGTGTATTTTTTACCACATGATTATTTGTAACTATGTATCCGCGTTTATCCACAATAACACCCGAACCAACTGCCTTTGCATTTTTTGGAACCGGGAATGGCATTGGCATGCGTTTGCTTTCACGGGGACCACCTGCCTTTTTTTCTGCTGATATGCTGACCACAGTCGGAATAGCACTATTGGTTACTTTAACCAGCTGATCATTAAATTTTGTTAAATCGGCAGTAACAGCCGGTTCCTGCGCTTTTTTTGCATTTTTTGCATCAGCAAAGGTGGTGGCACATACCACAAAGGTTACAGCTATAACTAACATTGAACGTAATTTCATATAACTATCCTGAGTATATATAAATATTGTATTACAATTACAAGCTTTACTGACTGCAATTAACACAAGTACTTTATTCACATATCGGAACGTCACGATTCTATAGTATATCGTTTTGTTGCACTGAATACAATAATTGTCAAGAATTAAGATGTTTTTTTTACAGTTTATGCGTATATGAATATGTACAACAAAAAATCAAATAAAGCACATCCTTGCCACGAAAGCAATTAAAGGTGGCTTTCCCATTACCCTTTTTTAAGAAATAAATGATTCATGTACAACATATTTTTACTATTTTTATTTTACAAAAATTCATAGTGGTAACATTATGACACATACATAAAAGTTAAGTAAATATACACCTCTTTAGGGTTTTAAAATATGAAACACAGGTTCATGGTACTACTTATAGTTATTGTGGGGTCCAAGCTTTGTATTTCATGCTTTAGCCCCAAACGCTATTCACTTTCAAAGGTAGCAATGGGAACAATTGTCACCATAACTGTGGATAGCAATTCACAACAAAAAGCATACAAAGCTATTAATAAAGCTTTTGACACAATTACACACATAGAAGAACAAATGAGCCCATACATACCAACAAGCGACGTTGCACGTATCAACAACAACCTTATAACTAATGTCAGCAACGATACGTTCACGGTGATAAGGCTGGCACTGGAACTATCACACAACACCAATGGACTGTTTGATATTACCTTTGCCTCAGTGGGGAAATTTTGGCAGTTGCAATCATCATCATTTGTTCCACCTTTACATGAAACTATCACCAGGTATCTGCACTGCGTTGATTACAGATATATTCAGCTGAATCCCCAAACCAGCACGGTAATAAAACAAAAATCATGTGTTACTATCGGGCTCGGCGGGATTGCTAAAGGCTATGCTATTGCACAGGCAGCTTCAACGCTGAAAGATTGCGGCATACAGCACGGCATAGTAGAAGCTGGAGGTGACCTTATGGTATTGGGCGATAATTATGGATATGGATACACCATTGGTATAAAGCATCCACGCAGGGAAGGCATCATTGGCACTGTTATACTATTTGATGGACAGGCAATTGCCACCAGTGGTGATTACGAACGGTATGCCCTGTATAAAGGCACAAAGTATCATCACATCCTTAATCCCAAAACAGGCTATCCTGCACAAAGCGATATTATTTCGATTTCAGTGATTGCCACTAACGCCGCTCTATGTGATGGATATGCCACTGCGCTATTTATCATGGGGTCAGAGCAGGCAATTTCTTTTTGTAAAAAAAACACTTCCCTTAAGCTCCAATGCATTATCATTGATAGTGATATGAATATTCATCTTTCAAAAAGCCTTATACAAAAAGTATCGTTTCCTGATCATTCCATACATCCTTTTTAAAATTATGAATAATTAAAGTAAACGGTCAAACGGTTGAAATGATTATTGTTATACTTTTTCATATATTTTGTTTATAATATTTTTAAATTAGGCACAAATAGTAGATTAATATAATTTTTGTGGATATAATTTTTCTATTGTTTTTAGTGATTATTTGAATGAGATAAAGGCTTATACACATATAAGCTTTTTTTAATAGCAAATACTATCCATAAATTTTTAAAAAGTCCATGGTAATATCGTTTTAATAGAAGGAGAATATTATGGCTTATAAAATTGCACTCTACCCTGGAGACGGAATTGGTCCTGAAGTTGTGGCAGAAGCGGTCAAAGCCATTGATGCCTGCAGGATTGATGTGCAGTACACTACATTTAGCTGGAATACGACACTGTATAGCAAATCTGGCAAATGTGCTCCGGATAATTATCTGGAATTACTTGCACCGTTTGATGCAATATTACTTGGTGCACTGGGCAACACTAATAATGCCCCTGACCATATTGCTGTTGAACCACTTTTAACTATCAGAAAAGCATTTGATCAATATGTCAATATACGACCAGCAATTCTATATCCTGGAGTTGAATCACCTTTAAAGAACAAAAAACCGTATGACATTGATATGATAGTGATCAGAGAAAACACTGAAGGTGAATATACCGCACTGGGCGGAAGACACTACATTGGTACACCTGATGAAGTTGCAATGCAGATCAACTATTTTTCCCGAAAGGGCACTGAACGAATTATTCGCTATGCATTTGAAACTGCCCGAAACCGTAAACGCAAAACTCTGACAAGTATCACCAAATCCAATGCACTCAAATACAGCATGGTTTTCTGGGATTCTGTATTATATGAAGTTTCAAAAGACTATCCAGATGTAACAGTATCATCCATGCTTGTTGATGCAGCAGCCATGAATATGGTGCGCTGTCCTGAGCAATTTGATGTTATAGTTGCTTCCAACCTTTTTGGGGACATACTTACCGACCTGGCGGCGATAGTTGTTGGGGGAATGGGCTTTGCTGCAAGCGGCAATATCAATCCAACAAGAAAATTCCCATCAATGTTTGAACCAGTGCATGGTTCTGCCCCTGATATTGCAGGCAAAGGTGTTGCCAATCCTGTTGCTGCAATACTCAGTGGGGCATTGATGTTAGAGTTTTTAGGTGAGCATGATGCAGCACAAAAAATACAACACGCCGTGGTTCATCATCTTAGTGAAGGCATTGTTAAAACGCCCGACCGCGGTGGTCATGCTACCACTGCTGAAGTGGGAAACGATATTGTCCGCAGAATACAATGAAAAGCTTGATTTTCAAAATTGAATATGTTACCCTTACAATAGATGATAATATTCTCCCACAAGAGGTTGAGCATGAACCTAACCGAATATACAATACAATCAACAAAAATTAAAGATTTTTATATACCTGTTTCTGATGGGCTTCAATTATATTGTATAGATTTTGTACCAAAAAAAGATTCATCTTCAAAGCCAATAATTTTCTTTGTTGCGGGTTGGATATCACATATCACCGGATGGAAAGACGTTTTGCTCAACCTAACCGATGAATACCGGGTTATATATATCGAAACCCGCGAAAAAACTTCTTCCAGAATACCTGAAGGTAAACTATATAAAGATTTTTCTTTTAATGTTATGCGAATGGTGCTTGACCTGCATGAAGTTATTCAAAAAGTTATTCCCAAAAACAGAACGTTTGTAATGGCAGGAAGTTCACTTGGCTCATCAGTTATTCTTGAATACTTAGCTATGAATACCCGGCAGCCTGAATGTGCACTTCTTATTGGACCGCTTCCAGAATTCAGATACCCCCCTCTTCTTGGTGATATCGTACCACGGCTTCCCGCCTCATGGTATAATGTATTGAAAGAGTTGGTAAAATGGTATTTACGCAATTTCCGTCTGGATACTGAAAAAGAAAAAGAGCAAATGACCAAATACACCAATACAATAAATTCTGCAGACCCTTATAAGTTAAAACCCAATGCACTGGCCCTTAAAAATTATAATTTATGGGATAAACTTCCCTTCATTACTACACCTTGCTATATTTTTGGTGCAAAAACAGATAAACTGCACGCAACAGATGATATTAAACGTCTATTGCAAAACCTGAAATACGCTGATTATATAGAATGCGAAAGCAATAAAGAAACACACAGCCGTGTTGTTGCAATCCATTTTAAAAACATTATATCCAAAAAGCTTTACACTAAAATAAAATTTAAAAAGTAGTAACTTTGCTTGATTTTTTCATATATTCATTTTATATTGAGTTAAATACTAATTATCAGGATATACTATGTCCCTATGTAAGGTTGAAATAGTAACTATTGTATTAGATGAAGAAAGCAATACACCCATAGTTGTATTGCAGGATAATGAAACTGGTAATATACTACCGATAATGATTGCTCCACTTGAAGCCAGTCTTATTGCAATTGAACTGGAAGGTAAAAAGCCTGTCAGACCCCTTACTCATGATCTAATTGTTACACTGCTCAAAACTTTTCAATATACATTAACATCCGTTATAATAGATGATCTTAAAGAAAACATTTATTATGCAAAACTTAATCTTAATGCTCCCGATAACTCTGAAATTATAATTGATTGTCGCCCAAGCGATGCTATAGCTATAGCTCTCAGGGCACATGTTCCAATTTACGTTAAAAAGAAAGTATTTGCAATAGCTCAAGGATTGGACAATCTTTCACAAATAGATAAAGAAACAATGAAAGAGGTCCTTGAAGATATTGATATTGACGATGTCGGTGGAAAAATAATGTAACATTGCCATATTGTGGAGGGCTTATGAACTCTGAGAAGAATATTGCTGCACTTCATAATATTATCCGTGACCTTACTGAAATTGAATCCCGATTAAACGAATACATTGATACAACCATGTGGATAAGCGACCCACATGGAGCTGGTGACAGGTTTGTATCAATCCTTAAAGGGCGTTTTGGCCTTGTATGGCGTATATGCTATGAGGCATTACCTAAAACATTCTCAAAAGAAAAAATCGATTATCTGGGCAGAATCATCCGTAAAGAACGGTATTTTGAAGATGAAGTATATCGTCTTGACAGGCAGGATATTATATCGTCTTTGGTACGAATTGTCCAGTATCGTGTTCAGAATGTACGAGATTTTGATGAAATCAGAAATAATATTAATAAAGACTTAAAGCATGTGCTCGAGAACCTTATTCTGAATTATCCTGTCCCTAACATGATCTATGAAAATGAATTAATAGCAGATAAGATAATTAGCTCACTATGCAAAATAGTTAAACAGGTTATACTTGGTCATCTCATAGTTTTAGGGGATGTATTTGACCGTGGTGATGAACCCGACAAAATAATCCGAATCTTAAATCAAAAAGATATTAAACGCTACCTTACTTTTATATGGGGCAACCATGATATTTTGTGGATGGGGGCCGCAGCAGGTAACAAATCTCTTATTGCGGAGGCGTTACGTATAAGCACTCGTTATGATAACCTGGATTTCCTTAACAGATTAGGGATAGATATCTCAAGATTACAAGAATTTGCCTTAAAAACATATACAGGTGAAATACCCGGCAATTTTAAAGCAAAACAGGATATATCGCGAAGGATGGAAAAAGCACTTGCTATTATACAATTCAAGCTTGAGGAGCAGACAATACTTGCAAATCCTGAATTCAATATGGAATCAAGGTTATGGCTTCATAAATTAGCAGAAATGTTAAAAAATAATGACACTTCTGGTTTAACGGATACACACTTCCCAACAATTGACCTTGATGATCCTACTAAATTATCAGCTGAGGAAGAAGAAATAATTAATGAGCTTGCTTATCAATTTATAACAAGCAAGAAAGTCCGTTATTTAATGGAGTTTTTATTTGAACACGGGAAATTATACCACATTCATAATTACATACTAAACATTCATGCGTTAATACCAAGTACACCTGACGGCCAATTTGAAGAATTTTTGGGCTACAAGGGAAAAGCATTACTTGATCATTTGCAACACAGGATAAAAACAATTGGAAAAAATTACCTTGAATCCAAACCACAAGACCCCAAAGATTTAGCACTGATGTTTTATCTTTGGTGTGGTTCAAAATCGCCGTTCTTTGGAAAAAATGCCATGAAAACCTTTGAAAGATATTTTATCGTTGATAAATCTACCCATAAAGAGAAGCTGCTATACTGGGGTGAAAACCTGCTTAAAAAGGAATTCATGGATAAGATCATGGAAGAATTTGGAGCTGAACGAATAGTGTATGGGCACACACCTGTTGACATTCGCAAGGGCGAAAAAATTGCATCTCCCGATGGCAGGGCAATTAATATCGACGGTGGATTCTCTGATGCATATCTCAGTAGAGGACATGCATTAATTCAGACTCCATATTCTCTTTATGCAATAATTTTACCCACACCCGAAGAAATCATTCAAGCCCGTCAGAAAAAAGAACCTGTTAATCTAAGAGTAGAAATCATTAATAATTTTGAAACTCCTCTGAAGGTAAAAGATACATATACAGGCAAGCTTCTAATAAAAAAAAGAAATGAATTATATGAAAAATTACTTCAATATTCCGAGCATCATTCAGATATGGAAAAAAATGCAACTCTGAATTATTCGATGGTTTGATTTCTTTTACTTTAAAAAAACGGGCAGTATGCACTGCCCGTTTTCTATTTGTTATTGCTTTTTAGCAATTTTTAATCGCGCTTTCAATTTTTTTAATTCTATGTCTATACTTAACCTGTCTGTAAAGGTTTCAGGTTTTGGCAATGCAGCTATCTCTTTAATTTTTGATTCAATTTCTTCTGGCCTCATATCCTGCTTGCTAACAGCTTCCTGTGCCAAAATTATAAGTGAATTATTTTTTATTTCTACAAATCCACCATCAACATAAAAATATTCTGTACTATCGCCTGATCGCAAACGTATTTCACCAGTACCTAACTCAGAAATTAATGGAGCATGATTGTAAAGAAATCCCATCTCGCCATCATAGGCCTGCACAACCGCAAAATCAACCTGCCCTTCATAAATCTGACGTTCTGGTGTTAATACACTGCAATTTAATTTCATTGCCATAGCTCTATCCTCTACAATTTATTAATTACCAGCAAGCTTTTTAGCCTTTTCAACTGCTTCTTCTATTGTCCCAACCATATAGAAAGCCTGTTCTGGCAGATGGTCATATTCACCATTTATTAATCCCTTGAAGCTACGGATAGTATCTTCTAATTTAACGTATTTGCCAGGCATACCAGTAAACTGCTCAGCAACAAAGAATGGCTGTGATAAGAATCTTTCAATCTTTCGTGCGCGCTGCACAAGAAGTTTGTCCTCTTCAGACAACTCATCCATACCTAATATTGCGATAATATCCTGCAAGTCTTTGTATCGCTGTAATATTCGTTTAACTTCCATAGCAACCGAATAGTGTTCTTCACCAACTATTTCAGGAGATAGTATACGTGAAGAAGACTCAAGCGGGTCAACAGCAGGATAAATTCCTTTTTCAGCTATCTGTCGTGAAAGAACCGTACTTGCATCAAGGTGGATAAACGCTGTAGCAGGTGCAGGGTCAGTTAAGTCGTCAGCAGGAACATAAATAGCTTGAACTGATGTAATAGAACCACGTTTGGTTGACGTAATTCGCTCCTGTAACTCACCCATTTCCGTTGCCAGGGTTGGCTGATAACCTACAGCAGAAGGCATACGACCTAACAGAGCCGAAACCTCCGAACCTGCCTGCGAAAACCTGAATATATTATCAATAAATAGAAGTACGTCTCTCCCTGAAAGATCACGGAAATACTCGCACATTGTCAAAGCACTCAGAGCAACACGAAGTCGTGCTCCAGGTGGCTCATTCATCTGCCCGTACACCAGACATGCCTTATTGATAACACCAGATTCTTTCATTTCCAACCACAGGTCATTACCTTCACGTGTTCTTTCACCTACACCGGCAAATACTGAATAACCACCATGCTGCATAGCAACGTTGTTGATAAGTTCCATAATAACAACGGTCTTACCTACACCAGCACCACCAAACAATCCTGTCTTTCCCCCTTTGATATATGGCTCAATGAGGTCAATAACCTTAATACCGGTTTCAAAGATTTCAGCTTTGGGCTCTAACTGATCAAATTTTGGAGGCTCCTGATGAATAGACCTTCTTTCCTTTACTGTTATGGGTGCTCCTTTATCAACAACTTCACCTAAAAGATTAAACACCCTTCCTAACGTTTCTTCACCTACTGGTACTGTAATAGGAGAACCTGTATCAATAATTGGTGTCCCCCTTTTCACACCATCGGTAGAACCCAGAGCAACTGCACGTACCCTGTTACCACCTAAATGCTGTGCAACTTCACACACAAGGGTTTTCTTTTCACCCATAACCTCAACTTCTAACTTTAATGCATTATAGATTGCAGGGAGTTTATCTTCCTGGAACTCTGCATCCAGTGTAGATCCTATAACCTGTACAACTTTACCTATATTCTCAGCCATATCTAACTCCTTAATTCATGAATAATTAGTATTATATCATTTACCCTTTTATTCAAGGGCTGCAGCACCACCAACAATTTCAGAGATTTCCTTTGTAATCTTAGCCTGTCGAGCTCTGTTATATGTTATAGTCAAATCTCTTACCATTTCTTTTGCTGCATCTGTTGCATTCTTCATTGCTACCCTTCGTGCAAAGTTTTCAGAAAAACCTGACTCCAACACTGCAAGATACAACTTCATCTTAATATATAATGGTAGCAAGGAAGAAAAAATCTTATATGGATTAGGCTCAAAGATATACTCTACATGAAATTCTTCAACACTTTCCTGTATTGCAACACTCTCAGGCTTCAGTGGAAGCAGACGTGTAATTGTAGCTTTCTGTGTTGAACGAGTCATAATTTTGGTATATGAAACATACACCTCATCAACTTCGCCGGTAACAAACAAATTGATTAATTCATCGCCCAATCTGGATGCATCATCAAATTTAAACTTATCTTCAGGATTTAACACACTTTTGTAAACCGGCTCTTTAATGAACCTGAAATAATTTGTACCTTTTTTACCCATTGAATAAATAAGTACTTCTTTACCTTCTTCAATGGTTAATTTCTTTTTAAAATTTATGGTGTTATCGATTACTCGTGTATTAAATCCACCACAAAGACCTCTGTTACCGGTAATCATAAGAATTAAAATTCTATTTGGATCCGGTCTTTCTTGCATAAGTGGGTCATACACATCTTCTACGCCAGTCTGCCGCAGATGATCAATTATGGTTTCAAGCTTTTCACCATATGGCTTTGACATTATAATTCTGTCCTGCATCTTTTTCATCTTGGCAGTAGAAACCATTTCCATTGTCTTGGTGATCTTCTGCGTATTCTTGACAGACTTAATTCGCTTTAATATCTCTCGTTGTGTTGCCACAGCTTTTCCTCAAACTTTAGAATTTTTAAGCCCTAACATCTGCCTTTTTACCAGCAAGGTAACTTTCTACAAAATCACCCACCACTTTACCAAATTTATCCGGATCCTTCAATTCACCAGTTGATGAAATACCATCTAATAATTCTGGATGAGCCTCGCGCATAAATTTCAAAAATTCTTTTTCAAACTTTCTTACTTCAGATACCGGAATTTTATCAAGATACCCCTGGGTCCCGGCAAATATAATGGCTACCTGCTCAGCAACAGGCATAGGTTCATACTGGTCCTGCTTTAATATTTCTACTAATCTCTGACCTCTATCCAGCTGACGCTGAGTAGCCGGATCTAGCTCAGTTCCTAGCTGAGCAAAAGCTTCTAATTCTCTGAACTGTGCTAAATCAAGTCGCAAAGAACCTGCATACTTTTTCATAGCTTTAATCTGAGCATTACCACCAACACGTGAAACAGAAATACCCACATCAACTGCAGGCCTGATACCTGAAGCAAACAATCCAGGAACAAGGTATATCTGGCCATCGGTAATAGATATAACATTTGTTGGAATATATGCTGAAACTTCACCTTCCTGAGTTTCAATCACCGGTAAAGCTGTAAGTGAACCGCCTCCCAGGTCGTCTGAAAGCTTTGCAGCTCGCTCCAGAAGTCGTGAATGGCAGTAAAAGATGTCGCCAGGGTATGCTTCACGTCCTGGAGGCCTTCGGAGTAATAAGGATAACTGTCGATATGCATTTGCCTGCTTTGAAAGGTCATCATAAATGCACAGTGAATGTCCATTCTTTTCATACATGAAATATTCGCCCATTGCACAACCAGCATAAGGAGCTATATACTGTAGCGGCGCAGGGTCTGAAGCATTTGCAGCAACAACTATTGTATAATCCATTGCACCATATTGTTCTAATTTTTCAACCACTGCTGCAACAGTAGATGCCTTCTGCCCAACAGCAACATATATACAATAAACACCTTTCCCTTTCTGATTGATAATTGTATCTATTGCTATAGCAGTTTTACCGGTTTTACGGTCGCCAATTATAAGCTCTCGCTGCCCTCTACCAATTGGTGTCATTGAGTCAATTGCTTTTATACCTGTCTGCAAGGGTTCTTTTACTGGCTGACGGTCAGCTATACCCGGAGCCACAAATTCTACTGGCCTCATCTTGGTAGAATTTATTGGCCCTTTATTATCCATAGGTATCCCCAAAGGATTAACAACTCTACCCAACAGTTCTTCCCCAACGGGTACAGCCAAAACTCTGTTCAAACGCTTAACAGAATCACCTTCCTGAATTGAAAGATAGTCACCTAAAATAACAGCACCTATAGAATTTTCTTCAAGGTTAAATACAAGGCCATATGCTCCATTTTCAAACTCGAGCATTTCACCGGCCATTGCGTTATCCAACCCATAAATTCGTGCTATTCCATCACCAACTTGAATAACTGTACCAACTTCGCGTACATCTAATTGTGACTTATACCCTTCAATTTCCTTTTTAATAATCGATTTTATTTCTTCAGTTTTAATCTTCATAAGCCACTTCACCTCTGATCTTACTTTGTAATAATTTTTCACGTAAGTTTAATAAATCATTTTTCAATGAAGCATCTATTATTAAATCATCTACTTGCACTATAATGCCACCTAAAATTGTTGGATCTACAACTTCTTCAACGATAATATTCTTATTAAAACGGTCTTCTAAACCCTTTTTGATTCTATTTATAATATCCGTGTCTAGCTTAACACTGCTGATCAATTTAACTTTCTGACGATTATTAACTATATCGAGTAATTCGCTGAAAGCGACACTAATATCAGGAATGTCCTGTTGCCGTCCATTGTCAATCAATACCTTAATGAAGTTAACCATAAGTTCAGATAGTTCACTGCCAAAAACTTTGCTCACAAACTGTTTTTTTGATTCTTTTGTAATACCTGGCGCACTGAAATAACGCATAAGATCATGATCATTTTTTAACAGTTCAGCAAGGAACGACAGCTCTTCCTCTATCTTAGATATAGCGTTTTTCTCGTGCGCAATCTCTAATAAAGCACCTGCATAAACTTTCGCTACTTCACTTGTTGCCACACCGATAACCCTACTCATTAAAATTTAAGGACAGTCCAGTATTACTGAACTGTCCTTATTTTTTGTAATGCCTCTTCTACAAGGGCTTTCTGATCTTCAACTTTGAGATTCTTTGAGATAATCTTTGCAGCAATATCAGTAGATATTGTTACAACTTCAGCCTGAATCTCTGCCAGCGCTTTATCCTTTGCAAGATTAATCTCGCGACGCGCTCTTTCAATGAGATCCTTGGCTTCCTGATTTGCCTTTTCAACTATGGAATTCTTTAACTTTTCCGCATCAGCCTTACCTTCAGCGATGATGCTTGCCGCCTCCTCTTTTGCCTTATCCATCATTGCTTTATGCTCAGCAAACAGCCTTTCGGCTTCAAGACGGGACTTTTCAGCAGATTCAATATCACCACGAATCTTCTCAGCCCTTGCATCAAGCGCCTCAACAATTGGCTTCCATGCGGCTTTCCATAATATCAATAACAACACAATAAAGGTTATTATTGTCCATAACAGGAGGCCGGGATCAACCTTTAGCAAGCCTTCTTTTAAAACTTCCATAGTGAACTACCTGTTAATAGAATTACTTAACTTCAGTCTGCTGTGCTGCTGGCTTCTCAACTGGCATAGCAATTGGAGCTTTTGTTGCAAGCATGAATGTTACAACGAGAGCAAAGAAAGTGAAACCTTCGATAAGAGCAGCAGCAATGATCATTGCTGTTCTTAAATCACCACTCAACTCTGGCTGACGAGCCATACCTTCTAAAGCACCAGTAGCTAATTTACCAATACCGAGTGCTGCACCAAAAACTATCAAACCAGCTCCGAAACCCGCTGCGAGGTAAGAAAGGCCTAAATATTCCATTGACTCCTCCTCGTAAATTTTTAAGTATTAAAATTTAACAAACAATATGTTATTGCGAACATAATATATTGAATACCTCAAGCCGGCCCTTTAATGAGCATGCATTGAAGCACCAATAAACATAGCTGAAAGAACAGCAAAGATATACGCCTGAATAAACGCCACCAGCAACTCAAGCAAATAAATCATTAACGAACCAGCTACAGAGCCTATTCCCACCCAATAGCTCTGGAACATCATAACCAGATAGATAAATATAATTATAACAACATGCCCTGCAGTCATATTTGCAAAAAGTCGGACTGTCAATGCAAACGGTTTAATCAAAAGGCCAATAATTTCGATGGGAAACATGAGAGGCAATACAAATGCAGGTACCCCATGAGGGACCAAACCTGCCCAGTATCCAAATATACCCTGCTTTATCATTCCTATCCCCAGCATCCCAATCAGTGTACATAAAGCCAAACCACCTGTTACAGCCAGATTACCTGTTGCTGTTGACATGCCTGGTATCAAGCCAAGTAGATTGCAGAAAAGAATAAAGAAGAATACGGTGAGAAAATATGGCATCGCTTTTTTTACATAATGATGGTCAAAATTGGGTTCAACAACTTCGTCATGAACAAAAGAAATTAACACCTCCCATAAATTAACCCACCGCGAACGGGAACCATATGCTGAATTTTTTATTTTACGGGCAACAGGTATAAAAACAAGTAAACACAAAAAAGCAGATAACCATAACATTAAAACCCATTTGGTAATAGTCATATCAAAAATACCAAAAAGTTTTTCATGAAAAAACCGTTCGTTTATTTTACCAATAAATCCATCGTGGATGGGGTGGTCAGTGAGGTGATGCATGACTATGTCATACATCGACTCTTCTTCGCCACTTTTAGATGATTGTATAATAGCTTGTAAACTTTGTAGCAGTTGAACCATAGCCTTAAACACCTCATCAAATTTTTTTATTATCTGATTGATGCAACGTAAACGTTACATCCATTTACGCCTTTTAAAACCGCTACTATTGTTGTTATCACCTTGTTTTGATTGCTTTAACAGTCGATCCAGCTCGGATAAGCTCTTCATCAAATTATAAAATCCTGCTCCCATTCCAAGAATAGTTCCAATGACTACAAAAACCGGACTGCTATTGAAATGTTTATCAAGTAAGAACCCACCATAAAGAAAAACAAGAATCGTAATTGCTAACTGAATACCTACGGTTGAATATGCAAGAATGATTCTTGTAATATCCCTTTTCACTTAAACCTCATGTATAAGCATCGAGTTCCATACAAACACCACAGCTTTTTTTGTCAACAAAATAAGTCTGATTTTTTCTAAAAAAATTATTATTGTTATCATATACAATTTTTACTATCTATAATATTTATTTATAAATCTATAATCATCAACTACTATCATCATAAAGTTATATAAAAAAATTTATATAAATATATTCATCGGTAAACCAATGCATACCACTCTACCAACAAAGGCCTTATGTACGCTATTATATTTTTTCTTGTAAGAGTCGATAAATTAAAATGTGTAACAATAACACTATCGTTGAGGAACTATAATGAAATTATCTATAAAGTTAATTGAAAAGAATAATGAGTTTATTGCTACATGTCCGGAACTGGATATCAGTTGCTACGCTTCTAATAAAATCGAAGCAATAAAAAGAATCCAAAGCATACTATATTTCTATATGCAATCAGCACAGGAATTGGGATTTTCAGTTGAAAATTTTGATACTATAGATGTTGACGGTACACACTATCTCTTTAATTATGATATCTATCCTCCATTAAATTCTACTATGCATTAAACATAAAAGCTGGCCTTATTGGCCAGCTTTTATGTATACATACTTTATATTACTCCATCATTTCCCTTCAAGTTCATTCTCATGAATAGTAAACTTATGGATATGCAACATATCTCGTTTCCATTTTGCCAGATTTTCAGCTCTTTTTTTCCTGTAAAGCATAGTTTCTATCTGATCCCTAACTTTTTCGAATGGCATTATTTGTTTTATCTGCTTTCCTTTTTGATTCACAAATGTAGTAAAACGCGCGTCTTTATATTTTTCATATTCATCGCGTATTTCCTTTGGAGTAAGTGAAATACCTCTTTCAGCAATATAATCCATATATTCTTTTGCAAAGAGCATATTTTTTCTTTTTGTAACTTCCCGTTGAAGGCTATCATCTTTTTGCAAATTCTCCTTAATTGCTTCCCGTTTTAGTAAGGCTACTTTAAAAGCATTTTTTGCGATATCAATTCTCTTTGCATCATCTAAAGTGGATTTTGATAATGGGCTTCCCTTGTGCTGAAAATATGAAATACGTTTCTCTAAGTCAGCAACCGTAAAAGAACTATCTCCAACTTTAAAAATGACATCATTAGGATTTTTACTTTTACAATTTTTTTCGTTAAACTGGACATCAGGAGCATTCATTAATCTTGCAATATAATCATTTGAAGCTTTTCGTAACATAAGCTGTTCAAGTCTTTTAGCTTGCATCTCATCTTTAATTATTTTATAAATATTTTTCTTGGTTAGCTCCTCTGTATCTATCAATTGGACTATATGTATACCCTGTTGAGTTTTAATTGGTTTTTCAACTATACCTGGTTTGTTTTGTTCGATAGCTGCAGCAACCTCTGGCGGCAGCATATCTTTCACTACATAGCCAATATCGCCCCCATTTTTCTTTGAAAAATCATCAGAGTATAATTTGGCAAGTTCTTCAAATTTTTCGCCATTTTTCAACTTTTCTATAATTTCATTTGCTCTATTTTCAGTATCTACATACACTTTTTCAAGCTCTGCACCTGATAAATTTACTCTTTTATTGTTGACAATCTTAAAATCTCTTACCCGCAAAAGAATCTGCTTTATATGATATGCAGGCTCCTTAAAATCAGCTTTATCTTTAATTTGCTTATCATATAAATGTTTGAGTAAAATTGATTCAAAAGCCATATCTTCTAAAAATTTATATTTCTCTGTTTCAATGAGATTTTCTGTTTTGGCCTCCTCTATCGCAATGTTTTCAATAGCCATCATTTCCAGCTTGTCTTTTTGCTGTTTTTTGCTTTTCAAAATTGCATCAACAGAAAATTGTTTATCCTGCAACCATTCTTTAAATTGGCCTCTTGTTATTTTTACGTTATCATACGTTGCCAGGATATCAGAACTACATTTGCATCCAATAAATGCACCAGTTAAAACCAGCAGTGATAGTAGAAAGAATAGCTTCTTCATATAAATCCTCCAGAAAATATAATATTCCCACCCCTATTCTACCTATTGTAAAAAATATACTCTTTATGTTATGTGGGGTAACAAAATATATGACTATACTATATTTAAAACGTATAAGTATATTTGTTGATTACATATATCATATTAAATAAACTATTGATTAGCACTATAGGCAAGATGCTATAATTTTTGCAATTATCTTTTTTTTTCACGATTTATTCCTTAAAATAAAATTTGTGAACATAATAAACATAGTGCACCCCCACCCCGCCAAAGGCGGTGGGGGTGTACACCATAATTAAAAAAATTATTTCAAATACTGTTGACAGAAATGATGACAATTTCATAGTATTTACATACTCAGAAAATCTAATTATTCAGTTATATGCCTATGCGAGATAAAGCTTTCTACAGAAATAAATTATATACGCTGTTACATCAGGAAAATTCATTTGATTGTGAAACGTTACTTGAATATGGATACAATGCAATCGAGAAAGGAAACTTTAGAAAAGCATTCAGGCTTTTTGCTTTAGGATACCGTTTAATTGGCAACCATCCCGAAATTCTCAATGGCCTTGGACTTACACTTTGCGAAATGGGGAAATTAAAATTTTCCAAAAATTTCTTACTATTTGCTTTAAAAAAATTCCCGGACAATGTATTAATATTATCAAATCTGGCAACTGTGTATTTTGAGGAATATGATTATGATAAGGCAATATATTTTTACACTCGCGCTATCAATGTTGACCCCAACTTCGTTGAAGCACATATAAACCTTATAAATGTGTACTATGAGCGCGGTGATATTTTCATGGCATATATTTCATGCCTTGACCTACTCAAGAAGGACCCGGATAATTTTGAAGTTCAGGAACTTTGTAACGATATTATACTGAATATGGGATTATCATTTGTGTAATGTCAGTGTGATGGTAATTCATTACTGATATCTATTTTCCATTTTCCGTCTTCTTTAACTAATGTATGTGTCACTTCAAGGCCAATTGCATTTTGCTTTTTGTGCTTCACGCACTGCAATGTTACTGTTGCCTTACCGTCTGTTTTTTCAACCTTAACAACATCCCATTCAGCGTCTTTATCATGGTGAATCCAGATAAACGGATACACGCTTCCATATCTTTTTTTTAAGTTTTCAATACATCGTTGTGATGTTCTGTTCAAAAAGTTTACTAATTGTTTTTCATTGGTGTTTGCCAGATAGCGGACTGCGACCATTGCTGCATCATCAACTGGTTCCCTGTTACATGCTATAAATCCGGTAACAATCACCATTAACATTATGATTGATACAAAGCCTGCATTCCTGGTTAATTTTTGCATTTGTGTTTTTCAATACCCTTTATTGTTTACATACTGTGTAATATTAATAAGGAATGCTATTGCGATAGTTATGATGAATTATTCACTGTAGGTACACTACATTTAACTATGGCCCATAAAAATTATTCCCATGATTTGCGATACGACAAACGTTCTTTCAAAGTATAGAAGTCACTTCCTTTGGGCACATCGCGAAGGCGCGTTTTCAGAGTATCCGGGTCAATCAGCTCGCTGAACGGAACAGCTTTAAGATCAAAATTATCAGTAACCGAAACCATTACGCCAAACATATTTTCGTTGTAAAATTTATACGCACCATAGCCAAGCATTGCACCCAGTACAACATCAAAACTTATTGGTGGAGCAGAACGTGTTTCATATCCAATCTGTTTGGCAACTATCTTAACTTCCATACCTGTTTTTTCCTGATAACGCTTTTTTACGTGTTCAGCCAGTATCTCGCCAATTTTTGCTTCACGGTACAGTATATTGCCATGTTTGTCGGTATGTTTTGGCTTATATTCATCCGGCAGTTTATCCACAATACCTTCAGAAACTGCAATTACTCCATAGGGTCGTCTGTTATTTTCACGTGCAATGATGACGTTTGCTATTTTATCTACAAGCACTTCTATATCAAGCACTTCCTCATCAATGTCTTCGGCTGCAACCATCATAATAGCCTCTGCAGCTATACCGGCAGCATAGGTAATCCATCCAGCTTTACGTCCCATCAGTTCAACAATAAAAAAACTATCCGTTGCCTGAGCATCAGCCTTAAGATTTAACATCATCTTCTGAGCAGTATCCACAGCCGTCCAGTAACCAAAAGTCCATGGTATGCCATAATAGTCATTATCTATAGTTTTTGGTATGTGGATAACAGGAAAGCCCAATAGATTAAGAAAATTTGCAGTCTTCAGCGTATCATCACCACCAATGGATATCAGCGCACCAATTTTCAAGTACTCAAATGCATCCAGTATATTCTTCAGTTTTTTATTTTTTTCAGCATTCTGCAGATCATCAAGTGTTTTTATATCCTTACCGGGATTTGCGCGAGAGGTTTTAAGGTAGATTCCTCTTTCGTTACGAACATGAGTAATATTATAATCCAGCTCCTCGTAATGCACGCCTTTCTTTATTTTGGGATAATTAATATTAAAATCCTCTAAAAACTCATAACCCCTGTAAAAACCAATAACAGGTATACCATTATCTAAAAAATTCAATGCCACCGATGATATAACTGTATTGGCGCTTGGTGCTGGACCTCCGGAAAAAAGCATTCCAATTTTTTTATACGCAGGACGCAATTTCATATTACAACCCTCTTACTACAAATTCAATATCAAACAATCCCGGATTAATAATACTTGTTTTTATGTATAATAGCAATAATTTTTTATTGTCTCAAGACTATCAATGCATCAACCGCAACCGGTTTATTGCCATCAATAATGACGGGATTGATATCAACTTCAGCAATTTCGTCATATTTACTGACAAGCTCACTCAATCCAACCAGAGCTTTTGCCAGTGATTCCCTATCAACGGCCGGCGATCCTCTGAATGGCCCCAATAATTTTTTTGTACGCAGTTCATCCATCATTTCATACGCATCCAGCTCAGTAATTGGGGCTACTCTGAATGAAACATCCTGCAAGGCCTCTGTAAACACACCACCCAAACCAAACATAACACAAGGGCCAAACTGCGGGTCGCGTATAGTTCCCAGCACAAATTCCCTATTATCACCATCAAGCCATTCCTGCACCAGAACTCCATCCAGGGGCACGCCTTTACTTGTGATCTCATCATATGCACGTGCCACTTCTTCTTCCGTCTTTAATTTTAACTTTACCATCCCCAATTCTGTTTTATGTGTCAAAGTATCAGAACAACCTTTTAATACAACCGGGAATCCAATTTTCTGGGCGTATGCAATAGCTTCTTCCCTGCTTTTTGCAAGATAGTTTCTTGAAACAGGAATACCTGCAAGTTTAATAACACTTTTTGAGTCAAACTCGGATAATGCTTTCTGTTTATTTGCAATCGCCCGTTGTAAAATCTCACGCATATACTCTACTCCTCTTCTCTACATAATTATGGTATTGATACATCTTTGATAAGCACAGCACTGCCTCTTCAGGGGAGTCATAGATAACCACTTTGTAATTGCCCCCATCAGAGTGGACTGTTTCATCACCTGGCATCTTTGATAATGAAACAGGTAAAATTGGCTTTTTATACTGATTCATTAACTCAATTAATCTGTCAAGAAATTCCTTTTGATGAATATACAATAGTTTTTTAAAATCATCAAATACGGATTTTTGCATTTTACCCAGATTATAGACTGCTTCGGCTGCACGGTGGGCAAATACCTTGGATCCCACAATACCCAGTACTATTACCGCATCAAAATCCTGGTGCGCTACCATCATTTCAACTGCATCTTTAAACAACTGAAAATCAGGCTGGCCAACTAAATCCACAGGATTTTCTCTGCTCCAGAATGGGGGAAGCCGTTTATCAAGCTCATACTTAATTGAGTGTGGTAATTGCGGAATAGATAGACCTCGCTCAGCGCACTCGTCAGCAGTAACAACACCCCAACCGCCACCCAATGTAATAATTCCCACCTTATTGCCTTTTGGAAGTGGAAATGAATCAAATGCGGCCGAAAGTGTTAATAATTCGCGAGGGGATTCTGCAAACACAATCCCTGTTTGCTGCATTACACCTTTGAAAATAGAAAAAGAACCAGCCATTGCACCAGTATGTGATGCAGCAGCTTTACTGCCTACTTCTGTTCTTCCTGCTTTAAGAGCAATTATTGGCTTGTGAAGTGATGTTTCCTTTGCTACTTCAATAAATACTCTACCGTCATCAACACCTTCTACATACATCAGGATTACTTTTGTCTGACTATCGCCATTAAAATACTTTAGATAATCCTCAATCTTTAACACAGCTTCATTACCTGATCCTACAAATTTTGCTATTCCAATATCTTCGCTCTCTGCCCATTCCATAATCTGATAGCCCAAATTACCGCTTTGCGCAATTATGGAAATCCCACCAGGTTTTGGGCGAGTGATAGCTCCAGTAGCATAAAGAGAACAGTGAGTATTGACAATACCCATCGTATTTGGTCCAACAATATTCAAACCATGATTTTTGGCTATAGTAATAATTTCTTTTTCCATCTGGATGCCTTCAGCACCAGTTTCACTGAAGCCTGACGTTATCATGACTATATTCTTAATTCCTTTTGTGATGCAATCTTGTAAAATCTGCATAACAGTCTTTGCAGGTGTTGTAACAAATACTACATCAACTGCTTCTGGAAGATCAAGTAAAGAAGGATATGTGTTATATCCAAAAACTTCCTTAATATTTGGATTAACCGGATAGTACCGCCCTTTAAATTTGCCATCAAGTATGTTGCTTGAAATATACGTACCCCATTTAAAAGGTATTTCCGAAGCACCAACTACAGCAACTGATTTGGGATTAAACAGACTATCAAGCATTATCAACCTCTTGGATTTTCAAGAAAAATGTATTTATATATCGTTACAGCAAATTAGTAAGACATATATTTGTATGTCAACGATTTTGTAGTAATTTTTTTAGTAGTGTGTTGCATATCATTCTTGAATTTGCCTGTAAGTCATTATAAGATAGGCAATAACAAAATAAATTTAATGGCTTTTCAAATGGCTTTAATAACCCTTACGCTTCATCTGTGATTCCCATTTCCATGCAGTTGCAACAATAGCATCAATATCAGTATAGCGTGGCTGCCAGTGCAACACTGACTTTGCCTTTTGTGATGAAGCAACAAGAATGGCAGGATCCCCTGGCCTTCGTGGTCCTTCTTTTACTGAAAACGCTTTTCCTGTTACGCGGCTAACCGAATCGATGACCTCTTTAACACTGAATCCCTTCCCATTTCCAAGATTAAACACATCACTTGCATCTGATTCTAAAAGTTTTTCCAGTGCAAGGATATGCGCGTCACCCAAATCATTTACATGGATATAATCACGTATACATGTACCATCCGGCGTATTATAATCAGTACCAAAGATTGTAACAGTATATTGTGGATCAAGTACTGCCCGTATGACAAGCGGGATGAGGTGTGTCTCAGGTACATGACTTTCACCAATCTGACCTGACTCATCGGCACCTGCCGCGTTAAAATAACGCAAGCTGATTGCATTGAAAGAATCTGATGAAGATAAATCTCTCAACACTTCTTCAATAAAATATTTTGTTTTGCCATAAGGGCTCTCAGGCTTCATTGGGCTTTCTTCAGGGATTGGAATAACTTCCGGGTTGCCATACACTGCTGCAGATGATGAAAAGATAAATCGTTTTACATTAGTCTTTATCATGGCTTCAAACAGGGTGAACGTCCTTGCAACATTGTTTTCATAATATTTAAGCGGGTATTGTACTGACTCGCCTACTGCAATGAATGAAGCAAAATTCATAACGCATTGTATTTTTTTGTGCGATAGTACATATATAAGTTTGTCAAAGTCGCCAATATCACCTTCAATAAACTCATAGCCTGCAACAAAATCCTTAAATCCACCGCTTAAGTTGTCATACACTACAGGATTAAAACCCCTTTTTGCAAGCAACCGTGTTACATGACTTCCAATGTAACCAGCCCCACCGGTAACAAGTATGTTTTTCATTACGATGTCTCCTTTACATAATAACGATATTTTTTTAATAACCTGCTATCATAATGATTGCACCAACTGTTAAACCAACTATAAGATTAATTAATTTTATCAATAAAAAATCTTTTCTGGATTGGGCCAATAGTGGCAACATTGCATGTCCATCCTGAACAATAGAACTGGTGACCAGCACTGATAATGGCACAACACCTTTTGCAAACATCATTACAAACAAAAGATGTGGGCCCGATTCCGGTATTATGCCAACCAGCCCAGCAACTATCAGAACAATCCATTGAGCGTTATGAATCAATGCATCTAAATGCAAGACATCCACCAGCAGGTGAATTACAATCAAAGCAGACAGTGTCCACATAAATATTCTTACAAGATGTTTTTTTATCACATGTTCCCATAAGTGCTCCTGTAAAAAATGTTCGGGAACTATGGCCACAATAATAATAGCTATACTAATAATTACCGGCAAGGCAATCTTTATAAAACCTTCCTCCTGATGAAAAAAACCAGCTACTATCATCAATAACGCAACTACCAGCAGTGACATCAATGATGCCCTGGATAAAGTAAGATTTTTCCATAATGAGATAATATTACCTGCAGTGTAATGTGAAAATGGAATTTCTTCATGAACTACAAGGCCATCGCAGCAGTGCTCAGATGGTTTGTGTTGTGCAAATAGTATATCAGTACAATAACCTGCAGCTATGCCAATCAATGCAAGACCAATATGTAATCCAATTGCTACTATTGGAAATAAGGCAAACATCACAAATGCCTCATCACCGCTTGTTGCTATCATTGTTGCTACAACAGCACCTATAGATATTGCACCATGCGAATACATTGCCGCAGATGCAAAACCACCTAAACAACCTGGCACTATCCCAAGTATAGCTGCAATCACATACTGCTTTAATTTTGTTGATCTGAGATTTGAAAGCTTACCCTGCGTAATAACGTTAATATATTCTATAAGAAGCATCATGACAATCACAAACATGGTAATGAATGATGATGCTTTAATAATCTCAATTAACGAATGCATAAGGATTATCACCTCCATAAATCCACTTCACTATTAAAGTACAATGTATTACATTGCCACACAAATCTTTTTTTAATTTACACACAAAAATTATTGACAGTAACTTAGTAGTAGTATTGCCTTATGCATGAATATGGAATAGTGTATTCAATCGCCTCCAAAATGGCAAGTGAATACACTTCATTATTCAAAAAATAATTTTATGTGGATAATCAGTGATTTACTTATTTACTATCTCATAAAATCTAGACTTCTAAATAATATAATATTTCAGTGAAAAGGTGAACACATGCTTAACTTTGAAATTCATGATGCAACACGTGAGCTTTCAATTGCACGTGCATTAAAAAAATATGAACCACCTTTCAAGGTTATTGATAACTATCGCTTAATTGATGATGGATTTAATCCTGAAGCCACAGTCCAGATTGAAGCCAACGGCACATTTATCCATGAAGCATCTACCGGCAATGGCCCTGTTGACGCATTGGCTAAGGTTCTAAAAAAGGCGCTTATACCTTTGTTCCCTGAGATTGAAAAGGTTAATCTGATTGACTATCGTGCAAATATACTTGACGCCAAACGCGGTACCAGCACCGACGTAGAAGTAACCATCATATTTACCGATGGTGAAGAAGTCTGGAAAGTTTATGCTCTATCTGAAAACATCAACGCAGCTTCATTCAGAGTATTGCTGGATGGTTTTGAATATGCAATTTTAAAGAAAAATAAAAAGAAAATATAATAATTGCACAGTATACCTCCGTGCACACTAACAAACCTCAAGTGCTATAATTGCAATATCATCATCAATTGTCTGGTTTTGTGACATTACTGAAGTAAGTATTCTTTGTACGGATTCTTCCAGTGGCATATCCTTTGTTTTCATAACGGCTTCAGATATAATATCAAATCGCAAATCTTTCTTATTATCGATATCCATTTCCACAAGTCCATCGGTATACAGGAATAATCGGTCGTTAAAAGATAGTTTGACTTGATTGATAGTTATGTGTATATCTCTATCGATACCTAATAAAGTACCAAAGCTGTCTAACATTGTAATACTATTGTTTGATAATAATATTGGATATGGGTGACCACATCGGGTATATGTTAAGTACAATTCACCTTCTAAATTGGGCGTGACAACACCATAGAACGCGGTAAAAAAATAACCGGATAGTATACCAATAAGTTCATTGTTTAGTTGACGTATAAATGTATCAGGCTGTATCACTCTATTGTTCCACAGGTTTTCAACAGCATATTTTAATACAGAAGAAAAGAGTGCTGCAGGAACGCCATGGCCGGTAATATCAGCCATAAAAATACAAAGATTTTCATTAACAGTCTTTATAGTAAAGAAATCGCCACCAACATAATCATAGGGAATATACTGAGTATACATTTTTATACCCGGGTAGTTGGGCAGCGTTGTATTTATGATTGAATGCTGGACGCGCTTTGCATATTCCAGATCTTTTTTTATAGTATTGTTCCTTTTTTGTAATTCCTCTTCCTGCTCTTTTTTTTCTGTGATATCTTCTTTTATGGCAACAAAATGAGTTACCTTACCCTGTTCGTCAGTAACCGGTGCTATAACGCAATGCTCCCAGAAGTAAGTGCCATTTTTGCGTTTGTTATGGAAGATACCATCCCACACCTGTCCACTCAAGATAGTATTCCACATATTTTGATAAAATTCAACTGATTGAAACCCTGATTTCAATATTCGTGGATTTTTACCGACGGCTTCAGCAAACGTATACCCCGTTATAGTTTCAAATTTTGGATTTACATATTGTATTGTACCATTTGTGTCGGTTATGACAATTGAAGCCGGGCTTTGTTCTATTGCCCTTAGCAATACAGATTGGTCAATAGATGAAAGAATATTTTTCATATTTTTATGTTCCGTTGCTGCAAAATAATACATAATTATTTTACAACAAATTACAAATCTTGCTTAAAAATTTTACTCTGTTTTCGGATTTTTGTGAAATATGATGCATCAAAATGGTATTTTACCTTGCATTAATTCTTTATACATAAAAAACACTAATGAGAATATTAGTGTTGCATAAAAAGATTGATTCAATAAAAACTAATAAAAAATGTCTACACCCTCGCCGCCGAAAGCGGAGAGGATGTACAATATTTTTATTAGATTCACAAATCTTATTTATGAAATAAATAGTGATTTATTTTCATAATAACGTGAAAATATCTTGACCCAATTACACGCGCAATTATTGATTGTAGGCATGAGAAAGAATAACCGTCAGCAAATCCTTGATATAGCACGTAAGCTTTTTCTTGAGTTTGGCTATAACGGCATATCCATACGCAATATTGCAAAACGGGCAAAACTGACAACAGGTGCCATCTATTTCCATTTTAAAAATAAAAAAGAGATATATAGCACCATTTGCCTTGAAGCAATAAATACCCTGCACACACTATTCAGTGAAGGCATGAAAGCGCGTAAAACCCCGGCTCAGAAGCTCATCTCAACGTATGATTCATATCTTAAATTTTATTATGAATATCGCGATTACTACAACATACTCACTGAATACAAAGCTGAATATGATGACGAACCCGATCCGCATAAAGATGAAATTCAGAAAAAGAATATAGCTTTGCTTGAATTAATGGCAAGCGCCTTTGTTGATGGCGTAAAAAGGGGTGATTTCAAGGATTTAGATCCAAAGATGGTTGCCTTTTTTCTTTCTGCAGTTGCAGAAGGTATGCTGCAGTTTAAAAAATTAGGCGTGATGGATGCTGCCGGAATAAGCGATAAAAACTTCAGGGAATTCATGAAGATTATAGTTGGTCAGGGAATACAAAAATAGTTATCGATGAACCGTGTAAGCCAAACTCCAGCGCTATGGCTGCTCCGATGCCGCTAGCTCCACCAGTGATAACGGCAACTTTGCCTTTTAGATCCTTCATAGCATGTTTCTATTACTGTGAAATATCGCACATAATATATTTTATAACTCCACCTTAGATTGTACATATAATAAACACCTGCATGAAAACGTTATACGTCACAACAATTACATGCCACAATCACATGCATTACAGCGTTCTTTTTTTTAAAATTAAGAATCGTTGCACTTCAGTAATTGCAATAGCCACTACAAACATCCCAACAAACACCAACACTGTTTTCATTAAGCCCCACCCCCACAAAACCGGCGCACTTACCCATAGCATCCCTAAAATAATATAGGGCGAAGCAAACATGAGCATGACACCTGTTTCAAGCGCAACAGTTGTTTTGAATTCAGGATCAACTATGCGTAAAAGCAATAATCCACTGGACACTGTCCCGGTTACTGTACCGTAAATAGCAAGCATGCGCTCCAGCTTAAAATCCCACAGACGTGTGCCATAATACACACAGAATAGTGTTGTGATTACTCCTCCTGAAACTGCAACAACCAGTACAGGAACAATATATTGCCACACAACTACAACCTGAATGGCCATGATCGTTGCAACCAGAAGATAGTCTACTGCAAATCCGGTTATACGCCGTTGAATGCCAGGATCAATAAGATATAACCCACCCAATTTTGAGATAATAAGTCGTACAATAAATGCCAGCACAAGACCAATAAAAAAGAAAAACCCCCACACCATCTGGCCCATTTCCGGATTTAATCTGCTACTTATGGCATACACTACAGCGTAGGTAATCATATATACCAGCCCCATGATACTTGCCTGGAATGCCAAGGCATCAACATTGGATGAATGTGTGGTTAACTCACCGGCTATTTCTTTTTGTGTCTGTGGCATTATAATTCCTTTCCGTATTTCATCTGATAATTCTTTTGGCGTGTGTACTGCCATTCCTTTTCTGATACCCCAGTTTGCCAGTGGCACACCAACAAAGAAAGCAAACAAAAAGCCAGCAACAGCAAATGTGAGTCCCAGCGTAGCTGAATGTGCATACCCCAAATTTTCCCATACCTTCCCTACCGATAACGCCTGGCCCGGCCCTTCAGTAAAACCTAACGGAGTGAAAAAGCCAAACGCGGGGAAAAGATTAAACCCAATTTGATTTAACAACACTACACACAAGCCGCCAACAATAGCCTGCAGCGAAAATGATATCCCTTCCATATTGGCCATCCATATTGAACCCTGCAATACCTGCCCTGCTCGTTTCAAATCAGCTTTTTCTTTATTATAGGTAAGTCCTATTGAAATAAATGAAATGTTAAACAGATGAAAGGCCAATGTTTCCAGAATATCAGCTGAAAGCGGTATAATGTCATAACTTCTAAGCACAAGCCCTGTGGCTCCGCCAATAAGGCAACTTGGAATAAGAAACCTTTGAAAAGCTTTTACTTTAGCCCGCAGAATAATGCCTACAAGCAGCATTATCGACATCCATCCAAACGCAATCATTGCATCAAACGTAAAAGGCAGTTTCATGGCAACCCCCTATTTTTTTTAATGTATATGCTCTGACCCCTTTTCTTGAGTATATCAATAGTCAAATAAATGTCAATTAATTTATTTTTGTTATATAACACATATTCAGGGCTAATGCTAATGTCCTTTTATCTCAATATCTTGTTATATTGAAAAAGATTTGCAATTTTCTATTTTACCACATTATATTACACTACTCATTACAACAATGATATATACGATAATATGGAGGATGCCATGAAAATTATTGACCTTTCAGCACTTATTGAACCTTCACCACCCAGCACACCTGATTTTTTAAAGATTGATGTACAGTATCATTCACACGCTGATGGGGCAAAACAGGTAGAAGCTCTTTTAAGAGTACCTGCCAATCTTATGCGCAATGGAGAAGGCTGGGCAACCGAAACAATCACACGCCTTGGTACGCACGACAGCACACATGTTGATGCACCGTGGCATTACAATACCACCATTCAAGGGAAACCTGCACCAACCATCGATGAGCTTCCACTGGAATGGTTTTACGGTAATGGCGTAAAATTAGATATGACGCACAAAACTGAAGGCCAACCTGTAACACCTGATGACATTGAGAAGGAATTGCAGCGCATCACGTACACAATACAACCTAATGATATAGTGTTAATCCACACTGGCATGGATAAGTTTTACGGGCAGCCTGATTATATCTTCCGTGGTTGCGGCGTTACCTATGAAGCCACTGTAATGCTCTATAACTCTGGTGTGCGTGTGATGGGGATTGATGCCTGGGGTTGGGATATGCCGCTCAATCTGCAGGCTCAGAAGGCTCTGGAAGCCAATAAACCCGGTGTGTTCTGGGCTGCACATCAAGCCAACCTGGTGTATTCGCACATGGAACGGCTTGTTAATCTGGACAAAGTACCGTCCACGGGATTTAAGGTTGCCTGCTTTCCACTAAAGATTAAAAAAGCAAGCGCAGCACCAGCGCGTGTGGTGGCCATTATAGAATAAACAATAGAACTAACTATACCACTTGATATTCCTGAATACAATAGTGTGTTGCGTTAATCTTTCATCACACATATCCTGAATGTGTAGAAAGGGCTGCGTGCGGTTGGACATCGCCTGAAGCGATATTCACGCGCTCTCTGTAATGGATGACTAAAATATGAGCCACCACGAAGGACCTTGTAGGTGGTTCCGTATTCCTTATGTGGCAGGCAACCAGGATATCCTGCAAAGTAACTATCGGTCCATTCCCACACCATTCCCGGTAACACTTTCTCTTTTTTTGTAAGCTCAATTAAAAGCATACAATAATCAAAAAGATTATAATTATTTTTTTTGGGCGATAGTTCCTTACATTGGTCCATGCCCGGTATGCCGGCTACTGTTGCAAAAGCCTCCCACATATACTCCGTGGGGAGTGAAACTCTTTCCCCTATCTTTTGTGACAGATACGTGCAGTACGCACGTGCGTCATTGCAGCTTATCTGCAACACGCACATTGTATCTGCATGTGTGACATACAGTCCATCAAGCTCAGGGATGCCAAAAGGCTTTTGCCACGAAAGCCCTTGTTTCTTTGTCCATCCCCCTTCCCATGTCCATGACCAGCCATCCTTTTCAGCCTGTGTGACAAACCCTGTTTCTTCAACAAACTGCCCAAATTCACTCACGGTAACATACCGCCTGGCAATGGCACATTGTTCTACATTTACTGAATGCTCGGGATATGAATGGTATAGGTATTCAGGTTTGATGTCAGCAGGTAGAGCTATCAATACTTTTTCAATTGTACTTTGAGAAATACCAATCATGTATGTTCCCGATAGTATATAATACATTTCATTTTTAAGCATGCTTCCACCCATCGTATGAACGTGTGCCATTATACATCACGTCATCAGAAAAGTATATTTTTACTTGCTATAATAATAGTATAAAATATTGTAATAACGCTAACACAGATTGTAATTTTTTCAAGTTAAAATGGGGGATTATATGAGTTCCATTTATCTAATTATTGTTGCAATAGTAGTGTTTATTATAGCGTATGCAGTATACGGCAAATTTATTGCAAAGCTATTAGGAATAGACCCTTCAAAACAAACTCCCGCACACACCATGTATGATGGTATCGATTACGTTCCTGCAAAAGCACCTGTACTTCTGGGTCATCATTTTGCATCTATTGCCGGGGCAGCTCCAATCATTGGTCCCATAGTTGCAGCCACATTTGGTTGGGTACCGGTTATGTTATGGATATTGATTGGTGGTATATTTATGGGTGCAGTGCATGATTTTACCGCATTAATTGCATCAGTACGCCATGGCGGGCGATCAATTGGCGAGGTTATAGAAGAGCAGATAGGCAAAAGGGGCAAACTTTTCTTTCTTATATTTTCATGGTCAACACTTGTGCTTGTCATTGCAGTTTTTATTATTGTTGTATCAAAAACATTTGAAGAAATACCTGCTGCAGCAAGTGCATCATGCCTTTTCATTCTTGTTGCTGTATTATTTGGATACCTTTTATATAAACTAAAACTTTCATTAACTGTAGCTACGATAGTTGGCGTAGCATTACTGACAACTTCTTTATTGATTGGGTATATATACCCTGTACAGCTTACAGCAATGCAATGGTCATTCTTTTTGATTGTATACATATTCATAGCTTCCGTAACTCCCGTATGGATATTACTCCAACCTCGAGATTACCTCAATTCATTCATACTCTATGCGCTGATAATCTTAGGACTTGTGAGCATACTCATTGCAAAACCAGATATTGCGTTACCGGCATATACAAGCTTTTATTCACCACAGTTAGGGTATCTTTTTCCTATTTTGTTTGTGACCGTTGCGTGCGGTGCAATATCCGGTTTTCATTCCCTTGTGGCATCAGGGACAAGTGCAAAACAACTTAACAATGAAAAGGATGCGCGCATTATTGGATATGGTGGTATGCTTATAGAATCAACCCTTGCAGTAGTTGCACTCATTACTGCGGCAATACTTGTAAAAGAAAACTATGCACAGATGAGAACAAACCCTGTTGCCATATTCTCTTATAGCCTTGGCAACATGATGACATCTCTGGCAATACCGTATGATGCAGGTAGAACATTTGCTTCACTGGCTGTATCAGCGTTTGCCCTCACATCGCTTGATACAGCAACTCGCCTTGCACGATTTGCCTGGCAGGAATTATTTTTTGATAAAGATAAGCCTGATTACCAACAATCGCTGTTTTATAAAAATCGCTATGCTGCTACCATTGTAGCTGTTGTTGTTGCAGGTATTCTTGTGGTAAGTGGTCAGGGGTTAAAGATGTGGCCACTTTTTGGTTCAGCCAATCAATTGCTTGCAGCGTTAGCATTACTGGCAGTAACGGTATGGCTCACAAAGCTCAAACGTTCAACCTGGTATGTAAAAATACCGATGGTATTTATGTTTGCAATTACATTGAGTGCTCTTGCAATGATGGTTTACCATAATGCTATAACTGCACATTATGTTTTGTCTGTAATTGCAGCATTATTATTTATCCTTGCAGTATTTTTAGCATTTGAAGCTATGCAGACACTTAAAGAATCAAAACGTTAATTGCCTGCTTTAATATCGGGGTCAGAGCTATGACCCCGATTTTTATATATTTATTATTTATATTATACGTTGTGATATCTCATCTGCCAGCGCCCCTACCGCATCGGTAGCATCCAGAATCTTTTTCTTTTCACCATTTACAAATAACACTACCCTGCCATCACGTGCGCCAGCAATACCAACATCCGCATGTCGCGCCTCGCCCGGGCCGTTTACCTCGCAACCCATCACGGCAACGGTTATATGTTTTTGTTTTTCAATTAATGTCTTCTCAAAATTGGATTTTAGCATTGATTCAACTTTTTGTGTTAATTCCAGTATATCAAGCTTTGTGTCGGTCCTGCCGCAGGTTGGGCAGGCAATAATGGTAAACGGTCTAAACCTATAACCGCCTATTTGCAGTATGCGCTTTGCTATCTGCACTTCGTTTACAGGATTACCTGTCATTGAAACACGGATGGTGTCACCAATGCCTTCATACAGTAATGTGCCAATAACCATACTGCTTGCTATGATACAATCGGTGCCATAGCTGGCTTCGGTTAATCCTATATGAATGGGATACCGACACTTTGATGCAAAGATACGGTTGGCTTCAATTGTCTGCAACAAATCGGATGATTTTATGGAAACAACTATATTGGTATATCCGCAATCTTCAAGAATCTGCACATGCTCCATAGCTGAAGCAACAAGCGTGTGGGGATTAACCTGGCCATATCTCTTTACATCAACCGAACCTGAGTTAACACCTATACGTATGGGGATGTTTTTCTGGCTTGCTGCTTTGACAAGTGTAACAACATGTTCCTTTGCTCCAATATTACCGGGATTAATGCGTAACTTATCTATACCATATTCAATGGCTTTAAGTGCAATCCTGTAGTTAAAATGTATATCTGCACATAGTGGTACAGATACTTCTTTTTTTATTTCTTTTATAAACTGCGCATCATCTTCGGTGCGCACTGCAAGGCGCACGAGCTCTGCCCCTTCTTGCTGCAGCTGTATAATCTGCTCAATTGTGGCTTTTACCTGGCTTATAGGAATATTTGTCATTGACTGCACTGATATGGGTGCATCACCACCAATGGGCAAACTGCCTGCGTGCACTGTAATGGTTTTTCTTCGGGAATAGTTCATTAATCAGTAACTATCGCACATTAAAATAAATCTTTAAAAAATGGCAAAAACGATAAATCATTGAATATGACAAATATGCCCAGAAGCACCAGTATGGCAAAACCAATCATCTGTATTTTTTCCAAAAGTTTCTGGCTGAATGCGCGGCGTGTAATTGCCTCATACAAAAAGATGAGAATAAAGCTTCCGTCAACCATAGGTATGGGAAGAAGGTTCATCACCATTAAAATAATTGAAATCTTTGCCATGAGTATAATAAATGCCGATACGCCGCGGTAGTATGCGGTATCGCCAGCAATCTTTGCAATGCGTATTGGCCCGGACAGATTTTGCCGCACATCAAGTTCGCCTGAAAACATCATTCCAAGGCCCTTGAAGTTAAGTGCAATAAAATCAAACGGATCAACTAAGGATTTCACAAATGCATCATACACACCGTATTGTATAAATTTATTTTCAGGCGAGATGGCAGTCTCTATCCCCACAAATCCATAGCTTTCAAATTGCATTATACCTTTATATGCACCGCCAGGTGTTTGCAAGGTTATCATCTCTTTTGAATTATTAATAATGTGTTTCATATTTTCAAACGACTGTACCGGTTTTCCATTGATGCGCACCTTGCCCTTATTGGCTGCCGACTTAATAAGCGACAAAGAATCCACAGTTACCGTGTATGTTTCGTTGGGGAATCGCGCATCGGTAAACTGGCGTATGGTTAACACCTCTTTTATGTGCGGTGTTATGGGAAGCGTAAAAATGCGGCCACCCCTGCTGATTGTGAGCGACAGTTCCTTCTGGGGATTGCGCCGTATGAATTGTGTAAATTCTTCAGGTGAGTGAAACTGCGTACCGTTTGCTTCAATAATTTCATCCATTTCCTTCAAACCTGCTTTTTGTGCAGGCGAATCCGGAAGTATACCCATAACCAAAACTCTGTTGCCGTAGGGCATTACACCAATAGTGTAGTATCCTTTTTTTGTGTATTTTTTTGGGGCGATAGTTACCTGGAATTCATCACTGCCCCGTACTGCTCGCACAGTAATAGGACTCCCTTTGGAAAATGCAACCTTGCTTTGAATATCAGTAAAACCTGTAACCTGCTCATTGTTGATGGCAACAATGGTATCACCTGTCCTGAGTCCTGCTTCATACGCGGGTGAAATATATTCACCTTTTGTCAAATATTCAGGGATATAGATTTTATTTGTTTCAACAGGATATCCGTGTAAATTCATAATGAAGAAAAGTATGATGCCAAAGAAAAGGTTAAAAAGTGGCCCCATGAGTACCGTTACCACACGCTTCAGGGGTGATGCACTTAAAAACTCATACGGCTTGCCTTGGCGTGTATCATTTGGATCTTCGCCATAAAATTTGCAGTACCCACCAAACGGGATGAGTGTTATCTGATAGGTTGTGTCACCCCATTTTTTCTTTATAAAGCCTTTACCATAACCAATTGAAAAAACCTCAGCTTTAATGCCCACCATTTTGCCACCTAAAAGGTGCCCTAACTCATGGACAAATATACACAAGCCCAATAAAACAACTGCTGCCAGAATATACGTAAGTGTTACCATTATCTACCTCATATACATGTTAGTGCTAATTGTCGTGCCTCTGCATCTGCATCAAATATTGCTGCAAGGTCAGGATTGTCAACCCTTGTGTGCTTACCTAAAACCTTTTCAACCACCCAGACAATTTTAGTAAATGAAATTTTCTTTTGTAAAAATGCATTGACTGCTACCTCATTAGCTGCATTGAGTACTGCCGGCATGGTGCCGCCCTGCCTGCCAGCTTCATAACACAGTGCAAGCGCCGGATAACGTTTTGTATCAGGTTTTACAAAATGCAGCGCACCAATTGCTGTTAAATCAACATTGCCAAATTCACTGCTACAGATTTCTGGATATGTTAATGCGCGTCCTATGGGATATACCATATCGGTGATACTCATGTGTGCAAGCAATGTACCATCAACAAGTTCTACCATACCGTGAATAATGCTTTCAGGATGAATTATCACATCAATTGACTCATACGGCATCTCAAAAAGATAATGTGCCTCTATAACCTCAAGCCCCTTATTCATCAGTGTTGCTGAATCTATGGTTATCTTTTTGCCCATATCCCATGTTGGATGCATTAAAGCTTCTTCCACTGTCACTGCATCAAGCAATTCAACAGGTTTATGGCGCACGCTTCCGCCACTTGCGGTAAGTATTAATCGCTTTACGGAAATTTTGTTTTTTCCATCCAGCAATGTAAATATAGCGCAGTGTTCGCTATCCACAGGTAAAAGTTCAACATTATAGCGGTGTAAAAGGTTTAAGAAAATATCGCCTGCCATAACCAGCGTTTCTTTGTTAGCAATGGCAATACGCTTAATATGCGGTAAGGCTTCAAGTGTTGGTTTAAGCGCAGCAGCACCAACAATACCAACAACTAAAATATCAGCACCATTGGCAGATAGCTGGCTTAAGCCATCAAGCCCTTCATAGAAAACTATAGAACCAAACTCTTCTTTTAATGTTTTATATTCTTTACTGGCACATGTTGCTTCGTCACTTACCGCAACAAACTGTGGATTAAATTCAAGTATCTGCTCTTTTAAAAGAGCTAGATTTTTATGGCACGATAGCCCTTTGACAGTAAATCTATTACCAAACTGGCGGATGACCTTAAGCGTGGAAATGCCTATTGAGCCAGTAGAACCAAATATTATAACGCTTGAATGCATACGTTAATGAGTACCTTTACGCAATGCCCCGGAGTATTAGATAGTAGTAAAACAATGGCATGGCAAATATGGTTGAATCAAATACATCCCACATCCCTCCATGACCGGGGATAATGGAACCTGAATCTTTTATTGCACCATCACGTTTTATTGCTGATTCAAATAAATCGCCGATGTTACCTATAATACTAAAGATGATACCAACAATGGCTGATTCAACAATGCTGAAAAAATACCTGCCATAAAAAACTTCAATAAACTGGCTGTAAAGAATTGCAAACACAATGCCACATAGAAGTCCGCTAAAATAACCTTCCCACGATTTATTGGGCGATGCTTTAAAATTGGCTTTATGTTTGCCAAAATATACACCACCAAAATATGCACCACTGTCATTAATCATAACAATAAGATGAACAAAAATTATGAATATAATACCATCACGCAGTGATTTCAAAAACATTATATGTGCATACGGAATGACAATTATAAACCAGCCAAGTATAGTTGCACCTAATGAATATATGCCGCCTTTTAACGGGCGTTTTAAAATATGAATCGTTGCAAGCACACTGACCGCCACCATCACAACTGCCAGAAGATAGCGTACATCAAAATTCAATGTTATACTGCCAATGCCGGTTATATTACCATACGCATAGGAATACATAACAATATTAATAATTAATGCTGAAATCATTCCCGTTTTTACAAATGGTGTGTGGCCTGTCTCTCTTTCTGCAATCTGATAAAATTCCCAAAGGCATACACTGCTTACAATAATGCTCACTAACAATATGGGCAATGAGTACAATGAATCCGTGACAATTAAAAATACATATACTGGTAGTGCCACAACCGCAGTCAAAATTCGTATTAATGTATTTTTTGTGCGCTCTTTCATAGGCCACCAAACCTCCTTTCCCTGTGTTGGTATTCATATATTGCCTGGTAAAGATGTTTTTCATTAAAATCAGGCCACAGCACATCCATGAAGACTAACTCCGCATACGCTATCTGCCATAACAAAAAATTGCTTATCCGGTATTCCCCGCTTGTTCGTATCAAAAGGTCTACATCCGGCAGTCCTTTTGTATACAAGTAGTTTTCAAATATTTCAGCGGTAAGCGATAGTTCACTGGAAGGTTTTTTCTGTAACCATTGATTCACAGCATGAATAATCTCATGCCTTCCGCCATAATTAAGACAAAGGTTCAATATAATTCGGGAATTGTCTTTTGATTTTTCAACAGCATCGGTTATAATGCGCTGCACATTCTCCGGTAGCTCTTTCAGGCTACCCGAATGTCGTACCTGTACACCCTTTTCTACAATGATATTTAATTTTTTTTTAAAGAAAGATTCCAGAAGATTCCACAAGCCATTAATCTCTTCTTTTGGGCGGGACCAGTTTTCGGTTGAAAACGCATACAGCGAAACAACATGTATGCCAAGCTCTATGGCACTGTCCATGCAGCGTTCAATAGTTTCAGCACCACGCCTGTGACCTTCAATACGCGGCAATCCCCGCTTTTTTGCCCATCTGCCGTTGCCATCCATAATGATGGCAACATGCTGTGGAATGTTTGAGTGATCTATGTTCTTTTTGTAAAATATACGCATATTAATAAGTATACTAATGAGCGTGGAAAGTTACAAGCTCATTATCTCTTTTTCTTTGTTGTCGGTCATACTTTGTACTTCAGCCACATATTTATCAGTTATTTTCTGAATTTCATCCAGTGCACTTTTTGCATCATCTTCTGATATTTCTTTGGACTTTTCAAGGTCCTTAACCATATCATTGCCGTCACGACGAATATTGCGTATGGCAACCTTGCATTCTTCTGCCTTTTGTTTTATCATCTTAACATATTCTTTGCGGCGCTCTTCGGTAAGCTCAGGTATCTGAATACGGATAATATTGCCATCATTGTTTGGGGTCAAAGAAAGGTTGGACTTTAAGATAGCTTTTTCAATAGCACCAAGGTTAGTTCTGTCCCATGGCTGTATAACGACAAGCCGGGGCTCAGGGCAGGATATTGTTGCAACCTGATTGAGTGGCATTTCAGTACCATACGCTTCTACTTTGACATTATCAAAGATAGCAGGATTTGCCCTGCCGGTACGAATGGTTGCAAAATCCTTTGCCAGATTCTGAACACTTTTCTGCATACGGTTTTTTACATCGTCAAGAATATCTTTTACCATATATTCCCCCAGGATTGTGTATCATCATTCTAACTGATTTTACATATATTGTAATTTTTAAAAAAATTTTTAAAAAAAATTTTTACTCAACACAAGCTTTTGAACATACTATCTGCAATTGATATATGGCGCACATATTGTAATGTTGAGACGAATTAAGAGTGACTATACCATCTTTTAAAAAATAGAATAACAATATCACGAAATTCGTGTACCTATTTCTTCACCTTTCAAAATTTTAACCAGAGAACCTTCATCAAATAGATTGAATACTACAAGCGGCAATTTGTTTTCCATACATAATGACACTGCAGTATAATCCATTACACCCAATTGTTGCTGTAACACATCCATATACGATGCAGCATGTATCTTATGTGCTTCAGGGAATTTTACTGGATCTTTGTCATATACTCCATCAACTTTGGTAGCTTTAAGGAAAAGGTCTGCGCCTATTTCAATGGCACGCAGGGCAGCCGCAGTATCAGTGGTAAAGAAAGGATTTCCAGTACCAGCTGCAAAGATGATGATTCTTCTCTTTTCTAAGTGACGCAATGCTCTTCTGCGTATATAGGGTTCAGCAACCTGACGCATTTCAATAGCAGTCATGACGCGCGTTGGTACATTCATGTTTTCAAGAACACTCTGGACAGCAAGTGCATTAATTACAGTTCCCAGCATTCCCATATAGTCGCCGGTTGCCCGCTCAATCCCTATGGATGTTCCCATCGATCCTCTGAAGATATTGCCACCACCAATGACAAGTGCAACATCCACTCCTAATTCATACGCGCTTTTCACTTCGCGGGCAATGTGGGAAACAATCTCAGGATTGATTCCCACCTTTTGCTGCCCGGCAAGTGCTTCGCCACTTAGTTTAAGCAGAATCCGCCTGTATTGTATCCGTGACTCTGATTCCATCCGGTGTAACCTTAATCAGTAACTATCGCTGCCCAATCTGAAACCGTACAAAACGACCTACAGTGATGTTTTCACCGTACGTTGCTATCTTGTTCTTTATAAGGTCTTTGATAATTACCTTGTTGTCTTTAATAAACTCCTGCTCAAGCAGACATACTTCAGAATAAAACTTGGTGAGTTTTCCTTCAACTATTTTTTCAATTACATTTGCAGGCTTGCCACTGTCTTTTAACTGCTCACGGTATATCTCTTTTTCACGTTCAAGAACTTCAGCAGGAATATCTTCAGGGCTTACATATAGCGGATTTGCTGCCGCTACCTGCATACACAAATCCTTTGCAAGATCCAGAAAGTCCTGATTGCGTGCAACAAAGTCAGTTTCGCAGTTAAGTTCTAATAGAACGCCAAGCTTGCTGTTGTTGTGGATGTAGGATGCAATGATACCTTCTTTTGCCACACGCCCTTCACGCTTGTTTGCGGCTGCAAGCCCTTTCTTTCTAAGATAATCAACTGCCTTTTCCATATCGCCGCCACACTCAATCAGCGCTTTCTTGCAATCAAGCATACCTGCCTGAGTTTTTTCACGTAGTTCTTTTATCATTTCACCTGTAATTTCTGCCACTGTACTACTCCTTTATTTACATAAAAATTAATGATCACGCACCAAGCTTAACGCCTGTTGTCTTCATATTCATCAAACTCGTCAGCATACTCTTCAGCATAATCCTTTTCAGGTTTAACTTCCGCTGGTTCTTCTTCAACAAAGTCAATTTTTGCTTCTACCGCTTCACCGCTCACCTGACCTGCTGACTGACCCTCAATAATAGCATTAGCCATAACTTCCAGAAACAGAGCAATTGCCCGTATAGCGTCGTCATTACCTGGAATGGGATAATCTATTTCATCCGGATTGCAATTGGTATCAACCACTGCAAAAATGGGAATACCCAATTTGCGCGCTTCCTGTACTGCAATGGCTTCACGCTTTGGATCAATGATAAACAATGCATCTGGCAGCCTGTCCATATCCTTGATACCTTCAAGCACCTTGCGTTTGCGCTCAAGCTCACGGGTAAGCTCTAAAATTTCCTTTTTGGTTTCAGCTTCCCATTTTCCGGTAGCTTCCATCTTCTCAAGTTCTTTAAACCGCTGAATGGAACGTGAAACAGTTTTATAATTTGTAAGCAACCCACCCAACCAGCGCTCTGACACATAGAACTGGCCACATTTTTGTGCATATTCTTTCACTGCACCCTGTGCCTGTTTCTTGGTACCAACAAAAAGCACCCTGCCACCTTTTGCAGCAATTTCCTTCATTGCAGCATACGCAATTTTAAGACGCTGCATGGTCTTTTGTAAATCGATAATATGGATACCATTACGCGCAGTGAATATAAACTGTGCCATACGAGGATTCCATCGGCGTGTCTGATGCCCAAAATGGACCCCGGATTCCAATAAAGCTTTCATTGATATAACTGACAATGAAATACCTCCTGATAATATAATATTCAATGCTTACACAGCATCATATATACGCATCAAATAAACACCTGCAGTGTTCATTTGAATTATGCACTTTATGGGCGATAGTTCATAGTAAAAAAACTTCTGGTATGTGGCAACCGGCTACACAAACCGGTTTACATATATACATCCCGTTATATCCGGAATGCGTGATAGTTGCGAGTGCAACCTTTTAAAACCTAAATCCACTTGAATAGTAACACACCTGCAATCATCCCTGCAATTGCAGAGATATTAAAACGAAGATACACACTTATTAATTCAAGGTCAAATCCAATTGGTTTAGTAAGTGGGACATTAATCACAGCCAGCGAAGGTGCCAGCTTAACCAGAAAAGAACCAATTGCTATTCCAAGTATACCACCAAGAATTACAAATCCAATAAAATATCCAATGTGATCACGTGAAAATGTCATAATTAAAATCTAAGCATTATTTGTAGTTCACCAATAATGTAATAGCTTAAGATGTCAAGTATATTTGTATATTTATTCTCAGTTGTAATATTTTTGTTTTGCATTAAATTGCATTGCAATTGCAACTTCTTTCATTTGTTCATCAAGTTTTATAACATCCCTTCCAAAAAACTGTGTTGCAATAAGAATAATAACACCACAGGGAATCCAGAAACCAAATGAAATTCCTAATGCATGTGTAATCCCTATAGTAACAGCAAGTGTGCCAGCAATAAATTCTCCTATGCCATAACCTACTGAATCAGTTAAATTGAATATGGAAAATATTGGTCCTCGATCTTCAGGTCTATTTACACTCAGCAGCATATTTCTTATATTTGCACCAGTTATAGATGCCCACGCAGCACCAAGAAACCCTGCAATTGAAACTACTATAAAATTGTTTGGCACCCAGTAAAGGATAGCCAGTGTTATAAATGCACCTGTTATGGTAGATATGCCTGATAAAAGTGGCTGATATACAGGTCTAATAACAAAAAGTTTGCCACCAATATATCCGCCTGCTACTCCACCCACTGCAGCACCTAAACCAAAAATGCTGTAAATTGTTGTAGCGGCATTTATATCAAAGTTTCTCTCTGTTTGTAAAAATTTAATGAGTAAAAAAAGCGCACCCCACGGTAAATTACCAGCTAAACCCTGAATAAATAACAAAAGATTTGTTTTTATTTTTGCAAGGCGAACGTAATCTTTAATTTTAATAATACCAGGATAACGTAATCCCCGTGCAATGAGCTCTTTTAATGCATCTTCTGATGCACCTTTGGGAATTTCAGGAATTATGAAATAAAATAATGCAATAAATATAAAATTTGGGATTGCGATCATAATAAAAGGAAGACGCCATCCCAAACCAGCTCCTAAAGAGTATCCTGCTACCATAACGCCAATAAGTCCACCAATACCCCAACAAATAGTTAATATAGCAGCAGCCAGTGTTCTTCCTCTTTTATCAAAAACATCACCAATAATCGAAAACACGATTGGGAATGCCGCTCCGACTCCAATACCTGTTAAAATACGAAGTAGAAAAAAAACAGTAAAATTAGGAGCAAAATATGTTAGCGCACAGGGAATCTCTGCAGTAAAGACTGAGAATGCAAACAATTTTTTTCTATCCACTTTATCAGTATAATATCCCCATATAAGGCTTACGGCTGCTCCAATAATTGTAAAAAGAAGGGACATTAAACCGATATCAGCGGTATTAACTTTGAATTCTTTTTCAATTTCTAATAATACCGCACTAATGATATTTTTATCTGCCGTGAGGAAAATAATATTAATAGCCATTAATATAATAATAAATATTCGCATTTTAAGGTTAAACTTTTCTTCCATGATAATCAATACACCTCATAAAGAGAATTTGTTTTATTTATATTTTTTTTCATAATGTCTTATCATAGTGATCATTTTATTGTAAAGCATATTAATTTTCCAGTCCTTTGTTTTTACATACGCTTGCAAACCATTTACCACTTTCTTTAATAATTCTTTTTTGTGTGGTATAATCCACATACACCAGGCCAAATCTTTTGGAATAACCCTCCTGCCACTCAAAATTATCCATAAAACTCCACACAAAATATCCTTTCACATTACATTTTTCCTGGATAGCCTTATGAAGTTCAGTTAGATAGCTCTTTAAAAATTCAATTCGCTGTATGTCTTCAACCTCACCTTTCTGATTTACACAATCATCAAACGCAGCACCATTTTCAGTAATATATACCGGCGGATTGCCATATTCATCTCGAATCCAGGTACATATTTCATACAAACCTTCAGGATATATTTCCCAGCCCATTGCAGTAACACTTTTTGATCTGGCAGGAACAATAGAAAAACCAGGTATTGGCAGTATTGTCTTTTTTACTAACATACGGGAATAATTGTTGATGCCTAAAAAATCGGTAGTATTTTTAATAAGATCAAAATCCTTATCTTTGATTTTACGATTTACCAGGCGTAATTTTTTGTCTACTAAATCAGGATATTTCCCTTTAATAATAGGATCTATAAATATCTGTTGCGTAAAAGCTCTTGCAGCACGTACTGCAGGTTCGTCTTTAGTTGTTAATCCATATACAGGTGATAATGCATTTACAATACCAACGTTTGCTTCAGGGGCAATTGATTTAATACAATGATATGATTTTGCATGTGCCAGAAGTAAATTATGTATCACTTTAGCTGACTTAACAATACTTTTATATCCAGGTGCATGTATACCATTAAAATAGCCTGCACCGTAAATCACTAAAGGTTCATTTAGTGTAATAAAAAAATTAACCCTATCTTTTAATGCTTCTACCACCACACGAGTATATTCTTCAAATGCATCGCTAACAGGGCTAACTACCCAACCACCCTGCTGATGCAAAGTGAGTGGTAAATCCCAATGATATAATGTAACAAAGGGAATAATATTCTTATTAAGTAATTGATCTACAAGTTGCTTATAAAAATCCAGTCCCTTATGATTGATTTTTCCACGACCTTCTGGAAGTACACGTGGCCAGGATATTGAAAATCGGTAAGCGTTACAATTAATTTTTGAAAGAAGCTCTATATCATCCCTAAATCGATGATAATGATCGCAAGCTATGTCACCTGTATCATTATTTTTTATTTTTCCAGGCGTGTGAGTAAATTCATCCCATATCGACAATCCTTTACCATCTTCATTCCAGGCTCCTTCAATCTGGTAAGCCGATGTTGCAACTCCCCATATAAAATCATCTGGAAAATATTTCATACATCCCACCCGGCTATAAACTTTACCTAAATTTTGTAAGTTAGGCTATATAATTGAATTACGACATTTAAATCTCAACTAATGATTGCAACTCAAAAAAATCAGCAACGAACATCTAATTTACAATTCAACAATTATTAATTTGTAATATTGTATTACTATAACTTTTAAAATACAAGCAAATTTTGGGGATCTTTAGCAAAAAAATTCATTCAGGTATTGATATTTTTTGACATTATTATTACATTATAATAATTTCAAATGGAGGCTAAAATGAAAACAGTAAGCCAGATTCTTGAAGCACAAAAATATTTTTTTAATACAGGGAAAACAAAAGACATACATTTCAGGTTACAGCAACTTGCAACACTACGCAAAGCTTTGAAAACCTACAGCAATCGCATCATCCAGGCTCTGGATAAAGACTTTAAAAAACCTGCGTACGAAACTATTGCCACTGAAATTGCAGTCACTATATTCGAGATTGACCATACTATAAAAAACCTGAAACAGTGGGCAAGACCCTTAAAAGTCAAAACACCACTTGTGCATCTTTTTTCACGCAGCTATATTTATCCTGAACCCTATGGCATTGCACTCATTATAGGAGCGTGGAACTATCCCATAAATTTAGTACTTAACCCTTTAATTGGTGCCATAGCAGCCGGCAATTGTGCTGTGGTAAAACCTGCCTACACTGCTCAGGAAAGCTCAAAGGTATTATTTGATATGATACATGAATTTTTCCCTGATGAATATATTGCAGTGGTAGAAAAATATCCCGGAGTGTATGACGAAATCCTTAATCAAAAATTTGACTATATATTCTTTACCGGAAGTACGGATGTTGGAAGAACTATTATGCAGGCTGCAGCAAAACATCTTACACCCGTCACACTTGAACTGGGAGGCAAAAGCCCCGCCATAATAAGCCAGGATGCAGATATTGATGCATCTGCCCGAAGGATTGTATGGGGTAAGTTTATAAATGCAGGCCAGACATGTATTGCACCGGATTATGCGCTGGTACATCAATCAAAAACACAAGAGTTTTTTACAGCAGCGCAGAAGTATATTACTAAATTTTATGGCACCAATCCCAAAGAAAGCCATTTTGCACGTATCATAGATACTCAGCAATTTCAGCGACTGACACGCATGCTTGATAACTGTCGCATAGTTATCGGTGGAGATACCGATATACATGAACGCTACATCGCGCCTACTGTCATCACCAACGTCACACTGGAACATCCATCAATGCAGGAAGAAATTTTTGGTCCCATATTGCCGGTACTTGAATTTGCCACAATTGATGATGCAATTGCTATCATCAAAAATTTTCCAAAACCTTTAGCTGCATATATCTTTACAACTAAAAGGGAAGTATGGCAAAAGCTAATCTCTGAAATTTCTTTTGGTGGTGGCTGCATTAATGATACTATCTCCCACTTAGTCTCGCCCTATTTGCCATTTGGCGGTGTTGGAGACAGTGGTATTGGTAACTATCACGGAAAAGCAAGTTTTGATACATTTACCCATTACAAAAGCATATTGAAAAAGCCATTTTTCCTTGATATTTTTCTTAGATACCCACCGTATAGTAAATTAAAAGTTTCATTTGTAAAGCGCTACTTCAAGGCTTAATGTGCACTATGGCAGATGTAGTAATACTATTTGACATATACTTACTACATTTGTATTTTTGAAGCAAAGAGATAATAGTCAAATTAAAAACTATTGAGCAAAGGAATATATGGGGTTAGCATTAAAAACGTTCCAGATATTTAAAGACAATGAAACTGCAGCCAAAGGATTGGCAGAAATTATAGATTCTTCAGCACAGTTACTGAAACAGCATGAAGCAGCAACAAAATCGGATGTGCGTGAAACTGAATTACGTCTAATAAAAGAAATTGATTCTATCAGGTCAGCAACCATAAAATGGATAATGGGTTTATTGTTCACCCAAACTATAGCAATTGCTGCATTCATCTATACTGTGAGTGCTCAATTACGATAATAGTATTGTAAAAATATGCAAAAACATGTATATAGATGTCCTAAGAACCTTCTATATTATTCAATAAGTTTATTAAAAATTATGATGATTCATAATATTGTTCTTTACATCTTGTATAAATGGCATACACAAATATGGAAGTGTCTATAGGTTATTATAAACAAACGTGAATTTTTAAGCATACGTGGTATGCTCTCATGGTTAATTTTTAAAGATTAATATAGAATGACATCAACATCTTCTTTGAAGAGGAGGTAGCAATGCCACAATCAAAGCACGTAGATACAAAAAATAAAAACAAAAATAAATCTAAGAAACAATCAACTAAATCGTCTAACGATACCATTACACAGTATATAAAAGCAATAAATCTTTTAATGAAAAAACTGGATGAGGAAAGCCTTAATTTTCTTTATGAGCAGGCCAAGGTCCTTTTGCATAATATTGAAGTCAAAAAATTACAACAGGAATTTGATGAGCTTGATGTTAAAACCATTACTACAAAACGGCAAGATTACAGCAAAGATAAACTTGAAGTAGTTGAAGCTGATGACCTGCGCCATTTTATTTTTGTCATTAACGGCGCGCGTAATTTCTTCAGCCGTGATGAGATGCGAAAGATAGTTAAACTATGTCACAGTGCACCTACACTGCAATCAGGCATGAGGATGCTTTACCACTGGTTTGAAAACAATAGAAAGGATGTAATTATTGATACAGGCATCGAAGGTCCGCATGACAGGGCACTTGAAACTATGTATAACTATGTCATCAATAATTATACTGTTGGGGAATAAGCTCTTGCGCGTACTACACCATGCATATTACGGGAATAACTTTTGTAATGAATACCAATAATATAATCAATATAAACAGGATTGATAAAACAGAACGTTACATTGTTGTGCCACGCCGAATAAAAGGAAAAGTTACAAAAGTAGTTAAACCGCTAAAAAGAATCAAAGGCAACTGTTATTTTACCTGCAATATGCCTCATGATGTAATCAATTTTATCTATAGGAGTGTTAAAAAATTGGGGCTTAACAATACAAAGCTTATTTTTTCACGTGGTTCTGTCCGCATCAATGATAGAATCGTCCACAATGCGGTATCATCAACTGTGCTGGATTGGGATTTAGGTATTTCATTTATTATACCACTGAAACTCAGGTATAATACTTTTGTTACAATTGAAGTGGATGACAAAGATTATACTGTACGCTTGATGGAACTGGCAATTCTCATTGCACTCATGGCATTTGCACATCCTTCACAACCACGAAAAAAACATATAGAAAATGCACATAAGGTACTGGCACTTGGCTGGAAAAGCATAGTGTAAGTATCTTATCGCTCTATTTTTTCAGGCAGGCGATACATGTATTTTTTTCTAAAAATATTTTCAGTTACAAATTTGTCAACCCTGCGTGCAAACTGGAACAGCCGCCATATAAATGCATCACTTTTATAATATTTTGTTATTTCTTCCAATGTGAGGGGCTTGATTGATTCATCTATTGAAGCAAAGAAATAATTTGCAGCTTTTATAAACGCTGGTATCAAGTCTTCACGTTTTTCCTTATACAGGTTGGCTATGCAATCAATAACCACCGAACGCAGGTCATAGTATCGGTCAAGAACCTCCTGTAAAAAAAGTGAACGTATGAGTGCCCGTAAAAACCACGGTGTATTTTTCAAGAACAGCTCGGCGTTAAGCTGTTCCACACCATTGATGCGGTATAACGGTGTACTGGTATCAATATATAATAATGTATCATTTTCACCAACATAGTTCAAGGCTTCATCAACCGAAACCAATACCCAGTTTGATATCTGCCCATCAATACCCACTTTAAGATTTTCTTCACGTTGATTACACACATACCACTTTTTCAGTTCCTCTAAAATCTTTGTAAATAGTTGCACTGCATTGCGTTCATCAAGACGTTTCACAAGGGAATTCCCAACCATCTGTGGATTAACCTTTTTTTGTCCGGCATACACAGTATACCAACCATTGCTTTTAAAGTAACGGAATTGTTGCTGTGGCACCTGAATGCCTATTTTTTTAGTAAGTATTTCCCTGTATTCATGATACACCTTTTGTAATGCCATAACATCAGCAAGAGTGTCGATAGGGGGCATCCGTTTCCATACCCAATCAGATTCAGTGACTTTTATTTTTGTAAATGATTCATTAATGACCGAGCCATGCATGGTCTGCATCACGGTAGATATTTCGCCATACCCCAAAATTTTGAGTTTAAGCTCTTCACGATACAATCTGGTAAAATCTTTTGTAAATTGTTTATATAACGCAGTATCCTGCATAAGATTATTACGAATACGGTCAAATATCTCAATAATGGACCATATATTCTGTATATCAAATTGCGACAGCACTAATTGCTGTAAATTTTTTGCCCTATCAAATTTTTTAAATGTTGGCAGATACCGTTCCAGATATGGTAATTGTTCCTTAACAAGTTTTTCAATAGATATATTTTCATCCCCATAAAAAAGATTATACAGATAGTGAAGCGCACGAGTATTTGCAATATGGCGCACCAGATACTGGTAAAAGCGTATCTTATCAACGGTAAGTATTGCTTTATTCCCTCGCATAATCGTCATTATTTCATCATGCAGTCCAAAAAGGCCTTTGATAATATCAATAGTTTTTGCATATGAGTATGCATCTTTCAGCACAAAACCCTTTGATGTTTTATCCCAGATTTTGTAAAAATTTTCAGATAGCTCCTGTAATGTGCTATCAACAGATGCCAGTTGCATAAAACGTATCCGCTTGCGTTTTAGTTCATACACGGTATGTAAAAGTGTCAGATGCTCAATGATATCCTTATGGTCATCTTCCATACCCGCCTCCTCATTGTGATAAGGCTTGTAATGACTTCTCTATTGCAGCAATCACAAGATCTGCCTCACGTTGTGTAATAATAAGCGGCGGCAAAAACTGAATCACCTTAGGATCATTGCCTGAATAGACAACATACACTCCATTATCAAATAATAGCTTAACCATAAAAAGCGCTGTCACCTCATCGGTAAATGCAAGCCCCATCATAAGGCCAAGTCCACGTACCGAAAATGATGCTTTTGGATACTGTGATGAAAGAGCTGTAAGTTTTTTTGTAAAATAGTCTGCTATCTGATTTACATGGTTTAACAATAAACTATCGCACATATCTAAAACAGCCATTGCTGCAAAACACCCAATTTCACTGCCACCAAATGTTGAGATATGGATAAACGGATTTTCCTTAAAAAAGAATGCATAGTCTTCTTTATATACTGTTGCAGTAATTGGATAAATACCACCGCTCATGCCTTTACCTAAAACCACAATGTCAGGAACAATATCAAAGTGCTCAAAGCCCCATATCTTCCCCGTGCGCCCAAAGCCGGTCTGCACCTCATCCATTATAAAGAGTGCACCTTTTGAATGACACAGCTCAAGTACATTTTTAAAGTAATTTTTATCAGGGACAACTATGCCAAGTGTTGCAGGAATTGTTTCCAGGATGACAGCAGCGGTGTGTTCATCAATAACAGCCTTCATTGCTTCAACATCATTAAACGGCACCTGAATAAATCCCGGTGAAAGCGGCTCAAATGGCTTTTTAAATTTTTCATCACCTGTTGCAAGAGCAAGCCCCGTATGCCCGTGATACCCGCCAATGGCTGAAATGATGTGCGGGCGTCCCGTAACAGCCCGTGCCAGCTTGATTGCAGTATCGATTGCCTCGCCGCCTGAAACACCATACACAACCTGGTTTAACCCCAATGGCATTGTGCCTGCCAATTTTTGGGCTAAGATGGCTTTTGGCTGGCTTATCAAATGGTGGTTACCAATATCATATCGCTGCATGGCTTTCTTCACCGCATCCATTATCTTTTTATTACGATGCCCAAGGTTAAACACACCACCATTGCAATGGCAATTTATGTATCGTGTGCCATTAATATCGTATATAAACACACCACGGCGTTTGTATGGCACCAGTGCGATGTCGTATTTTTTATAAAGTTCCACTTTGCCAGGTGAAACATGGCGAGCATATAGTTCCATTATTTTTTCTTTGTGCATTGGCTTCCTCCATCTTTATACTACATTACTGTAGTTAATATGTCAAAATCATTTTTTATTTTTGTGCGATAGTTACTGTAAAAAACAACTATTGCATGTTAATAACTTTGCTCCACGCCAAATGCACCTCTGCCAGCAACAGGCACAAATTCATACTCTGGATATAATTTCTTTAATCCTGAAGCAACCTGTTTTGCAGTGAAAAGTGTTGCTTTAACACCACGTCCAATATAGTTTGAACCAGCATCTACTATGAACTGCTTTTTACCATCAACAATTGCATTACACTTTATGTGCCCACCATGAGTGGGATTGAATGCAAACTCTTCCTGTTCAAGATACTGATGAGTTACCTCATGTGGTTTTGTACCTGCCGAATAAAATTTTGGAGTATGCGACGATATTCCCGCAACCGAAGCCAAATATGTGATATGCTCACCAATACGTAATGAATCAAGCCAAAATTTAAATTTATCGTGGCATACTCGCTCTATATTGCGGCGCTCTTTGTATCTCCCAATTCTGAAATACTGCTGAAGAGGAATAAACACTGCTTTTAGATTATCTTTTTTTTGTAAATCCAGTATCTGTTCGGGCACAAATGTTGATTTTACAAATTGTTCTATATGTAGTGATAATTCTGGATGTTTTTGATATAGTGGCCACTGGTAAATAACTTTCAACGCTTTATGTGCTACAGGACTTGTATTAAAGTTGGTGAGCGCCTTATAAAATACATCATTTCTATCAGGATACACAATACCTTCAGTTGCCAGAAAGCTATAGTGTGTGCAATCTATGACATTCTTAAGTATGATACCGTCATCATAGTGTACAAATATACCTTGCTGTATTTTATGGGATTCTGGATTATGCCGCAGTACTATTGTCCCCTCTATAATTTCGTGTAGCTTTTCTACTCTTTGCCAATATGCTTCCATAGATCAACATTAACTATACAATGCTTTAATTAAGGCCTGTTTTACATCATCAAATGTAAAAGGTTTTACCAGATACCAGGCAAAACCATATTTTGAATAATCTGCAATAGCACTGTTATCAGCATATCCGCTCATGACAATCCCTTTTATATCCTGCTGAATTTTTTTCATCTGTGCAAATGCATCCACACCACTTATGCTACCAGGAATTGTCACATCAACCAGTACACAATCAAACGGCTTCCCCTGCTGGTGCGATATAATTATCTTTTTTATTGCCTCATCGCTATATGTTGCAGTATCATAGGTACACCCAAGTAGCTCCAGCATACCCGTGGTAACATCAAGTATATCCTGTCTGTCATCAAGTACAAGAACATGAGCATGAATAGAATCAACATTTATGATATCTATTGCTTCAACAGGCGTTTGGACTTCTGCTTTAGGCAGATATACAGTAAAAGTTGCGCCTTTTTCATCAGAAGAAACTGTAATGGTACCCCCATGTTGACGTATTATTGACAATGATGTTGTAAGTCCCAATCCTGTCCCCTTTTCCTTAGTAGTAAAATAGGGATCAAAAATTTTACTAATGTGTTCGTGCGGAATACCTCTTCCGGTATCAGAAAACTGAATCATGATGTAGCTATCTTCAGGCAGCTGCAGTATATCAGGTTTATGTGGCAGAGTCTTTACTGTAATTGTCAATACACCATTACCGTTCATAGCCTGTACGGCATTCAATGCCAGATTCCTGAATACATGTGAAAGCTGATGCTCATCAAAATCACATTTCCCTACTGGATTATCGATTCTATATTCTACCCTCACACCGCTTCCATGCGTCGCAAAATCCACAGTATCACGTACTAACTGTACAATATCACCGGTTTTCTTAACTGGCTTACCACCTTTTGCATAGGTTAACAACTGAGAAGTCAATGACTGTGCTGACTTAACTGATTGTTTGATTCCATCTAAAATATTTGCCAATTCATTGGATTTGTTATTTTTTACTATCAAAAGCGATGCTATCTCGGCATTGCCAATAATAGCGGTAAGGATATTGTTAAAATCATGGGCAATGCCTGCTGCCAGCATCCCTAATGACTCAAACTGTTGCAGTTTTATAAGTTCATTCTGCATTGAAAGCATTTCAGTAATATCTCTGATTATTGTCACAGCACCACTAACAGCACCTTCTATATATATTGGTGAAGAAACAACAGATACATCCTTGATTGTATTATGACAATGACATTGAAGATGATGATATATAACAAGCTTCCTCAAATTCATTGATTCATCAATAGGATTTACCTCTTGTTGTAGTAGTGGTTCATAAAATGTGATTAAAGAACTTACACGTTTCCCCACTGATGGTGTATTACCAAATAATATATCTGCCTCTTTATTGGAAAGCACAATGATACCATGTTCATCGGTACTTATAAATATATCGCCTATTGATTGAATGGTTATTAAAAGTCTTTCTTTTTCCAGTGCCAGTTGTTCCTGTGTTTTTTTATGCCAGTATAATTCATTTTCCAGCAATTCGGTTTTAATTTTTACCTGCCTTCGCAGTGATGCATTCCACGCCACAATAGCAATAATGATAAGCAGTCCACCTGTAGTTAACGCAGCAACGATATACCAGAACTCCTTTTCATAATACACAGGTTTTGGAGCTAATGAAATCCACTTGCGGTAAATAGCATTTCTTTTAGTTTGTGAAATAGAGTTTAATGCTTTGGAAATTATTGAAAACAATACTGCATTATCATTTCGAACACCTATACACAGGTTCCAGTCATATCCCACATAACCTGCCACACGTAAATTTGAAATACCATATGTATCTATAATATATGAGACAGTTGACAGTGAGATAATCATTGCATCATATTCACCAAATGATAATTTCATCAAGCCTTCAGTTTCATTTTTCACAAGATGAAACTTTATTTCTGGATATTGTTTTAAAACGTAGTCAACAACGGCGTAGCCTTTAACTGCTGCAACATGTAAATTCTTCAAATCTTTTAAGGCAAGGTTTTTTGCAAACGACTTGCGCGTTACAATTACATTTGGGATGCGTACATACGGACTGGTAAATTGTAAATACGAACGGCGCTCAGGAACATCCTGTATAGAAAGAACAATATCTACTTTTCTATCTTTTGCTGCATCAAGTACTTCAGCCCATGAATCTACACTTGCCGTTGTAAATTTGATACCTGTTTTTATAGCTATCTCGTGTAAGTAATCATGACTCAATCCTGCATAATTTCCATCATGATCAGTGAAATCAATTGGTGGATAATCAGGACATGGTGCTGCAATAATTGGTTTTTTCAGGGATTGTATATATTGTATTTCCTCAGGTGTCAAAAACAAAGAGTGATTATTTTCAGAAGAACAGGTAACAACACATAATACCACCAGTAAACATAATGAGCCATTCAGGTATGTATTGAATCGCGTTGCCCAACATGTAAATCTGTTTTTCATGATTTTTATTTATATACAATAACATAAAATATTGCAATAATTTATTTTACTGCAGCAATCAATTTTATAGTAATATTAACCCTCTTTCCAAATTTTTGGGATAAAAAATAATCCATCAATAAGGAATTTTATCTTTACGTTAATTCCTTATGCATCAAAAACTCTTCTGTCAATAATAGTATTGCATATAAAGGCTGTTTCAATAAAAAATTTGAAGGGCGTGTGTCGTTGTTATAGCTCACTACATGTATCCCTGAAAACAAAAATTCCCGAAAAGTGTTACAGTATTGCTACAATAACGCAACGTTAGCTGAAAGGATGCGTCGGTAAATCACACGTTTGTAATTCAATTCTTATCACGTGCTGTTTCATGTTTTAAGTGCACGCATACCTTACAACTATCCCTTTACTCACGACTTGCCTCCTGCATTGAGTCATCCTTCTACGGCGGACGTACCTGAATCACATCATTTATGACAACCTGTGATGATATAAAAAAGTACGGTTGCTGAGCTTG
>CALEUQ010000028.1 GCA_937920495.1 uncultured bacterium | reverse complement strand
GCATCCCTCTCCATTCAATACATCGGGATGTGATGTGATAGGTAAGATTGGGAAGCTGTACACGCAATTTCCTGGCCATAGTATTCCTCCATGTGTTACGTTTTTGTAATAGATTCTATGTATATACAACGCACAAGGTGGAAAAATTGTAAAAGGTTGTGGGAATTTTTTTAAAAATTTTGGGAAAAAATGGGGTCAGAGCATTAAAAAATATCAGGCTGACAGCGCAGAGCATACAGAGCAAGTTGAAAAAAAGGGGTCAGAGCATTACAACCACCAAACAGGGGTCAGAGCCTGGTAATGGAAGATGACATACTTGCACAAGCGCAGGGTCAGAGCATACATCACAAATCAGGGCAAAAAAAGGGGGTCAGAGCATTATAACTTACCCTGATTGAACATCCCTTCATTGATTGCAGGATTATTGTACTGAAGATTTTCAATAGAAACTTCAGTTCTGCCTAGATTCTGTCCATTTTTATCTAATCGATACATCACCGCTTTATACGGAGTGATTATCCCATCAACTTTTTTCAGGTTGTAATTAATCAACCGCTTGTACAGATACCCATCATAAAAAATATCTGCACGAACAGCAAAGTACTGGAACTCACCTGATTTTATGATAAAAAATATTGCCCTATCGTATATGCTTTTTCCAGGTTTTGGTTTTGCTTCAACCTTGTAGCATGGGTATCCTTCAACGGTTTCTTCGCCCAAAAGGGTGTAATCATAATCATCGATATTTCGTGAACGAAGGTCCTCATAGAAGATATGCGAATTAACAAATGCGCCACTCCTGTCACCCGATGATATACGCTTTATCTTGCCGTTTGGCATCTTTACCCACTGTAAATCCTCGCCTGTTTTATTGGTGTGCGTCAATACCTTGGTAATATCGCCTCCGGGTTCTTCCTTTACTACTGCTAACACTTTTTCATTCTGACCAACCTTCATTGCCATCATTTCGATAGTTCTGGTTAATGTATCGCCACCTTTGTAAATTACCATCGTTGCCTTACTTATTGCGGTTTTTGGTTCAGGCAGTGCATCCGATTTTTCCATTATTTCCCTGCCTGTCATTGCATACACAGTAACTATCGCCCCACATACAATAAGCAAAAGACTTGCACGTAGTATACTCTTCATTGTGTTCCTCCTATAAAATTATATTAGTGTAAAGATTTTTAAATCTTCATTCAGACTCAAATTCAAAATATTTACCAAGGTTAAAATATTGCCATACTTTTGATGTGCTTTTTGATGGCGATAAATCTAAACGCAAAAGATTAATTGTTGCAGGCAAGAACAGCAATGCTCCTAACGTTGTTGTAATCATAGTTGTTGCCAACAATATAGAAAAATAGATGACAGGTTTAAAGCTTGAAATCACAAGCACTAAAAATCCAAATATCAGAGCAACTGATGTGTACACTATTGCTACGCCAGCCTGATTGAGCGTTCGTATGATTACATCTTTTTGCGATAGTCGCTGTAAATGGAAATGCCTGTATGTATTCAAAAAATGTATGGTGTCATCAATACCAATACCGATTGTTATTGATGCAATGATTGCAGTGGCAATGTCCAGTCGTATGCCTAAGAATCCCATCACTCCAAAATTTAACAGTACTGCAGTACTGATTGGGATGAGTGAAACACATGCTGCCTTAACGTTATGAAAAATCAGCAGGACTATGACAAATATACTGATAAGGCTTAAAGCCAGGCTCATGATTTGCCCCTGAACGATATAGTCTGACATGCGCACCAGCACTTTGGGCTCACCGCTAATCTTATATGTGTATCCATCAGGTAGATTATGATCCAGATAGTTACTTATTTTGTTAATAATATAATGCATGGTATTTGAACTTAATAGTTTCCCTTCTTTCTCCCATAGACGGGCAAAGATATTCGCGGTGGTAAACTTTCGGTCAACATAGGGTTCAAATTCATCGGCAAGCCCGTTGTCATTATCATCCCTGCCGCCGTACAGGTCAATGTAGCTATCAACATCCTTCTCTGTTTCAGGGATACAATAATATGAAAAATCATTGTCATGCATGGCCAGATTTATCGTTTTAATGAAATCAGTAAACGCATCGGTTCTGCCAATGTTGAGGTCAATATTCTCGTCCTTAATAAGCCAGTGTCTAAAGCTGTCAATGAATCGTAAGAATTGTGGGTCCTTTACACCATCAGGCTTACCGGTGTCTATCAGTATATTCAATCCATACGCACCACCAAATTTCTGACCGATAATCTTTGAACTTATCAGTATATAATCCCCTTCTTTAAAATAGGCATGTACTGAGGATTCAACTTTAACCTGTAAAAGCCCTACAAAGGCAATACATAGAGCTATGGCCAATGCTGCTATAACAGTTGCACTGTTTACTACTGCATACCTGGCCAGTTTCTTTACAATGTGCTCAACAACATTTGAATTTCTTAAAATAGAAATTAATTTTGATTTAAATTCAATTGTTTTATTTTGTTGCGGAAGCAGCATAAGCCCTGCAGGGATTAATGTAATCGAAATTATGACCGCAAACGACACGCCAATTGCAGAAAAAATACCCATTTCACGGATTGAGGAAACCTGATTTGTGGCAAGTGTAATAAATCCCACAAATGTAGTCAATCCTGCAAGTATCACCGTCAGGGCAATATGTGTCAGGGCAACACGTATCCCTTTAAATTTCCCAAGCCTCTCAATATTCTTCTGTTCAAGGTAATACTGGTTTAAAATATGAATTGAGTATGAACTGCCAACAGCAGTCATCAGCGTTGGAAGTGCAACTCCAATGACATTAAGCTTAAATCCTAAATGCCCCATAAGCCCAATGACCCACAGGTCGGCAAGCGCCAGTGTTGCAAATGGCAACACCATGCCACGGATAGATCTAAAATTCATATAAAAGACAATAAGCATTACAAGCATCACAAGTGGCAAAAAGCGCTCAAGGTCGGTTTTCATGTAATCATTAATTTCGTGATGGGTTACTGGCATTCCCTGCAGGATAATGGTTACATCATTTTGATATAATGAGATGATGCTGGTAATTTCTTTAACCAAAGGATCGTACACCGGCTGGTCAACCAGGCGCAGCAGTATACCAAAATCGGTTATGGTGCCCTTTGCATCTTTAACGTAAATGCCTCTTTCAAAAGCAGGATTATTGGTAAGCCGCTTTTTAAATTCAGAAATTTCAAGGGCAGTTTGCGGAATTTTACGTTTACCCGTTTGGTCCTTTTCCACAATATCGCGCACATAGAGCGTGTCATTTTTTCCCATAAGATCTTTCATAGTAAATGGGGAAATTATCAAATCAATGGTTGCATTGCGTTTGACTTCAATGGTTTTAGTAAATTTTTTGATAATCTTTTTTATATCACGCTGCACAAGCGTATCGTCTTTTATGTTAAGCTGTTGCATGGTGCGTGTCAGGTAACGTGTAAACGCAGGATCATCTTCAAATGTCTGGTACAATTTTTGTGCTGGTATAGTTTTGTTGTGCGATAGTTCCTGTAAAAGGGAAAGCCGCTTCATTTCCCTTGCTTCATCAAACCTCTGGTATTCTTCAAGGTCATCGTGAAGATGTGATACCACTGTTAAGATATGTGGTTGCAGCATGTCACTGGATGCAACGTCGATGATGATGAATTTACCTGTGTTGCCATACGTTTTCTTTACTTCTTCATTCAGCAAATATTCAGGATCGTGTTGGGGCATGACAGCTTCTAAGGAACTGTCAAACTGTATCTTAAATACTCCACTGCCCAGGATTAGTGTGATGGCAATAATCACTGCTATCACTGTTTTGGGATAGGTAAGCACTATGTTGAACCACTTCTTCATACACATTTCCTTTTAGTAGTCTTTGTGATAATGTATAATAAAGCAACTTATGCAAAAATACAATACACACGGTGATGAATTAAGCCTGTCCCGATGTAAATCGGGATCCAGGATGACTATCTCCTGGAGTCATTCCTAACTTGATTTGGAATCTTTAGATCCTGAATCGGGATTCAGGATGATACACCATGGAATCGGGACCCTGGATGACTTCATGTCCCTACAAAAGTTAGAATTTCCATCTAATACGAATAAATAGAAAACCTCACCGTCTTGTTCAGGATAGTAGTGCCATCGCCTAACGGTGATGGCAGTTTTATTGGATAATAAACCCAATTAAGAATCCATATTCTATCCCAGTAAAATCCTATTCTTTCGCCATCATCTGGCTTTCCATTGGCATTGCTATCTAATATTGCCAGTACCCATACATTATTAATACACAGCTGTCCATCTTGAATAGCGGGAATTGTATCCAGCAGTGCAGGCATTACTGGCATCGTGTAATACACCGTGGTGTCAGAGCCTGCTTGTCTTTGAATGCGTACATTTGCTGTTGCAATAACTTTGTCCATATCCAGTGTATAACCCAGGGTTATATTGTCAGTTTTATATACTGCCACACATATCACCCTGGTGCCATTTGCAAACTGCGTATCATTTAAACTACCCTTTTCAAGCTGGAAGCGTATAGCGGCCGTATGGCTGTACACATTCCTGTTTATTGCAAATGAATAGCCATTTTTACCGTTAAATACATACTGAGAGCCACTTTTTATTAATTGATTATCACCTTCCTGTAAAGTTACAGAATATGTAAAATTACTTTTGTTCAATACAATACCCAATTTGTCGCCATGAGTAGCATAAGGCAGGCCACTCTCATAATCCTTATCCCACAATGCAAAGATAAATACTGTATCCCCAGGGTTAAACTTGCTGCGCGAAAGGGTCAGAGCAAATGTATTTTTGCCTTGAGTAACCCGCGTAAAGTCAAATGTCTGCGTGTTTACATTTTTAATATTGGTAAACACCTCATTGGGGTCAGAGCCTTTTGCCACCACTATAAATATTGGTTTACTCTGGGGGTCAGAGCTATAGCCTGCTGGAGCATCAAATGAGCCTGTGAGTGTAAGCGGCGGTTCACCAGTTTTGGGTTCACCATAGATTTGCATAAGAAACTTAATGGTAGAAGCCGACACAACACCCTGTGTTACTGTTAACGCTACTGGTGTGTTGCTTTGATCAACGGCAAAACCAATCATGTCGCCTTCATCGGGAATTTTGTTATTGTTAGCATCCAGCAGGGCTATTACATACACACCGCCAATGGGAACATCGTATCCATACGGCATAACAGGAAGAGAAAAACTTACAGGATGAGCTGGCTTTACAATGGTTTTATATCCAATAACAGCATTTATATCAATATCAGAAAAATTGCTGGAATTAAAATCACCTGCATAGGCAACAAGCAGTACATTGCCGCTTTCAGTACCATCCAGTATGCCGATTATACTTGCATCAAAATCATAGTGCTGCCGGTTAATCACAATACGTGCTTCCCCATCAACACCTATAGTATATGAAAGTTTAAATCCGTTGTGGTAAAATCCCACTGCATCGCCTGGTGTGGGGAATGGTATGCTACCGGTATAGTCATTATCGGCAAATGCAAACAGAAAGACCTCATCGCCTGCGTGTAATCCGTAGTCCTTGCATTGTATGGAAAAAGTTCCTGATTCATCCGGGGATATGACGGTGATGATAGTATTGGCTGGATCATTCTGTATGGCTTCCATAGTGCCATCTCTGGCAAGGGCAACAAACACAGGGGCATTTGCAGCACGCACAACTGCTTCATCAACGGTGACAGAGCCGGCAATGATTGCATCTTCTTCTTGTAATGCTCCACAGGAAGTCAGTGCTATCACAGTAACTATCGCCCAGAATATATTTTTAAAATTCATAGCTAACCCTCCCTGTTACGCAATCATTGTTATTATAGCCTGCAAAGTACGAATCTGCTGTCATGTGCAGATATATGTACATCACATCAAAACGAATGCTTCCAAAGCGGTAGCTTACGCGTGGCATTACCATGAAGCTTGTGGTATGAGTTTCAATAAATGAGCTTATGTGCACATCAAGCCTGTCATTGAAAAAACTGTCCTGCAGACGCAGCACCACAATATCCGAAAGCATTGGCTTCATAAGCGTGTTGTCAAAAAAGTGCGATTGGCTCCATTCAAACGTAAAGACGCATTGCCCTTCATGCTCTTTAAAATAATCACGGATGGGGATAAAATAGTTGAATCCTGCTGAATAGGTTACAAAGTGGCTCTGGCGCGTTGCATAGGGAAGAAGCGTGGAAAGCTGCCCGGCGTTTACGGTGTTCAGGTCCACATCCACTACGCCGGTCTTATTGGGGCTGTAGGCTGCTTCAAGTTGAAATACAAAATCTTTGTATGCCTTTGAAATAGCAGTGCCTGCCATATCCACTATTGCAAAACGGGGCTCTACTAAAATTGAAACGGGTTTGTTTGGTTCAAGTATGGTTTTTACAGGCACAAGGTGGGGTGTAGTATCCGGACCATGGTATGCGCTCATGTGCACATCAAAGCCAGCAATATTGTGATAGTAACGTGCACCAACGCCTGCATTGGCAATATCAGGGGTTAACGGCTCTGGGGCGGCGATAGTTACCGGGAACGGGCCCTCTTTTACTTTAAGCTGCCAGAATGAGTCTTTTTGTGGCATACGCAGCGGCACATGTAGCGGGGTGACCACAAGCTCAAGTGTATCGTTACCAAGCGTTATAAGCATTGACAGAGCGGGTATCCCCATTTTCATCTCGGTGTCTTCATCCTTGAATAAAAATTCCCTGAGGTCGTACGGATTAAAATATGATGTTGGGTTAAATGCATCGGCGGTGCCCCAGGCAAAGATCTGATTGCCCGCTTTAATGCGCACAGAGCCAATTTCCCAGTTAAGATAGCATTCACGGAAATTAATTTCTGCATTGCGTGTTGTTATGGTGCCATTTGGCAAAATTTCAGTTTCAGACGCATACGTGTATTCGGGATTTATATTCTGATGTATAAGGTGTGGTAGGATGTATGCATTTGTGTCGGCATAAAAATACAATGAATCCTTTCCGTATTTGATGATGGTGTTTACTCTCAGTTCGTCCTTTTTAAAGATAGTGTCAATTTCCTGATGCGGGTATGTGGATGTGGTGGTGTCAATTTCAACAAAACCTTTAATGCTCAAAGCCGGGGTGTCTTCTACGGATAAAAGGCTAAAGGTGTTTTGTGCAAAGGAAAGGCGGCTTGCTATCACAGTAACTATCGCCACAAAAAATATGTGTGCCCTGATATTCATAATAAAATCCCATGCAGTATAACATTGGAAAGCTTTTGGGCAATATAGTCATCGGATATATTGTTAAAATTGACTGATGGAAGAAGTTTACCAATAACCAGAAGCGATAGCAACGATATTATAAATGATTTGATGTAAAACTGATAATCCTCGTCCTTTATTATTTTGCCAACAATGGTATTTTTAAGATTATCATCAAATGTTACGGTTGATTCTTTGATAATTCTATCCAGTATTTTGTCGGTATGCTTTCCGTTGAATTCAGTAAGATCAATAAATATAAGCCTGAATTTTTGGAAATCCCTGTCAATAAGGGTTTTAACGGTCTTAATGATATCCTTGAAATTATTGGGAAATTGAGTGTTGATCATCTGTTTTACCTGGTCCATGTGCTCTAACATAATATCCGGATCAAGCAGGCAGGTAAATAGGTCTTCTTTATTTTTAAAATAATTGTAGAAATTACCAAGCGATAGTCCCGCTTTTTCAGCTATTTCACGTATGCCTGTGGCTGAATAGCCTTTTGTAGCAAATAGTTCTTTTGCAACGGTAAGTATGTGCTGGCGTTTATCAATGATTGTGTCCATAACTCACCTCTGAACGAACGTTCGTACTTGTCAATATAGCAAAAATTGTATGTTTCGTCAAGGTATGGAGCAAAAATTTTTTATTGTAATGGGGTCAGAGCCCGATAAGGGTCAAATTATAAAGTACGCAGGTGAAAATTACTCATAACATCCTATCGTTTGTTGCACAAACTTAGCGCTTATTGTGGATAATAACGCATGCGTGAGGGTTGTTTTGTGATTTTTTTGGATAATTTGCGTAATGTGTTAAATTAATACATGTTTAACATTTTCCTTAAATAGTTAATATAATTGATAAAAATATAGAAAAAATCCTGCTAGACTGCTTTAAAAATAAAAAATTATTTGTATAATTGCAAGAAAGCTTTACGCCATTTGCGCTACCGGTACGCGTTGAGCCGCTTGTCTTTGCTGGGGCAAATATTGGACATCGCTACGATGATGCGGGCAATAGCGACACACGCGTGGGAATCACAGCATTTCCTGCATTACAGATATCATATCCCTTTTCTGCGTCATGGTCGCTCAGTATCCTGGGAGGATATGCGTATTCGTACACCAGTGCGTATGCAGCACGGACATTGCAGGTACTTGCGGGGGCATCATATCGATTTAGCGCATCTGAAGCTATCATCGATGATAAAAAAGATGAAAAGATGGTAAACGAGAAGAAAGAACAGAAGTCAACGCAGATGCCAAAAGAGTATAACCAGAAATAGGGAGGTATGTATGGTGCGCACACTCATACATAGTTCATTTTTCATAGGCGGGATGATTACTGCTCTTGTACTTATGGGCTGTTCCAATTTTTCTGATCTGGCATTTCAGGAGAATACGCTTTCACCGAATGATTCATCATCGCAGAATAGCGTGTCATCATCTGCAAAGCTCTATCTGGACAGGCTTGCAGGAAAGCTCTTATTTACCGATACTGTAAATGCGGGAAACACAAACACTATTTCAGTCAATTTAGCCGAAGATTTATATTACTATGATACCAAAACAACACATACTTACGGCGATGCCTTTATCCTTATGCTTGAACCATAGTGCCTGCAGGGCACTGCGGTTTCTTAACATAGGGATAGCTGCGCTTATAATGACCTTGAGCATTGTAAGCTGCTCTGATTTTGATGACCTTGCGTTTTCTTCTGAAAGCGTTTCACGCGACAACAACACATCAGCACAGGTAGACGAAAGCAGTAAAATTGCAAATATTGTGATTCGCAATGTAACATATTCACCTGCGTTTGATGCTGCCATAAGTCAATATTCTGCTTTCACGCTTTTCAATTCCATCACCATCACCGTATTTACTGATGCTACTGCATCGCTCCATGGTCAGTGGAATGGGTATGATGTGGTTTTACTGCCAAATGCGGAATCAGATAGCATAGCATTGGTGAATGGTCCAAATATCTTTACTGTGTACCGTGAAGATGAAATCACTAAAAAATTTACAATAACAATTACAAAACAATTTTTTACAGAAACACACTACACAGGCTCACAAGGAACTGTACCAGGGCAATTCCAATATCCACGAGGTATTGCGGTGCGCGGCGATACCATATATGTGGTTGATTCTAATAACCACCGCATCCAGATTTTTAATACAAACGGCGAATATCAGAATATGTTTGGCACCTACGGCACAGGTAGCGGGGATGAAATGAGAAACCCATACGGCATTGCTATCGACTGGCAGGATAACATCTACATTACCGATACCAATAATCACCGGATAAAAAAATTTGATACCCATAACAATTGTATATTGCAATGGGGAAGCAATGGTGCAAATGCAGGACAATTTAATTTCCCTATCGGGATTGCAATCGATTCAGACAATAATGTGTATGTTGCCGATACCTATAACAATCGCATACAAAAATTTGATGCTGATGGGAATTTTGTAACGCAATGGGGCACCTACGGCACTGCAAATGGGCAGTTTAAACGTCCGTATGGCATTGCCATTGCGCAAGGGTATGTGTACGTTGCGGATACGTACAATAACCGAATACAGCAATTCACTACTGAAGGCCAGTATGTTACGCAATGGGGAAGTTACGGTTCTGATACCGGTCAATTCAGGTCACCGTATGCTATTGCAGGCGATGGCAGCTTTTTATATGTGACCGAATACAACGGCTACCGGGTACAGGTGTTCACTTATGATGGCGGCTATGTCACATCGTTTGGAAGCGTTGCCGCAGGCCCCAATCAGCTAAGAAATCCTTTTGGCATTGCTATCACACACGACGGACGTGTGGTTGTGGTTGAAGAACAGGCTCACCGTTTTAAAATGTTTGAACTTCAGTGAAATTTAATTATACATTTTCTAATTCCAATTGCGGCCACCGATTATGTAAAATAATTAAGGCAGGTTGCCCCGCCTTAATGTAGTATTCTTTGCCATCACTCTGTGAGCAGACCCGGAGTGTGAAATTGTTTGTGACGCGTTAATGTGTTATTCTTTGTACATTTCTTCTATTACATCTGCATATTTTTTCTGGATGACTTTGCGTTTAATTTTGAGGGTAGGTGTGAGTTCGCCTGTTTCCTGGGTGAATTGCTGTGACAATAGTGTAAATTTTTTAATCTGTTCAACCTTGCCGAACTCCTGATTAACCTCGTTAACTATTGCCTGGTATTTTTTCTGCACTTCAGGATGTTTCACCAGCTGGTCATTAGATGATGCAGATATTCCCTGAGTAGCTGCCCATTGCTTTAAAGTGTCAAAATTAGGAACAATCAAGGCAACAATGTATTTACGTGCATCCCCAACAATGGCAATCTGCTCAATAAACGGTTGGATAAGCAGACGCTGCTCAATAACCTGAGGGGCGATATTTTTGCCTCCTGCAGTTACGATGATGTCTTTTTTACGGTCGGTAATTTTCAGGTATCCTTCATTATCAAGGACACCAATATCGCCTGTCTTGATCCAGCCGTCTTCAGTGAACATTTCCTTTGTAGCTTCAGGCTTGTTAAGGTATCCCTTCATCAACTGTGGGCCTTTGGCCAGGATCTCGCCGTCGTCAGCAATTTTTATCTGAGTTTCGGGGAATGGGCATATCCATCCGTCTGATTTTATTGGTTTTATCTTAGGTGATCCGTCAACAGCCAGCACCGGCGAGGTTTCTGTTAGCCCATATCCTTTGCGCACCTGTAGATTCATTGCCCAGAAAAAATCATGTATTTCCTTTGCCAGTGGTGCACCTGCAGCACCCCAGCAGATAACACGGTCAAGGCCAAGTGCGTTTTTAAGTTTTGAGAAAATGAGCTTATGAGCTATTGCATATTTTAGTGCTAGTAGGGGTGGTTTGCGCTTTGCAGCCATAAAATATGGCGCTGCCTGTAGTCCTACCGACAATGCCCAATTAAAGATCTTCTGTTTCTTCTTGGGCATTTCTTTTACTTTTGCCATAACTCCGTTATAGATCTTTTCAAAGACACGGGGAACCAGAATATCACATTGCGGACGAATCTCTTTGAGCTCTTCGGCAAAGTATTCTGTACCACGGCTATAGTATACGATAGCGCCTCGTTCAAGCACACTATAGTAATCCATAGTGCGTTCAACCGAATGTGACAGTGGCAGCAATGATAAATGTACAAAACCCTCTGGTAACGCTTCAACTTTATTAAATGTGAGACATATAAACATAATATTTTTGTGTGTCAGCATAACTCCTTTTGGGTCGCCAGTTGTCCCTGAAGTATAGATTAATGTCATAACATCGTCTGGTTTTATGTTCTTTGTTCTACTCTCTATCTCTTCGAGGTGCAGTGTAGCATTACCGGCATTAACTGCGTCTTTAAAAGAGATTACCATGTCATCATCATAATGGATGTCATCGCATACGATAATCTTCTTTAAGTTTGGCAGTTCACTTTTTTTGAAATAACATTATCAGTCTGAAATTTTGATGAGCACACGCACACTAACGATGCAGAGTCTTTCAGTATATATGCAGCTTCAGATGCGGAATTTGTTGGATAAATTGCTGCATCTATGCCACCAATTGAAAGTGTAGCTAAATCGGCAATTGCCCATTCTGGACGGTTTTCTGAATAGATTGAAACAACATCACCGGGTTTTAATCCCAGTTCAAAAAAATATGATGCTAACGCTTTGACCATTGCATCAACCTGATTCCAGGTGAACGATTCCCACTGTGTGCCATTATGGCGATTCAATAACACTTTATTGCCATATTTCTTTACACCATCTTTAAAAATGTCTAAAACAGTATGTGTATTGTAGTTATAATCTGACAGCATATAGAACCTCGTAAATTGTTAAAATTATAGTACTTGAGTATAGTCTACGTATAGCATATGATATTGTCAATTAAAATATATAAATTTTAATAAATATATATGAATATTTGATAATTCAAATAAAGTGCCTGATTTAGTGTATACATATATAACTATTGAATAAAAGTATTGTATGAATTCAACTTCATGTTTGAAGACCTTTTTTGTGAAGATGATTACGTTATTTATGCTTACACCCACCCCGCAATAGAATACCGCGTGCGGTAGATTTCATCATACCACAAGAATTGCTTTACCCTTTGGGCAAAATCCTTACCCAGCTGCATAAAATACTCATGATGGTCTATGGGTACGCCTACGTCTGCTTCTTGCTCTAAATACGCACGTATGCTGCTGTAGTGATATGTGGT
>CALEUQ010000027.1 GCA_937920495.1 uncultured bacterium | reverse complement strand
AAGCTGTACACGCAATTTCCTGGCCATAGTATTCCTCCATGTGTTACGTTTTTGTAATAGATTCTATGTATATACAACGCATCTGGTGGGAAAATTGTAAAAGGTTGTGGGAATTTTTTTAAAAATTTTGGGAAAATTTTTGGGGTCAGAGCCTAAAAAAATATCACGCAGACAGCGCAGAGCATACAGAGCAAGTTGAAAAAAAGGGGTCAGAGCATTAAAATCAAGCCTATCCCAACACAAGACGTGGCCTGTCCCGACACAAGTCGGGAATAAAGGGGTCAGAGCCTAATAATTAGCTTCTTTGAAACTTCAGTGCTACATTATACTTTATGAGAGAAAAACCACTACAATATTGCTTTGGTCCAGTGCAATCACGAAGGTTAGGGGTATCGCTAGGTGTGGATCTTGTGCCGCATAAGACCTGCACGCTCAACTGTGTGTATTGCGAGTGTGGCAGAACTACACTGCTCACTGATGAAATAAAAGAATATGTGCCCACCAAAGACGTAATACAAGAGCTTGATTCTATCCTCAGGCAAAATCCGCTTCTTGACGTGGTTACTTTTTCAGGCTCAGGTGAGCCTACATTGCACAGCGGTATTGGCACCATCATAGACCATATCAAAAGTAACTATCGCTATAAAATAGCTGTTCTTACAAATGGAACCTTATTATGGAATAAAGATGTTCGCAGGCGCCTGTATAACGCTGATATTGTAGTACCATCGTTGGATGCAGCAACTGAAAGTACATTTAAAAAATTATGCAGGCCACACATATCATTGACACTGAACACAATTATTGAAGGGATAGCTCAGTTTAAAAAAGAGTATGGTGGATTGCTTATTCTGGAAATATTTATTGTGCCTGGCATAAATGACTTGCTACCGGAATTACAGGCGCTGGCGGATGCCGCACGGTTTATACAGCCACACAGAGTGCAGCTTAACTACTTAGATAGGCCCGGCACAGAACAGTGGGTTAAGAAAGCTCGCGTGGTGGATCTTACCACGTATGCTAAGTTTTTTACACCAATACCGGTGGATATTCCCGGCACACCTTTATACCGGGTGCTTGAACTATCGCTGCCATTGAAAGAAATGATACTTGCAACCATAGAGCGCAGGCCATCCACAGTAGAAGATTTAGCATATTCGCTGGGAAAGGAAACACATATTGTGGAAAAGATTCTTGATGAGCTGACACAACAGGGTATAGTGAAATATTATGATGAAGCTCGTGGAAGGTTTTACAGAAAATTATAATGTTTGTTCATCATAATGAAAAAAATACATATCGGAAGCTTTTGATGGCCAATGCAATTTATTATATAATTTTCTTTAAATTTGCAAAAAAACTTTACAAATTGAAAAAAAATAGCCATAATTGTATAAACAATATTTTTATAATGTTGTGCATAATTCTGTGCCAGGATCTACCATGCAATAGAATACATAATAGTAAGAGGATACGTATATGCCACGATTAAAACCCGAAGCCAGAGCGGAAAAAGAAGAACAAAGAAAAACACAGATAATAAAAGCAGCCTATGAGGTTATATCTGCAAAAGGATATAATAACTTTACTCTGGATGATATAGCAAAGAATGCTGGTCTATCCAAAGGTGGTGTACTGCACTATTTTAAATCCAAAGAAGATATACTTATCTATTTGCTTGAACAAATCTACATAATAATTAAAAAAAATATCAGCAAACGCGCTGCAAAATACCGCACACCTGAACGCCGGATGCGCGCTATTGTCATCGCATTTATTGTTACGGCAAAACGTCACCCTGCATTTTATACGGTGTTAGTTGATTTTTGGGCACAGATACCTATTAATGAACGGGTGAAACACATAAATACTGAAATTTATACACAATTATGCGATGAGGTTGTTAAGGTTATTGAAGATGGCGTGAGTCAGGGTGTATTTAAACCGGTTGATCCACGGCAAGCGGCACATGTCATCGTGGCAATGGTAATGAATGTTGCCATACAATGGACCTTTAATCACGAGCTTTACAATATAGACCACCTGGCAAAAACTTCCATGAAGATGATAATGTCGTTTCTTGAAGCAAAGCCTAAATAAGTGGAATGATGATACGTGCAATTGTTTTTGTTTTAAAATCGGTATATAAATTAAAGTTGGTATAAGGTATACCCACACTTTTTAGAAGTACCACCACCATGGATAATCCCAAACCCATGCCTTCGGCTGCAGGGTCAGGATTTTCAAGATAAAAATCAGCAATACTATCGTAATGAGAGGAACGTTCAATTCTTTCTCGTATGCGTTCCAGTTCCTTCTGAGTTACTGGCAAATTATTTATTATTTCAATTGTGAGGCGTGTTGGTTGCGGTTTTAGATATATCCTGGTGGATAATCCGTACTGTTTTGCCTTTATCCCATACAAAAGAAGCGATTCCTCATTGAGTATATTCCGTACTTTGGTAACAACTTCCATGATGTCATCTGGATTTTTTATCTCACCTTCTTTAATAAGAATATATTTTGCATTAGCTTTTACTGCATTGGCTAAGAGTTCCTTTATTGATGAATAAATAGGTGTGTAGAGGTCTGATTTATTATGCCGTTCCAGTATTTTACTTAATGCATACTGTATGTGTTTCTCAGTTTCATCAAGGATTGAATAGCTTACAAAAACTACCTCCTGGTTTTTATTTATTGCCGATAGTATCTCGTGTAAAATGTCCTGTGATGTTATTGGTGCCATAGAGTTAATAGTCATTATTTCGTTGATTTTACATATACTATCGGTATAATGCTATTATTGCAAGAATTTTTTAATTGCAACTGTATTGACTTTTTTATATGGTGTAATGCACAATGCGTAAGTAGACTGAAACGTTGAGGTTAACTATGCTGGATATACTTTTCCCTTCTGTGCCGTCAATCATCAGTATAACTATCTTGAGCCTGGCGTGTGGTATTTTGCTATCGCTAGCTAAAGATTTGTTAAAAGTAAAAAAAGATCCACGTATAGAAAAGGTAATGGAAGCGCTTCCCGGGGCAAATTGTGGTGCATGTGGATTCCCCGGTTGTGCAGGATATGCTATGCACATAGTTGAGCAGGGTGTGGCAATTAACCTTTGCCCTGTTGGTGGTCCTGATAGTGTAAAGAAAATCTCGGAGATCATGGGCATAGAAGCTGAAGTTGGTGCCAAACGAATAGCCCGTGTTCACTGCCAGGGTGGCATTAATGAAACCAAGATCAGGTTTATGTATGATGGACCTCACAGTTGCACTGCTGCTCAGCTTGTTATGGGTGGTTTCAAGGTGTGCGAATATGGATGCCTTGGGCTGGGTGATTGTGTGCGTGCATGCCCGTTTGATGCCATCCATCTGGACGATAGGGGGCTGCCATTTGTTGATGTAGATAAATGTACTGGTTGTGGAAACTGCGTTGAAGCGTGCCCGCGCAAAATAATAAGCTTGTTAGATAGTACAGTTGATGTGTATGTGATGTGCCGCAATAAACAGAAGGCACCAATAATGAAGCAAGGGTGCAGCGTTGGATGTATTGCGTGCAAGCGATGTGAAAAAGTATGCCGCGAGGAAGTTTTTAAAGACAATCCTGACATTGATACCGCAATCAAAGTGGAAAACTTTTTAGCAGTAATTGATTATGAATTATGCATCAATTGCGGAAAATGTGCTGAAGTTTGCCCGCAAAATGTTATTGACTTTAAAAAAGTTATGGTAATCAAACGTGAAACCAATTGACCAGATGAACGGTGCCGAAAAGGCTGCAGCGCTTTTAGTGGCCCTTGGCCCTGAAGTTGCATCAGAGATAATGAAATTTCTTGATGAGGAAAGCGTCAATAAATTAGCTTCCGAGATTGCAAAGATTGATGTGCTTTCGCCGGAAGAAAAGGAAGAACTCATTGGACAGTTTTTGCTGGAACTGAAGAAAGCACGAGGAGTTGCTTTTGGCGGGCATAATGTTGCAAAAGAAATACTATATGCAGCTTTTGGCCAGGACAAAGCAAAAGAAATTTTAAAACGGCTCACACATAAAGATCTGGAAAAGGGGTTTGGCTTTTTAAATGACATTGATGCCGAGTTAATTGTTACATTTTTGCAAAATGAACATCCTCAGACTATTGCCGTGACTCTTGCCTACATACCGGCTGCTAAGGCAGCTGAAGTGATAAAGCTTCTTCCAAAAGACACTGCCAGGGAAGTAACCCTGCGCATGGCCAGGATGGAACGCACATCACCTGATGCAGTGCTTGAAATTTCGCGTGTTCTACGCAAAAAATATGATGAGTACCGCTATCAGGGTCAATCCAGTTCAAAAGCAGGTGGTCTCAATGCGCTTATTGATATCATGGCGCATTTAAGTGGCGATCAGGAAAAGCAGCTTATAGAGTATTTTGAAAGCACCATGCCGCAGATTGCTGATGAAATACGGGCACGGATCTTTACCTTTGAGAATATTCTTTCCCTTACCAATACTGAGATGCGTATATTGATTGATGAAATAAACAATGATTATGTGATTGCAAAAGCGCTGAAAGGTGCTGGCGACGAAATCCGTTTCAAGTTTTTCCGAAATATGAGCAAGAATCGCGCAACAGATATTATGCACCAGATGGAAGCTTTGGGCCCCGTTCGCCTTTCCGAGATACAGGAAGCGCGGGACAATATTGTCAGGATAATGCGTCAGCTGCATGACAATGGTATTATCAGCCTCAGAAAAGAAAAAGAGAAGTATATTGAATAAAAAGGAGATCCTTTCATACCTGAAAGCCTGTGGCCTATCGCCCAATAAAGCGTATGGCCAGCATTTTTTAATTTCAGAAAAATATATTGAGGCGATAGTTACCGCTATCAGCCCTGCACAAACCGACGTCATACTGGAAATAGGTCCCGGTCCTGGTATTCTCACAGCACCATTGAGCAGGCTTGCCACAAAGATCATTTGTGTGGAGATAGACGCAGGGTTTGTGCGTCTTTTGCAAGAGAGATTTTCAGAAATGACACAGGTAACTATCGTACACAACGATTTTTTGAAATTGCCACCAGTTAGTGGCTGTACACGCATTGTGGGCAATCTTCCTTACAATGTATCATCGCAGATTATTTTTAAAGTGGCAAAACAGTATACAGCGTCACACTGTTTTTTCCTTATACAGAAAGAGATGGCAGATCGCTTATTATCAAAACCCGGAAATAAAAATTATTCTGCATTTACCGTAGGTGTGCAACTCTATTTTGAAGTACAACGTCTTTTTGATGTGCCACCGGCTGCGTTTTATCCGCAACCAAACGTACATTCAACATTTGTGCAACTGACACGTAAAAAAGCGATACCTTTACAGGAAAATGAAAAAGAGCTTTTTGAACAGCTTGTTGCAACAGCATTCTGGGCTCGTCGCAAGATGCTAAAAACAGCACTCAAGCGTTCACCATATATTACGTGTGATGATGAATACATCACAAAAGCATTTAAAGAATTAGGCTTTGACCCCACAGTGCGTGGCGAAGAGCTTTCACTGGATGATTTTATTGCATTGGCACAGTACTATGCACACCATTACACGGTAAGGAAATGATATGGCAATTGACAAAGAAAAAATTTTCAGACTTGTGGCACAGGTTGCAAAACCCGCACGATATGTAGGTGGTGAATGGAATGCGTTAGTAAAGCCTGATGCGCAGGTTAAGGTTGGTTTATGCTTCCCTGACCTGTATGAAGTAGGCATGTCCAATAATGGCATTCAGATTTTATACAGTGCAGTCAATGCAATTGAAGGAGCAGCCTGCGAGCGCGTGTTTGCTGTGGAGCGTGATTTTGAAAAGGTTTTGAAAGACTCACATACACCTTTATATACACTTGAAACGTATACGCCGCTCTGTGAGCTAGACGTGTTAGGCTTTAATGCAGCGTGCGAGCTTTTGTATACCAACATATTGCAGGTTCTTGATTTAGGTAATATTCCTTTTTTTGCAAAGGACAGGGGCACTGGTTACCCCATCATACTCATTGGTGGTGAAGCAATAAGCAATCCAGCACCACTTTTGCCATTTGCTGATGCCATCTTTGCCGGTGATGGCGAAGAAGCTATAGTGGAGATTGTGAAGATACTTCTTTTGAAAAAGGCAAAAAAGCTAACAAAAGATGAAGTGTTAACACGCCTTGCAAAGGTTGAAGGAGTGTTATGCAGCCGTGATGTAACATTTATCTACGACGGACAAACGTTAATAGATGTAAAAGCACCCACGGTGTATAAAAGGACAGCGCAGAAGTTTCATGCGTTTGAGGCCACACGACCTGTGGTGCCATCCATACGCAGTGTGCAGGACAGGGTTTCCATTCAGCTGGACAGAGGCTGCAAAAACCTGTGTAAATTCTGTCATGCTGGTTACTGGGAGCTTCCGTATCGTAAGGCAGACGCAAAGCAGGTGGCAGAGGCAATACTACACACAGTGCAATTAACAGGCTTTGGCGATGTGTCCTTGCACTCACTGAGTGTGGGAGATTATTCTGACATAGTGGATCTTCTAAATTACATTGTGCCACCGCTTATAGAGCAGGGTGTAAGTATATCGCTTCCTTCTCTGCGAGTGGATATGGATACTCTTGATATCATCCAGTCAATATCAGATTTAAAAAAGACATCTCTTACTTTTGCTGTTGAGTCTGCTTCCGATGCGCTTCGCTATCGCGCGTACAAGCGACTTGAGGTAGAAGAAATCATGAATATATTACATGTGTTATCGCAAAGGGGGTGGCAGCGCATTAAGCTTTATTTTATGATAGGGCTTCCAGGATGTGAGGATGTTGATGAAGCAGCGGATATTATTGCATTCTTGAACAAGGCATGCGCAATCAACAAAAAGATGCAATTCAATGTAACTATCTCACCGTTTGTGCCAAAACCACACACGCCATTCCAGTATGAAAAACAACAGGATGAAGCCTACTGCATTGAGGTAATACAAAAAATCAAGCGCAATGTACCAAAATCAGTATCTATTAAAAATCATGATGTGTACGCATCGCTCATTGAAGGAGTGCTGGCGCGTGGCGATAGTATGGTGAACAAAGCAATTGTTACTGCATACAGTGATGGTGCTAGGTTGGATTTATGGGGCGAGCATTTCAATTTTAGCATCTGGGATAATGCATTGCAACAAACGCTTGGCAACTGGCGCAGGTATCTGGAAAAAAGGCAATTACAGGAACTATCGCCCTGGAATATTATACACACTCGCTTTGACACGCTGATACACAAAAAGATGCAGTCAGACTGGGATGGCAAAACATTCCCTGTTAGGTTTAAAAAAACTGCACTTGATAAGGATGCATTTAAAAACGCGGCAGGGGCATTTGAAAAGCGCTATAAGGTTACTGCTACTCTGCGCGTGCTATATGCTAAAAAAGGGAAAGCTCGCTTTGTAGGGCATATCGATTGCATGGAAATTATAAAGCGTGCTCTGCGTATGGCTTGTGTTCCAGTGGCTTACACTCAAGGGTTTAATAAGCACCAGCGGCTTATAACAGGACCAGCATTGCCGCTGGGTTATGAAAGCTTGTGTGAGTATGTTGATGTTGAACTGTATGAACAGTGCAATGAAGAGATACTCAGTGCATTGGGAAATTATTTTCCTGAAGGCTTTGAGATAATTTCCGCATATCATCATACACACACAACAGTTGCTTTACATTCAATTGCGTTTGCACGATACAAAATACTGTTTAGCGATACCACTGTACATGATACGTTCACCAGTCATCTTGAACATAGAACAAACATAGTCAAGAAGACAAAAAAAGGATTGAAGAATTTGCGATTTGATGATGCCATTGTACAGTTCCAAATTTATAACGACAGTGTTGAGTTACTTATTCCGGTGGGTGAAGGTTCAATACGCCCTGACAGTGTGATTGCTGACTGGTGTGGTCTGGAGCATCCATTTGAAGTGGTAACAATTGTGAAAACTACAATGTATTATCTTGATAATGGAGTTATGCTAAAGTTTCAATAATTGTATAGTAATAATTATGATGCAAATGATTAACTTTATTAGAAGTGAATATCGTTTGTTTTTAAGGAGGCAATGATCTTTTTCATAATCACGAGGAGCGAAGCCCCTTTTCTGTCATTTCGAGTGGTGAAGCTTCCTTTGTCATTTCGAGGAGCCAAGCCCTTTTCTGTCATTTCGAGGAGCGAAGCGACGAGAAATCTTAATTATTTACAAGAAAAAATTTTAATATTAATAATTATTTTATAGAAGGAGGGCTTTATGGGTTTGCTTTCCTACAATTTAGATGGTAAGGTTGCTATCGTTACTGGTGGTACACGCGGTATTGGATTGGCAATTGCTCGGGAGTTATTGCATCAAAATGCAAAGGTTGTTATATGTGCGCGCAAGCAGGAAGGGCTTGATAAAGCAAAGGAAATACTTAAGGCGGGAGATAACCTTTTGACATGTGTGGCACATATTGCTAAGGAAGAAGATGTCAACGCGCTTGTTGATACAACGGTGAAAGCATTTTCAAAAATTGATATATTGATAAATAATGTTGGTATGAACTTGCCAACTGGAAGCCTTATTGATGTTGAATTGTCAGCGTGGCAAAAGATTATTGATTCAAATCTTACCGGTACATTCCTTGTATCAAAAAAAGTTGGTGGAATTATGCGCCAGCAGAAAAATGGAAAGATTGTGAGTATATCATCAATTGCAGGAAGGTTGGCATCACCCGGAATGAATGTGTATGGCATTGCAAAAGCAGGCATAGAGATGATGACAAAGAATCTGGCACTGGAACTTGCACCATTCAATGTGCAGGTCAATGCAGTGGCACCGGGAATGGTGCGCACTGATTTCAGCAAGCCTTTCTGGTCAAATGATGCAATTCATGATATGATTGTAAAAAATATACCCATGGGAAGAATTGCTGAAGTTGACGAGGTAGTGCATCCTGTGCTTTTCCTTGCATCAGATGGAGCACGGTATATCACAGGCCAGACACTGCTTATTGATGGTGGCGCATCGATTGTGTAATTAATCTGTGTATAGGATGGTGCCATCCTGTAATTTTAGTGCATAGTGATGGTTGTGCATACGCCATTTTCTAAAATCACTGCTATCGGCTATATAAACATGTGATTGCTGCACATCGTGAATATTTACTATTTTGTCGTATAACATAAGCTGTGTTTTTGATATCCTGTGTGAATTAATAATCATTTCTTTTACAATGTGTGGATTGGTTTTACTGCGTATAAACGGTGGCACCCATTTGTTGTGTGATTTTGCAAACCAATCCCATCGCATACAGTCTATAGCAAGCTGTATATAATCTGGGTGGTACTCTGTGAAAAATTCTATCAACTTCATTGCAATTGATTCCCAGCTTTTGGAGTACAGTTCAAAACCTTCTTTATGTAAGAAGTGCGCAATTTTCTTGTACTCATCAAATACTGTATCCCTTACAATAAATTGATTAATCATTAGTGCTAGTGTTGAAAAATGATGGTTATATACACTGTCCACAACTCGTTCAATACGATGAAGTATCTGTAGGTCCTGATGTGAAAGCCATTTGTTTTTTGTTACGGTGTAGGGAGGATTGATTTCATGTTCAATAGCAAACTCTTGCTTTTGGGCTTCAATATGGGTTCCAGGTAGAACTTTTAAAAAACCCATCTGGAAGTAGTGAGGTTGTAATCCAATAATTGCATTAAAACTTTCTCTGATATCTTCCATGTCTTCATACGGAAGAGCGCATATCATGTCCAGGTGTATATGTATATTCTTCAAACTTATCAATTTTGTAATATTTGTTTTTGCCTTTTCCCAGTCCATTGTGCGGTTAATAGTATGTAATGTGTGGTGATGTATTGATTGAACACCAATTTCAAACTGGAAATATTGTGGTGGAACATCTTTTAATATTTCAAAATCTTCTTCGAATAGCAGATCAGGGTGTATCTCAAAATGAAATTGCGTAGTATAATTGTTATGTTCAAGTAAGTAAGTAAAGATTGCACGTGCATGTGTTGGATTGCAGTTAAACGTCCTATCTACAAACTTCACCATACGCACATTGTGCTGCAAAAGAAAATCAAGCTCATCATATACTTTGTGAATGTCCTTAAATTGCAATTTCTGATCGTGCCTGGATGATATGCAGTAACTACATCGATAGGGGCAGCCACGACTTGATTCGTAGTAGATATAGTGGTTCGTTAAGTTTTTCAAATCTTCTGATGTATACGGAAAGGGTATGTCATTAAAATGGTAATTGGGATATGCTATAACTTTTTCAGTAGTGATAAATTGATGTTGTGCAAGGTATTCGAACGACTTTTCACCTGGTCCCTGTATAATAGTGTCTATAAATGGAAACTGGTCAAGCCAGCCAGTGCTGGTATAACTTACCTCAGGACCACCCAATAGTATTTTACATTGAGGAAGATTAACATGCAGTAAAGGTAAAAGCTCTTTAACATATACTGCATTCCAAATATATACGGCAATGCAGCATATATTGGGTTGCATTTTTTTGATGGCTGATAGTGTTTCCTGAACCTTATTATTAATGGTTGTTTCAAGGATGGTAACCTGATAATTATATGATGTAAGTATTTGCTTTAAATAGTAAAGGGATAAGGTGGAATGTACAAACTTAGCATTAATACCCAATAACAGTACTGTTGGCTTCATGTATGCAAGTATAAAATAAAAGAGGGCTTTTGGCAAGCCCTCTTTTTTATATCATAATCAGTCGTATGTTTCAGATCCTAAATAGGTTACTGGTGGAACATCCATGAGCCAGCGTAAAGTATTTTTCAACTTCATAAGCTGTACAAAAAGGTCATGTATTGGCTGTTCCCCTGGTTCAAACATGGGGCTTTTCCAGTAGAATGAAAGCCATTCCTGAATCCCATACATGGATGCACGCTGAGCTAAATCAAAAAAGAGTACCAGGTCAAGCACAACCGGTGCGGCAAGTATTGAGTCACGGCACAGAAAATTAACTTTAATCTGCATTGGATAATCTAACCAGCCGCGTATATCAATGTTATCCCAGCTTTCCTTGTTGTCACCACGTGGCGGATAATAATTAATCCTGACAACATGGTGATAGCCATCATAGAGCGCAGGGTATTCATCAGGCTGAAAAATATTATCTAAAACTGAAAGCTTGCTTACTTCCTTGGTTTTGAATGATTCAGGATCATCAAGCACTTCGCCATCACGGTTACCCAGGATATTGGTTGAATACCAGCCATCCACACCAATCATTCTGGCTTTAAGACCGGGGGCGATAATAGTTTTCATCAACGTTTGACCGGTTTTAAAATCTCTCCCTCCCATTGGCACTTTATTCTTTTCAGCTAACTGTCGTAATGCAGGTATTTCGTTGCACAGGTTGGGAGCACCATTAGCAAAGGGTATACCCAAATCAAGTGCTGCATACGCATATATCATGCTTGGTGCAATATACTTGTTGCTTTCTTTAAGCGCTTTTTCAAAATTTTCAATTGTGTCATGTACACCGGGCTTCATTTCCTGGTATATCTCGGTACTGGCACACCATACCATAACCATACGAGAAATATTTTTCTCTTTCTTAAAATTGAGAATATCTTCTTTGACCATCTGGGCTAAATCCCAATAGTTAGGGGCTTTTTTGACCCATGTTCCGTGAAGCTTTTTAACATAATCATTGAAAAATACGGCTTTCCATGGCTTAACGGAGGATAATTCTTCTTTGATTGGTTCAAGGTCAGGCTTTTGTAATACACCAGCTTTAACAGCTGCCTCATACGCATTGTCTTCAAAAATATCCCAGCCGCCAAATTCCATATCCTTTAAGTCAGCCAGTGGAACAAAATCCTTAATTGGCACATAATGTGCATCATCACCTTTACCTACTCGTAGCTTACCCATCATTGCAACTGAACCTTTGGGAAGCTTTAATCCTTTGCGAATAAGCATCACGCCAGCAATAAAAGTGGTGCTGACAGCACCAAGTCCGGGGATAAGTACCCCTAATTTCCCTTCAGCTTTTTGAATTTCAGTATTTTTTAGTGTCAAGGTACGCCTCTCTTATTGTATCAAAAATTTATCTTACAAAATAATAGTTCTTGTACATTACTAAAATAGCACAAACACTATTAATTTTTTCTCATACAATGCAAATCTCAAAAGATAATAGTCAAGAAGATTATTAAAAAAAAATGCAATAGACTATCGCAATCGCCTTTACAATAATCCCAGTTGGTTGGTTATATTTTTATGTCATTACATAGATACAATTTAAAAAGTCAATAGAAAAATTTAAATAATAACTATCGCTTCCCTCCTAATAACGATCCTAATACACCCCGTACTATCTGTCGTCCCACAGTACTGCCAACAGTTCTTGCTGCGCTTTTGAGCATAGCTTCCATAAGAGTATCGCCTTTCCTTCCAGGTGTTTTGGGTTCCTTGGTTTTTGTAGATTTTTCTTCCTCTTGTTCTATTGAAGCTTTGCTGGCGCGTTCTTTTAACATTTCATAAGCAGATTCTCTGTCTATAATGTTTTCATAGGCTCCTTTTATCGGTGAATTATTAATAATAGCAGTGCGCTCCTGTGGGGTTATTGGTCCAATTTGCCCATGTGGTGGAAGAACAAATGCACGCTGTACAATACCTGGTTTTCCATCTTCGTCAAGAAATGAAACCAATGCTTCACCCACAGCAAGTTCAGTGATTACTTTTTCAACATCAAGCTTTGGATTTGCTCTGAACGTTTGTGCAGCTGATTTTACTGCTTTCTGATCCTGTGGGGTAAATGCACGTAGCGTATGCTGAACACGGTTTCCTAACTGGCCAAGCACTGTGTGCGGAATATCAAGCGGATTTTGCGTGATAAAATATATACCAACACCTTTTGACCTGATAAGGCGAACCACCTGTTCAATTTTTTCCAGAAGTGCTTTTGGTGCATCTGAAAACAAAAGGTGCGCCTCATCAAAGAAGAACACAATTTTGGGCTTATCCAGATCACCAACTTCAGGAAGTTTTTCAAAAAGCTCTGCTAGAAGCCACAGCAAAAACGTTGCGTATAGTTTGGGCAGGTTTATGAGCTGATCAGCAGCAAGAATATTGATAAATCCTTTGCCATGCTCATCAGTCTGGATGAAATCTTCAATGTTCAGTGCAGGCTCACCAAAAAAAAGTTCTGCTCCCTGATTTTGAAGTTCCAGGATACTGCGCTGTATTGCGCCAACACTGGCTGTTGATACTCTGCCATATTCGGTGTTAAATTGTGAAGCATTTTCGCCAACAAACTGAAGCATTGCACGTAAATCTTTGATATCCAGAATGGGCAGCCCGTTGTCGTCAGCAATCTTAAAAATAAGATTCAGTGTGCCGGTTTGTGTGTCATTGAGGTTCAGTATTCTGCTCAAAAGCAGAGGTCCCATATCAGTAACCGTTGTTCTGACAGGATGGCCAGATTTACCATAGATGTCCCAGAACACAACCGGAAAACCTTCAAAGGTGTGATTGGATATGTTAAGTTTTTGTAGCCTTTGCTCTATCTTTTCATTGGGTTTACCCGGTTTACTTATACCTGACAGGTCGCCTTTCACATCGGCCATGAATACAGGCACGCCTGCACGACTGAAGTTTTCCGCCATAACCTGCAGTGTCACAGTTTTTCCTGTGCCAGTGGCTCCCGCTATAAGCCCGTGCCTGTTTGCCATACGGGGGATTATATAACAGTCACTATCGCCTTTAGCTATTTTAAATAATTCTGTAGATGCCATGCTTTCCTCCGTATTCTTTTTTTATAAAATAAAGCGCCACTTACTTTACTATAAACCTTAATGCAGGCTACGTCAATACAAATATTTGTATTATATGCGCTTCATTTCAGCATGATATTCCTGCAGTGATTTTAGGATTTCATCTCCATACTTTTTGCGCATTTCAATTCCTTTTACCGCTGCTTTAGCTGCTGCGATAGTTGTTATGTAGGGGATTTTATACCTGATAGCAGCCTTGCGGATATACGAATCATCCCATTTGCTTGATGGCCCATACGGTGTATTGATAATTAAATTAATTTCCTTATTTTTGATTTTGTCAATGATGTTAGGTCTTCCTTCCTGAAGTTTTAACACCACCGTAGAAGGAATGCCATGCTCATTAAGATATTGCGATGTGCCCTCGGTTGCAAAAATTGAAAATCCCAATTTGTGAAAATTCCGTGCAACTTCAAGTGCTCCTTCATGATCTTTACGGTTAACCGTAATCAGCACATTTCCTTCAAGTGGTAGACGCTGACCTGCTGCATCCTGAGCTTTGAAATATGCAACGCCAAAGTTTTCTGCAATGCCTAACACCTCACCGGTAGAACGCATTTCAGGGCCAAGTACCGGATCAACTTCGGGGAACATGTTAAAAGGGAAGACTGCTTCTTTGACACCAAAATGTTTAAAATGTGTTTTCCTGAGATTTAAAGATGACAGTGTATGGCCAAGCATAATCCTGGTTGCAATTTTTGCCATTGGAATACCACATACTTTTGAAACAAGCGGTACGGTACGGGATGCTCTTGGATTTGCTTCAAGGATATATACCGTATCGTTTGCAATTGCATATTGGATGTTTAAAAGACCAACAACGTTGAGTTCAAGAGCAATTTTTTTTGTATATTCTTCGATGGTGGCAATGTGCTTTTCACTGATGTTGTATGGTGGGATTGCACATGCGGAATCACCTGAATGAACACCGGCAAGCTCTATATGTTCCATAACAGCTGGTACAAAGGCATCCTTGCCATCGCAAATGGCATCGGCTTCGCATTCAATTGCGTTGTCAAGAAATTTGTCAATAAGTATTGGCCTTTCCGGAGTTACTTCAACGGCTGCTTTCACATATTGTTTCAGCATATTTTCATCGTACACTATCTCCATGGCTCTGCCGCCAAGCACGTATGAAGGGCGTACCATAAGAGGATACCCAATAGATTGTGCAATGGCGATTGCTTCCTGTAGCGATGAAGCCATACCCGATTCTGGCTGAGGAATACCCAGCTTTTTTATCACTTTGCGAAATCTATCTCTGTCTTCTGCAAGGTCAATGGATTCAACAGATGTACCAAGGATTTTTACCCCCGCTCTGGCTAATTCACCAGCAATGTTAAGTGGCGTTTGCCCGCCAAATTGTACAATAACACCTTCAGGCTTTTCCTTTTCATATATGCTCAATACATCTTCAACTGTGAGTGGTTCAAAATACAATTTATCAGCAGTGTCATAGTCAGTTGAAACAGTTTCAGGGTTGCAGTTTACGATGATTGCTTCATATCCTGCTTCTTTAATGGCAAACGCTGCGTGGACACAGCAGTAATCAAATTCAATACCCTGGCCAATTCTGTTAGGGCCGCCTCCAAGAACCATAATTTTTCTGCGTTCGGAGACGCTAACCTTATCGGGAGCATTATATGTTGAGTAATAGTATGCAGCATTCTCAACGCCACTTACCGGTACCGGTTGCCAGCGTTCAACCACGCCTAAATGTATTCTTTGCCTGCGGATTGAATCTTCAGGTATGTCCAGTATCTTTGAAAGATACTTATCAGCAAATCCCCACTGCTTGGCTGTAGCAAGCAGTGAATCGGGTAGGGATTTTCCTTTGTATTGTAACATCTGATTTTCAAGATCAACCAGTTCTTTCATCTGCTCAATAAAATATTTTTTTATGTGGGTACGTTCATGGAGTGTATCTATATCGGCTCCTTTTCGTAATGCTTCGTACATAATAAACTGGCGTTCACTGGTTGGAGTGCTGACAAGCCGTAAGAGTTCATCTAAATCTAATGTGTTGAAATTTTTTGCAAAACCAAGCCCATATCGGCCAATTTCAAGGGAACGTATGGCTTTCTGTAATGCTTCCTTGTAATTCCTTCCTATACTCATAACTTCGCCCACTGAGCGCATCTGTGTGCCAAGCTTATCTTCAACACCTTTGAATTTTTCAAAACCCCATCGTGCAAATTTGACCACAACATAATCACCGGAAGGGGAATATTTATCAAGAGTGCCATCACGCCAATAAGGTATTTCATCAAGTGTAAGGCCTGCCGCAAGCAGTGATGACACAAAGGCTATGGGTAATCCCGTTGCCTTTGACGCTAACGCTGAAGAACGTGACGTTCGGGGGTTAATTTCAATAACTACAATCCTTCCGGTTTTTGGGTCGTGGGCAAACTGTACATTGGTACCGCCAATAACCTTTATTGCTTCAACAATTTTATATGAGTATTCCTGAAGCTTATTCTGTGTTTCCTGACTTATAGTAAGCATTGGCGCTGTGCAGAAAGAATCGCCTGTATGGATGCCCATTGCGTCAACATTTTCAATAAAGCATACGGTAATCATCTGATTTTTTGCGTCACGTACCACTTCAAGTTCCAGTTCTTCCCAGCCAATGACTGATTCTTCTACAAGTACCTGCCCAATCATACTGGCCGATAGTCCCCGGGATACAATGGTTTCAAGCTCTTCCATGTTATATACATGGCCACCACCGGTACCTCCTAATGTATATGCAGGGCGAATAACCAGAGGGAAACCCAATTTGTCTGCGATTTTTTTTGCTTCTTCAATACTATAGGCTGGTTCGCTTTGTGGCATGGGTATGCCCAGTGCGTGCATGGTGTTTTTAAATGCTATACGGTCTTCTCCTCGCTCTATTGCATCAACTTCAACACCAATTATGGTAACACCGTATTTTTGCAATATTCCCTGCCTGTGCAATTCAGCTGAAAGGTTAAGTCCTGTCTGACCACCTAAATTGGGCAACAATGCATCAGGCTTTTCTTTCTCAATTATTTTTGAAAGCGATTCAATGGTAAGGGGTTCAATATAGGTGGCATCTGCCATTCCCGGGTCGGTCATGATTGTGGCAGGGTTTGAATTGACAAGAACTATCTCATAACCTAATTTTTTTAATGCTTTGCAGGCCTGTGTGCCGGAATAATCAAATTCACAGGCTTGCCCAATGATAATTGGGCCAGAACCTATAATCATAACTTTTTTAATGTCACTTCGTTTGGGCAAGGGATTCCTCCAATGGTTTTTGCATATTTGTGGAATATAGTTTTATTGTGTCAATTAAAAATAGATTGATTGCAACTTTTTTACTTGATATTTTGCATTGCCATAATGTACTATTATAGAGAAGTGAATATATTCTCATACTCAAGGAGGAATAGTATGGAAATAATGCGAATATCAGGTGCTGATGTGATACCTGCTGGTTTTTCGGTTAATAATCAGCAACAGCAGGAGACAAAGGTACACACTGATGTTCAAAAAGAACCTGAGAAGTCTAAAGAATCAACTATCGATACTTATGCATAGAGGAAACATATATGCCAATTACCAAAGCTGAAAAAGCAGCATACAATGACTTTGTTAAAGGCTACAAGGCAAAATTAGATGACTTGACCAAACAGATAAAAGAAGCAGAGCAAAAAAAGAAGAAGATGCCAGGTATCAAAGGCTACATTAATGTTGAGCTTATTTTATTGTATAGCAAATATATATATACCTTGCTTAATATGAACAAAGCATCTCTTGATATGCTTAAGATAAAAAACGAGCGTTTTTTAAATGATGCACGTAAGGAATTTTACAGGATTTTACAATTATTTGAGGAGATAGTTGGCAAGGACATCGATCGCCCATTAAAGGAGAACGAGGAATATTTACAATCAATAGAAAAATTAAACCCTTCACAGATCCTGAATCTGATTAAAGAACTCCATACATTATTGCAAAAGATTATGGAAGCATTAGGCGAAACCTCTAAATGGAAATGGTCCTTTGTTGAACTTCAGGGCAGGGTGGCTGTCATTACAAAAAACCTGATAAATTTCAGTGATTTGCAAAAATATCGTGATCCACGTAAAGAGTTTTACTATGAACGCCAGGAGATGCTAAATCTTTGTAAGCAAAGTCTGTCAGAAGCTGCAAAGCAGTACAGAAATAAATATGAGATATCAACTAAATCCTCAGAGGATATTCTGCGTTCAATTGAGCTTTTAACAGCTTTACGTCGGATTAACATACTCTTTGGTGAATCGGAAGAAGCTGAAAAGCTTAAAAATACTATTGAGGCACTCCGGTTAAGGCTTGAAGCTGACGAAAAAGAGGAAGAAGAGAAAAAAAAGAAAAAATAAGCCTAAAATCTTCAAATATTTACACATTTTTAAGCAAAATGACTTGACGAGTGCTAATTTTTTTAGTACATTATTAGCACTCATATAGATAGAGTGCTAATAATTGCAAACGAGGTTGGTGCAATGATGCTAAACCAATTAAATGAACGAGAAGCACAGGTTTTAAAAGCAATCGTATATGAGTATATATCTACAGGTAAACCTGTAGGCTCCAGATCATTTGTACAGAAATATTCATTTTCACTTTCACCGGCTACTATGCGTAATATCATGTTCGACTTAGAGCAGATGGGCTATCTCTCGCAGCCTCATACATCTGCGGGGCGTATCCCAACTGATAAGGGCTATCGGTTTTACGTAGATTCGCTTCTGGATACCTATGAGACTGTGGCAAAAAACGGTGTGGAAGTTCGGGAGGAGCTTTTGACTCGTGAGATTGAGCTTGATAAGATATTTATGTCAATTGTCAGGATGCTATCGCTTATATCAAAATATACAGGCATTGCGCTTATGCCAAAGCCCGATTTTACCGTGGTCAAGCATATAGAAATTATATCGCTTACGGCCAATGAGGTATTATTTATTATCGTTACCAGAACAGGAATCGTTATCCATAAAAAGGTCAGGTTATCATCACCGGTTAATCAGGATGAGCTGTATAAATACTCACGCTTTCTTACTGCGGAGCTGTCGGGTTACTCTCTCATTGAAATTAAGCAAAGCCTTATTAATCAACTGCGTACTGTTACAGATATTGAGCCGCAGATACGGGATATAGCACTGGATATTACTGAACTGGCACTGAAGGATGAACAGGAGCCGGAAATCTATGTTGATGGTATTGGAAATCTGCTCCATATACCTGACATGGTTGAAACCGAGAAATTGCGGGAAGTGTTGCGGTTTATCGAACAGAAGGATACTCTGCGCAAAATAATGGAAGAGTTGCGCCAGAAGGAAGGTGTATTTACGCTGATTGGCGAAGAGATTAAGGAAATAGCAATCCCATGTTGCAGCATTATTGCGTCATCATATAAAATTGGTAATAGCCCTGTTGGCGTTGTTGGCATTATTGGCCCAACGCGAATGGATTACGAAAAAGTGGTCCCGCTGGTGGATTATACGGGCAAGGTGGTTTCAAACTTTTTAACACAGATGACTAAATAATAAAGAGCACATTGTGTGATTTCCATTGAATGCAGGGGGATATATGAGCAGCAAGGATAAAAAACATCGCAATAACGAACAACAAAACGATACCTTGAAAAAAGAAATGCATGAAGATAAAAAAGAAGTACATGAACAAATAAACGTTGAAGAGCCTGTGGGCGATAGTTCAACAGAAAAGCCTTCTGATGGTGAACAGCTTGGTGCCACGCAGGAAAAGGAACAAAAGGAGGATGCATTGCAGAAGTTACAGGAAGAACTGAATAAAAAGAATGAAGAGTTAGCTGCGCTAAAAGACTTACTTATGCGCAGGCAGGCTGATTTTGAAAATTATAAAAAACGAGTCATCCGGATGCAGGAGGATGACAGGAAGTTAGCCATAAAAGATATGGCACTTGATGTGATTACAATAAATGATGATTTAATCAGAGCTATTGAGGCTGCCAGCAATGTTCAAAATGTTGAGAATCTGGCTGAGGCACATACCTCGTTTGTTGAAGGTGTGAAGATAATATCACGTCAGATAGAAGAAATGCTGAAGCGTTATGGTGTTAGTGAGATTGAAAGCCTTAATCAGCCATTTGATCCTGAGTATAATGAAGCCATTGAGATTGATGAAAGTACGGATGTTGAAAAGGATACTATCACCAAAGTATATCAAAAGGGTTTTAAGCTGGATAAATATGTTATCAGAGCAGCACGAGTAAAAGTGACGCGCCCGGCAAAAAAGCCTGATACTGCCAGTGAAAAAACTGAGGAAAATACAACAGCGTCACCGCACTAATCATGTTACAATGATACAAACTATCATTAAAATATATTCATAAAAAAGGAGAATGACTATGAGTAAGATAATAGGAATTGACCTTGGAACCACAAACTCATGTGTAGCAGTTATGGTTGGTGGTGAGCCAGTGGTTATACCAAATTCCGAAGGGCAACGGACAACACCATCAGTTGTTGCGTTTACCGATAAAGGCGAGCGTTTGGTTGGTCAGGTTGCCAAGAACCAGATGATAACCAACCCTGAGAACACAATACGTTCCATCAAGCGGTTTATGGGACGTAACTACAGTGAGGTAACAGGGGAAATAAAAATGGTGCCGTATACCGTGGTTGATGATGGTAAAAATGGTGTAAAAGTTAAAACTATTGCAGGTTATTTTACTCCTCAGGAGATATCAGCACGAATTTTACAGAAGATGAAGCAGAGTGCTGAGGATTACTTAGGTGAAAAGGTTACCCGCGCTGTTATTACGGTACCAGCGTACTTTAATGATGCCCAAAGGCAAGCTACCAAGGATGCTGGCCGTATTGCAGGATTGACAGTGGAGCGTATAATCAATGAACCAACTGCTGCAGCGCTGGCTTATGGACTTGATAAGAAGGAGCGTAATCACAAAATAGCTGTGTATGATCTTGGTGGTGGGACATTTGATATTTCCATACTGGAATTGGGCGATGGGGTATTTGAAGTAAAATCCACCAATGGTAATACTCATTTGGGTGGTGACGACTTTGATCAGCGTATTATGGAATGGCTGATTGCAGAGTTTAAAAAGCAGACAGGTATTGATTTGAGTACTGACAAGATGGCCTTACAGCGGTTGAAAGAAGCTGCTGAAAAGGCAAAAATTGAGCTTTCTAATAAATTGCAGACCGAAATCAATATACCATTTATCACTGCCGATCAGAGTGGTCCCAAACACCTGATCATGACATTAACACGCTCAAAATTTGAAGGTTTGGTGGAAGACCTGATTGAATCAACAAAAGAGCCCTGCATTAAGGCACTTGAAGATGCAGGTCTTACCCCGGGTGATATTGATGAGGTAATTTTAGTTGGTGGTTCAACACGAATCCCTGCTGTTCAGGAACTTGTACGCAGGATATTTGGCAGGGAGCCACATAAAGGTGTAAACCCTGACGAAGTGGTTGCGGTTGGCGCTGCTATTCAGGGTGGAGTGCTGGCTGGTGAAGTTCATGATGTGTTGTTGCTTGATGTTATACCATTGTCTCTTGGTATTGAGACATTGGGTGGTGTAATGACAAAGCTTATTGAACGAAACACAACCATACCAACACGAAAGAGCCAGATATTCTCCACTGCAGCAGACAACCAGACGGCAGTATCAATACATGTACTGCAGGGTGAGCGAGAATTGGCCTCTCAGAATAGGACCATTGGAAGGTTTGACCTTGTAGGTATACCACCTGCACCTCGTGGTGTGCCACAGATTGAAGTAACATTTGATATTGATGCCAATGGTATACTGCATGTATCGGCAAAGGATTTAGGCACTGGTAAAGAGCAGAAGATACGGATAGAAGCCTCCAGCGGATTGAGCGAAGAAGAAATCAAGAAGATGGTGAAGGATGCAGAACTGCACGCGGAAGAAGACAGGAAAGCACGCCAGCTTGTTGAAGCACGTAATGAAGCTGATGCCCTCATCTATTCACTTGAAAAGCTTATTCGTGAAAATGAAGGCAAGATAGATGCAAGTGAAAAAGCGGCCATTGAAGCAGAAATTGAAAATCTGCGGAAAGCAATGGAGTCCACTGATATTAATGTAATCCGGGATGCTAAAGCCAAATTAGAACGTGCATCGCATTCATTTGCTGAACGCCTGTACAAGCAGGGTGCTGAACAGTATGCTAAATCACAACAGCCTGAAACAGGTCAGGAGGCAAGCACACAGAGCGGCGAGAAAGTATATGATGCTGATTATGAAGTAGTGGATGATGATAAGAAAAAATAATAAATTATGAACAATTATACGACAATGCTTGCCATTGTCGTATAATTTTTGTAATCTTTTTAAATAAGGGGTGATGACCTTGGCTACGACAAAGAGAGATTATTATGAAGTTTTGGGTGTTCCTCGGAATGCAACTGAAGAAGAAATAAAGCAAGCTTACCGAAAGCTTGCTTTAAAGTATCACCCTGACCGCAATAAAGGAAGCAAAGAAGCAGAAGAAAAATTCAAGGAAGCCACTGAAGCGTATGAAGTGTTGCGCGACCCAAAAAGGCGTGCACAGTATGATAAATTTGGCCATGAAGGTGTTGCAGGATTTGAAGGCTTTGGCAGAGGGGCATATACAGATTTTTCGGATATCTTTGGCGATTTTGATTTAGGTGATATATTTGAAAGTTTTTTTGGCGCTGGTTTTGGCACCCGAACCCGCTCAACCAGGGTAAGACGTGGCAGGGACATACAATATGACCTTTCGATTACGCTGGAAGATGCAGCGTTAGGTAAAGAAGTTCAGTTAGAAATACCACGTCATGAAGTATGCAGTGCATGTGGCGGGACAGGATCTGCATCGGGTACTAAACCAACAGTATGTCCTGTATGTAACGGTACCGGGCAGATACGCCAGACTCAAGGCTTCTTCTCAATTACTCAGACCTGCTACAAGTGCAGGGGTGAAGGCAAGATTATTACTTCGCCATGCAGGGTGTGTAAAGGAACAGGCCTTGAGGAAAAACATCGCAAGATTACAGTAAAAATCCCGGCTGGCGTTGAATCAGGTTCCCGTCTCAAGATTGCAGGTGAAGGCGAGCAGGGTCCGGGTGGCGGTCCCGCAGGAGATCTGTATGTGGTGGTTCATATTCAAAAACATCCAGTGTTTGAACGTCATGGAAATGACCTGATAAGCGTTGTGGATGTATCCTTTGCTGTTGCATGTTTAGGTGGCGAGATTGAAGTACCAACAATCTATGGGAAAAAAGCCAAGATGAAAATACCTGCAGGCACAGAAAATGGCCAGATATTCAGGCTGAAAGGTAGTGGTATGCCCTATTTAGGTTCATATGGCAAAGGAGATCAGCTGGTAAAGATTAATATTAAGGTGCCCAAGAAACTTAGCCCGCGCCAGAAAGAGCTCTTAAAGGAGTTTGCCCGTATTGAAGGTGAAACTATTGATTCGGACCGTGAGTTTTACACATAACAAAAGAGCGGCTTTTACAGTCGCTCTTTTACATACTTAGATATAACATTTTGTGCAGCTTCAGACATATTTATAAATTTAAATGTATAATAGATGATCTTTTCTTTTGTGATAGTACGTGAAGACAATATTGTGCTAACTATCTCAATTTTAAAATTTTCCAGAGTAAAAAAAAGTATATATTCATTCTGGTACTGTAATGTGTTTTCAACCCTCACAACTGCTTCAAATTCATTAAGACGTTCGATGGTACCATTTATTTGTTCATTGTTATCATGTTGTATGATTGCTTCTTCCTCTTCCTTATCCTCTTTTTTCCTCTGGATACTGCATGGTATAAGTGTCTGTACAAATGGATGGTGAACTTCTTTTCCACGTTTTATAGTTTCAGGTTTTTTTAGTAGTAACGTGTTGTCCTGAATGGATGTTATCTCAGATTCAAAAGAATATTCGGCATCTCCATTTCTGAAAAAGAATATTGTAACCGGTTCAGTTACTATTTCATCCGGTAGTTGTCCCGGTTTCCTGAAATACCTGCAATGAATTGCATCTTTGGCAATCAGCATAATTTTTGCTACAAATGCCCTGCCAGTCTGACTGTATCCGCATACCAGTGTATCTGTAGATATATCGTCAATTGCATCAAGCGGTTGCTGGTATTCTGTAGGGTTATAAATTCGCTCATAGGTTATGACTATATCCTTGAAAATATCCTTTAAATCTTCAGTGGATTCTTTAAGTTTTGCAATATACTGTAAAAATTTAATCAGACCAATTTCAAATAATGCTTTATTGATAAATATAATTTCAGGAGAGGTAAGTTTGGATAGTGCCACAATATGCTGCAGAATGCGAACCTGATAACCGGTAAGGCCCCGCTGTCGTGCTTTATAGATAAAAATTTGTTCTAAACTTGATTTTTTAAGTTTAAGATATTGATTATATTTGAGTAATGCAAAGAATGCTATTACCAAAAGGATTACCAATAATGTTACACCAACTTCCCATAAGGGAGCAACCCGCCAGCGAACTCCAAATACTGTAATTATTTCCATATTTTGACCATTTTATAAAGTAGTTAAGTATGCTACAGTTAGTGTTTTTACAGATCATATTACTTTATATTCGACTTTACAAGAAAAACGCAAAAATTATACATGAGCCGTAGAAGTAAAGCATATTATGTGGACCCCCAGTCCACATACCCACATCTGCACTGGTATATATAAACCCGCGTGTGCCGTAGTGGTATGAATATTTGAGCTCCCTTTGTAAAGGTGGATTCCCGCATGCAGGTGTCTATCTACTTCGTTATGAAGCATGATATCAACCTGCAGATTAGAGATTCCATGCTCAGTAGTGTTGGAACTACAATATGACATACCATACACGAACACCGCAGGCTTATAATCTAATATACACAAAGAATTAGTATTGGCAACAAAAATTTTACTTGCTAATGTGCGCGTACACGCTATTACATACCATTTCAAAGGGATTGCCTTTTTAAACATTTTTTTAGATCAGTAAAAACAAGATATTTATTGGATTTACATGACCAGAAGAAGAATATATATAATTATTATAATGTTTTTATGTATAACTATCCCACTTTTCATATATCCTTTTGGGAAAAATAAGGTTACCGTTGAAACATTCAAATGGCACATATTAAAAACCATTCACTGTAATGTGTATTATCCGTATGGAATGGAGCAGCTTGCAGCTAAAACTGCGTCAATAGCAGAAAAAGCGTATGTTCATCTGGCTGATGCTTTGCAGCATGAACTCAATGATCCTGTACCAATTATTGTGTTTCCTTCGCATATTGATTTCCAGGAAAATAATATACTTCTTCAAATCATTGGGGAAGGTACCGGTGGATTTACCGAGGCTTTTAAAAACAGGGTGGTGATACCTTTTAACGGTTCGTATGATGAATTTCAGCATGTACTGGTTCATGAGCTTGTACATGCATTTCAGTATAATATTTTGATGCGCGATAGTTCCGGTAAAATGCAGTCTTTGATGACAATGGGCGCAGTTCCACTATGGTTTACCGAAGGCATGTCAGAGTATCTATCCATTGGCTTTGATGAAACCGCAGATATGACCATGCGTGATTTCTTTTTGAATGATCAGTATATAAGTTTAATGGATTTTACAACATATAGAACAGGCAACATGTATTACTACTATAAGGTTGGCCAGGCCTTCTTTTATTTTTTTGAGACAGTATACGGCAAAGGGAAAATTGGTGAATTTTTGCGTGACATAAGGGACCTGGATAACTTTGAAGAAGCATTGAAGGTGCACACAAAGAAAAATCTTGAAGAGATTGATACTGAATTTAAACATTTTTACAAAAAACGTTACTATCCTGTAATAGCTGGAAGAAACTTTGATGAAGAGGAAGGACAGCGAATAACCAACCACAAGAAAACCCGTTCTATATTCAACACCTGCCCTGCCATATCGCCAGATGGAAAGAAGATAGCGTATATTGACAACAGGGATATATATTCATCCATTTCAGTAATTACTATTGGCCAAAAGGACGCTGAGCAAAAAGCACGTGTGATACTTAAAGGCAATGAGACTTCTGAATTTGAAGGAATGCATTTACTTGATAACTATCTGTCATGGACACCTGATGGTAAAGGCGTTGTGTTTGTATCACAGTCAAAAAACCGGGATGTGATATTCATTGTAGATGCTGAAAATGGGAAAGTTTTAAATGAGATTATTCTGCCTTTCAGATCAATTAAGGACCCTTCGTTATCGCCTGATGGGCTATACATTACTTTTATTGGGCAGACCAATATACAGAGTGATGTGTATATATATTCATTGAGGGATAAAACCTTAAAGCAAGTAACGTGCGATGTGTACAGTGAACGATACCCCAAGCTTAATCCCGATAACACCATTATCTTTTATTCATCCAATTATCCTACAGGGGATTATACAAGCCAGCAGTATGCTATCATTAAACATACACTTGCAACAGATGCGCGTCAGGTCATAGTACAGCCGCAGTCAAAAAATTTACAGGTTGATATTGCAAGGGATGGAAATAGCATCGTATATATCTCAAACAGGGAAGGCATATACAATGTATATCAGTATGATTTATCACAGGCTGCTGAAACAAAAATCACCAGTGCGTCAACCGGAATATTTTATCCGCGTATATTCCCTGATGGCAAAAAAATTGCATTTGTGTCATATCAGAATGGTGGATATGATATATTTATAAAAGAGGATATTGCACCGGTTACTATCGCCCCCCTTTTTAATACTCAGCACATACCGGTTATGCTGCCGGAAAGCTATTTTCCACTATCCCGTGCGGTGTGGGACAACTACACAACCACCGTTTCGCCGGACTGGGTGTTCTTTGGGCTTGGTGGTACTGTTGGCTATGGCTTTGCCGGCTTTGCTCAGATGAGTTTTAGTGATTATCTGGGTGACAACCGCATTGTGCTGACTACAGATTATTTACGTTATGGTAGCAGTGCAAATTATTTAAACTGGGATGTGCAGTATCTTTATTTGCGCTATCGATGGGATTATTCATTGGGGTTTTTCAGGCAAAAGAATCCCTTTGGTATATTTACACTGGCAAGCATAAATGATCTGATTCATAATGCATACTGGTCCACTCTGTCGATGGATCATTATGGTGTATATGCAATTGCAAGCTATCCGTTTACCAAATTTTCACGATTCAGTACACGCGTTTCGTCAAGCCGTTATGAACGTGATTACAGCTACTTAGACCAGCGCCCTGATGTGTTTGCCAATTTAAATTCAGTTTCAGTATCGTATAACTACGATAATGTATTGTGGGGGTTTTTAGCCCCTTTGAGGGGAACACGCGGTCAGATAATGTTGACACAGGTGGTTAATATAACAGGTCAGGATTATTCATTTACCAGTATTGATATCGATGTCAGGCGCTATTTCTTTTTAGATAAACAGTATGTGCTGGCATTCAGAGGAATTGGTGGAAAAATTTTTGGGGAAAAGAAAGAATATTTTAAGTATTATATTGGTGGGTTTAACACACTGCGCGGACATCCGTTTATAGAATATGGTGGTACCAATGTGTTTCTTTTCAATGCTGAATTCAGGTTTACATTTATTGAGTCAATACAAATGGGATGGCCACTGTTTTTTAAAATTGGAAATATTGGTGGTGTTTTGTTTGTTGATGCTGGTTCGGCGTGGGATAATAGATATGCTTTCATGAATAGCCAGACAGGCCAGTTTCAGGATTTTAAAATGGATATGGGTTTTGGATTCCGCCTTACATTATATCCCATAGTTATTTTAAAGCTTGACTATGCCTGGCCGTATTATTATTCAGGGTTTGGTCATAAAGAGATTGTGTTCAGCCTTGGATATGAGTTTTAAATACAGGAGAATATACCAATGGAACGGTCTGCACATATTGAGCGCAAAACAAAAGAAACCGACATTGCATTGAAGTTATTGTTGGATACTACACAATCAGGCAATATAGATACAGGAATAGGTTTTTTTAACCATATGCTGACACTTTTTGCAGCGTTTGGAAGAATGAGCATTGAGCTATATGCAAAGGGTGATTTAGATGTTGATGCGCATCACACAATAGAAGATACCGGTATATGCTTGGGCAAAGCTTTCCAGAAGGCTCTGGGCGATAAACAGGGAATTATGCGGTTTGGGCAGGCGATAGTACCTATGGATGAAGCCTGCAGTAGTGTAATTGTTGATATATCCGGAAGAGGGTATTTTGTATACAAAGGTGAAAAGTTAACCGGGCTGATACACACATACAGTGAAGAGTTAACATTAGAATTTTTCAAAGCCTTTGCTCTTAATGCGCAGATAACCTTGCATATTCAGCAATTATATGGCGACAACAGACACCATATTCACGAGTCAATATTCAAGGCTGCAGGGTTGGCACTTTACAGGGCGTATGCAATTGGCAATAGCTCCATCATCCCTTCCACAAAAGGTGTTCTATGATTACAGTGATCGATTATGGTATGGGCAACCTGCGTTCGGTAGTGAAGGCAGTAGAAAAATATACCAGCGATGTTTGTATAAGCTCTGACCCCGCCAGCATTGCTACATCAAAGGCGCTGATAATGCCCGGGGATGGTGCATTTGGGCATGCAATGGAGAATTTAACCAGGTTGGGTTGGGTACAGCCGCTTGTTGATTTTATAAAGGGTGGTGGTTATTTTTTTGGAATATGCCTGGGGTATCAGCTATTGTTTACCAGCAGTCAGGAGTTTGGTTACCATAAGGGGCTTGACATAATACCTGGTAATGTGGTACGATTTACCACTGATTTAAAAGTGCCACATATGGGATGGAATCAGGTTGTTTTTAAACAACATCATCCGGTACTTGATGGAATACCGTCACACAGTTACTTTTACTTTATTCACACATATTATCCAGTAGTACGTGATAGTTCATGGATAATAGGGCAAACGCAGTATTCAGTGGAATTTGCAAGTATTGTTGGTAAAGGGAATTGTATAGCAACACAATTTCATCCTGAAAAAAGCCATACCTATGGCCTGCGAATGATTGAAAATTTTGTGAGGTTAGCATGCTCGTAATACCTGCCATTGATTTAAAAGAAGGCCGATGTGTTCGCCTGGTGCAGGGAGACCCTTTGCAGGAAACAGTCTATTCGTATGATCCTGAGAGTATAGCAAAGCAGTTTGAAGCAGCTGGGGCACAACTGATACATGTTGTTGATCTTGATGGAGCATTTGAAGGACAACCCGTCAATATGCATATAGTAAAGAAAATAGCCAGAGCAGTTTCAATCCCCATTGAGATAGGTGGAGGAATACGAACCGAAACTGCAATAAAGATGTATCTGGATGAAGGAATAGAACGCATTATTATTGGGACCATTCTAATAGAAGATACGTTCAGGGAAATAGCTGAACGCTTTAAAGAATATATTATTGCAGGTGTGGATGCCAAAGATTTAAAAATTGCAACACATGGCTGGAAAAAAATAATTGACATGAATGCTATTACATGTATAAAGGAGCTTCAAAGTATTGGCATCTCTGAGATCATTTATACAGATATAGCTACTGATGGGATGCTGCAGGGGCCAAATTTCAAGTCCATAGAGAAAATTTTATCTGAGATCTCTGGTATAGCTCTCATTGCGTCGGGTGGTGTTTCGGCTATAGAAGATCTGGAAAAGTTAAAAAAATATGAAATTTTGGGATTAAAAGGTTGTATTGTTGGTAAAGCGATATATGATGGAAGGATAGATTTGCACAATGCTATTAAATTGTGTGGTTAAATGGTGAAATACATGAACGATGACCTCTCATTATATCATGAAGATATAAAATTACCAATTGAAATAGAGCAATATGAGCGGAAGATCTATGATCTAAAGCAGCTTATAGAAATAAGCAAGGGATTAAATTCAACATTAGATTATAACGTTCTTATTGATTCAATTCTTTTAACCTGTATGGGGCAGATGCAGCTTTTAAAGGCTGGTATTTTTACACACAGAAGCATCGACCGGCAGGAATTTGTATTACATAGAAACTATAAAGGCTTTGAAATAGACCATAAAATTGAATATGTAATTCCTACAAATTCAAAATTAATTCAATTTCTTGATGCCAATTTCCGGTGCTATACCCTGGAAGAATTAAAAGAATTATTGCCTGATGAGCCTTCTCTGGATACTTTTATCAGATTAAACCCATCATTAATTGTCCCGTTAAAGGGCAAGGGCACCCTGAATGGAATAATTGTGCTTGCTGACAGGATAAATCAAAAGAATTTTAGTGAATCTGATAAAGAGTATATGTTGAATATAGCTTCTTTAGCTGGTATTGCTATTCAGAATGCGTATCTATATGAGCTTGCAACAACCGATATGATGACAAAGCTTAAAATTCACCATTATTTTCAGACAGCATTAATGGAAGAACGCGAAAAATCGTTAAGAAGTACCCTTCCTCTGTCATTAATAATGATGGATATTGATCATTTTAAAAATTTCAATGATACGTATGGACATAGCTGTGGTGATATGGTATTGAAAAATGTTGCATCTGTTCTTTCCAATTCTGTGCGGCAAAGCGATATTGCAGCACGATATGGTGGTGAGGAATTTGCTGTAATATTGCCACATACTGATATTAACGAAGCATTTAAAGTGGCTGAACGTATCAGGCTATCAGTTCAAAATTCCTATGTTATGTATAAAAGAAAAAAGCTTTCTGTGACAGTTTCGCTGGGTATAACGCAATTCAATCCTGCTATCGATATATCAACAAAGAATATTATAGAACGTGCTGATAAAGCATTATATATTTCTAAAGAGCAGGGCCGCAATAGAACAACAGTGTTGCTTTCGGATAAATAATAAATAACAAGAATAATAGTTGACTTTTTTTATTATATGCACATATAATAAAGTATTGTTGGGTATTATGTGCATGCATATGTAATTGTATAACAATAAATAATAAAAAAGGGTTATAGGTTATGGTACATACCAATGGGAAAGGAATTATAGTATGTTGTACTTTTGTTAAGTTTATTGCAGCAATAGTAGTTATGACGCTTACCATAAATTTTATTGGTTATCCACTGATGGCACAAACAATAGAATCCGATGCCGGAAAAAAATATAAGGATGTACCTTTTCAGGATGAATTTTCCAAAAAAGCACAGGAACGCCGTGAAGAATCACCCACCATGCAGAAGGACCCAAGGCTTGCATGCTTGTTGTCATTGATAGTTCCTGGTGGAGGGCACGTATATTTGCGCAATGATCTTAAGGCAGCGGGCTTTTGCCTGTTAACCGCTACTGCATATTCTGTTTCTGCATATTATCTATATGTAGCTTTGATTAAAACAGATTCTTCCACTCAGAGAAAATCACGGCTCATACTATCGGGGTTATTATTTGTTGTTGGTGCACTCATTCATGTGGTTGGCATTGTTGAAGCATATAATGATGCCATTGAAATTAATGAAAAACAGTTTTACTTTGGAGCTCTAAAATCTTCCAGTCCCTATATTGCAAAGAATTAACATGGATAAGCTTCTTTACAACTACCGTATTTTGTTAGTGGCATAAAGCCTGATACAACAAATTTTTAGAAAAAATTGATTGGTTATATTATATTATATTCAACAGAGTTGAATATAATAGGGAGTATATAGTTCTTTCTTATTATCGTTTTATCGTTCTATAACTAACTTTTACATTTTGTTCACTAATAATTTATTAAAAATATTTCGTTAATAAAAAGGTGTACACTAATATGTTTATTATGTTCACAAATTTTATTTAAGGAATAAGTCGTGTAAGGAATAAGTCGTGCATTTTCTTCATAAATTTTAAAAATATATTGTTATAGTTTTTAATTTTATTGACATAATAATGCTGTTATTATTATTTTGTCATTTCACAGGGGCCCATAGCTCAGCAGGTTAGAGCGGCTGACTCATAATCAGTAGGTCCGGGGTTCGAATCCCTGTGGGCCCAATACAGGGAGCATTGTCTCCCATTGTTATTATGTAGTGCAATTTGAAAAAATGCGGGAGAAGTGTATGTACGCAATAGTTGAAATAGCCGGGAAGCAATATAAAGTGGAAAAGAATAAAACCATAGCTGTTGACCTTCTTGAAGCAAAAGATGATGAAACAGTTGCTATCGATAAAGTAATGATGCTCGTTGATGGCGACAGGGTTTTAGTTGGTCAGCCATATTTATCAAATGTTCAGATACAAGCTAAAGTTGGTGGTGTTGTTCGTGGCAAGAAAGTGCGTGGTATAAAATTTAAGAAACGAAAAAATTACACCAGAACAATAGGACACAAGCAACCGTATACAAGCATTACTATTGTAGATATGTCAGTTAAATAGTGATTACTATCGCATTACAGGGAATACGCGTTAAAAACAACCATATTGCTGTATCCGGAACGGTATGTTCTGTAAGTGTATCGGGGCATTCAGGGCAGGCATCAAAAGGTAACGATATAGTATGTGCAGCTGTTTCGACATTATCGCAATCGGTTGCTATGGCTCTGGAATATTATGAGATAGCTCATAATATTAATCAACAGGGGGGATTGCTGGAATTTTCGGTAAATTTTGTTAGTCTTGATGATGAAAAGAAGATTCGTTGCGAAAGTATAGTAAGCGTTTTTATCATTGGATTACATGAGATCAGTAAACAATATCCTGAGTTTGTACATGTGACTATAAATGAGTAAATTAATATAACGACAATAACTGAGATAATGAGGTGAATATATGGCACATAAAAAAGGTGGCGGTTCATCACGAAACGGTAGAGATTCCAGGTCACAACGCCTGGGAGTAAAGGTATTTGGCGGCCAGTTTATAAAAAGTGGCTCGATAATAGTACGCCAGAGAGGAACCAAATTGCATCCCGGAATTAATGTTAAACGCGGGAGTGATGATACTCTCTTTGCAGTTACTGACGGAATAGTCAAATTTGAGCGGCTTGATAAGGAAAGAAAAAAGGTATCAGTATATCCTGTTCAGGCGTAATGTAAAATATACTCAAATATCTACAGCTATAATTATAAAAGCTTGTATTGTATTGTAACAATATAAGCTTTTTTTATTTGGAATGTTATATTCACTTCACCCCGACCCCTCTCCTTTGCAAGGAGAAGGGAGAAGGTGGGTTTTAGCATAAGAAATGACAAAACAAGAAATGTCATTTCGAGAAGCGAAACATCCTTCTCGCCATTTCGAGTGGTGAAGCTTTTTTTGTCATTTCGAGGAACGAAGCGACGAGAAATCTTATGCATTTGGAATGAGTAATGGCAATATAATACTCTATTTTCATGTACGACAAATATAATGAGCTATCCTGATAATAAAAGCATTATACTAAACAGGTACTACAGTGGCAAAATTTAAAGATAACATAGTAATAAAAGTGCGTGCAGGAAAAGGTGGCGCTGGTGCTGTTTCATTCAGGAGAGAGAAGTATATACCAAAGGGAGGCCCTGACGGAGGGGATGGAGGTAAAGGTGGTGATGTCATCATACAGGCCTGGCAGGGATATTATAATTTAGGGCATCTTTTTAAGGATAGAGTATACAAAGCCCAGAATGGTGGTTTTGGAATGGGCCAGAACCGCCATGGACAGGATGGGCAGGACCTGATTATCAAAGTTCCGGCAGGAACACAGGTACTGGATGCAGAAACCGGTGAAATTTTAGCCGACCTTGTGAATGAAGGTGATATGGTGTGTGTGGCTAAAGGCGGCATGGGTGGCAAAGGGAATGCATTTTTTAAAACAGCAACTCATCAGGCACCACGGTTTGCGCAGCCGGGTATGCCTGGCCAGGAGCGTGTGGTGCTACTTAATCTTAAATTGATAGCTGATGTGGGATTAGTTGGACTTCCTAATGTGGGCAAATCAACCTTACTGAAAGCTATCACCAATGCGCAGCCAAAGATTGCCGATTATCCTTTTACTACACTTGTACCAAATTTGGGCGTCATTGAACGGGGGGAACGAATAATTAAAATAGCAGATATCCCGGGAATTATTGAAGGAGCACATAAGGGGCTAGGTCTGGGGCTGTCGTTTTTGCAGCATATTGAGCGTGTACAAATTATTTTATTCTGCATTGAGGCTATTGATGCAGACCCACTGTATACGCTTTTGCTGTTAAAAGAAGAGTTGTCAACCTATAATAAAGAGTTGCCGCAAAGGACATCAATGATACTTATGACAAAAAGTGATATGGCAGATGCAGCGGCTTTAAACAAGCGCATTGAGCTTCTTGAAAAAGAAAAATATACGGTATTACCTATATCATCATTGACAGGATATAATACCGATGTTTTAGTAGAAAAACTTTTTAGCTTAATGGAATAATTACATGCCACGTTCTGCATATTTAAAACATGTAAAAACGATAGTTGTTAAAATTGGCTCTTCACTTATCGCTGATGAAGCTGGCATATCCAAAAAGCAGGTTACCAGACTTGTTGATGATGTTGTATTCCTGTTAAAGAAAAAATACCGTATTGTCATTGTAAGTTCAGGTGCTATAAGTGCTGGTTCAGCGGTAATGAAGAAAAAACGCAACTTATGCACCATCCCTGAAAAGCAGGCGTTAGCTGCTATAGGGCAATCAATACTTATGGATGTATACCGAGACTGCTTCAATAAATATGGCTATGAGGTTGGCCAGATATTGCTTACCGAAGATGATGTCAAGCACCGCCGCAGGTTTTTAAACGCACGCCATACGTTGAATGCACTTCTTGAAATGGGTGTGGTGCCGATAGTTAATGAAAATGACTCGGTTGTGATAAAAGAGATTAAGTTTGGCGATAATGATACACTGTCGGCTCATGTGTCTAATATTGTACAGGCAAATCTTCTTGTATTGTTATCCGACGTTGATGGTTTTTACTGGAATGAGAATGACGCAGAACCAGTATCAGAAATTCATGAGATAAATGATGATGTATGGAAGCGATGCAGAGGTGCAGGCAGTGAACATGGTACTGGCGGTATGTATACAAAGATAAAAGCCGGCGAGATAGTGATAAAATCGGGTGAGATGATGATAATTGCAAATGGGAGGACAGAGCATATACTAAAGAGAATAATGCAGGGTGAAAAGATAGGTACACTCTTTTTGGGAAAAATGCAATCAAAATTAAAAAGCAAAAAGCGGTGGATAGCATTCAATGTAAAACCTAAAGGTAAGCTCATTATTGATGATGGAGCCGTGAAAGCGCTCAAAGAAAATAAAAAATCGTTACTGGCTATAGGTATAACACATATAGAAGGAAATTTTGACCTGGGTGATGCAGTGGAAGTTACTGATAAAAAAGGAAATCTGGTTGCAAAAGGTATTGTCAATTATACCAGTGAAGAGCTTGAAAAAATTAAAGGCAAAAAAACACAGGAAATAAAGAAAATATTTGGGTCACAATATTATTTAGAAGTAATTAACAGGGATGATTTGATTGTGTTTTGATGGTTTTGATAAGACAAAAAAAGTCAGAAAATCCCCATCTGATTTATTTAAATAAAAAAGCTATAGAAAAGAAACTATTATTATATGTGCCCATTTCTGTAACATAATATATACGAATGTTCCTTAACTATAGATTGATTTTGTATATTAAATATATTTTGTTTATTATAAAAAATACTTGTATAATGAGTTATTACAATAATAGTAATCCAAATTTAAACATTTTATTTCAAAAATAGCATAGAAGTAGCTTTACAATTATCGTAAGAGCATATGTAGTGAAGTTTTACATTTGAAATTATACAAATACTATAAATTCATAAACAGGAAACAGTTATGATAGATAAAATCTTGAGTTTATTCTTTGGCACAAAGCACGAACGTGATATTAAAAAGTTGCAGCCCATTGTGGCACAGATAAACGCACTGGAAGATGAGGTAAAACAGCTGACTCAGGACCAGATGCTGGCAAAAACTGCTGAATTTAGAGGGCGCATAGAGCAGGGCCAGCCCATTGACGAGCTGTTGCCTTATGCATTTGCCATGGTTCGCGAAGCTGCGTGGCGTACTATTGGTATGCGGCATTTTGATGTGCAGCTTATGGGTGCAATTGTGTTGCATCAGGGTAAGATTGCGGAAATGAAGACAGGTGAAGGCAAAACACTTGTTGCAACAATGCCCGTGTATCTTAACGCATTGGCGGGGAAGGGTGTGCACGTTGTGACTGTGAATGATTACCTTGCACGCCGTGACTCTGAGTGGATGGGGCCAATCTACAAATATTTAGGTCTTACAGTTGGTGTGATTCAGCATAATATGGATTATTATGCACGCCAGAAGGCGTATCGGTGTGATGTGACATACGGAACCAACAATGAGTTTGGGTTTGATTACCTAAGAGATAATATGGTGGAACATAAATCTCTAAGGGTACAACGTGAGCTCTACTATGCAATAGTAGATGAGGTTGACTCAATACTTATTGATGAAGCGCGTACACCGCTTATCATTTCGGGTTCCACCGATGAATCTACCAAAAAATATTATCTAATTAATAAAATTATTCCAAGCCTTAAGGAAGGCGTTGATTATGAAGTTAACGAAAAAGACCGCAATGCCCTTTTGACCGAAGAAGGTGTAAAACACGTTGAAAGACTTTTAAAGATAGATAACCTGTACGATAGTCGCAATATAGAATTAGTGCATCATGTTAACCAGGCATTGAAGGCTCATACATTATTTAAACGTGACATCGATTACATTGTGAAGGACGGACAGGTCATTATTGTGGATGAGTTTACCGGAAGGCTTATGCCTGGCCGAAGATACTCTGATGGGTTGCATCAGGCTCTTGAAGCAAAGGAAAATGTTCCGATAGCGCGTGAAAGCCAGACATTTGCTCAGATTACATTCCAGAACTATTTCAGGATGTATAAAAAATTAGCCGGTATGACCGGTACCGCTGATACTGAAGCGATAGAATTTAAAAAGATATATAATCTGGATGTTGTTGTCATTCCTACAAATGAACCGGTACGAAGAACCGATTATCCTGACAAAATCTATCGTACAGAAAAAGAAAAGTTCAATGCAATAGTACAAGAAATACAACAGATGCGAGAGGCAGGACGACCAGTGCTTGTGGGTACCATCTCTATTGAAAAATCAGAAAAATTGTCGGATATGCTCAAAAGAGTTGGTATTCCGCACAATGTGTTAAATGCAAAGTATCATGAAAAAGAAGCTCAGATAATTGCCGAGGCAGGGCGCCCTGGCACAGTAACTATCGCCACAAATATGGCAGGCCGTGGTACTGATATAGTGTTAGGTGGAAGGAAAACCTATATTGACGAGCTGGAGAGCTGGAAACCCATACACGATGCAAAACTATGGGAACGTTTCAGAGAAGCAATTCTGAAAAGCAACTTTGAGGAGGCAGCAAGCCTTGCTCATACTATGACAGGACAGGATCAGCATAAGGCGCTTGATATTGTGCGGAAAGCTAAAGAATGGCTTGATAATCACAATAAGGTGGTAGAAGCAGGTGGCTTGCACATTCTGGGTACTGAACGGCATGAAGCACGACGAATTGATAATCAGTTGAGAGGACGGTCAGGAAGGCAGGGCGATCCCGGGTCATCACGTTTTTATCTTTCGCTTGAAGATGACCTCATGCGCATTTTTGGCTCGGACAGAATTTCTAACGTGATGCAGCGTTTAGGTATGGAAGAAGGGCAGGAGATTGAAAGCAGGATGGTATCGCGCGCCATTGAAAATGCTCAGAAAAGAGTGGAAGGCAGAAACTTTGAAATCCGCAAGCACCTTCTGGAGTATGACGATGTCATGAACAGTCAGCGCGAATATATCTATAAAGAACGCAATGCTATCCTGGACGGTGAGGATGTCTGGCCAAAGATACGTGAGTATATTGATGATGTTGTGGAAAGCTGGATTCCTTATTTTACTGAAGAAAAACGGCATGCAGACGATTGGGATATTGATGGACTCAATGGTTTCTTGCGTTCAAAGTTTGGATTTGACCTGGAGTCCTTGGGAGTAAATGTGGAGGATCTTTCACATGATGCGCTTGTTGCAACTGTTAAGGAACAATTGCTGAAGTTATATAAAGCCAAGGAGGAAGAAGTGGGTAGCGACCACATGCGTACGCTTGAACGGCTTGTATCACTTCAGGTGATAGATACCAAGTGGCGTGATCACCTGCTGGTAATGGATGATCTGCGTGATGGTATATGGACAGCCGGTTACAGCGAACGAAATCCGCTTGTTGAATATAAACTGCGCGGGTTTGAGCTTTTTAACGAGATGCTTGATAACCTTAAACTTGATATCATTGAGATGCTTTTGAAAGTGAGGTTAAAGAAAGTTGAGGAGATTGAAATTAAGCCACAGGAGCTTCCCATACCGCTTGGGCAGGAGATAAAACCTGAGGTTGCACAATTTGGCGCTGGTGGCATTCCTGTTGCTATAGCACCGCGACCTTCTATCAGCAGTCAGGCTGGCGATAAAAAGGAGATAACGGGTGGCGTAAAACGCAAAAAAACACGAAGAAGCAGACGAGGCTAAATACATTTACAACAACATTTTCATGGTAGTATGTTTGTACATAGCATGTGATCAAGAGGTGTGGCATGAGTTTAATGAAAAGCATATCAGGTATCAGGGGCGTGGTGGGAGAATCATTTACACCTGATTTGATTACCAGGGTGGGTATGGCTTTTGCCAGACACATTGGTGGAGGCAAGGTTATTGTTGGCAGGGATTCACGTATTACCGGGCATCAAATTTCACAGTGTTTTCAGAGTGTGCTGTCATTATGCGGATGTCAGGTGATTGATATTGGTGTGGTGCCAACGCCTACCGTGCAGGTTATGGTGGAGCATACAAGGGCAAAGGCTGGTGTGGTTATCTCTGCATCGCATAATCCCATACAGTGGAATGCATTTAAACTTATCAATAAAACAGGCAGCTTCTTTGGTCCGGAAGAAATGAATGCATTTCTATCACTTGTTGATACCATTGCACCTTTTGGTGCTATGTGGAATGCCATAAAGCCTATTATGTACAATAACTCTGCGGCAGATATCCATATTGAAAAAGTACTTGCTGTTGTTGATGTTGCCGCTATTAAAAAAAAGAAATTCACAGTGGTGCTTGACTCGGTGAATGGTGCCGGTTCGGTCATTACTCAGCAACTGTTGAAGAAATTAGGTTGCAGGGTAATTCCCATTCATTGCGATATGAGCACCGGTACATTCCCGCGCGGTGCAGAACCTGTTGCAAAAAATTTAAAAAAACTCTCGCAGGCAGTGAAAACACACAAGGCTGATATTGGCTTTGCACAGGATCCGGATGCAGATAGACTGGCGATAGTAAATGAAAAAGGGCACCCAATTGGTGAGGAGCTCACCGTGACTCTGGCTGCTCTGCGATGCCTTGCAAAGAAAAAAGGTCCTGTTGTGGTGAATATGTCAACAACAAAGGCCATTGAGGATGTTGCGTCACATTTTGGTGTGCCGGTGTACCGTTCAAAGGTTGGCGAGATACATGTGGTTGAAGCAATGAAAAAATACAGGGCAGTGATAGGAGGCGAAGGTAATGGTGGTGTTATTTCTCCGGAGGTGCACTATGGCAGGGATAGCTTGGTTGGTATCGGGTATTGCCTGGAGCTTATGGCACATCGCAATGAGCCACTTTCACGGATTGTGTCAAGCCTGCCAGTGTATTATATGCACAAAGATACGTTGCATAGTGACGATGGATTTGACACAGTTACTATCGCACAAAAAATTAAAGAGCAGTATGCTGGTGAAGTCATTAATACTCTTGATGGCATACGTATAGATTTTGTGAATCATGCTGCGTTTAAGGGCGGCTGGGTGCATCTCAGGCCTTCCAATACAGAGCCTATATTCAGAATTATTGCTGAAGGGAAGTCAAAAGCACAGTGTGATGCTATTGTAGATAACTTTAAACACATGAAATAAGGCACAGCGCATAATTACTTGACAAAAATAAGCCTGCCTAAGTAATACTATCGAAATCAATTTATTGGCTCATACACATTGCTGCCGTAAAAACAAGTAATGCACGGTAGCAAATTTGCATATTTTTTTGATTTTTATATTGATTCTGGTAAGTTGCTATATTAATTTCTATTGGGTTAGGGGAATGTTTGAACAAAGAAACTACTGTGGTGAATTGACATTGAATGATGTTGGCACATTGGTGCGTTTAGCAGGTTGGGTTGATACTAAACGCGATTTGGGTGGCATAATATTTATTGAGATGAGGGACGTGACCGGAATTATACAGGTTGTATTTGATGCGTCTAAAAATAGCAGTGCGTATGAAAAAGCAGACAAAGTGAAAAACGAATACTGTATTTTTGTAACAGGCCAGGTGGCCAGGCGTTCTGAAGATACCATCAATCCCAATCTTAAAACCGGGATGATAGAGGTTGTGGGGCAGGATATTACACTTTTATCAGAGTCTGAAGTACCACCATTTCCTGTTGACTCATACACTAATCTAAATGAAGAAGTGCGTCTGAAGTACCGTTATCTGGATCTTCGCAGGGCTGAGATGCAGGAAGCTATCCTGGTGCGCCATAAGGTCATGCAGGCAACAAGGCGATATCTTACCGACAACAGGTTCATTGAGGTAGAAACACCAATACTGAATAAATCCACGCCTGAAGGTGCGCGCGATTTTCTTGTGCCAAGCCGTATTAACAAAGGTATGTTTTATGCACTGCCGCAATCACCACAGCTGTTTAAACAGATTTTGATGATATCAGGGTTTGACCGCTATTTTCAGATTGCCAAATGTTTCCGTGATGAGGATCTGCGCAATGACCGTCAGCCCGAATTTACTCAGATTGACCTGGAAATGTCATTTGTTACTCCACAGATTGTAATGAGCCTTATTGAAGGTCTTTTGAAAGAGATCGTGTGGCAGGTACTGGGTAAAGAAATTGAAACTCCGTTCCCGGTATTCACGTATGATGAGGTCATGCAGCGCTATGGCAAAGATGCTCCTGATACGCGTTTTGGACTGGAGCTTGCTGATGTATCCAATATTTTTACTCATTCATCATTTAATGTATTCAAAGCGGCATTGGAAAACGGTGGCATAATTAAGGCCATTGTTATCAATGATGAAGGCAAAATATCCCGAGCAATGATTGATGAATACATTAATTATGTGCGTGCGTTCAAGGCGCAAGGGTTGCCAAGTGTGCGGTACACCGGTACAACGTTTGAAACGGGTATAGCAAAATTTTTAAGCGATAGTGAAAAGGAAAAGCTTATACAACAATTGAAACTACATTCCAATGCTCTTATCATCTTTTCCTGTGACAAGCCAAAGATTGTAAACGATGCACTGGGTAATCTACGCATCAAGATAGCCCAGCAATTAAACCTTATTGACCAGGATAAATTACATTTCCTGTGGGTGGTTGACTTTCCGCTGCTTGAGTATGATGCTGAAGAAGGCAGATACTATGCAATGCATCATCCATTCACAGCACCAAAACCTGAATGCGAGCCACTGCTTGACACTGTTACTCCCCACACAACCGATACAATCAAGGCGCAGGCATACGATGTTGTGCTTAATGGTGTTGAGATTGGTGGTGGTTCTATCAGGATTAACCGCATGGCATTGCAAAAAAAGATGTTTTCCATTCTTGGTATTTCTGAAGAAGAGGCAAAAGTAAAGTTTTCATTTTTGCTGGATGCACTTAAATATGGTGCACCACCGCACGGTGGTATAGCATTGGGGCTTGATAGGATACTCATGTTGCTTTTAAAACGAAATTCCATACGGGATGTGATTGCATTCCCCAAAACGCAGAAAGGGCAGTGCCTTATGAGTGAAGCACCTTCGCCAGTGAGTGCACAGCAGTTAAAAGAGCTATCTATCAAGGTGGTTGAATTATAATGGTAGACACAAAATTTGAAATTGATGATATATCCATTTATAAACGCATATGCGGGTATAAAGACAAGAATATCAAGGCAATTGAAAAGCTTCTTGATGTTAAGATAATTCCCCGTGGCAATACACTCATTGTGGAAGCATCGGGTGATAATGCAGCCAAAGCCCTTCAGCTATTACACCTAATGGGTGATTATTTGTATATGCGTGATTCGCTCTATGAGTTTGATGATTTTGATATACGATACCTGGCACTTTCTATTAACCAGGGTATAAAGGTTGATGCTGATGAAATCAACCGGCTGAAGATTGTTATTGCTGAGACAGGAAAAACCATTGTGCCCAAGACAATCAACCAGGCAAATTATATGTCGGCAATCCACAAAAGCCCCATCACTATCTCTATTGGGCCTGCCGGGACAGGCAAGACATATCTGGCAGTAGCTGTAGGCGTAAAGTTTTTATTAACAGGAAGGGTTGAACGCATCATTTTAACACGGCCTGCGGTTGAAGCGGGTGAAAGCTTAGGGTACCTGCCTGGTGACTTTATTCAGAAGATTAATCCGTATTTAAGGCCGTTGTATGATGCCCTTTTTGATATTCTTCCCTATGAAAGAATTTCCAAGTATATGGAAAAAGGAATAATTGAGATCGCACCGCTTGCCTATATGCGCGGGCGTACACTCAATAAGGCCTTCATTATACTTGATGAAGCTCAGAATACCACTTCATCACAGATGAAGATGTTTTTAACACGGTTGGGCAACAGTTCAAAAATGGTAATCTCTGGTGATATTACACAGATTGATCTTGAAAAACCACGGCAATCTGGATTGCTTGCTGCACAAAAAATTCTTCATGGAATAGATGAAATTACCTTTGTTGAATTTTCAAAAGAGGACATCTGCAGGCATCCGATAGTTGAAAAAATTATTGCAGCGTATGAAAAACATGCTGAATAATACAATCCGGTTACGTATATGTTAAATTCATTTTTGGTATTTAAAAGGGGCATACAGTTTGCGTTAAAGAAGAAAAGCCTGAAAGCTTCTTTTATTTATACCCTAATAGTTATTATTGCCGCTACTGCGCTTCTCACACTAAATAGAATAGGTGCTACATATAATTATCAGGCCGGGGATATAGCACGCGAGGATATTCGTGCGCCTATGACTATAGAATATCCTGTGTCAATAGAAACTGAGATTGAAAAAAACCGTATTGCTGAAGCAATGCCTGCCGTGTTTGATCTCAATGAATCCATTGTTGAAGATAAGCTTAAAATTAGCAATATGCTGTGTGAGGCAGTTATTAAAGTTAAACAGCAAATGCCTGACTCTAACTCCGTAAAGCAGGTGTTATTGCTAAGGACTATGCTACCTGACTATCTGCAGTATTCAGATAAAGTATTAATGGGATTATTGCAATATGATGAACAGCTTTTGCACAGGGACCTGAATAAGATTTTGCTTCAGGTGTATAACAATGGTATTATGGAAAAGCCATATACCAATCCGCTAAAATTACAATCAAACCAGGTCATTGTAAGGGTAGTGGGTAATGCAGCAGAATTAAAAGAAAAACAGCTTAGTATTGATGCACTCTATGATATGAAAAAGATACAATCGCTGGTGCCGGTTATAGCCAGGGATGTTCTTAACAAACCGTCCAATGATGTGTTGTATGCGGTAAGCTCTGTCATTCTGAGTTTGTTACAGCCAAATCTTTTTTATAATGAAGAAGAAACAAAAAGAAGGATAGCTGAGGCCGTACAGTCTGTGAAACCTGTTACTCGTGTGATAAAGAAGGGCCAGTCTATTGCTCGTGAAGGCGACACGATAACAGAAGATATGTTACAGAAGATAAATATTATAAATAAGAATGCACATTTCTCTGGATCAAGTTTCATTATTGGTTTGCTTCTTATTCAGCTTGGATTTTTGGTGATATTTGGCTATTTTCTTATCACCTATTATAGTAATCTGGTGGTTGACAACAAAATGCCACTGATTGTTTTTACCCTTGTAATTGCTTTCATTATTATTGCTTTTTTCATAGCCAGGTGGCAGGGGAGGGCGTTTGAAGGTTTGTTCTTCCCGCTTCTTTTGCCAATTCCGCTGGTTACCATGGTGCTTGCAATTATGTATAACATGCACATTGCCATGTTGATTGGTGTGTATATTGTGTTTTTTGTTACTGTAATTATGAAAGGTGATTTTACAACGTTATTGCTGGCATTCAGTTCTGCATTATCAGGTGTATTCGTTGTTGGAGATGTTGAACGTCGTTCTGATTTCTTACGGGGTGGTGTTACCTTGGGGCTTATTAATTCGGTGATAGTAATTGCAGTTGGGTTGATGCAGGAGATGCAATTTGGTATTATTGCAAATAACATAGGCCTTGCGTTTATATCGGGTATTATAAATGCAATAATTGTGTTTGGCGTGTTCCCCATATATGAAAACCTGTTTGGTGTAACAACAAAGTTTAAATTACTGGAGCTATCGGATCTTAATGCACCTTTATTTAAAGAGATGCTTATCAGAGCACCGGGAACATATAATCACTCGTTGATGGTGGCTACACTTGCCGAATCCGCATGCAAGGAAGTTGGTGCCAATGCATTGCTGGCACGTGTAGGCGGATACTATCATGACATAGGAAAAATTCAAGACGCAAATTTTTATATTGAGAACAAGGTTACGGATCCGCGTGCTAAAGATATGTCAGCTCTTGAATATTGTAAATTAATTATCTCACATGTACAAAAAGGCGTTGAGCTGGCTGTCAAAAATAATCTTCCCGAGATGGTCATAGATTTTATCCGTGAGCATCACGGGCAGACAGTGATGACATTTTTTTACCATCAGGCACTTGAAGAGGGTAATGTCAACGGCAACAGCATACAGAAAACTGATTTCCAGTATCCTGGCCCAAAACCACATACACGTGAAACTGCAATAGTCATGCTGGCTGATGCAATTGAAGCTGCATCACGTTCAATACAAGAGCCAACACTGGAAAAATTAGAGACGCTGGTTAAACGAATAATATACAACCGATTGAATGAAGGTGACCTGGAAAGAGCTGATATAAATTTGAATGAATTAAACAAGATTCAGAATGCATTTGTACAGGTGTTGCAGGGAATTTTCCATTCACGCATTGAATATCCCACAAAAGAAGCTATAAATAGATTGGAGAAAAAATCACTTAATGGCAATCAAGGTTAATGTTGAAAGCGAGCATACCGCAGTGCCCCGGGGCATTACTATATTTTGCAAAAAGATTATAGCGTTTACTTTGAACTATCTGGAAATTAATAATGTTATTGTAACAGTCATTTTGACTGATGATGAAACCATAGCTCATATAAATAAAACCTACCGCCAAAAGGAAGGCCCAACTGATGTCATATCATTTGCCTACCGAGAAGCGCCAATGCCACAGGGTGCCATAAAAGAACATCTGGGAGATATTTTTATTTCACTTGATACTGCACAACGACAAGCCGGTGAATATGGCGTCACACTGAAGGAAGAACTGATGCGTTTACTGGTACATGGCCTGCTACACCTTATAGGGTATGACCATGAACAATCTGCATATAAAAAAAGGATAATGCAGAAGAAAGAAGAAGAAGTAATGGAAAAGATTTTTGGCCAATTATTGAAATAACAGGCTGTATGAGCACATTGTTACGTAATATTTTTGTATTAATGATGCAGCACACCTTTGCCATGCCTGGCGGCTAAGGTGTGTACTGTATCATTTGCAAAATAAACTTGATGAACAATTTGTGTCTTTTATTTATTAATTACTGATTCAATTGTATGCAATAATTCGCTGGCAAGTGCTTCGTTATATTGAGCCACTTCCTTTTCCAGCTGTTTGATGTCCTTGCCCTTTTTATGTGAGCTAAAATAAAATTTAATTTTAGGTTCGGTTCCTGAAGGACGCATGGTAACCCTGGAGCCGTTTTCCAGGGTAAATTGCAGCACATCTGATGAAGGCAAATCCACCGGTGTTGTGGTGCCTTTTATGAGGTCAGTAATTGTTCCCTGCTTGACGTCAAGAATTGTGGCAACCTTTGTGCCAGACAGTTGCTCTGGTGGATTGGCCCGGAAATGTTTCATGATGGATTGTATCTTATGAATGCCTTCAACACCTTTTAATGTGAGCGACACAAGTTTTTCGTTGTAGTAGCCAAACTGCGTGTATATTTCATATAAAAAGTCTTTCAGTGTTTTGTTGTGTGTGTAAAGCCAGTGGGTCATCTCGGCAAAGAAGTAGCAGGAACTTACTGCATCTTTATCACGCACAAAATCAAGGGGCAGATATCCGTAGCTTTCTTCACCACCAAAGATAAACGTACGAATACCTTCATAATCCTTCATTTTTTTTGCAATCCATTTAAATCCTGTGAGAACATTTTCAATTGTGACATTAAAATGATCTGCAATTTCCTGCTGCAGGTCGGTGGTAACGATAGTTTTTACTATAAAGCCATTTTGTGGTAGCTTACTTTGTTCTTTCAACCGTAAAAGTATATAGTATAAAAGCATACTGCCTATCTGATTTCCATTAATGAGTACATACTGTCCACTGTCATCTTTAAATGCTACGCCCATACGGTCTGCATCAGGATCAGTTGCAAGCACTATATCCGCATTGACGTGTTGTGCAAGCTCAATTGCCTTTGTAAGGGCTTCAGGTTCTTCTGGATTGGGTGATTTGACAGTGGGGAAGTTGCCATCAGGGATTGCCTGCGTTTCAACTGTGTGAACATTGGGAAAACCAAATCTTTGTAATATGTGTGGTACAATACGATAACCGGTTCCATGTAGTGGTGTATATACAATATGTATGGGCGATAGTTCATCGGATTTAAACCGTATCTGTGAAAGTTTTTGTGAATAGCTTTCAATGATCTCATCTCCCACAATAGATATAATGCCAGCAGCTAAGGCTTCATCAAAATTCATTTTTTTAATTTGAGTGATATCCTGAATCTTTGCAACTTCATTTATTATTTCTTTATCCTGCGGTGGAACAACCTGACCGCCATCTTCCCAGTACACCTTATATCCGTTATACTCTGGCGGGTTATGGCTGGCTGTAATCACAATACCTGCTGTTGCATTGTACTGACGTATTGCAAATGAACAGATTGGTGTAGGCATTATATCGTTAAAAAGATATACTTTAATGCCATTGCCAGCTAAAATAGAAGCAGCTTCTTTTGAAAACACATCTGACATCCTGCGTGAGTCATAAGCTATTACCACACCTTTGTGAGCATTGCCTTTCTGCACAATGTAGTGTGCCAGGCCTTGCGTTGCCATACCTACAGTATAAATGTTCATTCGATTGGTACCTGCACCAATAATGCCGCGCAGTCCACCTGTGCCAAACTCCAGTATGGTGTAGAAACGCTCGTAGAGTTCTTTTTCATTGTTCTGTTCAACAAGCTGTTTTATTTCATTTATAGTGTTAGTATCAAACGGAGGCTTTTGCCATTGTTCTATTCGTTTTTGAATGATGATATCCATAGTAACTATCTCCTAATAAAAAAGGATTATTTTGAACAATATTGTATACTACGTTGTCTGCAAGGTCAATAGCATAATTATTGCTTTGAAAGGATTTACAAAATGATACACTATAGTTAATGATGCAATCACTATTTATCCCTGAACACAAAATTCTGCGGTTTTTTTATTGAAACAGTCTTTTTATGCAATGATATTATTGCCAGAATAGTTTTTTATGCATAAGGAATTAACGCACATATGAAATACTTTTTTGATGGATAATCTTATTTCCCAAAAATCCAGAAAGAGGGAATAATTTTAAGGAATAACTCGTGGCATCAAGATATAATCATTATCGTATGGATAGCACATTACAAAAAGTGTATCGATTCATAAAAGAAAATAACCTGATAACTGCCGGTGATAGAATTTTAGTATCGGTCTCTGCTGGTAAGGATTCAATGGCGCTATTACATATACTTTATACGTTGCAATTGCAACTTGGATGTACAATTGCTATCTATCACCTTGACCATAAGGTGCGAGGTGAGGAATCGTTTCAAGATCTTCTCTTTATAATTAATCTGGCTTCACGGTATGGCATTGACGCTTTCATAGAACGATTTGATTTTCACAGGCAAAAAGTACAGGGGAAAAGCTTTGAGCAACAGGCGCGTGAATACCGCTATACACGGTTACACACACTGGCACAGCTCTACGGTTATACTAAGATTGCAACCGCACATACCAAAGACGATCAGGCAGAAACGTTGCTGATGCGCCTGTTTCAGGGCACTGGATTGTCAGGCTTACAGGCAATAGCATTGAAGCGAGAATCAATCATACGGCCATTGCTGGTGCTGTCACAGGATGAAGTGTATCAATATCTTCACGATAATGCATTATCATTTCGGTATGACCATACCAATGATGACTGCACATATCTAAGAAATTATGTACGCCATAATGTAATCCCTGTTATAAAAAAACGTTTCCCGCATTATGATGATGCACTGTTACATCTTCAAAAGCAGGCACGCGATGCCCAACAGAGTATTAATGTCCTGATGCATACTCTTTACCCTGGATTTATTAATCAAAAGCCTGGCTATGTGCAGGTGCAGGAAAAGGCAATTTTGCATAGTGAATACATCTTTAAATTTTACTGTGCATATATTATCAGTAACTATCTTGCACAATATGTTGATGCGGATATTCTGGATGCATTGTATCGTGCACAAAACTCAAAGAAAAAGAATATCACCCTATTTGAAGCAAAAGGAATCTATATATACAGGCGCTACTATAATGGCACATCGTTTCTGATTTTTTCTTCTAATCCTTTACGTGTGGGCGATAGTAACTATGAATATACACTTAAGCCTGGAGAAACGGTTGACATAACACAGGCCGGTATAACCGTTCAATGCGCTGTTACTGATACAATGAATGTGCAATCCTATGGCAGTAATACAATAGTATTGCGCTTTACTGGATGCGACCAGATTGTTATCCGAAATAAACGACCGCACGATACAATTGCACGGAAAGCTGGTACGCGAACGCTAAAACGCCTGTACATTGATTATAAGCTTACTCCGGAACAAAAAAAGCTGGTACCACTGATTGTTGTAGATGATCAGATAGCTGCGGTATTGTGTGATGTGGCAGGCGCAGCAAACCCTATAGTTTCATACGCTTTTTTGCCTGAAGCTGGCCAAAAAATGCTTGTTATCCATTACTGGAGTAATAATACTGTAATATAGTAGCTACCGATGTAAGCCAACCGGCTTTTATCCTGATTACACACTAAAAGTCAGGAAGGCAATAATAAATTTATTTGAGTATTTCGGTAATTGTAGTATCTTGTAAGTAAAGACTATAGTATGATGTATGCAAAACTTTTAATCATCACAAATAACCACGGGAGATTATATGAATAAAGCTGCTAAACAGGTTGCTCTGCTTTTGCTTATAGCGCTACTTGCTATCGCCATATTCAGAATGAATGATATAAATACACAAAAAGTTGAGCAGCTGCAATATAGTGATTTTATAAAGAAAGTGTATGAAAACAAGGTTAAATCGGTTACGATAGTTAATGGCAAAAAGATAGAAGGTACATTTACCAAGGGCGATAAAGTCTATCTTTTTGAGACAATTATACCATACCAGGATCCTGATTTAATAAAGACACTTATTAGCAATAAAGTTGAAATTAAAGGCGAAGAAGCTGATGATAACCTCTTCTGGAAGGGGCTGCTTAATTTTTTGCCGTGGCTTCTTTTCTTTGGATTTATCTGGTTTTTTATGATTCGCCAGATACAGTCTACCGGCAACAAGGCAATGAGTTTTGGCAAGGTGCGGGCCAAATTACAGCCTGAAACAAAAAATAAAGTAACATTTGCTGATGTTGCAGGTGTGGATGAAGCCAAAGTGGAACTTCAGGAAATCATTGAATTTTTGAAAGACCCTAAGAAATTCATTACCATAGGTGCCAAGATACCCAAAGGGGTGCTTCTGGTAGGGCCTCCGGGTACAGGTAAAACGCTGCTTGCACGCGCTGTAGCAGGCGAGGCTGGTGTGCCATTTTTTTCCATCAGCGGTTCTGATTTTGTGGAGATGTTTGTTGGTGTTGGTGCTTCGCGGGTAAGAGACCTTTTTGAACAGGGTAAACGTAATGCACCCTGCATCATATTCATTGATGAGATAGATGCTGTTGGCAGGCTTCGTGGTGCTGGACTTGGTGGTGGGCATGATGAACGTGAACAAACGCTGAATCAGCTCCTTGTTGAAATGGATGGATTTGAAACAAACGAAGGTGTTATTATTATTGCTGCAACCAACAGACCTGATGTGCTTGACCCTGCGTTGCTCAGGCCTGGCCGTTTTGACCGCCAGGTTGTGGTTGATATACCTGATATAAAAGGAAGGGAAAAAATATTAGCAGTTCATACTCGTAAAATTCCATTGGCAAAAGATGTGGATTTAAAGGTTATTGCTCGTGGTACACCCGGTTTTACTGGAGCTGACCTTGCAAATCTTGTGAATGAAGCAGCGCTACTGGCTGCACGACGGAATAAGAAGCGTGTGGGCATGCTTGAGATGGAAGATGCCAAGGATAAAGTATTGATGGGTCCTGAGCGTAAATCGGTGCTCATTTCTGCCGAAGAAAAAAAGGTTATTGCCTACCATGAGGCCGGGCATGCGTTGCTGGGTATACTGACCGGAGCTGATCCTGTACATAAGGTAACAGTTATTCCACGTGGAAGGGCCTTAGGGTTAACTATGCATTTACCCAAAGAAGAACGCCATTTGCATAACAGGGAATACTGGCTCAATCAGATCACAATTTTATTTGGCGGCCATGTTGCTGAAAAGATGAAATTTGGCCAGGTTACTACAGGTTCAAGCAATGATATCGAGCGTGCTACTGATATTGCCCGCCGTATGGTGTGTGAGTGGGGAATGAGTGAAACATTGGGGCCGCTTGCGTTTGGCAAAAAGACAGAACAGATATTTTTAGCTCGTGAGATAGCTCAGCATAGAGATTACAGTGAAGAAACAGCACAGCTTATTGATAAGGAAGTTCATAATATCGTCACCAGCTGCAGGGACAGAGCTATAAATCTTTTACAAGAACACAGTGACAAATTTGAGTTGATTGCAACAAACCTTATAGAGCGTGAAACACTGAATGCCCAGGAAATTGAACTTTTAATGAAGGGTGAACCATTGCCACCTATTCATAATGGTGAAACTCCTGAGCAGCCTGAAGAAGAACCACAATCAGAAAAAATTAAAAAGAAAGCATCACAAAAACCTTTGTTGGATGATAAAGAAGTAATTCCAACATAAAGAGGGTTTGTATGATAGATGATGAACTCGACAGGTTATTGCAGGATATAGATAGCGAGAAAGATTACACAGTTCAGAAAGGACATGTAAAACATTTTGCAGAACCCACTCTTGATAGTTCATTCGATGAAGCATCGCTACAAAAAAAACCAATCACTGACAAAAAAGATGTAACAGAAGTAGCAAAGTTTTTTAAACGTGGAATTTCAAATGGAATACACAGACATATTGAATTGGCAAAGCTTTTACGGTCACGATTGGACATTACTGAGGTTCCCGAGCAGGTAGTTCCTGTAATAAAAAAATCTTCATATTCAATATTTAAAATTGTTGAAGATATTGAAATTCTTACAGACAAATTTTTAAATGAAATTAATGAAGCAAGTTTAAGACGAAAAGCAACCAAAGATTTCCCTCTTTATTTCCCGGATGATTATCCTGATGATAGCAGATTGGACTTTATAGTACTCAAAGATATATATATCCTATTGCGTGCATTCAATAGCCTTATAAAAAAAGATTGGAATGAACTTGAAAAACAATCTGCAGTGTTTAATTTTGCTGACGGTGGCAGGCAACTTTCTTTGGTACTGAATGATATTATTGTTGAAGGTTATAGTTTGTGTAAAGCAACAGATACTTTTTTGGAATTAATAGCTCACCATTTAGGATTGCTTTCCCAGCATTATAATCTGGCTGATGTAGACATCAGATCAAAATTGCAGTTCAATGAATATAAATCTTATTCAGTGCAAAGTTTGTTGAATGAACTCAATATCTCTAACAAAGATAATAATCAGTTGGATTCTTTTAAACAGGATATACAACAAACATCAGGGGTAACTAATTTTCATGTGTTAGAGCAATCTGCGGATTCTGCTATTTATCGCACACATGAACAAAATGATGACAGTAAAAGTTCAGCGCACTCTGAATATGTTACCCAACAAAGCAAAGTTCCATTTACAGTGAAAGGAACAAAACCATGGAATACACGCGAGCCATATATTTTACCGATAGATGAGAATGTATTGAATATAGAAAAGGAAGATCTTGAATATATGGTCTATTATACCAAAACAAAACTCACAGATGACCAGATTAGATCAGAATTGCGAAGGGCATTGTTAAAGCTGACTATCGATAAAGAAATATATGATATTGTTGAAGATTTTATCGAGTTCATCAGTAAAAAGATTGTATCCATCTTAGATGAAAGTATTGAGTATTTTGAAATTTCTGACAATGATCGATGGCTGTTTTATTATCATTTGGGGCCACATACCGTATTCCGTTTGCTTTTAGCTGATATGCAGATAACAGGACAGGGGTACTGTTTCAGTTCAAGGGATGGTAAGAAAATCAAAAAGTTAGTCCCATACGAATTTTTAAAGACAATTGTTTTAGAATGGTGGGAAAATAATATCAATAATAGAGATTTGCCGTTTGATAGTGTTAATGCTCTGGATTTGATAAGAAGGCAGGTTTCAAAAAAATATTTTTCTGAGATTGACGAATTTGTTGCAAAAATTGATGCATATCTTGGGACATTAAATCCAGAAACATTGAAAAAGTTGGACCGTAAATCATTTATAAAACAAAAAGCCTTACAGGTGTATAATCAGAAACAAATATTAATTTTTAATCGCTATGTAGACAAGACAATATTTAAGTAAGATAAAGGTCTGGTATGTTCACGGTTAAACAGTATAAAGGGGATGAACATTTTAAAAAGATTCTGGATAAGAATAATATACCAATAGATATCTATAATCTTAAGGCCGCTATTTTGGGAGTACAGGCATCTTCAGGCAATTTTACCTTGCGGTCGATAGTAAAAGATTTTTTTACTGAACAAGTACTGGAAAATAAAGAAGTTGCAGATCAGATTGAGTCGTTATGGTTTTATCTGTTACGATTACAGCGCTTTGACAACAATGAACTTGACCAGCCTGATTTTGACATTAAAACCCGTGAAGCCTATGTAGCGTATGTTACAGCAAGCATTATGCGTGCTGAGACGTTTTTAAAATATTTATCTACAGGCCAGTTAGATGAGATGCTGAAAAACGAGAAAGTCAATAAAATTTATTCAATTTTTATTGGCAATGTTAATCTACTGAAAGCCCTGGTTGTAGGCATGGAAGAGAAGTGGTCGGAAGAGGATTTTGCCAATGATACCACTTTCCTGAAAAAATTAACAGGTTTTGTGAAAGTAATGTGGGATACGCAGATCGCATTAAAGGAGCATGCAAAGATATTTAATTTACAAAAAATGAATAACAAGAATATAATTGAGGCTATTCAACAACAAACTGGTACAGAAATTGGACGAAACGATCCATGTCCGTGTGGTAGCGGAAAAAAGTATAAAAACTGTTGTGGAAAATAAATTTTTTATGAAAGAAGTGCCAGTATATGTTTTTTTCTTAATCCTTCCAGTATGTTCATTGCATGTGTTCGTTTAATATTTTCAAAAAGTGCCGGGATATCTTTTAATCTTTCAACCTGCTTTTGTGCTTCTTCACGGGATATTTTGATAAGTTCAAAATCATTAATGGGATCAGCAAATTCAAAGGCAATCCCCTGGCCATGCTGGCGGGTACCAATGAATTCACCTGCTCCGCGCATTTTTAAATCCTCTTCGGCAATAACAAAACCATCATCGGTTGATGTTAAAATATGTATGCGGTGCATGCTTTCCTGAGATATATCATCAGGATACATCAACACACAAAAGGATTTATGTTCACCTCTTCCCACACGACCACGTAACTGATGAAGCTGTGAAAGACCAAACCTTTCTGCATGTTCTATAACAATAATGGATGCATTGGCAACATCAATTCCTACTTCAATGACGGTTGTGCTTACCAGAAGATCAATGGTGTGGTTATTAAATTCCTGCATAATTTTTTCTTTTTCATCATTGGGTAGTTTGCCATGTAACAGTGCAATTTTTTTTGTAGGGAAACGTTCTACAAGTTGTTCATAGGTTGCTGTGGCGGATTTTAAATCCAGCTTTTCTGAATCCTCAATTAACGGAAGCACGTAATATACCTGCCTGCCTTCATCCATATATTTTTCCAGTGAACGATACACTGCATCTATCTTTGATACAGGGAATGCCAATGTAGTAATAGGAATTCTGTTTGCAGGCTTTTGCTTAATTATAGAAATATCCAAATCACCATATAATGTAAGCGATAGTGACCGGGGAATGGGTGTTGCTGTCATAACTAAAAGGTCGGGCATATAACCCTTTGTGCGCAAGCTAGCACGTTGATTGACTCCAAAGCGATGCTGCTCATCAATAATAATAAAACCTAAATTGGCAAATTGCACCGATTCCTGAATCAATGCATGAGTGCCAATAAGTATATTGACAGAACCTTCCTTTAATCCTGAAAGTATCGCTTTCCGATGTACTGCAGGGGTTGAACCGGTAAGAAGCTGTACGTGTATTGATTCCGGAACAAATTTTTTAAATGTAGTATAATGCTGTTGAGCCAGTATCTCGGTTGGTGCCATAAAGGCAACCTGCTGTCCGCGGCTAACCACCGCCATGCTTGCAATCATTGCAACAACTGTTTTCCCGGAACCAACGTCACCCTGTAACAAACGATTCATGGGGAAATCGGCATTTAAATCGTTAATGATTTCCTGCACAGCTTTTTTCTGATCATCGGTAAGCGCAAATGGTAAGGTGTGTATAAAATGGTTATACAGGGATTCATTAATAACAGGTTTTGAGTGTTTCTGTGTTTCTTTGATATATTGCCGTGAAAGATGCAGGTAATATTGAAGGAAAAAAAGTTCGTTAAATGCCAACCGCACACGTGCCTGATGTGCTTCATCCATGGTGGCAGGAAAATGAATCTGCTGTATAGCCTGTGATAGCGGCATCAGTTTCAACCTATAGACCATTTCACTGTCAAAGGGTTCCTGTATATGCTGCTTTGTAATTTCAAGTGCATTATGGATGATCTTTCTAAACACTCGTGAGTTGAATCCATGTGTTTTGAGTGTCTCTGTTGAAGGATATATTGGCACTATCCTGCCAGTGTGCAGAGCATCAGAACTATCGCCAATAAAATCATACTCCGGATGGGCTATCTGCTTGGTGTTGTAGTAATCCACCTTGCCTGAAAAGAGTACCATATCACCAACTTCAAAAAGCTTGAGAAAATACTGTATGCCGCCAAAAAAAACACCTGATAATGTATCGCTGCCATCGTCTATCACAACTTCAAGGAATTTACGTCGATGGCCTGAAATTTTTACCTCTTTAATAACTCCAGCAACTGTGACATAGTCATTAACAAAACAATCTTTGATTAATTTAGTATTTGAGCGGTCAATATATTTCCTGGGCAAAAAATAGAGTAAATCTTCTATAGTTTCAATGCCCATTTCCTGCTTCAGAAGTTGTGCGCGTTTTGGGCCAATACCTTTTAAGTACTGAATACTCTGGTCAAGCACGATTACTCCTCTTCAGCAATATACCACACGGAAGATGGAATCTGAACATATTTACCTTCACGAGTGTAAAAGAAAGAGTAGTTCCTACCATCTTTTGGTGTGGTGATCTTTTGAACGCCGTACCACCGTTTAATTATCCTGCCATCATAACCAAATACAGTGATGGTGAGGTTTTGCCCTGTTATTGTTTCAATTTTTCGCTGTAGAATGTTTTTCTGTTCGTAGGAAAAAAAGAACTTGAAGTATACATATACACCGGAAAGCAAAAGAATTGCCAGCACAATTCCTATTACATACATTTTTGATTTTGTGGTCATGGTGATCTCCTTCAGTTTAATAATTAATAGTAGAATGTATCTGTAATTTTTATTGTAAATTCCGATCTATTATTGTTAGATTATTGCGCATATACTATCATCACTCAAGAAGGTGAACAACAAAAAATGTAAGTGTATTATTACGATACAATGAGGTTTGCAATATCATGTTAGTGCAATTTGTCTTGTTCAATGATTTTGCTAAGGACTATCTAACTTATTGTGACAGTATTCAACAGTAACTATCGCACAAAAAATATTTAGTGAATGCTCACATGTTAACACATATATTGTTATATGTAGAGTATACATTAACTGTCAAGAAAAAATGATGCTTGACTTAAATTGTAATGGTGATAACAATTTAGCTAAAATTATACTATATAAAAACATTAATTGGATTTGAATGTATATGATAAAAAAACAATTATGGATTTACTTGATACTTTGCTGTATTATTTTTGCAGGTGCATGTAAAAAAGAAAAGATATTTGAAATTGAGCCCAATGATACTTATGCTCAGGCAAATCTGATAAATACAGGAAAGCCAATAGAAGGTTTTATTAACGCTGAAAGTGATGTTGATTTTTATATGATAGATGTAACAATGCCGGTGCTTTTTGATATAAGCGTTTCTGCAGTTAAGGGAGTAAATATTGCTTTTACACTATGGAAAGCTTCCGATGATGGTGCGCTGCCATTGAAGTATGTAGATGATATGCGCAAATCTGCGCCTGAAAGGCTTAGAGGATTTAAGGTTGAACCGGGGAGATACTATGTTTCAATTTCACATGGAGATAAAGATCAGCGAATAAAAAATACAGAAAATTCCTATACACTGTCGATTACAGAGGAAGATGCGGAAGGCTTTGAGTTAGAGCCTAATGATTCAATATTATCTGCTACTACACTGCAAATAGGTGTTCCTATTCGCGGTTATTATTCGCCTGCGTTTAACAAAGCAAATACCAATGCGGTAAATCCCAATAGGGAAGAGGATTGGTTTATGTTTTATGTTGATGCCGCTCCGGTGGTGTGTGATGTTGAGGTTACCGGTGTTACTGGTATAGAGGCACAGCTTGATATTGTTGACGCGCAGGGTACCGTGTTGTTTTCTTCAAATCCGAAGGGGCAGGGTGTAAGTCAGATAGCAAAAGGCATTGGCTTGTCTGCTACAGGTAATTATTATATTATGGTGGCTGCAAAAAATTATGCCGCCAATAATGAAACACCCTATAGCCTTACAGTGAGCACACGAAGTTATGATAATACAACCGAGATTGAACCAAATAATATGATGCATGTTGCAACACCGGTTGTAGCTGATACTATAATGGGCAGGATTTATCCTGATAGTGATGTGGATTACTATATATATAGTGGCGATAGCTTTGAAAATAGATGGTACCGTGTTGAAGTAACACCGCCCATGACATTAGATGTACTGTTTGCAATATACAACACAAAAGGTGAGGAGCTATATTCAGTCAATAACGAAGGAACAGGACAGAAAGAACTACACCCTAATCTTTTTTTAAGTGCACCATTTTATGTAAAGGTATGGGCAAAACGCGGTCAGCTTGATCTTGATAATAATTATGCATTGGCGATAGTTCCTGTGAATATACCTGATATGAGTGATGTAGAACCAAATGATACAAAAGAACAGGCTAACATGATACAGGGTAACAGGATAACAGGATACATATCAAAGAAAGCTGATACTGACTATTATGTGCTTTCCTATAAAGGAAGACAAAAGAAATTCTTTGTGATTACAGCACCTGAAAAAATACCTGTTTCATTCTCTGTTACAGATTCATTGGGATATATCCTGCAAACAGTTAAAGTGAAGGCAGGGCAGTCAGTAACTGTTAATGAAATAATCGATGCAAAAGGATATTGTATACTGAAGCCTTTAAACGATATCTATGATGGTATATATTTTATTGAGATAAAGGATAAGCCATGAGGACTATGATACAAAGCATTATTGTGGTATTAGTAGCATCAGTGAGCTGTATGATTTCTTGTAAATCGGTTCCAGGATATGAGGCACCGGTTGAACCGGTTATTGCTCCCGCTCAGGTCAATATTAATTTCAGATTTATTGCATACGATATTGGTATTGCTAATCCTGATGATGACAAACGGTGCTATTATAAAATATTTATTGATAAGATTGATGCGGGACGAACAACTATAGGGCTGGAATCGCAAAAAAAATATTTTGAAGCAAAACTATCGCCCAATACACATCTTATTGTAATTGAAAAGTGGGTACTGGATGAGCGTGAAGGTGAATATAAAAAATTAAACAACATATTGCAGCCAAAACCAAATTTCTATTACTTTGAAACTAAAGCAAATGCAGTAACTGAAGTAATAATGGTTAATGATAAAAAAGCAAACATAGCACAATATTCTATTAATATTCAATAATAAAAATGAGGTTTTCATGCACGACGCAGGTGGATAACCCCAGGATTTCATCATATAGGAATAAAATAGTAGTAAACTTCATAAGGGAGGAATAGTTATAAGATCTTTGGCTCATTCCGCAAGTGTGGGGAATTGTACAAAAGAAGCAATCTTTTTATGCAATGATATTATTTTTAAGTAGAGTTTTTTATGCATAAGAAATTAACGCAAATATGAAATACCTTGTAATGGATAATATCATTTCCCAAAAATATGGAAAAAGGGGAATTAATAAAATTTTATTCTGAGCACTACAATATGTCGCAACGCACATTTTTATCTGGAATGCACAATGCGAAAAGGCTGATGTAAAATCTTTTACACAGCTTTCATATCCTAAAAAAAGGGACCAACTGGAAGCGCTTTCATCTGGTGTTGTTTTTAGGACGAGTAAGAGTTTTTTATGGATGTAAAGAAGCTGTGGGAGATGTTGCTTGCTAAGTTTATTGCGTTTTGTTTGGATAATGCGCTGGATGAATTTGTAAAAATTCTTGAAGGTATTGGAGAATATGCATCTTTCATCAAAAACAGATGTGCTTGATTTACAGCCATTTGAAATCTGTTCCATTCGTCCACCAACGGAAAATTACAGCCTTACATTCAGGCTTACGCGTAACTGTTACTGGAATAAGTGCGCGTTTTGTCCTGTATATAAATGCGGTGCAAAGTTTTCCAGAAGAACAGCTGATGAGGTGGTAGAAGATGTACAGCAGGCAAAACGTATTGATGATTTTTTGTTTGAACAGGGAATAGGTTATCCTGTTTATTCTGAAGCTGACTTTTATAAGCTGCAGGGCATATTACAGAGGGTGCAACAGCAACGTTGGGAAGCAGGTATCATTGATCCTGATAAAGGGGGTACCATCAATAGTGATGGTTGTAATGAAATAGTCACAGATATTGATGATGAACGCATGCAATGGTTTATGCAGTGGTTTGTTGATAGACCTACGCTGGCACAGTGTTTTGAGCATATTGTGCAATGGCGTATTGGTGGTGGTAAAACATGCTTTTTGGGTGATGCTGATGGACTGATAGTAGCAACAAAAGACTATGAAAAGATACTATCGACAATAAAACGCAATTTCCCAACAATTGAGCGCTTTACTGTGTATGGTCGTACTAAAACTGCACGAAAAAAAGATGTTAAGGATCTTCTGCAGTTGCAAAAGGCTGGAATTTGCCGTGTACATTTTGGCATCGAAAGCGGCAGTGATGATGTTTTGAATCTAGTACATAAAGGTGAAGATTCCCGTGATCATATTGAAGGATGCCTAAAAGCTAAGGAAGCAGGACTTTCAGTTTCAATATATATAATGCCGGGACTGGGTGGCAGACGGTTGAGTAAAAACCATGCTCGTGAAACAGCTCGCGTCATTAATGCAATAACACCTGATTTTGTTCGTTTGCGCACACTTTCGGTTTTTCCCTATACACCGCTTATGGATATGGTAAAAAGAGGGGAGTTTGAAACCTGCAGCGATGATGAAATTGTTGATGAAATCGAAATGCTCTTAACAGCAATAGATGTTCCTGTTATGCTGTATAGCGATAGCGCAACGAATTTATTGCCACTAAACGGTAAACTTCCACAGGATAAAGGTGCACTGCTTTCGTTGATACGTGAATATAAATCCAAAGATTACACAGAACGCCTGCAGTATCGATTGCGTGCACGATTAGAATCGTTTGTTGGACAATATGGCAGAATCACCCGTGATATTGAAATGTTGTTAGATCCGCTGGTTAAAGGCAATAGCATTGTGATTGATAATACGCACTATGTAGAAGATGTCATTTTAGCCATATATAATAAATTAATGCCATAATTGTTACAATTTATGATTGTACAATTATTATTGTATAAAAAAAAGGCTGCTCATGGGAGCAGCCCCTGACTCTGTAAACAAAAGAATTATAATATGGAAGGAGATTATTTTGCTGGTTGTTGTGGTGCCTGCTGAGGTGCCTGTTGCTCAGGGCTTTGTGTTTGGGGGTTTAGCTCTTTTCTGAGCAATTCCATGTTTTTCTCAATCTTCTTTTCGTCGCGCAATGTATCAACTAACTCTTTAATTTTCATATTAAGCTTTTGCTGAAAGAGCTGCTGTTTGATATACATTTCAGCCTGATCCACAGGAACACCTTTGAAACGAGCCCGTTGCTGATTGTAAATCTGCTCAACTTCCTGAGGTGCAATAGTAATATCATTTTTGAATTTTTCACGGATATAGTACTGTACCACAAGGCCTTCTTTTGAAATATCTAACAGAGTTTGTAATTCCTCATTTTTTAAAATACCATCATCAATTGCTTTTTTATACACAAGACGCTGTTGAATCATCTGCTCAAGGAAGTTATTTTTATTCAGCAGTGGGTTGCGTTCTAACTGTGCCGGATCCTGTGCCAGCTTATCTATCTCTTCTTTGGGTAGGTTATAAATACTCTTCATCTGTGCATAGTAATATGCATTAAGTTCATTATCGGTGATCTGGTCGCTGTCAATTTTTGCAATCCATGTGCCGCCGTACTTATTCCCACAAGAGATTGCAAGTGCACATATCATAACAGCAATAATTGAATACAAAATCTTTGTTTTCATAATAATCCATCCTTTTATATTTAGAATAAAAAATATGCCTCCAGAGGGAGGGTTAATTGATTACTGTTTATAAAAATAGAAGTTTGAGTAAAATTAATGGATTATAGTAATTGTTGCAACAATTTTTTTATTTCATCTAACTTTTTTTCAGCAGGAACTGGTCCAGTAATAAAGTTTACTATCTCCCGGTCGTACCTGTCAATGGACAGCCGTGTATCTTTCTGAATAAGTGAAATTAGTTTTTTGGTATCAAGCTTTGATTCTTTGGTAATGCGCATTTTAACCAGTTTTGTATCATCGATAATTTCGTCAATATAAAGCAAAGATGCAAGCGTGCGCACTTCCTCCATAGCTATAAGAGATTTCACTTCTTCAGGCGGCGGCCCAAAGCGGTCAATCATCTCATTGGTAAGATTAGCAAGCTCTTCAAGCGATTCGCAGGCTTCATATCGCTTGTAAAATTCTATCTTCTGTTTTGTGTCAGCGATGTAGCTATCAGGAATGAACATATTGGTTTTGATATACACTGGTGTTCTGAATACTTGTAAAGGTTTTTCTCCTTTGAGCTTTCGCACAGCTTCTTCAAGCATCTGACAGTACAGATCAAAGCCCACATCCATGATATTGCCTGATTGCTCTTTGCCTAAAATATTGCCCGATCCACGAATTTCCATATCCTTCATAGCAATCTTAAATCCGCTACCAATCTCGGTATATTCGGCAATCACCTGAAGCCGCTTCTGTGCGTCTTCGGTTAACTGTGCATCTTTTGGATAAAAGAGATAGGCATACGCCTGTTTGTCGGATCGTCCCACGCGCCCCTTTAACTGATATAATTGCGACAATCCAAATGTATCGGCTCTGTTGATTATAATAGTATTCACATTAGGCATGTCAAGCCCTGACTCGATGATAGATGTTGAAACCAGTACATCATATTTGCCATTGATAAAGTCTATCATTACCTCTTCAAGCTCGTGTTCATGCATTCTGCCGTGTGCCACACAAAACGTTGCTTCTGGCACAAGCTTTTCCAGATACTGCGCCTGTTCATAGATGGTACTGATACGGTTGTGCACATAAAACACCTGTCCCTTGCGTTCTATCTCTTTTAAGATAGCCATGCGAACAATATCAGGGTTATCTTCAATAACCAGCGTTTCAATAGACTGTCGGTTTTCCGGTGGCGTGGCGATGATTGACAGATCGCGTATACCTGCAAGCCCCATATGCAGTGTCCGCGGTATAGGTGTTGCAGAAAGCGTGAGCACATCCACCAGAAGCCGCAGTTTCTTTAAATGCTCTTTATGCTTTACACCAAAGCGCTGCTCCTCATCTATGACAACAAGCCCTAAATTTTTGAAATTTACATCTTTTGCAAGCAATGCATGTGTACCAATAATAATGTCGATAGCTCCTGCTTTAAGCCTATCTTTTATTGATTTTATTTGCTGCTGTGTTTTAAAGCGCGATAGCATCTCGATAGTTACCGGATAATCAGCAAAACGTGTTGCAAAGGTAGTATAATGCTGCATTGCAAGTACTGTTGTGGGAACAAGGATTGCTACCTGTTTACCTGCCATTACCGCTTTGAATGCAGCTCTGATGGCAACTTCGGTTTTGCCAAATCCAACATCACCGCATACCAGACGATCCATTGGTTGGGGTTTTTCCATATCATCCTTGACATCTTCAATGGCTGTAATCTGGTCAGGTGTTTCTTCGTATTCAAATTTTGATTCAAATTCCTCCTGCCACATTGTATCCGGCGGGTACTGAAATCCTTTCAACGCTTTTCGCTGTGAGTAGATCTTAAGCAGATCCTGTGCTATCTCTTCCACTGACTGCTGTACACGCTCTTTAATACGATTCCATGCTGATTTCTTACCAAGTGCATCAATCCGCGGTTTTCTGCCGTCAAGCCCCACATAGCGCTGAACCATGTTTATCTGATCCAGTGACACATATAATCTGTCACCATCAGCATACTCTATGACCAGAAAATCACGCTCAACGCCTCCGGCAGTCATGCGCTCAATAGCTTTGAATATCCCAATGCCGTGGTTAATATGCACCACATAATCGCCGGGCGATAGTTCCAAGAAGGTTTCTATTGGCTTTGAGTATTTTTGCTTGAAATGCTTTTTCTTTCTGTATGATTTGCCAAAAATTTCATGGTCGGTAATGATACATGTATTGATGCTTCCTATCTGGATGCCTTCATGCAGATTTGAAATGATAATGCTAAATGGTTTTTCAGGATTACAGGTATCAAATTGCTGTGATGGTTTAAATTCATTAAATAAATCATATAGCCTGCGAGCCTGACCTTCAAATGATGTGCTTACAACAATATGCCATCCTTCTTCAATCCATTGTGCGCACGCACTTCGTACATCCTGTATCCTTCCCTGAAATGATGGGATACTTTTTAAGTGCCATACCTTCTGCGAATCAGTAATGAATGGGTGAAGTTTTACAGCCTGTGATTCTATTTTTTGGTAACTATCGCTTAATAAAATTTGTGATGCAGGAATACAGAATGTGCTTTCTTTTTTGTGGTTGTAGAGCTGATGGTATGTGCGATCTATTTCATACAATTTTGCTCTGAGTTGTGCTGGATCGCACAGGAAAATGTGTGGATTGTGTGCAAACGACAGGATGGTGTCGGTTTCAATTGACAGTGGGAACAAATCGTATATGCCCGGGATATTTGTTTTATGCAATGCATCCAGTGCCTGATTCAGGTTGCTATCGCTGCGCTGCAGCTTTATTTGTATTTTTTCTTTTTCAGATGGGGATAACAAAATTTCGCGGCGTGGATAGATTGTTATTGCATCTATGTGTGCCAGTGAAACCTGTGTTGCGGGGTCAAAGTAGCGGATGGACTCGCAGGTGTCGCCAAAAAAATCCAGACGAACCGGATTGGCTGCATTTGGCAGATAGATGTCGATAATTCCGCCTTTGACGGAAAATTGGCCGTAACGATCAACGCGTGTTTCGCGCTCATAACCATAATCGACAAGTGTTTCGATGATTACTTCAAACGGGTACTCTTCATCTTTGTTGATGTGAATGCCCTTTTTTAAGAAGAATTCCTTATGGGGGATGGCTCTGAGCAGTGATTCTATGGTTGCAACCACAATAACAGGTTTGCCTGAAAGAAGCTGATACAGCGCGGTAATGCGGTCGCGTTCAATAGATGAAGACGGGTTAACATATTCATATGGAAGGACTTCCAACGCAGGGAAGGGGAATATGATATCTTCATCAACAAATGCTGAAATGTCGGTAACAAAACGGTTCATTGTGTGATAGTCGGTGGTGACCACAATGGTTTGTGATTGCAGCGTGTTAAAAGACGTTGCTACAATAAATGGGAATGAAGAAGGATGAATGCCTTCTATGGAAAAGGCTCTGACACCTGAAGCTATCAGCGATTGGAATTCGCTACTTTGCGCATATTTTTGAGTGAGTGTATGTAAAACCATTTTGTTTAGTTGCAGAACCTGTAGTTAGAGTATTAAAAGAAATATATTATCAATTATGCATAGATAATTCTTTAAAAATTATTGTAAAAGCACACTCTGACATTTTTTACCGCGGGGTGTACTCTATTGTATATATACATTTTACTGTAATGATTATTGATTTTCAATCTTTTATTGGATGCTCTGACACCGATGAGTTTTTTAATTTGCTCTGACACCAAAAATTTTTTAAAATTCCGTAAATATTTTTTTAATTTTTTTGCCCTCAAGCGTTTATATACATAAAGTCATAAAAATTTTTTTGGGAGGAAATGTATGCGTAAACCACGGTTTATTGCAGCAAACATTACGTATCATATCACCAGTCGCCTTATCGAATGCAGAAATATGATGGAAGATGATGCTATTAAAGCTATTTTTGAGTACTGCATTATATTGACACAGGAAAAATATGCATTTGAACTTATTAATTATCAAATTATGGATAACCATATTCATTTGCTTATCAGAACTGTTGAAGGCGGTGCTACCATATCTCGCATTATGCAGTACTTGAAATCTCGTTTTGCACAGCGTTTTAATAAACTTGCAAAGCGTACAGGACCGGTATGGAATGAACGTTTTAAAGACAGTGTTGTAGAATTTGCGGATAATCCCCGTATGTATTTATTCAATTTAATATGGTATTTTGCCAATAATCCGGTGAGGGCAGGCAAAGTGAAGAGTCCGTTTGATAGTTACTTTGGAGGATCAAAAGCTTATTTTGACATTAACTTTCGCACTAATGTAAAAATTACATTCCATCAATATTTTTTGGAATTAGGCAACACTCTGGAAGAATGCATTGCGCGTCTACTTGATTACTTTAATGGAGAACTATGATTGTAAAGAAAATATAAAGCTCTGATCCATAACGCTATTTATGTACTGCTGTTAGTATCTCTTTTTTGGTGGTATAATATTGTACACCGTAGTACACAGCAGCAGAGATGCCAATTACCCCTGAAGTTATAGCTACTGCTGATATAATAGTAGTAGCTATGCCAACATTAGTCAAATAATAGACTGCTACACCTGTGCCAATGGAAATGCTTCCGCTTGCTGAAAAGAATACTGCGTTATAGCCGTTATGAAGTGTGTTCTGTCGGCTCTGACTCAAAAAATATATAAGGTCAGTTTTAGATAAATAGTCTACTGGATTGTGTTGTGTTGTATCCACAGTGAAATTGCCTTCTATAGGGTACTTTTTGTGATGATAATATCGTGTATTTACAGGCTTGTTGTTTTGTAAAAGCTTTGTTGTATATGTGTAGGTGCCGGGTGTCAGAGCAACTGGTAATTGCACCACACAATACATCCCATCAAGCACTTCAGGAGTAAGAGTATATTCATTGCTCTGACCCTGTGAACTGGCAATAGCCATTGTAACCTTGAATGGTTTATTGGCAGTATTGTATATATCGCACCATATAAAGTACGGCTGTGTGTTAGACACAACGCCTGAAGGGTATTGCAATGGTTGGGCGCTATCATTTATCTGTGAAAATACATAATTGGAACACACAAATACTATACATAAACCAAGTAGTGTCCGCATAGGTTTACCTTGACAAGTGAGATGGTATGCTCTATAGTGTCAGAGCAATCAAATTATGCAACAACAAATTTAAAAGAGCATACACCTATGAAACATGTAGTATATAGTATATGCATACTGGTATGTACACTTCAATTGCGCGCAGATGAGCTTGATAGCATTGTAGCCAATTTTGCAGTAGAAAGTATTGATGCCACTATTGTGCAGGTTATCGCTGAAACAGGAAAAACAGCTGTTCGCTATGAGGGCAGATACAGGGCATATAAACAGAATATGCGCATAGATTATAACAAGCCATTCTCTCAGATAGTTGTTGTGAACAAAGGCAATCTTCAGTGGTATTATCCCAACACCAAAGAATTGTGGACAATGCAGAACATGAATGCACCGGTTACTCATCCTTTTGCTCAGTTTTTTGATTTTAAGGATAGAATTGTTATAAAAAGCAAAGAAGATACGTATTATGGCTTTTTCAAAAAGGCACATCGCTACTTGCTTATAGATACTACCACTGGGACTAAGATTGAATTAATAGTTGATGCACATACACGCTATCCGGTAAAAAAAATTATCTATACTGCCGACAATACTGAGATCATGCGGGAACTATATGAAGATTATATATATATCAATGATATATGGTTTCCCACCACGGTTGAGGTAATTGCACGTACGTATAATGGCACCACACGCAATATAACTCGCTATTATAATGTGCACCTTAATGTAAAAATATCGCCTGATATTTTTATCCTGCAATTACCAAAAGGTGTCAGAGCAAAACACATGTGAGGGTGGCGTGAGCAGAATTTCTTTTTTGCTTTTCTTTATGTTGTATTCCACTGTATGTATGGCAAAGGTTATAGTTACTGGCCTTAGCGTTCCCTTAGATATTAGTGAAATTGAAACGCAAACCGTGACAACACAGCAGCAGGCAAAAGCACTTGCGGTAACGTTAACCAATATGCTTCATGAATCAGGATACACTACAAGCTATGTAATGCGTTATCACCTTGATAAAGATGTATGCGTGCTGTATGTGGCGGAATCGCATATTGCGGACATACAGCTTACAGCGGATTCAGATAATGCAGAATCAATATTGCAGGATTTACGGCAATTGTTAGGAACAGTGTACAATAAGAAAGCGCTGCAAAACATTTTATTACAGATTAAAGAAAAATATATATTGGATTCTATAAAGGTCAATGTTGTTAATTTCAACGATGGAGATGATGTCAGCCTGATTATAGGGGTCAGAGCAAAGACGTTTCTCTGGTCATTTGAAGTTGCCACGCTGCCTATCTATGGGGTAACACCTTCACTTACAGTATCAATGCCTCTTTACGGGGCTGTGATTTCGGCACAGGGACAGGTTGGGTTTAATGAGGCAAGGGTTACTTCCAAAAAGGGCATGCTCGATTATATGAGCTATCGCGTAAAAACAGGATGGCATGCTGGCATTGATGTTTCCCGGCAATATGTGGTGTGGGAGCGCTATGGTACTGATTTTACGGTAACTATCGCCAAACCTTTTTTTGGTGTTGGGATATTCCATAATAGTGGAGTTTTTGGCATATCAGCATTCATCTACGGTGTTGCAACATACTATGCGGTGTCAGAGCCAGATGAAAAGCTGCATGACGCGTACAAAGATGCGGGGCTACAGCTTCGTATTCAGGCAAGTGACGATCGTTCAATTGCAAAAAAAAATAAAACATTTGCTGCAACACTGTGTGCGGGCATATCACAGTATGAATATCTTGCTACATCACGCATATCAGCGTATATGCCATTACAGGTGACGTCTGGTCTATATGTCATTCCATCAGGTTATAGCTTTTATACTAATTCACACAACAGGGTATATGCCGAATATGTGTTCGATAGTTACCTGTTAGGATATTCCAGCCGCTACACAGCAACACAATCGCGGCATATTGCCAGATTGGAATTACTGTATGAAGTACTCTATGAGTTAGTATTTGTTGAGGTCTTTGGTTCATCCGGTGTGTACAAAACAGAATTTAATAGCTGGGATATAACTTCAAGTTATGGGATTGGTGCTGATATATATTATACTACAGTCATGTTTACTGCTGGATGTGCCTGGAATACTGATGAAAATTTTAGCCAGTATTATGTTTACACGGGTGTCAGAGCAAAGTTTTAGTAGTCCAATTTCATGGCCACAATACGCTATTTTTTATGAATTTACGCATATATACTGTATAATACATACTGTATGGGTGTATATAAAGAGGATTTGGGTTGTATTATGGAAAGTGAATGTGGCATAGTAAAACAGGTTATGGGTAACTATGTTGTTATTGAGGCCAGTGCAATTTCTTTTTGCTCTTCGTGTAGCAACCATGATTGTAGCGTGCGGGAATCTAGAAGCAGGGAGCTTGTGATAAAAAATACAATGGGTGCCACAGTAGGTGACAGGGTATTTTTTGAAATATCATCAAAGGGCATTGTGCTTTCATCCATTGTTCTTTATGGGTTACCTCTTGTTTTCTTTATTACAGGGATACTACTGGGCTCACTGATAAAGCTGCCTTTGCTAAACGACAGAGATAGTGCTGGAATACTGAGTGGTATAATTTTTTTATTAATTTCATTTGTGATTATGCGGATAGTATCAAAATACATTGTACAGCACAATACGATTACTCCAACAATGATTAAAGTAGAAAAGTTGTTGTAAAAATGTAAAGGCTTACACTATATATCATTTCACTATATATGCACATTATTAAAATTGGGCGATAGTTACTGTTAATGACTACATAGTGATAATTATTTTTATTTCAATAAGGAGATAGCAATATGCCAGTGAATATTGAAGATAAGAAAAAGCAGATAAAAGATGAGATAGAAAAGCTGCAATATGAGATGAAAGTTGAATTACCGCAAAGGATTGCCGAAGCGCGTGCAAAAGGCGACCTTAAAGAAAATGCCGAATACCATGCAGCGCGGGAAAGGCAGTCATTTGTGCAGGCACGCATTGCCTACTTAAGCAAACAACTGAGTTTAATGGATAGTATCGATATCTCATCAATAGAGCAGGGGAAAGTAGAATATGGTTCAATAGTTACTGTACGCAATTTAGATACTGATGAAATTATAGAATTTACTATTGTTACTCCTAATGAAGTTGATGCCTCAGCAGGGAAGATTTCCTTATCATCTCCTATTGGGAGGTCATTGCACAAAAAGACAATAGGTGATGAGGTAACAGTACAGATACCTGCAGGTACCAGGCGCTTCAGAATTGAAAAGCTTGTCACTATTCATGGCGAAGAGCTATCGTTATAATTAAAAAAGGAAACCTTTATGGCTACTATCAAAGAATTTAGGGCATTGCGGCCTGCAACGGAATTTGTATCAAAAGTGGCAGAGCTTCCCTATGACGTAGTAACCACTGATGAAGCAAGATCATTGGTGCAGGGTAACCCGCATAGTTTTTTCCATATAACAAGACCAGAAGTAGATGTGCCTTCAGGGTACAATCCGTATACTCAAGAAGTATATAAAAAAGGAAAAGAAAATTTACAAAAGTTTATTGATGATGGTGTGCTTGTTTATGACGATGATGCATACCTGTATCTGTATACACTGAAAATGGGTAATCACGTGCAGACGGGCGTTGTGGCTGTAGTGTCCATTGATGATTATATTAATGGTGTGGTAAAAAAGCATGAATTAACTCGTGAAGATAAAGAGATAGACCGAATGAACCACATACATATTGTAGGGGCGCAAACCGGGCTTGTATATCTTTTTTATAGAAATGATGAAGCACTGCAAGATCTTTTGAGTCAATCTCTACAATCCCCTGTTATGTATGACTTTATTGCTGCTGATGGAGTGCAGCACACTGTCAGAAGAATTGAAGATAACAGTGTGGCTACCAGAATAAAAGATGCATTACAACCTCTTGCACTGTATATTGCAGATGGTCACCATCGTGCTGCATCAGCTGTGAGAGTTGGATTGGAACGCAGAAAAAGTGGGTTTACAGGGAATGAACCGTTTAATTATTTTGTAGCAACTATTTTCCCACATTCGGAATTACAGATATTAGCATATAATCGGGTGGTCAAAGATTTTAATGGTCATGATTTTAGATCTTTCATGAATGAACTTGGCAAAAGTTTTTCTATAGAAAAAACTGATAATGGCAATGTAACCAGGCCTCACGAAATCAGGATGTATTGTGATGGTCAATGGTATGTGCTTTACTATAAAAAAGAATTGCCAGCAAGTGATGTTGACAGGCTGGATGTTGCAATTTTGCAAAATATGATATTGGCTCCAATTTTAGGTATTAAAGATCCACGAAGAGATTCCAGAATAGATTTTATAGGTGGCATTAATACTATTGATGATTTGGTGATGAAGGTTAATAGTGGCAAATTTAAAATAGGATTTTCTTTGTATCCAACTTCAATAAATGAGCTCATGTCCATTTCGGATAAAGGAGGTATTATGCCCCCAAAATCAACATGGTTTGAACCTAAACTGAGAGATGGACTTCTTGTTCATGTTATAGAATGAGTATTTTGGAGACGAGGGGAGTCGAACCCCTGACCTCTTGAATGCCATTCAAGCGCTCTCCCAACTGAGCTACGCCCCCAAGCTGTGGTTAGTGTAAGAACATTTATGCTCGTAGTAATCAATCATAAAATTTTGTCAATATTTTTTGGTATGATATATAATAAATTTTACTATCGCACTATATTACTGTTTATTTCTGAACGTAAATTTTTTTAACAAAATATGGAATGGAGTACACCACAGCCGAATTTGGAAGAGGTGTACAATTTATGATTTATAAACTAATATAAGGAATTATTTGTGGCATTCTACTATAATATTACTGTGAGATGAAAATTTATGGACAAATATTTTAATAATGTTTACCCCAACCACTGCTGTGGTAATGTTTTGTAATTGTTTTATTGTTAAAATTTTTAAGGAATAAATTATAATGAGATTGGATTTATTCTTGCAAAAATTATATTCATTATAGTAATATAATACTATATGTTACTTTAAGTATATATTATTCTGAGGTTACAATATGTCATCTGAAATTGAAAAACTGCAGAAAGAAAAACTAAGTCTAACAAAAGAGATAGACGAATTACGGAAAATCATTCAAACATATGAAAATGTCCTGAAGCTTAATGAACAGGAACTATCGAACGCATATCAGATTATAGCTATGTATGAAAATATTGTGGAATATTCACGGTCCGAGTTAAAGCTTGCAACCGAAACAGCACAGGCAAGGGAAAATGCCTCTCAGCTCTCCAGGCTGGAATTGATGCAGGCATTTGAAAAGATAAAACAACTGGAAGAAGAAAACAAAAGGCTCAGAGCTCAAAAGAACAATGCATAAGGTAAATGAATAATCCTTAAAAAGGCTACAGGTTGCAGAATATGCTGGTAACATATACAATAATTTTTTTATTTATAGTAATTCTTGTTATTTTCATTCTTTATCTGGCTAATATTTATATTTTTCCGCGTAAGTTAGAAGAAATTCAACAGCTCATTGAATCAGGCCAGACTAAGATAGCAATACGGAAGCTTAATGATATTATTGAAAAAGATGACCGAAACCATTATGCGCATTATCTTTTAGCATTGGCGTATGAAAAAGAAAATAATATACAGTATGCCATTCTTGAGTACAGGCAGGTATTGAAAATATCCAAATTTGATGATAAGGTTAATGAGATAGATATACGCAAACGCCTGGCAAGTATATACAAAGCACGTAACGCCGTTGAAGAGGCAAAAAAAGAATATCTTCTTTTAACAAAATTGGATCCCGCCAGTTATGAGCCTTTTTATGAGATAGGTGTAATATTTTTTAATTCAGGTAATATAGAAAAAGCAGCCCCCTATTTTAAAAAAAGTATATCTAATAATAGTAAACATGGCCCTTCTTATTATTATCTGGGGCAGGTTTTTTACCGGATGCAGAATTATGCTGATGCTAAACAGGCATTTATTGAGGCTATTAAGATTGACCCTAATGATTATAAATCGCATTATTTTTTGGGTCTGGTGTTGCGACAGTTAGGTGATTATGAATGGGCAATTAAGGAGTTTGAGACAGCTCAAAAGAGTGATGAAATAAAAGTTAAATGCTTTCTTGCAAAAGGTACCTGTTTTCTGGAACGTGAGCAACTTCCCAAAGCTGTTGTAGAATTTGAGCGGGGCCTGAAATTTGCCAAAAGAGGCAGTGATACAGAACTAAATTTACGTTATTTTTTAGCTGATGCCCAGGAAAAAATGCGTGACCTCCATTCGGCAATTTCAAACTGGGAAAAAATTGTGGCTATTAATCCAACCTTTCGTGATGTTCAGGAAAAACTCAAAGCCTATGCTGAATTCAGGCAGGACGACCGTATTAAGGATTTTATGATTGCTGGTCTGGCACAATTTGAGCACACATGCCGTAAAATAGTTGAAGCAATGGATTTGACGGTTATGGATGTTGATATCATCAGTGATACTGAAATAGAAATCATTGCAACTGATACTGAAGGCAAATGGCGCAATACACGCAGAACCAATAAAATTGTCCGTATCTTAAGAACAACTGATGTGGTGAATGATAAATTATTACGAAAACTCCATGAAAAACTAAAAGAAAAAAATGCTACACGGGTTATCATAATAACCGCAGGCGAGTTTACGCAAAGTGCAGTTGATTTTTCAAATACACGCCCAATAGAGCTATACGGCAAAAGTGATCTTTTACGTTTATTAAAAAAAATATAATAATATGATAAATAAAGATATTCGTATAATCAGACAAACTCCATTTTTCAAACATTTGATAGATGAGGAGTTGTCTGCGTTGCTTAATATTGCCAGACCCATTAATATTCCCAAAGGGGGCATTGTACACTGCGATTCTCATTCTTTATATATTGTTAAAAAGGGGATTTTTGAAATTCAAAAACATGCTGAATCTATTTATCTTTCCCCATCATCCTTTTTTGGGGAATTGCCCTTTTGTGAAAAAGGATCTGGCATTGTGAGGGCTGTGAGTGATGCAGTAGTGTATGAATTAAAAGATACAGACCTGTATCAGTTTATGGGCAGTAACTTCAAGGCTTTGCGGGGATACCTCAGAGTAGCTGATTTTTATGGGTTTTCATTAAGCGATGCAGGGAAAAAATTAAACAAAAATAAAACTCAGATTATTACTGTTTTCAGTACTGAAAGACATTGCGGCAAAACAACCGTAGCATTAACAGCAGCAACGTTATTGTCGTTCAATAAAAAAACTATTTTGCTGGATGCCTCTTATGATGGCATATCTGTTTTTGATATGTGTGGCAAACAATTATTGCCACCCCTGTCGCAAAAAAGCCCGGATGAAGTAACAGGCCAAAAATTTATTGAGCAAAGAATTGAAAAAGTCTCAGAGACAATGGATATCCTTAACGTTGCGTTTGGCTCCAAGGTCAGAATAAATCCTGATATTATCAACCCACTGCTATTCTATCTTTCTTTTGAATATTCTTATATTGTTGTTGATTGCTCAAATATTGATGTGCCTTTACGGGACACAATATTGTACAATACTGACATTGTAATTGAACTAATTAATAATAAATCAATACCCAAAATGCGGGTCTTAAATGATTCATTATTAACTCAGGGCCAGCAGATTATACATATTGTTAATAGGCATTTTGAAAAGGCAGTAAAAATTGATAATCCCCATGAAGATTTTGATACCATTTCCATTCAGTCTGATGAAACAGTTTTTCAAGCTGTACTTAGAACCAAATTGCAACATGATCGCATTTTTCATAAAATTTTATCTGACAGGAAAGCGCTGGTTCTTGCATCGGGGATGTATGAAACACTTTTTTATGCAGGTATTTTTGAAGCACTGAGGGATTCTGAAAATACTCCTGATATAATTTATACAACCGGGATTCCTTATGCATTATTAATTGCATTCATGCATTCAGATTCCTTGAAGGAATATAAAAAATTAATTTTAAGTTATTTTTCTGATGACAAATTGCATGCAATGCTTGATGTTTCCTTTCCTGAAAAATATCTTTTTAAAAATGATCCTTTAAAAAATTTTTCATCTTCATTATGTGATTCCCAACGGCTTGAATATTACGATATCCTTCCTTATACGATGCTTTTTTCTAATAATTCAACAAGAATGTTTTCTACCGGAGATATGCGTAATATAGTTGCAGCTTCAATTGCATTTTTGCCAATGTTTGAAGGAGTGAGTATCCACAACCAGGAATATCATGCGTCATTCCCATTATATCATAGCATACCAGAAACCTTATTACGTACACATATACAGCAAATATTCTATATTAGCAACAATATGATGTTTAATCCAATTTCATTAAAAAGTAAAGTTTTTGGGATTTTTAGAAAATTTGTTGATTTTCTTCCATACTGTTATTTATATGCTTGCGATAATGGGGCCGTTTGTAATAAAGAGTTTACTTTACAGCTACCAGATGTAACGTCACTTGATGAACTTATTGAAAAGTCTTTTGATAATGCAGAAAACTTTGCAGATATTATGAAAAAAATGACAGGGGGTTAAATGAGGTCAAAAGCTACAAACATATTACAATTTGGAATTTTATTAACTGGAATTATATACATTATAATTGGTGGACTATTTGGATTCAGTCCAATACTGTTTGCAAATATTTTTGGAATAGAAGTTAACCCTGATTGGTATAACTTAATTAAATATGATACGTTTACTTCACCGTTATATCATTTTTCACGAGCATTTGCATTCATTCTGGCAGTAGCTGGTTTAAGTATGATACTTCCTCTGTTTGATCCTTTAAAATATCGTGGAATGATTTACTATAATGCTATTCTTTTTCCATTAGTTTCAGCACCGGTTCTTCTTGTTAATGGAATTGAATACGACCATCTCATCATGACAATATGTGGAGTGCTGTTTCTTGTACTATGCGTGTTTGTTGGTTTTGGTTTAGTAATTACAGGAAAACAGGCAAAGATGGGTAAAGAATAATATTTGCTTGATTTTTTAATGTTTATACTGTAGCAGTCAATTAACGTGATGTATGTATAATAAACTTTATTATATGATAATTTACTATATTAAATGAAGTATGGTACACTATTCCATAGAATATAAGGTATTTAATTTTTTATTCAGGAGGGCATAATGAATCTTCAAACCAAAAAAGTTGGTAATGTTGTTGTAGTATATTTGCAGGGGCGTTTAGATGTGCATCTTTCAGCTGATATTGAGAAAGAGATAAATAAATTGATTAAAGATGAACCAGATGCTCATTTATTATTAAATCTTTCAGGTGTTGAATATATGAGCAGTAGTGGTTTGCGTATATTTGTTTCAACTATGAGGATTTTAAAAGAATCAAACAGAAAATTAAAACTTTGTAATATGAATAGCGCTGTTAAAAAGATATTTGAAGTTGTTGAGCTCATGGATATGTTTGAAATATACGAAACAGAAGAAGAAGCCATTGCTTCTTTTAAATAATGGTTATGTTGATACCTTTGAATAGACCTGAGGATACTGAAAAAATTTCTTTTACTTACTCATTAACTAAAAATACAGAATATAACTCGCTCGCCATACCTTCGGAAATATCCGAAGGTATGAGAAATTTTACAGTATATCAAAAATATAATTATTTTTTATGGCCTTACTGGATAACTCGATACGTGAATACAGTTAATGAACGAATACAGTCGCTCCCTTTTTTTCTTTATAATAATCATTGCCGTACATGGTATACTATCAATAGCTTTTTAAGCAGTGGATCAATAAGAATTGACCCTTCAGGTATGGTTCATCCGTCATGGTCATCATGGTCTGTGGAATTCTGGATGTATGCAGATAATTCTCTAATACAATTTCACAATGACAATTATATTCAGCAAGAAATTGATAATGGGATTGTAAAGACTTTGTATAGCCATCCGGATTTTACTTATAGACAGCGGGTGTATATTACCCATACGAATATCGATGAAGCGGTTGTTGTTAATACTGTACATTATAAAAAGAAAAATAAAGCGTATTTTGTTATAGCTATACGACCATATACAACTGAAAAATTATCCGGATTGAACTCAGTTGAACTTGTTAAGAATAATTTTATACGTATTAATAATGAATACCATAGTGCTTTGCTAATGAAACCTGATTATGTGCTTACAGGCAATGAAATTTCTGGTGATATTGATTTTAGAAGAAACGAAAATAAACATAAAATAACCAGCAATACGGGCATGGCTACAATGGCGTTTGTGTATGATATAAGTAATAAAGAACAAGAGATAGCTGTGAGGATTGCTGTAAATAAAGACTCTAAAATTACAGTTCCAAAATTCACTATCAAATCAGCACAAAATGAATATAGTAACTATATTGATCTAAGAATGAAGGAGGGTGCAGGTATAACAGTTGGTAAAAGCATAATAAATGAATGGGTAAATTTCTGCAAATTTTCAGCGCTGGTTGAAGCTGCTAATATTGAAATAAATGATAAAAAGAGGAATGATTGTGCACGTTATTACTTTACAACTATGGCATTAAACAGAATGGGACATTTTCAACAGTCACTATCGATCATTAACTATATTTTAAAAAATATAAAAATTAAAGATGATGTAGAAAGTATACTATCTGCTGCATGTGTATGTAATATTGTAGGGGATTACTACAGGATTGCCAAAGATACCACTTTTTTACAGAATAATTATCCTGTGTGCAGGCAATACGCACACAATATTTTACAGTTCTGTAAAGAATTGAATAATATAAAAAAATATGTTCTCCTTGATTATTATGATGAAACAACAGGTAACCATGCATGGCATATCCCGGTGATTATTTCAGCTCTTGAGAATCTTGCATTTATGTCCCGCTCATTAGGTCTTTTTGGTGATGAGACTAAATTTTTAGCCGAAACCAATAAGTTGGAAGCGTCAATACTCAATGTTTTATTCCATATTTCAAAAGAAACCAGCAATGAAGAAGAAACGCTGATTGAATGGAATCCAAAGCATGGCAAGCCATTACGCAAGCAAAAGATATCGGTAAAAGAAAGCCTGGAATTTACAAATGCTATTAATACATCCAATAATCGGATTCTACTCTATACTTCATTTTTGTATCCATATATAATTCATATTATACGGAAATATACAGTACAAAAGATTATAGATGATATTATTAATGCAGGTAAAGGTTTGCCGCTGTATAATACAATTATAAGCGGAATTGATGTGATCAGCTCTCTAAGCCTTGCAAATAGTATGCTGTATGCTCATGACAGGAGAGCTATCGATATACTCAATGCAATTATCACATTATGTAAAAAACGTAAATTCATGCCTGATTTTCTTGATCCGGTATCTGGTCATGCCATTGTTAAAGAACCCATATCAATAGTTGCAGTATCATTGTTATTTCAGGCTATTCGTAATATGTGCTTTATAGATCACCCCGAACGTTTGGAAATATTTCCGGTGCCTGTAGAGGAATGGTTTGGAGATAGTCAAATCGGGATAACAAATGCACCTTCACGGTTTGGCAATATAAGTTTTGTATCAACTTCTACTTCTAATGAATGTGTTATTCAGTTTACTGATGTTCCTCGCTTTATACCACATGATATTTTAATTAATCTTCCCTTTAAAGCAAAAATAAAGAAAGCCGATGATTTCATTGTTAAATATGAAACAGAAAGATCATGGTGCATTAATGGCTGGCCTTCAGAACTCAGGTTTAAACGATAATTCCAGATATAACGATAATAGAATAGACGTTGGTTTTTGATAATTAATAATGTGGAAAGAATACAATGGCTACATATATCCTGGTATCATTATTTATTATTAGCGCTTTTCTTTATTATCTTGTCTATATAAGGCCAAAATTCAGTCCGTTATATAAGGCTCAGCAACTTGTAGAGCAAAATCAGCTTCTTGATGCAATACGTGAATATAAAAAAGTGATTGATGAATATCCGGATGATTTTGTTGTCCACTATCGTCTGGCTGATCTGTATATGGCCGTGGGAGAGGTTGACCAGGCAGTTATTCATTTTGGAAAGGTGCTTGAAATTGGTAAATTTAATTATGAAGTTGACCAGCTTGCTGTACAGAAGAAATTAGCCAAAGCATATTATATACGTGATGAGGTTGAAAAAGCTTTCCAGACGTATATGGACATACTTAAAAATTATCCTGCCGATGTTGAATCCTTATACCATGTTGCCTTCATCTGTCTTGGGCAGGAAGAGTTTGATATTGCACAGCGTTATTTTGACAGGCTGGTGAAACTTAAAAATGACAATTATGAAATTCTTTTTGGAGCAGGTATCTGTTATTACCAGAATATGCGTATTCAGGATGCTATCGACAACTTTAAATTAGCATTACAGATAAAACCGCAATCAGAAATTGCCCAGATAGCTGCAGCTTTTGCATGTAATCGCAAACGTGATTTTCGCCAGGCTCTGGGATATATTTCCAGGATTGCAGATACAGCTCAGGATCCTGATGTACAGTATATGGCAAAAAGATTTCAGGCGTTTATGTTCATGCGCTTAAAAAAGCATGAAGAAGGAATAAAGCTATTCCAGGATTTACTGGATATTGCACGGAAAAATGCAAATGATGACGCTGAACTTCTGGCTTTATATGATCTGGGATATGCGTATTTAAAAAATGAACAAACTTCAATGGCGTATGAATCGTGGAACGAGCTGTATCGTAAAGACCGTAATTACAGGAACGTACAATTTTTAGTCACGCAATTGCGACGTGAAATGGAAGTTGATAAATTTAGCAAAGAGGAATCAGCATCTGTTATGGACACTATAGTATCATGGATGGATGATGCATTTCCACAGAATTTACTATGGGAAATGTGTGGTTTAAAGAGTACAAAGAAATATAATTTAAAGGATACCGTGGTTACCACTAAAATAAGCTATGATGATGCAAAGACGCTGAGTGGTTCCGAAGATATCATGGAACGATATATCTCTTTAGATACTGAGAATTTCAGAATTATCTCCAACAGATTGGTATCAAAAATGGGTTTTAAGGTTGATCAGATATTACAAACATATCGTGAAGCTGACGGTGTTGATTTTCTGGCAGTCAATCCTGAAACAAAGGATAAAGTGTTGGTGTGGGTAAGGAGATGGACTAAAACAAATGTGGGGGAGATAACCCTACGAAATTTTGCACAGGCCGTTAATGACATAAAAGCTCAACAGGGTATTTTCATTACCACTGCTAATCTGACTCAGGCAGCGACAGAAAGTTTAAAAAAGCTCTCTAAAGTTACAGTTATTTATCCTGAAGAGACTGAAAAGTTATTACGAGGGCTTCTATAATGATTTGTTTCGATAGTAACCTGAAATCAATTCCACTGAATGCAATCCAGAGTGATAACAATTATTTTAAAATTTCCAAACCCCTGTCAAAAGAGCTAATCAGATCTGTATCACAATATGGGATCATTGAACCTGTAGTGCTTTTAAAGCACAATGAATATTACATACCGGTATATGGGCACAACAGGCTTACAGCAGCACGTGAAGTGGATATGAAAGAGGTGCCAGCTAAAATTATCACTAAATTCATCAAGGATGATTTTTTACAGATAGTAAGGGTAAAATTGTATAATACTGCATTAGGCACCATTGGTAAAATCAAAAGCTTATATTTACTATACGATTATTTTAATGATGACATAACACAGATAAAGTCTATTGCCCGGGAACTATCGCTCCCTGCTTCATTGACAGAATTTAAGAAAATCACATCAATTCTTGAATTGCCAGATGTGATTACGCAGTATGTTGATTCCAGGTCAATTTCCCCAAAATTTATTTTGCCGATGCTACGATTATCCCGGCCATCAATTAATATATTAGAAAAAATTGTTTCTGCGTGCCAGCTTAGAGTGAATTATTTTAACAACATAGTTGTCATGATTGAGGACATTCATAGAATGGGGAAAGATACACTGCTCGCTGATACCATAGCATCACTGCTCACAAAAGAAATTATTAATGACGATGATGTCTATAATTGTGTATATTCAATTCGCTATCCTGAATATGCAGAATATATGAATCGAATTAATGATGTAAGGAAAAAACTCAATGCTGGTGGTATTAAAGTTGACGTGCCGGCATATCTTGAAGGAGATAGTATACACGTTATACTTGAGGTAAAAAAAGATAAGCCTTTACATCAATTGCTACAAAAAGATCAGGATGTTGCACAATTAATTGAATTGATTATTGGGTTGCTTTGAAGGTATATATAATAAATGACCACCATATACACATTATTTGAAAAAGCGTGACATCTCTTCTAATACTTTCATTTTTGTGGTTTCAAAATCATAAGGCGATTTGTACCCCGCTGCATTTTTATGCCCACCACCTCCATTTGCTATAGCAATCTGTGCAACATCTAAATTGCCTTTTGTGCGCATACTAACTTTCACCGGTCCTCCCGCGTCCTGTTTAACAAGAACGCTTGCTACAACACCCTGAATTGATAATGGTAGATTAATATTTACTTCTCCTTCGGAAAATGGTGCATTGGTTTCTTTAATCATCTCAGGTGTCAATTTTAGTAGAATTAGTTTTCCACCAAAATGGACTTCCATGGTAGAAAGCATAAGTGCTCTTAATCTAAATACTTCCAGTGAGTTGTTTTCATAAATTTGTTGATATATTTCATACGGTTTTACACCAAGTGATACTAATTGGGCGGCCAGAACAAATGTAACAGGGGATGTTTTGGGGTACTTGAAACATCCTGTGTCAAATACTATTCCTGCATAAAGAGCCTGTGCAGCTTTGAAGGATGGAATTATTCCAAAATGCTGTAGTGTATTACCAATTATTTCGGATGTTGATGATGCTTCAACTTTGATGAAGTTGGTTTTAATTTTGTCCTGGCCACCTTCATGGTGATCAATGATGAAGACATCCCTGATGGATTCTTTGATATGGTGATATGTTTTACCAATATTATCAAAGTCATTTGTATCCAGAACAAAAACTGCAAAATCATTTAAATTATCTATTTTCATGTTTTCATTAAATATAATTATTTCATTATCAGGATCAATGAAGCTGAATTTTGATGGAGTAGGATCAGAATTAATAATTAAAGCATGTTTCCCCAGTTTCAACAGGAATTCTTTAAATGCAATCTCGGCCCCCAATCCATCAGGATCAGGGCTTTCATGAGTGGAGATAATAAAACGGTCATAGGTGTTAAGATAGTTTTTCAGATTAACAAAGTAATCCATTAAATTTTCTCAGATTGAGCATGTTTACACAGTGGGAACCCCATCGATTCGCGAATTGCAATATATCTCTCGGCACAACGGCGTGCCAAATTTCTGACACGTGCTATATACCCAACACGCTCGGTTACCGATATAGCGCCGCGTGCATCAAGGATATTAAACACATGTGAACATTTTAATACATAGTCATATGCAGGCAGTACCACCTGGACGGGTTCGTAATCCAGAATTTTGAGGCACTCTTTTTCATAAAGGTCAAAAAGTGTAAAATGCAAATCAATGTCGGCTATATTGAAATTATAATGTGAAAATTCAAATTCGCTTCTGTGATGAACATCACGATATGTCAAAAATTCATTCCATTGTATATCAAAAACACTTTCAACACCCTGGATATACATGCATATACGTTCAAGCCCGTAGGTAATTTCTACCGGTATTGGATCTAATTCAACACTGCCGCATTGCTGAAAATAGGTAAATTGTGTTATTTCCATACCGTCAAGCCATACTTCCCAGCCCAATCCCGAAGCTCCTAACGTGGGAGACTCCCAGTCATCTTCAACAAAGCGTACATCATGCTCTTCCAGTTTAATCCCTAAACTACGCAATGAATCCAGATATAGTTCCTGAATGTTAAGAGGTGAAGGTTTCATAATTACCTGATATTGATAATAATGCTGCAATCTGTTAGGATTATCGCCATACCTGCCATCTGTTGGACGGCGTGATGGTTCCACATACGCAACATTCCATGGTTCAGGCCCTAAAACACGCAGAAACGTTGCAGGATTAAATGTTCCCGCTCCAACTTCCAGATCATATCCCTGTGCTATTATACATCCCTGTTTTGCCCAATAGCTATTGAGATTAGCAATAAGATCCTGAAAATACATGATATGCTCCCGATAAAATTTAGCGTTACTGTGTTATCTGTTGATTTGTTTTAATATACTCTTCGTATCTGGCTTTGGTCAATTCATGAAGCTGTTCAAAGTCATGTTTATTACTAAGCTTAAAATAGTCAAGACAGTCTTCATCGGCAATTTCAAATCTGAAATTTTTTGTTTCAATACTGCTAAAAACGTATGCTAAATACACAATATAGATTAAATCCCGGTATTGTGTAGGGGCTAAATGAGGTCTATGGTGAAATTCTATTGCTTTTACTAAGGCATCGTTAAATTTCCATTTCTGGCATATCAAACTTCCCAGTGTACTGTGGCTTACTCCAAGCGATATTTCTTCAAGTAAGGATATGTTTTCAAGCTGTTTTAAACCCACGATGTCTCGTATCTTTTGTATATCATCCGGTTTTATGGAAAGAAGTACCATAAGGCCTATATCAGCCAGTAAAGATGCCAGGTAAGCAAACTCGGAAAGCTTTTCCTTGCGATATTTCATTGCTATAAATTGTGCGTAAAACGCGGTTTTATATGAATTGTTCCATATTGTTTCAAACTTCTTATAACGGGAATCCAGTATTTTCTGGACTCCACTGGCAACAAGAAGTGTATTAATCCCTTTTGTACCTATAATTTTTACTGCTTCCTCTATTGTTTCAACACGCTTTGAAGTAATATATCCTGCAGAATTGGCTAATTTTAATATTGCTGTCACAAGCCCGGGGTCACGCTTGATGCTATCTGCTATCGCTTTGATAGTAGATTCAGGATTGGCGCACAACCTCTGTATTTCAAGAATATTTTGCGGAAATGATGGCAACGATTCAACTTCGTTGATTATTTCCTGTGCCATCTTTACCTTCAAATCCATATTACGGAAGCTTTCATCAATATTGATGGAAGCGCTGGTAACTTTTCCATTAGTGGATATTGCAAAAGCCTCAGGTGGAAAACCTGCATTCTTCATAAGCATGAGTGCAATAATTAAACCAAGGCCCGCACCCTCTGAATCATCAAGAATATCATCAAAAGCATCTGAAATATCTGAATAGCTATAAGCTTTTTTTACACGTGCATTTATTTTATTCATTTCTTCAGTGATGATGGGAACATTATTAATCACATGTATTTTATGAGTGTCTCCGGTAATGGAGAAAAAGACTCGTACAATAAAGTTTGACTGCCCAAGCTGTTCAAGAAATTCGGGATTTTCTACAAAGACCTCTTCTTTGAATGTCTCCATACCTGCCCGGTAGTCTTCTTTTTTGTTTATATCTAAATTTTTTTGTTTAAAATAAAGCCTTTTTGCATTTGCTTTAATTGCATTGTTAACCAATTCTTTGAGTATATTGGTAAACATGTCTTTTAAATACAAAAGGTCAAGTTGAGCAAGGTATACACTGAGCATTCGTATAATAATGGATTCAACTTCAGGAGTCATAAGCGAAAACTGAATATAGACATCCTGACCCATTTTGAGTGCTTCTTTGTAATTAGCTGGTTTACAGAAAAATTGAGCTTTTTGTTGTATCCCTTCCAATTCTTTTTTCCTCTACATATAAATATGGTGAAAGTATACATATCAGCAATAATATTGCAAGAAAATTAATACATCATGACAAGATTTTATTCTATAGTTACTATCGGCTATTATAAACTTTTACGAAATTATTTATAAAGCTGTTACAATGTAATATAAAAGTATTATTGACAATTTAGCTCAATCTATTAATAATAACTGAAATGAAAAAAGAGGTTGGTATGGCAAAAGTATATTTTATTGACATGCGTATGAGTAGCCGTGAAAATATTAGCAGCAAAATTAAAAAATTGTTTAATAAATTAGAAGTCAACTCAATCATAAACGAAAAAGATTTTGTGGCAATAAAAACACATTTTGGCGAGTATGGTAATATTGCATATCTACCACCTGCCATTATACGCACCTTTGTGGATTGCGTTAAAGATTTAAAAGCAAATCCTTTTATTACGGATGCCAACACATTATATCGTGGATCGCGCAGCAATGCAATAGATCATCTTAAAAATGCTGAAATGAATGGTTTTTCCCAGTTTTCATGTGGGGCACCTGTCATCATTGCAGATGGTTTACGCGGGAATGATTTTAAGGAAATACCTGCAGCCGGGAAATGGTATTCAAGTGTTAAAGTGGCATCTGCTATTCATGATGCCGATGCCATGATAGTAGTGAGCCATGTAAAAGGGCATGAATTGTATGGTTTTGGCGGGGCAATAAAAAATATAGCCATGGGCTGCGCACCACCTTCAATGAAACAGTCATTGCATTCTGATTTAAAACCAAGGGTCAAACAGGCATTATGTACATCCTGTGGTGCATGTATTAAACGTTGTCCTGCATTTGCTATCTCATTTGATGAAAACAAAAAAGCATTCATTGACAGCAATAAATGTTTTGGATGTGGCGAATGTACTGTCATCTGTATTTACAATGCAATACCTGTAGTATGGAAAACCGATGCAACTGCATTATTTGAACGTACCGCAGAGTATGTACACGCATTTATGCAGCAAAAGAAAAATAAGATTGCATTTTTTAATTTTATTATACATGTGTCTCCCGAATGTGATTGCTGCTACTGGAATGATACGCCTATTGTGCCTAATATTGGCATATTAGCGTCAACGGATCCTATTGCCATTGACAGGGCTTCCGTGGACTTAATTAATAAGGCCATGCCATTGCCAGGTTCCCGAATATCTGGCAAGGATGCATCTGTAGATAATATTACTGCACTCTATCCGGTGCAGTGGCAATATCTTTTTACATATGCAGCATCTATCGGTGCTGGTGATGAAAAATATGAATTGATTGAAATTTGAAGAATATCAATATGGTTGCATGAACTTTGTAACAAAGAGGTGACGTTAAATGAAAAGTCCTCATGATTTTCCTGCAATTAATCCAAAAAAACCTGATGGCATAAAGCCTAATGGTATTCCATACAAGGTGATGGTTGTTGAAGATAAAGAATTCCACCGTAAGCAAATAATTCAGATTTTAGAATCTGAAGGGTATGAGGTTATCGCAGCGGCCACCAATGGTGCAGAAGCATTGAAATTATATGACTCGCTTGCAGCTGATCTTGACCTTATAACAACAGATCTGGATATGCCAAAGCTTGATGGATATGCACTAATGTATGAGTTAAGCCAGAAGAAGCCCAAGGCAAAGATTGTGTTTATCAGTGATGAAACCACAAAAGGTGTCCTTGCTGACTTATTGAAAATGGGAGCTGCAGATTTCATATTGAAGCCCATTCAGCGTGGAACTATTCTAGAACGTATTAAGGCAGTACTGCAGAAGAAGTAATATAAACACTCTACATAAAGAGGAAAGCGTAAATATGGGGGAAAACGAAAAGGCGTATCAGCATCTTTCTGAACAAACTAAAAAGATTAATATTGCGCTTCATTATACCCATGGAGATATGGAAAAAGCCCGTCAGATGGTGGCGGGTAACTATAATGATTTATATGCCATTAAAGTACGCTTTGCTTCTTCTACCATGTTTGGTGCATTTTTATTATTTTTTAACCATATATATAAATTTATTTCAGGACTCACACTTATTTTATCACCATCATATACGTTGCAGAACATTAATCCTGAATGGGACTGGATAATATTTGAAAAAGAGATTGCAGAGCTCATGCAAAAGGGTGACTATGACCAGGTCCTGGCAAAAACATTTCGTGACAAGATGATAAAAAGCCTGGATGTTGTCTTGCTAAATGAATTATCAAGAAATATAGAATCAAAAAATGAGATAGCAATAGATAATATTTTCAGAAAGCTCATTCAGGAAACATTGGGATTGAAGAGGGTGGATTCGCTGGTATTGTATCAACCAACATCCTCACTATCCATGGAATTACATTCACTCACAATCCCTAAATTAAAAAGCGAGATTGTTGATGGTGAACAGAGCAAAAAGCCAGAATCACAGCCAGCCACAAAAGGTGAAGACTATACCCCTCAGGTAGGTGTTGATGGGGTAAAGCTTATTATCAAATCAGCTCTGATACTTTCACCTATAAAAGGTAAACACATATCTAAATTGGCACCTGGCGATAGAGTAATGATATCCATCATTGACAACAATCCACAGGCTATAAAAGTGGCACAGGCTTTGAAAGCCTATGAAAATGAAAACTGTAAACCCATTCCTGCTCGCATAACGTATGTTAAATATATTCCTCAAAAGGGCTACAAAGTATATGGATTAATTGCTAAAGGCATAGTGGTTGATATTGATGAAGAAGAAGAAAATATTAAGGTTGCGCTTGACCCCGCGTATGCCGCAACTATTCAGCCTCAGGAAGATGAAGCAAAACCCAATTATATGATACTGGCAATGCTTATTGTGTTATTTGGTATTGTGATAGGTGTGTTGTATTTTCTGTTAAGTTCAGGATGATTACACAGGGCGTATATGGATTCCACGAGTGGCAAGATATTCCTTTGCCTGTTTAATGCTTATTTCACGATAGTGAAAGATAGAAGCAGCAAGCACCGCATCAGCTTTTCCCAATGCAAACCCTTCATACAGATGTTCAAGTGTGCCAACACCGCCAGATGCTATTACCGGTATGGTGACTGTTTCAGCTACTTTTCGTGTAAGCTCTAAATCATATCCACGTTTGGTGCCATCACGGTCCATGCTGGTGAGTAATATCTCCCCTGCACCAAGGTCCTCTACCTGTTTTGCCCATTGTACTGCATCAACATCGGTTTTTGTTCTTCCACCATGAAGGTATACATTCCATCCACCATTGTTTCGTTTGGCGTCGATAGCAACCACAATGCATTGTGAACCAAAACGCTTTGCACATTCAGTAATCAACTGTGGTTGCTGTACTGCCTGTGTATTTATAGATACCTTGTCAGCGCCATTTTCAAGAATCATTCGTACGTCGTCGATGGTTCTGATTCCGCCACCAACTGTAAAAGGTATGTTAACCGTTTCAGCAACATCCTTTACCATCTTTAAAATAATAGCACGCCTGTCGCTTGATGCAGTAATATCAAGAAATACCAGCTCATCAGCTCCTTCCCTGTCATAAAACATGCCGTTATGTACGGGATCCCCCGCATCCTGAAGGTTTACAAAATTTACACCTTTGACCACACGTCCGTCCTTAACATCCAGACAGGGTATTATTCGTTTAGCTAACATAGTGTGCTATCCTGAACCCATTAAATAATTAAAACTCATTTGACAATCACATACCAATCTATCAAATGGAATTGTTATGTCAAAAAAAAATGAATACAACTCTTTTGCTGAATTTTCACGCACATATGTTACGGCCATCAATGAGTACATATATGCGTTTTATTCAAGTAAAGAGCATTCAGCATACAATACGGACATACAGCGTGGATATGCCCTGCTTAAAGAATATTGCACGCGCGATGGCAAGCGCATACGCCCGCTATTATTATTATTATCATATCTGGGTTATGGTGGCAACAGTTCTGTTATACAATCTATAATTCCGGTAGCAGCTTCGCTTGAGTGCATGCATGCATTTTTGTTAATCCAGGATGATATCATTGACGGGGCAATACTGCGGCGCGGTAAACCAGCATTTCATAATGTGTGCGATAGTTCCTACAAAAAGTACAATGAGAATATTGGTAGGTGGGTTGCAATAGTACTGGCTGATGTGCTTATGAGCAATGCAATAGAGATGATTGCAGCACTGGACACACCATCTGTGTTTCAATTTTTGCGTGAGTTTGCCAGTATCTATGAACGTACCGCATTTGGACAGATGCTGGATATTATATGGTCAAATCCTGAACACATAAGTGATGAGAATATTGCACATACAATTGCATCAATGAAGACGGCACATTACACAGTATCAGGACCACTGCGGCTTGGATATTTGCTTGCTGGTGGCAGTGATGACGTTGAGATGCAACGTTTGGCAGATTGTGGTTATTCAATAGGGTTTGCATTTCAGATGCGCGATGATATTATTGGCGTTTTTGGAAATGAAGCAGATACCGGCAAGTCAGCAAGTTCAGACATAGAAGAAGGAAAATACACGGTGCTTGTGCACAAAACAGTACAGCTATTATCACTCCAAACTGATAAAGACAGGTTTATAACCTTGTTTAAAAAAAAGCAGAAAACCACACAGGATATACAGGCCATTAAGGAATATATATATAACAGTGGTGCGATAGTAGAAGTAAAACAACTGATTGCTGAACATGTGCAGCATGCCAGAGGGATCATACCACAATTGCAATGTAACTCTGCAATGAAGCAATGCCTGATGGATTTTATTGACATTTTGTTTGAATAATGTATTGCACCATGTTGAATAGTGAACACTATCAATGCCTTCGGTGGCGAGGGTGTATACTATACCATTGTCATCAATTAGCACATTTCCCCTATCAAAAAATAATTGACTTTTTTAAATTATGATATTAAAATTGTCCATATGATATATAAACATCGTCAATTAGAATATGTGCTCAAAGAGGCAAGTGGCACATTTCCTGCATTGCTTTTAACAGGTCCACGGCAATCGGGAAAGACCACACTACTTAAAAATTTATTTTCTGATAGAGCAAAATTCATTTCACTGGATGAATCAGACATACGTTTATGGGCACATGAAGACCCCAGAGATTTTATCCAGACTAATAAACCACCAGTAATTATTGACGAAATTCAATATGCTCCAGATTTACTCACATATATAAAACGACGAATAGATGATGATAGAACTCCAGGTCAGTGGTATTTAACGGGTTCAAGCCAGTTTGCACTTATGAAGAATGTTTCCGAATCATTGGCTGGCAGAACTGCCATATTTCATCTACTTCCTTTTACGCATTCAGAAATACATGGGCGGCTGTACAGCAGTTGGGATAGCTGGTTTAACTCAATTAAAAATAATTATCCTGATGATGAGGATTTAGGTACAGTATTACGTGGAGGGTCATATCCAGAGTTAGTATGTAATAACAGCATTAACCAAAGAATATGGTATGATTCATATATTCAGACGTATATTGAAAAAGATTTATCACTTGTTTATGATATTGGTGATATAAATATTTTTTACAAAATGCTTACACTTCTGGCACTAAGAACTGGAACAATACTCAATATGTCGTCATTGGCCAGCGATCTTGGAGTATCGGTTCCTACAGTGAAGCGCTGGATATCGGTTCTTGAATCCAGCTATGTACTATACCTTTTACAACCATATTATTCTAATATAGGCAAAAGACTCATCAAATCGCCAAAAGTATATTTTCTTGATACGGGACTTGCTGTACATTTAACCGGCATTCGCGATAATGAAGTATTGTTGAGAAGTCCGCTGGCAGGCCAGATGTTTGAAACGTTTGTTGTGTCAGAATTTGTGAAAAATTTTTATCATCATGGTGAAAGGCCTTCATTATCATTTATTAATAATAAAAATATATGGGAAGTAGACCTTCTTATAGAACGTGGTACTAATATATTACCTGTAGAGATTAAACTTTCAGCAACTATCTTGCACATTCATTTAAAGAATTTTAATCTGCTGCGCAATGTTCTACAGGGGCTTGATGACAGTAACTATCTCATATCAAATCGAAAAGAATATATTTATATGAAAGGCACGCATATCTGCTATTGGGGATCATTATAGATTACACTAAAGTTTTATTATCCTGTTATTTTAATAACAATTATCTGCACAAATAAGTTATCTGTGATATTGTATAAATAGATTAATTTGATTATAATAATTTTCTTGCCAAAATCAATAAAACAATTGACTTTGTAAAATTGGTTGACGAATAAATTAATTATTAAAGAGCTATGAATTTAAACAATAAAGCTACGGAGCGTCATAATGGTAGGGGCAACAGTAAAAAAGCATCATAAGGATACATTTGAAAAAATTTCTGCAGAGAAGCGTGAACGCATTATAACAATTGCCACTCAGGAATTTGCTAAAAACGGATTTAAAGGGGCCAATATTAATGTTATAGCCAAAAAGGCCGGTATTAGTATTGGATCGATGTATAACTATTTTGAAAGCAAAGAGGATCTGCTGCTTACTGTTGTGAATGAAGCGTATAAATTGCTGGAAAAGGTTTTGGGTTCTGTTAGTTTAGAAAACAAAAATTTTTATGAAAAGATAGAAGAGCTTGTAAAAGCTGCTCAAAAGTTTGCACGTGAGTATCCTGAAATACACCAGGTATATCTTGATATAACATCTGAAGGCTTATCACACCTTACACCCCGACTGTCAAAAACAATAGAATATATTACCATTGAATTTTACCGCCATGAATTAGAGGCAGCCAAAAGAGAGGGTATTGTGCGCCAGGATGTGGATATTAACGTGGCGTCATTATGTATTGATAATATACTGGTATTGACTCAGTTTTCATATACATCAGAATATTTTAAAGAGCGCCTGAAACTTTTTATTGGCCAGGATGCGTTAACTGATGATGATAGGATTGTAAAGGGTGTTATGGATTTTATTAAAAATGCTCTGATGCCAAAATAAAAAAAATATTAAAAAATGAATAGCTATTCATACATTGCAGAAAGGTTGGGAAGCAATGAAAAAGAAAAATGATAATATCATTGAAGTGCGTAGAAATCAGTTGACCCGTGCTGCATACAAAGTGGTGAGTAAAAAAGGTTATTATAATTTTACTGTACGTGATATCGCTAAAGAAGCAGGGCTGTCTACAGGGCTGGTTCATTATTATTTTAAAAATAAGGATGACCTGCTGGTATCAGTATTACGTGTTATGAATGAAAATTTAAGTTTTTACCTTGCCAGGTCACTGGAACAAACAGATGACCCAAAAGAAAAATTAATTATATTTATGGATGAGGCATTCCATCTGGTTGAGCGCGAAAAGGAATATTTCCATGTATTAATTGATTTCTGGACTCAGATTAATCATAACGAACGCATGCGAAAAGCAAATATTAAACTGTACCAAAGCTACAGAGCTGAGTGTGCAAAAATCATAAAAGAAGGAATTGAAAAGAAGGTGTTTAAGGATGTTGATGTGGAATACACTGCAACAATGATAGTAGCATTTGTGCAGGGGCTTATTATTCAATATATTATTGATCCAAATGCATTTGACTATTCCGAATATAACAAAAAAATCAAAGATCATGTGATTGAAAATCTTGTCATATAAGATAGCCTTTTAATCTTGATTAACGGGTATATGTGTGGTATAATTACTACCTGCACGGTGTTATTAATTTTTTTTGGTGTACAGCATGTTGAAGGATATATCTGAAAACGGCGATTATCAAAAACATTTAGAGCATGTTGTAAAGACGTTATGCCAGCCTGAATCATATAAAAAGGTGTATCATCGTACAAATCATGATGTTCCCATGCCTTCAATCCCCCTTTTAGCAGAAATTGTGGAAGAATGCAAGCTGGTACTATTCCCTGGCTATTTTGGCAATTCTGAGATCACCCCGCACAACATGCAGTATTACATAGGTTCAGCAATTGACAGCATTGCCCGCAAGCTTACCGAGCAGATAAAACGGGGATATTGTTTTTCATGCACAGAAGGTCAGGCCATGGATTGCGTTGAGTGTGAGCACCGTTCGCGGAAAATTATGTACCAGTTTCTGGATATGTTGCCCCAGATACGGCAGATGCTTGCCTTGGATGTGCAGGCGGCCTATGAAGGCGACCCTGCTGCTAAAAGCCATGGCGAAACCATCTTCTGCTATCCAAGCATAATGGCGATGATCAATTACAGGATTGCACATGCGCTGTATGTGCTGGATGTGCCACTCATACCACGTATTATCACCGAAATGGCACATTCACAGACAGGTATTGACATTCATCCAGGTGCCACCATTGGCCAGAAATTTTTCATAGATCATGGCACCGGTGTGGTTATAGGGGAAACAACCATTATTGGCAATAACGTGCGTATTTATCAGGGTGTGACATTAGGAGCAAAGAGCTTTCCGCTTGATGAACATGGCAATCCTATTAAAGGGATACCGCGTCACCCAATTGTGGAAGATGATGTTATCATCTATTCTGGTGCAACTATCCTGGGTAGAGTAACAATTGGTAAAGGTTCGGTAATAGGCGGTAATGTATGGCTTACTGAAAGTGTTCCACCCGGTACTCACGTGCTGCAGCAAAAGCCCATTGAGATGATGTTTGAACACGGCGGTGGAATTTAATGCGTGTTATTACCTATAAGCAATCCAATATGTTCTTTTCCTTTTGTCCAGTGCCAGTTATTGCGGGCGTTAAAATACAAATACCACCTGTGTTGAGCAACCTGTTTTATATCAAATGCATAGACATGGCTTCGTTTATATGAACCTTCTTTAATATCAGGTTTTAATAACGGGTCTTTCATTAATGGTGCATAGTGTATGCCATCTTTAGATGAGTATACTAAAATGGCTGAACCAGACTGATTAATGGTGTAATCCCAGTAAATACCGTTTTGCAATCCAATAAAACCATCATCCATTTTCAAGGCTTTAAACGAGCCACACCCAAGATTACACCATCGGTTATATTTTGATGGTGTCATGATGGGATCCTGAAGGCTTTGAAAAGGCCCGGCAGGACTATCTGCTGTTGCAAGGCCAATAAAAAGCGGTTCATTAAAACCACAATCCTGTATATGGGTTAATGCAGCGCTGTAATAAAGAAAATATGTGTTTTTATGCTTAACCAGGCATGGGTTGCTGACAGATTTACCGTATTCATTGCTATGCCAGGGCAGTGATGGCGTTAGAATTGTGCGTTCATCACTCCACGTGTATAGATCATGCGATGAGCGCATGGCAATATATGAAAACCATGTGTGTGGTAGCCATGAATACCATAAGATATATGGTTTAATCTTTTCGTAGTACAGATAATAGGTGTTATCTTCATGATAAACAAAGGCACGCATTGCATTGCGGATAGTAAGTTTTGATAGTGGTGTATAATGAATGCCATCATCTGAAATAAAATGGTGAATTCCCAGTAGCGAATGCGCAAACAAATGCCATTTGCCGTCAGGCGATTCTTGTGGTGTTACAAATGTTGGATCTGCAATAATCGGGGACGGGAAAGGTGGGGCAATGATTGGATTGCCTTCGTATTCTTTGAACGTAAGGTGTAAAAAATCTTTCATTTTCATAGTGTGCTCTTTTTTGTGGCGATAGTACCTTACAAATAACTATCGCCACAAAATAAAAAAGTTTATTTTGCTTATCATACACAATATATATACCCCGTCAACACTTAAAATTGATATTCCCGAAAGAAAGTTTTTGACTTTTTTCATGTTATATGTTCTATGTTTTACAAAATAGAATACTGTATGAAACCGATAGTTACTATAATAATTCAGCTATGTGCTTTGATAGCTATAAGCTGTACTCCTTCTGTTGATGTGGTGCAATCACTTGAAGGATCATGGCAGTTGACAACGAAGGACAAAGCTGAGTATTCTACTGAAACGGCTCCCGATAGCATTCAGATTACATTCCCAATATCGATTAACCTTCCACATACACTAAGAAATAAAAAAACGGGAAATACGATTACATTAGCTGAAAGCGGTTATGTGTGGATCCAGAAAGAGTTTGAGCTTTATGACATGCCCACTCAGGATGTTGCGCTTCAGATTGGTGAGATAATGAACGCCGATGTGGCATTCTGCAATGGAGTTGTGATAGGTAAAAGCGGCAGATTCCCGCCACACTTTAAGTCAGCATGGAATCAGTTCAGACATTATACAATCCCTGCAACATTATTGCACAAAGGAAAAAACCTTATATCCATAAAAATATACTATGATGCTGAATTCTGGATTAATGCTCCTGTTCGTCTTGTTGGCGATAGCTCCGGTAGAGTGGCCTTACAGTACATTAACTTTATGCGCATACATTTAATGCAAGCTATGTTCTTTATCATGTTGACACTTGCTGTGTTCTTTATTGTGATGTTTCATTATCAAAGAGATTCAGTAGAGTATCTTTTTTTTGGGCTTGCATGTTTTTCCGTTGCGTTTCCCCAGCTTCTTCATTTTGTTGAAAATTTATATCCTGACATACCGTATGCATCAAATACTGTGTTAAAGGTGTCGCAACCTGGACTGCTCTTTTTCCCGGCATTCTTAAACCTTTTTTACAGGTATCATGTTGGAAGAAATAAACGATGGATCACTGCTACCTATCTGATTATTCCACTTATACTTACTTTAATCATGATTTTTCAGGATAACCGTATCACTATATTAAGTACACGCAATATTTCGATTGTTATATCCATTTTGTTTATGGTAGATCTATTGGTTGTGTCACTTTTGCAATTAGTTCAGCACAAAAAAGCTGGTTTGCTTATTTTTATAGGGATAGTTCCAATGGTCTTGCTTGGATTGCATGATGTACTGGCATTTGGATTTAAGATTATTCCTTCGGATGTTGTATTATATGTCTATGGCCTTCCTTTTTTGTTATTCATTATTGCTATATATCTGGTGAATATTTTTATCACGGCATTACGGCAGGCAAAGGAATTGAACATTCAACTTCAGCAATTATTGCATGATACAAAGAAACTGGCGTACCTGGAAAAAGAGCTTGAAATTGCACGCACCATACAAAGTCAGTTGCTTCCTGCTGCAGTCCCGGTTATTAAAGGGCTTGATGTAGCTGTAAAATTTCAGCCTGCATTACGTATTGGTGGTGACATTTATAATATATTCCAGCTTAAAGATGGTGTTGTTATCTTCCTGGCTGATGTGGTGGGGCATGGAATCCCCGCGGCCATGATAGCTTCTATGGTAAATATCCTTTTTAAGATGTTTCAGATGTTGTCAGTTGATCCTGGATTGCTTTTACGAAGTTTAAATACTAATATTTGCAATATGTTGCCGCAAACTTTTGTTACGGCTGCATGTTTGTATATTAACCGCTATGAAAAATTTGTTCGCATAGCACGGGCCGGGCATCCATCTGTTATCATTCAAAAAGCTGATGGAAATGTTGTAGAATATTTGCCACAGGGTAAAGCCTTAGGATTAAAAACAGATAATCAATATGAAACATTAAATCAGGCGGTATCTTCAGGTGATAAGATTTTAATATATACTGATGGTATCGTGGAAGCTATAGATACCAATAACAACATGTTTGGAACTGAACGATTAATACATATTGTACAACAAACAAAAGAAGCTTCGTGTGCCCAATCAATTGAAGCCATCTATTCTGAACTCATACAATTTGTTGGTGATACCGCTTCACTTGAAGATGACGTAACACTGATTATGGTAAAAATTAATTAAAATACTTTCTTTCCATAATTTTTGGGGTGAATATTATCCATTTAAAGTGATTTCATATTTGCGTTAATTCCTTATGAATAAAAAGCTTGTAATCCAATTCTTATCAATCGCTGCTTCACATTGTAAGTGCAACAGTATACTATGTTACAACTATCCCTTTACCCCCGGCTTGCCTCCTGTAATAAATAATCCTTCCACGGCGGGCGTTTGTGAATAACATCATTTATGGCTACCTGTGATAATATAAAAAAGCACGGTTGCTGAGCTTGTCGAAGCACGATTGCTGAGCCTGCCGAAGCACGCCGTACTGAGCTTGTCGAAGCATGGTTGCTGAGCGTGTCGAAGTACGCCGTACATCCCTGTACGGCACGTGTATAATACCTTTTCTAACTATTAATCTTTGCATTGGAATTAAAAGCATCTACAATGTTTTATATTTTGTATATTTTTCCCAAAATTACACAATGAGCCTGATTTTTTATTTGACATTTCTTTTATCGTATTAATTACACTGATCTACTATACTTCACCTAAACATACATACTACTATGGGAGGAAACCATGAATATTGAAACCACTACTTGTATTTCTGTAGAACATTTAGAACTGATGAAGTTTTATTCCAAGCACTACAATATCTCGCAACGTACATTTTTATCCGGACTTGTGAGCTTTGCCGCGCAATTGGAAAAGGAGGAGGTAAAATCATTCAAGCAGCTTTCCTATCGTAAAAAAGGAACAAACTGGAAGCGATTTCATCTGGTATTGTTTGAGGATGAGTATGAGTTTTTTATGGATGTGAAGAAGCTGTGGAAGATGTCGCTTGCTAAGATTATTGCGTTTTGTTTGGATAATGTGCTGGATGAATTTTTAGCAGTGCTTGATAGCATGGGAGAAGATGATTATACCGATAACTATCGGTACTCAGGCTACACATTTAGCGTGT
>CALEUQ010000026.1 GCA_937920495.1 uncultured bacterium | reverse complement strand
GGGTCCGCCTGCAGTGGCTGTGAAAGGCTAAGGAAGGCAAGCACCCTGTCAAACCAGTTTATGTGTGCCTGCGCTCGTATGCCTGTGTCTATTGTTACCGTGGCAGTATTTTCGTAGCTGCAGCTAACAAATGCTGTTGCTATCATTACTACTGCTATTAATAATGTGTGGCGTTTCATGATTTTCCTCCATTGTGTGTAATTAGTAAGTGCATGCTTACTTTTAGTATCTGCAGGTAGCTATAAAAGTTATTTTTCATTATATATAACAGCAATTAATGCAGGAAAAAGTAGTATGACAACGCTTATATATATTGTATAACTTCCGCTACCATTATATAAAATACATAACACGTTAATTAAAAAGAACTTTTGCAAACAACAGCATACACTGTTATTTGTAAATTAATTACTACAATATACTCATATAAGTGCAAAAAAACAATAATATGGCAACACTTTTTTATAATATTTTAATAAATATTGAATATTTCTGGACGGTTTTTTTTAACGCTCGTCTGGATACAAGTGCTTAAAACACGCTTCACTGAGGGTTCCCCGCAGTTATCAAGTGTTACAGGCGCCAGCAATGAATATATCAAGATGGCCAGGGATGGCAGTGTTTCTTTTTTCATAGATTACTTTGCCATTTTTAATAATAGCATCAATAAAAGTGTATTTTTCATTTACCATTATTTCAAATTCTTCAGGAGTATACACAAATAAATCAACTCCTAACGACGGATTAATAATGTGCGTTACTTCCATTATCCTATCAATAGGGCGTTTTTGCGTTTTTTTTATAATTAATAAATCTATATCACTATATTCATGGATATTTCCATCTGCCATAGAACCAAACAGTATTACTTTTTCAGGTTCATATTCTTGTATTAGAATATCAATAATTTTCTTTAACTCTATATACAGTAATTGTTTTCTTTTTTCAATTGTACTGGTTTTCATTATTCTTAATTCCCATTAAAACGATTATGTTAGTACATTGCCATTTACAATTACAGGATTTTCTAAATTACCTTTTATTTAAAGTAATCAAAAACAATAAAATTGCAAGCAATATTTATCATAGTTTTGATCACTTTTATGTGCACTCTGTGTGATGTATTTTTTTCCTCACGCAGGGTGCACTAAGGATCCGGATCGGGAAGACATACTTTTAGTTTTCCTCTATAATTTTTATTCTTGACATTCTTTTCTTTGATGTGTATCTTTCATTCTTAATGCTACAGGTTGTACACATATTGATGGTAAACTGACGCTATTATAAAAGCGCCAATTATTACTGAACATGAAATCATTCACATCAGATAACGCTCCTCTCCTTACTCTGGAGAGGGGATGGAGTGAGGTTACTATATTTATATTTTAATCTGGAGGCTTTATGAAAAAATTTTCTTACATTCTGTTAGTGTTTGTTGCTTTGTCACTTGTATCATTTACAGGATGCGGATACAATAAATTGCAGATGCAGGAAGAAGAGGTATTCAAGGCGTATGGCGATTTAGAATCGGCGCTGCAGCGAAGGGCTGACCTTATTCCAAACCTGGTAGCCACTGTGAAGGGCTATGCCGCGCACGAAAAGCAGACTCTGCAGGCAGTCATTGAAGCGCGGGCAAAAGCCACTTCCGTTCAACTATCGCCCAAAGACTTAAGCAACCCTGAGAAGATTGCAAAATTTCAGGCTGCACAGGGCGAGCTTTCAAGCGCCTTAGCACGACTTATGGTGGTCATTGAACGCTACCCCAACTTGAAAGCCGATGCGCACTTTACCGACCTTATGCACCAGCTTGAAGGAACGGAAAACCGCATCAATGTAGCACGACAGCGGTATAACCAGGCAGTAAAGGAATTCAACTCATCCATCAGGATTTTTCCATATAACATAACAAACAGCCTGCTACTTCATCTGGAACGCAAAGAATACTTCAAGGCTGAAGAGGGAGCAAAAGAAGCCCCCAAAGTTTCATTTGAGTAGGCGATAGTTACCGATGAAAGACCTTATTGCCAGAATAATATCGCAGTCTGATGCGCAGTGTATTATCGATGCAGTGAAACAAGCCGAGAAAAAGACAAGCGCAGAGATTGTTCCAATGATTGTCAATGCAAGCTACACCTACCCGCTTGCAAAGGTGTATGCAGCAGCACTCTTCTCGCTTCCGATTGCAATTGCATTAACGTATTATATTGCGCCGCTTTTTTACTTTCACAAAGATAACCTGTGGATCTTCATTGTGTTTTTTTCTATACTGTTTATTATTTTCAAAGTAACTATCGCACATAGTATTACCTTAACCCGCTTTTTTTTAAGCCCGCGCCAGGTTGACGCCGAGGTGCGCGAAGCCGCCATCACTGCATTTTATAAAAATGGCCTGTACAAAACAGCCGATAAAAATGGTGTGCTCATCTATATATCGCTTCTGGAAAAAAAGGTCTGGATTCTTGCTGACGAAGATGCCCACAAAAAGATTGAACCTGAATTCTGGGACAATTGTGTAAAGATGATTATTGCTGGTATAAAGCAAAAGCAATTTGTGCCTGCGCTGTGTGCAACCATCGACACCATCGCTGTGCGCCTTTCTAAAGAGTATCCTTACAAAGCCGACGATGTTGATGAGCTTAAAAATATAATTATTGGTGATAACCAATGAGATGGGTAACTGCTATATGTATGGCCTGTGCCATATTCTCAGGCGTCTTTGCCCGGGAGGATATACCGCCCTTGAAAGCCCACGTCAACGATTATGCTGATATGCTTTCAGAGACTGTTGAAGCTGAAATAGAAGCTAAATTAACGCAACTGGAAAAGGAAGATTCAACGCAGGTGGTGGTAGCAACAGTACCATCCATTGGCAATGAAGATATTGAAAGCTACTCAATCCGCCTGGCTGAAAAATGGAAGATTGGCCAGAAAGGTCTTGATAATGGCGTCATTATTTTAGTTGCACGGGATAACCGCAAGGTACGCATTGAGGTTGGCAGGGGCCTTGAAGAAACACTGACTGATCTACTTGCGGGAAGGATCATTGATTATATCATTATCCCTGAATTTAAAAATGGCGATTACGATGCTGGCATTGCAAAGGCTGTTGATGCCATCATTGATATTGTAAAAGGAAAATTTGATGCCAGCAGCCTAAAGCCGCAAAAGTCAGCTCCTGATTATGGTGCATTTTTTTTGATTGCAATAATTATATTATCATTTTTAGGCTCATTAGGCCCGCTTAAAAGCGGGATTATTGGTGCTATTGTGCTGCCAATCATAGGAGCTTTATTTGGTTTTGGCTTTTCAGCATTGGTCATTTTATTGTGTATTGGCTTTTTTGCAGGTATTATGGCTACATTATTAGCACACAGTGGCGGTGGATATTCTGGAGGTGGTTTTTCTTCTGGTGGTGGTTTTTCTTCTGGTGGTTTTAGCGGTGGTGGTGGCAGTTTTGGCGGCGGAGGATCATCTGGTAGCTGGTGATAATTATGTACTTAGGTCTTGATGTAGGCGGAACACATACCGATGCGGTTATTATAGACAAATCTGGTGTTATTGCACACACTAAAGTTGCCACCACACACCACAACCTTTTAGAATGCATTAATGAAGCATTCAAGAATGTATTAACCGGCATTGACCCTTCCCATATTAAGCGGGTTAACTTAAGTACCACACTTACCACCAATGCAATTATTGAAAACAAATGTGAAGAAGTGGGCATATTTGTATCAGGTGGTCCTGGCATTAATCCTGCCCACTACTCTATTGGCAACTACTACTTCATCATAGACGGGCAGATTGACCACAGGGGCACTGAAATTACCTTGCTTAATCTTCATCAGCTTGAAAAAGCTTTAAAAAAATGCCGCAAAAAAGATATAAAAGTGTATACTGTTGTATCTAAATTTTCCACACGAAACCCCATCCACGAACAGTATATACAGCAAAAACTTTCCGATGCTGACTTTGTCAGTGTGGGCCATACTATGTCCGGCAATCTTAATTTCCCACGGCGTATTGCAACAGCATACTACAATGCAGCAGTGTGGCGCCTGTACAATACCTTTTCTTACGCCATTGAAGAAAGCCTGAAATCGCTGGGGGTGATAGCTCCGGTTAATATACTCAAAGCCGATGGCGGAACTATCCCGCTACATGTATCACGCTCAATCCCGGTTGAATCAATTTTATCGGGGCCTGCTGCAAGCGTGATTGGCACCATGGCGCTGTGTAATATTACGCAGGATGCGGTTATGCTTGATATTGGTGGCACATCCTGCGATATTGCCTTATTTGCTGACGGCGCTCCATTAATTGAAAAGGACGGCATACGATTAAATACACACAATACGCTGGTGCGTTCACTCAAAACAAAATCAATTGGTATTGGCGGGGATTCGGCAATAAAAGTTGATGGCACTGCAGTTACTGCCGGACCACAGCGTTTAGGTATGTCCATGGCTGAAGGTGGTCAGAACCCAACAATCATTGATGCACTCAACGTCATAGGGACAATCAACTTCAAGAATACCGCCCGTTCACAGGAAGGATTATCATCCCTTGAAAAAAAATCAGGAATACCTGCACAGACTATAGCTCAGCAGGCAATTACATACGCCCTTGACATTATCTACAATGAAGTCATGGCAATGATTGATGAGGTTAATTCACGTCCGGTCTATACCATTCATGAATTTCTTAAAGGCAAAGTGCTGCAACCAAAAACAATCTACCTTATTGGAGGACCGGCAAAAACACTGGCTTTTCACATTACGCAGAGGTTTGGATGGAACGTTAAGGTGCCACCGTACAGCCAGGTTGCCAATGCTATTGGTGCAGCGGTTGCACGCACCACTGTTGATATTGAGCTATTTGCTGATACTCAGCGATGCAGGTTACTTGTACCAAACCTTAATGTCAATATCCGTATACCACAGGATTATGACGTTGATAATGCTATTGAGGATGCAACCAACTACATGATGCAGTTTTTAGAATCAATAGGCGTTGATGAGCGTGAACGCCAGATTGAAATTTTACAGGTGTACGCATTCAACATGGTGGATGGTTTTGAAACTACTGGCAAAAATATACGAGTACACTGCCAGGTTAAGCCAGGGATCTTACATCAATGCAGAGATATACTGAAGATATGAAAGCAAAGTCAACATTGGGCGTTGTATTTTTCCCGGCATTTGACTGGGCAATACATCCGCTGCATCCCGAGCGTGAGGAGCGGTTATTATACACGCTTGACCAGCTCAATGAAGAAGGTGTATTTGATATTGAAGGCATTTACCAGTACAAACCCGATATCGCCAGTTACGATGATATCATGCGCACGCACTTCTGCTTCCCTGATGTTTCAAAAGTAACCACACAGTCGCATTTAATATCTGCCGGTGGAACCATAAAAGCTGCAAACTTAGTAATGGATCACATAGTAAATAAATCATTTGCACTGGTACGCCCACCGGGCCATCATGCCATGAAGGTGGTTCACGGAGCACGGGGTTTCTGCAACATAAATATTGAAGCAGTGATGGTGGAATATATACGGGAACACTATCCTGTAAAAAAGATAGCCATTGTGGACACTGATTGCCACCATGGTGATGGCACTCAGGATATCTACTGGCATGATAGGGATGTGTTGTATATATCCATGCATCAGGATGGCAGGACTCTCTATCCTGGAACCGGTGCCATCCATGAATTAGGTGGTCCAAATGCATTGGGTACTACCATTAATATTCCTTTACCTCCCAACACTTCTGACGAAGGATTCTTAATGGCTATGCAACGCGTAGTACTTCCCATATTGAAAGATTTTAAACCGGATATAATTATTAATTCTGCAGGGCAGGATAACCACTACTCGGACCCTATTACCAATATGAATTTTTCAGCATTAGGTTATGCACAGCTTACCGAAATGCTCAATGCCGATATTGCAGTTCTTGAAGGTGGATATTCCATTCAGGGAGCATTGCCATACGTCAACTTAGGCATAACGCTTGCCATGGCAGGCCTGGATTATTCATACGTGCATGAGCCGGATTATTCCCAGAAGGACCTTAGCCAGGATAAAGAAATAACAAAATATATTAAAAGGCTGTGCGACCAGGTGTTAAAGCGATACGAAGAATGCAAAAAGCCTTCATTTAAACTTATGCCTGGTAATTACGATGTGCGTAAAAAAGAAATTTATTATGACACCGACAATATCCGTGAAATGCAGCTTGAATCCATTATGGTGTGTGATGAATGCCGCGGGGTACTTAAAATTGAGACAACGTCCACTGTGAACCCGTTATGCTTGGGTATTGAGATACCGCTTAATGCGTGCGATAGATGCCAGAAAGAAGGATACCGTTTGCTTGACCATGCTCTGTCAGGTGATAGATATAAATACGTGCAGCTTATAGATAGAAGAAATAAAAAATACGTATTGTATTAGATAAATGTGGGGCGTATGGTTACGCCCCACATTTATTATTATATTACGACATAAACAGCATCTCCCAGAATCGTGGGAATGGCCACAGGTTATCACTTGAATGTGCTTCCAGCATATCAGCTTTTGCCCTCAGTGTATTCATCTGATCTTTGATTGTATAGGCATAAAATTTTGCCTTTTCAAGCTCATCATGAATACCGCAAGCTTTTTCAATGAGTTCATCAAGAGTATCAGCTTCTTTGATTACATCATTATTAAGCGCTGTTATTGCAGCACACAATTTTTTCTGCGCATCAACCGGTGCGTCTTTCCCAAGCAGTTCCACCGTACGCATGCATGATGACGCAATTGAACTTTGATATCGCATTGTTGCCGGTATAATTTTGGTACGCACCATATCAAGCATGGTTTTGGCTTCAATATCCATTTCTTTGATATACCGTTCCAAACGTATGGCATATCGTGCTTCAAGCTCTACCGGTGAAAGCACATTATATTTTTCAAAAAGCTTTCTGGCCTTGTCTGTTACCAGATCAGGCAACGACTCTACTGTTACTTTTTTATTAGGCAACCCCCTGCGTGCTGCCTCTTCTTCCCATTCTTTTGAGTAATTATCGCCCATAAAAAGTATAGGTTTTATTGTCTTTATTTCTTCACGAATCACATCAATTGCTGCCTGGCGCACATCTCCACCCTTTGTTTCAATTTTATCTGCAAGTATATCTAAGCTTTCAGCAACGATAGTATTAATAATTGTAACAGGGAATGCGATTGATTGCGAAGAACCAACAGCTCTGAATTCAAATTTATTGCCGGTAAATGCAAATGGTGATGTACGGTTGCGGTCAGTGTTATCCTTGCTTAAGACCGGCAGTGATGAAAGGCCTAAATCTATAATTGCTTTGTTGGTTGCTTTGCTGATGACACCCTGTTCAATATCATTGAGTATTTTAGTAAGCTGCTCGCCTAAAAATACTGAGATAATGGCAGGTGGTGCCTCATTTGCGCCTAACCTGTGATCATTACCACTGGAAGCTACCGACGCACGCAGCAAATCAGCATGATAGTACACCGCACGAACAGTTGCAGTCAGAAATACCAGAAACTGTACATTGTCCTGCGGTGATTGACCGGGATTGAGCAGGTTATTGCCTAAATTATCCGATAATGACCAATTACAGTGTTTGCCCGACCCATTAATGCCTGCAAATGGCTTTTCATGAAGTAAGGCAGCTAATTTATGTTTCTGAGCAACCCGTTTGAGAGTTTCCATTATTAAATGGTTATGATCAACAGCAATATTTGCCTCCTCAAATATGGGAGCTATCTCATACTGACTTGGTGCTACCTCATTGTGCCGTGTTTTTGCAGGTATACCCAATTTGTAAAGCTCCTCTTCAACATCATGCATATACGATAATATTCTTTCTTTGATGCTGCCAAAGTAATGGTCTTCCAGCTGCTGCCCTTTGGTGGGTGCAGCACCCAAAAGCGCACGACCTGTTAATACCAGATCCGGGCGTTTATAGTAGAAGTCCATATCAACAAGAAAATATTCCTGTTCAGGACCCACTGTTGATATTACACGCGTAGCCTTATCATTACCCAATAATCTCATCACCCTCAGTGCACTTTTATTGATTGCATTAATGGAACGAAGCAGTGGCGTTTTTTTATCCAGCGCTTCACCAGTATATGAAAGAAATACAGTTGGTATACACAGTGTTGCACCTATTCCGCTACGCAGGATAAACGCAGGGCTTGAAGGATCCCACGCAGTGTATCCACGTGCTTCAAATGTTGAGCGCAATCCACCACTTGGGAAGCTTGACGCATCAGGCTCTCCTTTCACCAGTGTTTCTGCGCTGAACCTTTCAATAGCCTCACCATATTCAGTAAATTCCAGGAATGAATCATGCTTTTCAGCAGTTGCACCGGTCATGGGCTGAAACCAATGGCAAAAATGGGTAGCTCCCTTTTCTATAGCCCATTCCTTCATTGCATGTGCAACAGTTTCTGCAATTTCAGGATCTAACCTGTCGCCTTCTTTTATAATACGCATCAGTTTTTTACACACATTGGCAGGCAATTTCTGACGCATCACTTGAAAATTGAATGTATCTTCTCCATAATACTGAGAAACAGGCATCTCCTTTTCACGTGTTACCACATACTCACGCTCTGTTGCAATATTCTTAATAAAACGCTTCATACATAAACCTCTCTTTAGATGCAAACTTTATTATAAATTTCTCAAAGTAGCTACATTAAAATTTTTACTTATAAAAAGTCAATCTTGCAGTAAGCGATATTGTATAAAAGTTATACTATTTAACATGTATGTAACAATCAATATTTATTCCATAATTTTAGTGTAACTATCACCCAGCATATATAGAATATACTTTTTGTAACCACACGATGTAATGTATTGAATAATTAATGTATGATACAAAAAGTACTTCAGTGCAGTATATTTAGCAAGAAATTATTTACATTCTCACTTCTTGAAAAGCACATCCTGCACCACTGCATCAAAATCACCAGGCTGCAATGCACCACGCGGGCATATATTGACACAGGTATAACAGGCGGTACACAGCTCTGAGTCAATGGTAAAGATTTCGCCATTTCGTGTAATAGCTCCCTGTGGGCATGCTTCCACACACTTATCACAGAAAATACATGTGCCACAGCTTATACATCTGTCCACTTCACGTGTCTCGCCGCCAAAGTACGCAATGTTGATCCTCCGTTTTGGCACCAGTGTTTTTTCGGGATAGATAAAATCCTCATCCGAGAGCGTTGCATGTATCTCCATACCAGCTAATCTTCCCATCCCAATTGCATCGGTAATAAGTCCGGGCTTCACAATGTCACCACAGGCAAATATTTTGGGATCTGAACTTTTGAAGGATTTTTGACCGGTTACTATCGCCCCCCTTTCATTTACCATTACGCTGTCACCTAAAAATGAAAGATCCGGTTTTTCACCAATACTTATAAACACAACATCCGCCTTAAGCTCCTGGCCGTTGGTAAAATGAACATACCCTTCATCTATGTACTCGATATTCCGTGGCCAAACAATTTGTGTGCCAAAGCTTTTAGCCATGTCCAGCTCTTTGCCAAAGGCAAGCGGCTTTTGAATGTCTATTGCGGTCACACTCTTTGCTCCATGTCGCCACGATTCACATGCAATATCCATACCAACATTACCGGCACCAATAATAACAACATCTTTTCCTGTAAGGTCCATTGGATTGCCTTCGTTGATACCAACCAAAAATTCAAGACCTGATATAATGCGCTCACCACCTCTGACCTGCAGCGTTCGCGAAATATACGCGCCCGTTGCTACCAATACAGCGTCAAACTCTTCATGAATTTTTGTAAAAAGTTGTTTGTCAACCGCTGTGTTGAGCTTAAATGCAATGGGTAAGCTTTTTATACGATTGAGATCCTTATACAGAACTTCATCGGGCAATCTGTCTTTAGGAATTGCCATTCGTACTTTGCCGCCAATATCAGATGTTTTTTCAAAAACGGTAACCTTATAGCCTCTACGAGCAAGCTGCCATGCAGCCGAAAGCCCTGCGGGGCCTGCACCAATGATGGCTATTGTTTTATCCTTTGGTTTACCATACACAGCAGGATTAAAATCAGGATAGTATTCACGCGCTAAATACGGAATATTCATTGGTCCATCTATCATGTTGCGACTACACGCATCCATACATGGTGCAGGACACACCGTGCCGCACACCGACATCCGCAGTGGGGTGTACTCATCCATCAGCAACTGTGCTTCTTTAATCTTACCGTCTTTAATCAGGTTTATAAACACAGGAGTTGGAATTCCGCCTGGACATGCATACGTACACGGCGGCGTCAGGTTAAGATGAATAGGCTTTTTTGTTTTAATATTCATTGCAGGAGCATATAGATTAGCAAAAGGTCTGTGCCCTTTTTTAGTAATTTTCATAAAATCGTTTATAGTTATGTGCGATAGTTCAACATAAGGAAATGCTGCCGTAAAATCATTCAACACGTTTTGTAAGAATAACACATCTTCATTATCCATCTCTGCAATAATAGCACCCACACCAAGGCGACGCTTTTCAACATTACCGCGAATGTAAATTACACCGCCATGGATGCCGGTACCGATATCATTGCCCACTGGTTCTTTTTCATCAAAGCGGTTTAACACAACAACGCGCCCACCAGCCATGTATTCACCACAGTAATCTTTGGCCGTACCACCAATAACAATACGTGGAATCTGGTGTTCGTATTCCTTCATGTGTATCCCTGCACGATACTCCACATCATCGCGGATTAAAATTTTTCCACCACGCATTGAATGGCCAGGAATCTCGCCTGCTTTTCCATGAACTACGATGCTACCGCTGTTCATGGTATTCCCAATACCATCCTGTACATTACCATGCACAGTTATCTCAGGACCGTTCATAAATGCACCTAGATCCTGACCCGGTGTGCCATTAATATTTATAATAACATTTGCCTTGAGCCCTCCTCCTATGTAGCGCTGGCCCAATACATTTTCAAGTGTTATGACCGTTTCGCCTTTTGCAATAAGTTCACGTATCTGGCGGTTTAACATTTTATAATAGATACCTTTAGCATTTAATACTGCATTCAGGACCATTTCACCATCCTCCTTTACGCTCCAGCATGCTTAACGCCTAAAATCTTGAGTTCTTCTTCATTGAGACCAACTCCTCGCAACCTGTCACGGTTTCCTCTTAGTGCTTCGATTGCATTAATTCCCATAGAGCCCATTAGTTCTTCTATTTCTTCAGCCCAGGCATGAAGAAGGTTTTTCAATGCCCATGCCGCTTCATCAATATCAATACGTTCAGCCAGCCCCGGCTTATTTGTTGTGATACCGTATGCACATTTTCCGGTAAAACATCGCTGACACATTCCACAACCCAGTGCAATGAGTACAGGTGTGGCAATATACACTGCATCAGCCCCCAGGCATATTGCCTTGAGTACATCCGATGAACACTGAATACCACCGCTTGCCACCAGGCTCACCTGATTTCGTATACCTTCTTCTCGCAGGCGCTGGTCAGCAGCAGCTATTGCAAGTTCAATGGGTATGCCAGTATTCTGCCGTATCTGCAGAGGAGTTGCTCCTGTACCACCTCTAAAGCCGTCAATGGCAATAATATCTGCACCGGCACGTGCAATGCCACTCACAATTGCTGCAACATTATGTACCGCAGCAATCTTAACGCTTACCGGCACTTTATACTCAGTTGCTTCCTTTATTGCATAGATAAGCTGTCGTAAATCTTCGATTGAGTATATGTCATGATGAGGCGCAGGTGACAGTGCGTCACTGCCTTCTGGAATCATGCGTGTTTCAGATATAGCCTTTGATACTTTTTCACCAGGGAGGTGCCCGCCAATACCTGGCTTTGCACCCTGTCCAATTTTAATTTCCACAGCAGCAGCTGATTTCAAATAATCTTCACTCACTCCAAAACGACCTGATGCAACCTGCACTATTGTGTTAGCACCATACTTCTGGCGTAATGACCTGTGAAATCCACCCTCACCAGTATTCCAGTAAGTCCCAATTTCCTTAGTTGCCTGTGCTTCGGCCTGATGCACCCGTAAGTTCAATGCACCAAAGCTCATAGCTCCAAACATTATAGGCACTTCAAGCTTAAGGAGGGGGAATGTATCTTCACCCAATTTTGCAGGTCGTCTCCCCAAATAGGTACGTATTTCCATTGGCTCACGCAAAGGATCTATAGAAGGATTGGTAACCTGGCAGGCATCAAACATGAGATGGTCAAAGTAACGTCGCTGAGGGCCTGTTGCACCATTACCCACCAGCAACACGCCTCCTTCAGAAGAGGACTGCTTCCATATATTGCCTACATACTCTGGAGTCCAGTAACCGTGGCTGGTATACATAGGGCTGTGTACAATATGAATAGCATTGTATGGGCACATCTTAACACAGCGCTGGCATGAACCACACGATGTAAGATTGGCAACCGGCTTATATACTACTGTTCCGTTATCCAGTTTCTCCGGTTTTAATGCAATCTCGCCCCACGAACATTCGTGCGCACATATATTACATCCATTTTTATAATCACATCGTGAATAATCAATTTCAGGATGAAAAGGAGGAATGGTTTTCCAGTTATTTTTCATTGAAGACATTATGCCACCTCCTGTTTTGCTAAATTCACAATAACAGCTTCTCCACCTTTTGGCGACCACAACTCATCAACCTTTGGCGACAGTAACCTGATACTGCATTCTTCGGATGATGCATAATAGGTTGAACCAACGCGCGCGCAGACTACTGGCCGCAATTTGTTCCTGTCATTAAGAACTATCGCCCCACCGGAATGTGTTAATACAATACCAAAAGGTCCATTCACTATTGCCTGTCCATATAATTGCCTGAGCAGCATTTTTTTGTGTGAGTTTTCATATTCAATGTCTTCCCACAGTGATGGAGCCATCACAAAACAGGCATCATCAACACTGAGACCATCTTTTCTAGTCAGCTTGTCAAAGATATAACTGATTACCTCAGTGTCAGTCTGAAGCATGCAGAAGTAGCCAAACATTTCAAGCCATCGTTTGTTTGTACCATAACTTGTTATCTCACCATTGTGCACAACAGCTTTGTCAAGTATGGTGAAGGGATGTGCACCACCCCACCATCCGGGAGTATTGGTGGGAAAACGATTATGCGCAATCCACATATATCCTTTATAATCCTGTATTCTGAAGAAATCTGCAATGTCTTCCGGAAACCCTACACCTTTAAACACACCCATATCTTTACCCGACGATAGTACATACGCAAAGCCCATCCTGTTAATTGCCATCACAATGTCTACCATAGCATCATCTTCATTTTTTCCAACAGGTATCTGCTCTTTCAACGGATTGACAAAATAGCGTTTAAAGTATGGTCCTGCAGGGATCACGCTTGTGGGATATACCGGTATTTCCTCAGAGTGATGAACCTTGGTTTTTTGTTCCAGATAGCTTTCAATCTTTTTTATAACATCGCTGTGTCTGCCTGCCTGATACATAATATGGACAGCATAATTATCCTTATGTTCAGGATATATGCCATACGCAGCAAAACCTCCGCCAAGGCCATTGCCACGCTCGTTTTGAATGCGTATTGCTTCACGTATATAACTTCCATCAATTTTGGTTAGGTCAGTGTTTATAATTCCAACTATTCCACACATAGTACCCTCTTGAATTTTTTAGTGGTAATTACCATAGATAGCTCGTATACAATCATATTCAATTGAAAAGTAGATATAAATGTTACATGCATGTTAAATTTAATGCTTTACAGTATACACACCTACAACAGAATTGTTTTCATTTGAGTTGTGGCGATAGTTACTGTTAAAATTATGTGTTGCTGTTCAGTAGTTTTACAAACTTAATAAACTGCGTCTGATGAAAAATTACAAGGAGTATCAGTGTATTGGAGCACACGCGTGATGAATATATAATATATTGTGTACATACCATTATCATGAGCAGAGTGACGAATAATGTTAATCTATTATATAAAGCAAGATTCATCAAACTGATAAATCAAGAACCTAAAACCACATTAATACTTAAATCTATTTTCAGGTGATTGATATGTTTTTTATAAAAAAGCTTTTGACCAGTGCAATATTACCGCCAGGATTAATTATCATTATCTTTGTTGCAATTGGAGCATTTGCAAAAAGAAAAGCTGTTACGATATTATCGTTAGTATGCGCTGTTATGCTCTATGCACTATCAATTGAACCAGTAAAAGACTTGTTGTACTTGCCTCTTGAAAATTCAGCAAAGAAGATAGTTCCTTTAATTCATATTAATAATATAAATAATTCAAACGGCAAGAATAAAGATATGGTATCTGTCAAAGAAATTGATGCTATCGTTATTCTGGGAGGCGGTGTGTATGAAAATGGGAATTTTAAGGAAGATTCTGCAAACAGATTGCTTGCAGGCTATTTGCTGTATACACAATTAAAAAAACCTGTAATACTTTCGGGTGGATCGGCTGGTTTCAATATTCAGGAAAGCTATACTATGTATTCGGTATTGCGCCATCTTAATGTTTTGCAACAGGATATTATAATTGAAAACAAAAGCAGGGATACTGATGATAACGCACAATATGTGGCACAGATCTGCAATAAAAAAAATTTTACTCATATTGCACTGGTCACATCTGCATACCATATACCACGAGCATATACATATTTTAAAAAAACTGGATTAATGATATCAGCAGTGTTCTGCGATTCGAAATTAGATCTGCGGTATACTGGCTACAGCTACTTGCCAACATTTTCTAATTTTGCTAATTCCACCAAAGCACTGCGCGAGCTGGTTGCACTTGGATTGTTATGTGTTAGGGTCTTTGACCTGTACCGGTGCCCAATTCCCAGTATGCGCGAATAGTTAGAAACGGCTTCATGTATATCCGGAACAATAATTCCCAGTTGATTTATGGCAGGAAGCTTAATATTTTTATTTGAATTGATTGATTTGTGACTATACATGTAAACCTCCACCTACTATATATCATGTATCAATATACATTACCACATATTTCAAACACCCTGCCTTATAAGCAGGTTCACTGCGATTACAGAATTCCATTGTAGGGCGATGCAAAAAGATGAGGGTGAGCTTATGTTTTTTCCATTAGTTCGGGTGGCAACCCCCATATTATTTGAAAACTAAAGAATCCATATACCTTTTCAAACATAAATGTATAATGTCTAAACCGATAACTTGTAACTTCACGTTTGAGGTGTAATATCTGTACATAGTTACAACAAACCTTTTCACTGCTTGTTTCCTGTAAGCATTAACACTACTGCCCCCGGAATATCATAACTCTGCCATTCTTACTTTCCCCTTACTTTTGCCTTTGCTTTTTCTTATACTTACATAAAAACTGTTAAGTGCTGAGTTTGAACTGCAAAATGATTGATGCATTCCACAAAGAATATCATAGAAAGATGACGTGACAGTATCTGGTGTTGTGTCTTTATGTATGATACATCCTTTGTATCAAACCCTACAAACCCTTATTGCGCACGCAAAGAACAAATCGTGTTTTGCAAAACGAACCATCTAACCAACGGACTTATATTCACGGTGTAAGTGTGAATAATGTCCCGGAAGATTGGAATTTTTCTTAATAATTTCTTTACTTTTTACAATGCTTTGTTATATAATAACATAAATGTTAAATGGAGGTTTTACAATGAACAGAGGGAAGAAAATAATTTTTGGTTTGATTATCCTGGTACTGTTTCTGGCAATAGCTGTATTTTTGTATATCAATAATCTGGCAAAATCAGGATTGCCCCGGTATTCAGGTCAGCTTAAACTCAAGGGGCTTTCTCAAAATGTTAACGTGTACCGGGATGAATACGGCATCCCCCACATCTATGCAAAAAATGAAAAAGACCTGTATTTAGCTACAGGTTTTGTCATGGCACAGGATAGGATGTGGCAGATGGATTTACTGCGTCGCGTTACCACTGGCAGGTTATCAGAAATTTTTGGCAAGGATATGGTGGATACTGATGTGCTTATGCGTGCGTTGCAGATTACAAAAAAATCAAAATATGTAATAGCCCACACGGATCCAACTGTCATTTCCCATCTGCAGGCATTTGCTGATGGTGTCAATCAGTATTTACAACTTCATGCAAATAACCTTCCGCTGGAATTTAAGATTTTAGGCTATACACCAGAAAACTGGAAAGTTGAAGACTCGGTCAATTTAATTGGGTATATGGCATGGGATCTTACAATGCCCTGGACTACTGAAACAGTGCTTTATAAAATCTTTAAAAAGGTTGACGCTGATCATGCAAAGGCTTTAACGCCTGATGTAAAACATATTACTGATGTCATCTACCCATCATTTGCCAAAGCAGAACATATACCCGATCTATCCAACACTATCCTTAACGCAACACAGAAACTTGCCCGTATAGGTGCTGGAATTTTTTCCGCAAGCAATAACTGGGCAGTGGCTGGTAAAAAAAGTGTGACTGGCAAACCAATTTTAGCAAATGACATGCACTTAGGGTTGTTCATACCCGGTATATGGTACCAGATGCATCAGGTAATTGAAGGGAAACTTAATGTTACTGGAGTTGCAATACCAGGCGAACCATGTGTGGTGTGCGGGCACAATGAACATATAGCGTGGGGCATGACCAATGTGATGGTTGATGACATGGATTTTTATCTTGAAAAGGTAAACCCCACAAACAAACTACAATACCAGTTTAATGGGCAATGGAAAAACTTTACTGTAGTAAAGGAAGAAATAAAAATCAAAGGCGGCCAATTGGTCACAAAAGAAATTCTTTTCACTCATCGTGGTCCTGTGGTGACTGATTTCAAAAAAATGGATGATGTTATATCCATGCGGTGGATGGGCAATGAGCCAAGCAATGAGCTTTTAACTGTGTATATGCTCAACAGGGCTCGTAACTGGAATGATTTTACTAATGCTATTCGCCATTTTCGTTCGGTAAGTCAGAATATTGTCTATGCTGATGTAAATGGCAATATTGGATTATATTGCGCAGTGGGAATACCTATTCGTAAGGGCACTCCCATGATGGTATATCCTGGATGGACAGATGAGTATGATTGGAAAGGTATTGTCCCATTTGAACGGCAACCCCATGTATATAATCCTAAAGAAGGATATGTGGCATCAGCAAACAATAAAACACTCATGGAAAAATACCCCTATTATATCAGCTACTGGTTTGATATGCCATGGCGTTATAACCGAATCACCAAACTATTAAAGCAAAAAGATAAGTTATCAGTTAATGACTTCAAAGCAATTCAAACTGATCAGGTTTCAGAATTAGCAGCAACCTGGAAACCACTGCTTGTACAAACAATAGAGGGCGATAGTTCCTTGAAAGATTCATTGAATGACATTTACTCTATGCTTAAAGAGTGGGATTGCAGCTACAGCGTTGACAGCAGTGCCGCTACATTATTTGATACATTTTACATTAAACTTACATACAACATTTTCCATGATGAGTTAGGCGATGAGATTTACACTGAATTAGCAAAAGAAAAAGTGCTCGTGAATCTTTTTATTGACACAATACGTATTAATAAGGATTCTATATGGTGTGATGATGTGTCTACATCAGCAAAAGAAACATTCAATGATATGATTGCCAAATCGCTTAAAGATGCAGTATCATCTCTTAAGGATGAGTTTGGCAATAATCCTTTACAATGGAAATGGGGAAAGGCGCACAAGCTGGTATTAAAACATCCGCTTGGCGAAGTAAAGCTTTTAGACTGGCTGTTTAGATATAACCGTGGCCCTTATCCTGTTGGCGGAAGTTTTCACACAGTGTGCCCATACTCCTATAAGCTAACCAATCCATTTGTAATAACAGATGGCGCGTCAGAACGGCACATATTCCCCATGCACAATCTGAACGAATCATTAACGGTTATTCCCACAGGAACCAGTGGCCATACCGCAAGTCCATACTATTGCGATCAAACACCATTGTATGTTGGCATGAAGTATCACAATGACTATATTGACGCTGAAATAATACAGAGGAAAGCTTCATTCATTATGACATTGGTGCCCTAAAGTGTACATAGATGGCTTTTTAAAAAAAGCAAGATTACTTCGCTACCAATCGCAATGGCTGTACTGTGTATCAGTCATTGCGTGGTAGGAAGTGCTGAAGCAATCTCACTTTTATTAACGTTACGCACCTAACACTCTGGCAGCCTTTAACACATCATCGTAATCAGGCTCTTGCGCAATATCAGGCACAATCTGGCGGTAGGTAATTGTTCCGTTTTTATCTATAATCCATACCGAACGGGCAATTAATCCCAATTCCCTTATGTAAATACCATAACTTAAACTGAAGCTTTTATCTTTGAAATCGGATAACGTTTTTATATTGTGCACATTAAATGATTCGCAGAAACGCTTCTGAGCAAATGGCAAATCCATACTTATGGTCAGCACCACAGCATTAAGTGCACCAGCTTCCTGATTGAATCTGGTTGTCTGTAACTGACACACGGAAGTATCCAGAGAAGGGACTGCACTGATAATAACAATTTTACCTTTAAAATCCAAAAGGGTCACAGGTGCAAAATTTGCATCCAATACTGTAAAATCATGTGCTCTGTCACCCACTTCAGGCATATGCCCCTCAAGTGTGAGCGGATTTCCATGTGCAGTAATCGTTATATTCTGCATAATACCCTCCCGCCTTTAGGAATGTTATAGTAAATATTTATGGACATATCTAAAAACCTTTTTATCATTTTAAAATCCAATAAAAAGAAAGCAGTGCATTTTATATATGCCCAAAAAGAAACAAACGTATTATTATTTATAAGTTACCTTATTTCTCAAAGGTGATATACGTTTGTGCAATGCCCTCAACAGTTGATGTACGTACATTTACGATCTTTACTGAAACCAGTGCTTTTTTGCCATAGTAGGTGGTTCCCACAATTATAAAGTCAGCGCCCGCCACAGTGCCAGCGTGTATGTAATCATTTTCTTTAACTACACCTGTTGTGGTAAGATGTTGCTCATTTAATATTTTGTCTATTTGTTCTCTTTCAATTAATTGCCAATTCTTTGAAATAATTTTTGATTGCAATAAAGCAGCCATCTTCCTTCCAAAGGGGGTTGGCTTGCCTTTAGGTCCTCCAAAGGGGATTATTGCTATGGTTGGATTTATTTGTTTTGCCAGATTCTGTAACACCGGTATCAACTGGTTAGCTATCGCATCTGCAGCTTCTTCAGGTGTGTGAGTGACAGGTATAGGTGCTGATGCACATCCTATTGAAACACAGATAATAAAGATACAAAATATTCTACTCACATTCATACACATAATGTAATCATTTACACATTATTGCGTCAAGTAAAATAATTACCACTCGCTACGTAATCTTGTTATTCCCTCACCACTTTTCTGCTGAATATTTTCAATCACTGCAATCCCTAATTGGAGATGCTTTTGCGTAAAAGCATTGAATATCAGGCTTGCACTTTCTTTACTCTTGATGCCACCTTTTTTTAATGGCAGGTCAGATATGAGCATAATAGCACCTATAGGAACATTCATTGCATACGCTACAGCAAATAATGTGGCTATTTCCATATCTATTGCAAGTATCCTGTGTTTCAGGATATACTCAATAAATTCATTGTCAAACTCCCACATACGGTAATCGGTAGTGAGCATTATGCCAGTCTTGGGTGCAACCCCTGTTTCTTTTGTAATAACCTTTTCACAGATTCTATTAATCCAGAAACTGGGCTGGGCAGGGACATCTTTTGGTATATAATGAATGCTTGTTCCCTCATCCCGTACACTTGCTGTGGGTATCAAAAAATCACCAACCTGCAGGTTGTCATCTATCCCACCACACATCCCTAACATTAGCACTGTCTGAATGTTATCAAGATACGATAAACAATGGACAACAATACCTGCAGAAGGAGAACCAACACCAAAATTTATTATTGATATATTGCGCTCACGGCTATGTGCACAGCTCCAGTATCCCGCACTAACTTTTGCACCGGTCATTGATGCAAAATCGTCCACATACCTCTGGAAATTGCACAATATGATATATGAGCCAAAATCATCAATTGCAGAACCTGTATAACGTTCTAACGTTGAACGCGCATAAGTGTCAGGTCGTAAATTCATGGTGTTTCTCCCTTTCTATAAAAATAGAATCTCACTACAGTCATTCCCAAGTTGATTCGTAATCCATCCTTCTAATTGAAATTTAAAATATTCTCATCAAAACATTATTCAAAATATCATTATATTGTTTATTATAACATTACATAAAAATGCAATCACAAAATCATCAGTAACTATCGCACAAAAAACCCTGAAATGTACCGCGACGTAGCAATTCATCTTCTATTGCCTTTAGCACCGTACCTTTATGCAATCCCCATGCAGGTGCTATCAACATATCTTTAGGTTGGTCGCCAAGCAGCCGGTGAATGATGATATCGCCTCTTAGGCGTTCTATAAAATCGCACGTGTAGGATACATACTGTTTACACGACAACAGCGGCACCTGGCCTTTATTATACAACACTTCCAGTGGTGTACCTTTGATAACATGAAGATGATGTATCTTAACACCCTGTACCGGGAGCCTGCTTATTTCAATTGCAGTGGACATCATATCATACCAGCTTTCGTTTGGTATCCCAAGTATGATATGAACACAGACCGGGATACCACGCTCGCGTGCCCTATTTATGGCGCTCACGGTGTGTGCATGTGTGTGCCCACGCTGTAAGAATTGTAAACTTCTATCGTGCATACTCTGCATGCCAATCTCAAGCCACAGCTCAAAATTGTTTTTTTTATAACCGGCTATTACATCCAGTATATCATCCGGCAGGCAATCAGGGCGGGTACCTATCATAAGCCCTACTACATTGCCAAACGCAATGGCAGAATCATACAGTTTTTTCAACACATCCGCCGTTGCGTATGTATTGGTGAATGCCTGAAAATACGCAATATATTTTGGAGTATACAAACCACGATTAAATCCATCAATGGCCGCCTGCATCTGCTTGTGAATTGACAGGCTGCCTGCTGCAGTAGGCGAAGCTGAGCCCTCAGAGCAGAAAATGCATCCACTGCTACCAATAGTACCATCACGGTTTGGACAACCAAGATTAGCATTTATAGTAAGTTTCAGGATCTTTGCATTGTATTTGTGATAAAGATAATCGCCAAAGAAGTGGTATGGCTTGCCATACCACTTGCCATATTTATAATGATTTATTTCTTTCTTTTGGCGCACAATAAGAATTCTTCAAATACATCTGGTTTTGATATTTATATGGATCAAGTTTTACAATAGCAACACGCTTTACATTCTTAACGTTGCCTTTTGCTGTAAGCTGTACTATGTATATACCTTCTCCCTGTGGTTTTTCAAATCTTTTTTTGCCAACTTTTATGTGTGCTTGCATAAACTGGCTTGAAATTTTTTTTAACAATGCTTCATCGCACTGCAGGGCATTATATATTGCCTCCTGCGGCGTCATATGTTGTTCAATGACCACCAGTACAGGTGTAGTAATGCGTGAAACTAAAGGATTAACCACCCTGTCGGGCGCGGAGTAAGTACTGGCAACTGATTTTTGTTCTATTATTTCCTTCAATCCTTTATATTCAGCACGATATGTTTTGCGCATCTCGTAAAACACAGGTGACCTGCTGATCAGGCTTATTGCTTTTCGCATACAGTAGCGGGCCTTTTGCATCTTCCCCTTTTTTTTCAGGGCTAAAGCTTTTGCATATAACTCCTTTGAACGTTGAATACGGTATTTCATATCCTGTATATTTTCTATAATTGCAGCATCCTTTGCCGGATCACATTCTTTGAGCAGGAGTGATAAAACATGTGTACCTTTGTCAGTATCATTCTTAGAGATGTAATAACAGGCAATGCGCGACAATTTAAGTAATAGCAGATTCCGTGCTGGGTTAACACCATCAACAATACGCGGACTAAAGAACCCGGATATATCAACACCAAATGTCACTGCAATGGTTTCAAGTATTGCCTCATAATGTGATTGTGCAATGAGCTTCTGATACTCGGGATTACTTAATAGTGCTTCATCTTCGGGATTTGATATAAAGCCTGATTCAAAGATCACGGATATGGGATAATTGACAAAGTAGGTAAACCGATCATCAGCTACCGTGCCATAGTTCCAGCTGTTAACACGCAAATTGTACGCCATTAGCTTTGCTTTAACCTTGCTTGCCACCATATACGAAAAACCACTGGCATCAAATTTATTATACAGTGTCAAAAAGCCTTTATGTTCTTCCCGTATATGGGTTAAGTATGCCTTACCGTTGCTGTATGTAATATGTATACCTTTTACGTTTGCAAGCCCGTATGCTTTAAATATTGAAGCCGTATTGTTAAGATGTTCTGAAATAACAAGAACAGCCTTTGCATTCTTTGCAAGTTCTACCGTTTCCCTGAAGGTAATATTGTTATACGTATCAGTCTTGCCTTCAAGGGCATCAATATAATCCTGTGTGCTTACCACCTGTATATATGGATTTTTCTTTAAAAGCTGGTAGAGCTTACGTGAAATTAACAGCGAGTAGTGTTCCTCGGGCAATCCTGTGCAGCTTAACCTTCCTGTTTTTTCGCCTTCCCACTTTCCGTCATCATCAATACCATGTGCAGGGTCAAAAAATATGACTATCTTTTCACCATTCTTTACCCTATTGTGCAGATTATCATATAGATTATCCATAAACTGCAGCATCTGCTGCAGCTGGTCCACACGCTCTTTGTCTTGCTCCTCACTTATAATTGTGGCGATAATGTCAGCTTGTTGTGCATACACAAAAGATACTGCACATGTCAATATAACAATGAGTAATGATACTACTGTTATTTTTTTCATTATAATCATTACCTTTATATAAACTATATTTATAATTTCGAATAAAAATGATAATATATTAAATGTATTATCTATCCTTTGTAATCAAGTAATTTTTATCATTTATTCACGATTTATTCCTTAAATCAAATTTGTGATAATAACAAACATTTTGTACACCCCCGCCGCCTTTGGCGGCAAGGGGGTATATCTTTTTTGACAATCTAAGGTATTATAGATATCAAATAACATTACAAAGAACAGTATAATTTCAATTTTTCTATTGACATGAATATATTACTTACTGTACACTTTATACAAGATAAATGTGGGCGATAGTTATTAATAAATAATTTTTTCTATAAAGCCATTATTATTCACGGAGGTTACTGTGAAACGAATAATTATAACTATACTTACGATATGTACAAGCACCACTATAGCATTGGCTAATACGTATGTTGATGGCATGTTCATTCTTAATAACACTGGCGATGCAAAAAGCCAGAGTGGGTTTGGTCTCAAAATAGCAACAAGCATCAGAGACGATATCAACGTTGTTTTACGATCAACAGTATCTTCTACAACAGAGGATCCAAACACAATTAATGAAATTGAATATATCCAAATACAGGGACTGCTGGGAGGTGAGTATCTTTATTATATTCAGCAATTTCCCGTTGCCATTTCCTTAAGTGCCGCTGTAGGAGTATCCCGCACAGAAATCAGTCCAAAGAATGATGTACCTGGGCTTAAAGATTTAGAAGAAACAGGTATTGGCTACGGTTTGTGGTTAGGTACTCAGTGGATACTTACACAGTGGGTAACACCATTTATTGAAATTGGCTATTCAAGATCAATGTATACAACTGATCTTAAAGATGCAAGTATTGGCGGATTTCAGTTTTTGGTGGGAGTTCGCTTTACTGTATGGGGCAAGAACAGATCGTTATCCAGTAATTACGAATAATTGTGTGTTATTTCTTCTTTGATTTCTGCGGAAGAGCTGTTGGTGTCTGAATAACCGTTATAAGCTGGCGGGTTGTTTTCTCTAGATCTGTGTTCAAGCCTGATGCCACTATATTGGGATGCATTAATATTAATTGTTTTGTCTTTACGTCTATAGCACGTATCCAGCAGCTTTTACGTGAAGAATCAAACACAGCAAAAAGTAAATAATCACACATGGGGTATACATTTTTGTATTTTTCCAGTGCGGTATTTTTCAAAACTTTATAGTTGCGGTCGTACACATCATATATTTTTCTTAGATCTTCCTGCCATTCTTGCTTTTTTTTGCCCTCCCATCTTCCCAGCGTCATTGTAAATTTGCTCCAATCTGTGATTATATCATATGAGTTGGCATCTGTAGTGATATACTGAAAATAACTCATAATCTTATTATCGCATGCATAGTAACAATCCAATTCATTACCCTGTATTGCAATAACAGAATACCCGGCTTTGAGAAATTCAGCATATATAACATTGAGTTCTGTTGGGCTTAAGTTTGTAATAAGCCCAACAGAACTGCCTGGCATAATAGGTTTTGCCATAAAAAAGCCATTCTTTTCAAAGAAATCAAATACCACAAGGGTTATTCTATCAATAATTTTGAAAATCTCTGTTTCCATTCTACCAATATTGGTAAATGTGAAAATCTGATTGGAACCGCTTTCGTATAATGTCAAAACAATCTTTATAGTATTATCCGGCAATGGTATAAAGTATCCAAATACAAAGAGGTCACAACCTATTGTTTTTGTTATTTGGGGCAATTCATGATCTTGATAATATTTTTGTAATGTTAATTGCTTTTTTTCCAGTAGTTCATTTAATTTAAGTGGCTTAACTACCTTACAATCATACTCTGCTTCAAAAGAAGACGCAAAAGAATTTGGGAAGATGATCTCCATGTAATTAAAATTTGGATTACCGCTTTTGTTTGCTAAATACCCAAATGCAACAGTAGGTCTGGCATAAACTGTTCCAGATAGCATAAGTACACAAATGCATACTATAATGCGTAATTTTCTCATGGCAGTATTTATTATTGTCCACTCATACTGGAAATAAAATGGTCAACAACTGTTTCCAGTGTATCTTTATATTGTGCAGGATAATTTTCAACCCATACCACTTCCATGTTAGTTAAATCAATGGCTCGTGCCCAGGATACTTTTTGCCATTCTTTCAGTTCCATTAAAACCAAATATTGTGTGCCATATTTAGAGCGCATATCGCTTAATGCTTCGGCTTTACTTAATTCATAGTTATATATATGCAGTTTATAGATATTCTCAACTGCTTTTTCAAATGATATCATATTATCATTTTTTAAAGGCTGCACATAGGCAACTTTTTTAAAGTCCTTAATATCATAGACATCTTCAATAGTATATAAATCCGAAGCATTAAAAGCCTTGACCGAATAATTCTTATTCATAAAACGTGCAATGATCACATTTTTAATATTGTTGGGGTGATTTGCAATAACAACTATACGCGAGCCCGGGCTTATTGTGCTTTTGCGTGCAACTATACCTTTTTTTGTAGCACAGGAAATGACACTAAAATACAGTACTAACAAAACAATAAATATCTTTTTCATAAAAACTCCTCCAGATATACAGATTGTAATGCTAAAACTTTCTTCATCATCTATTCAACATGCAATCTGCTTGCTTTTATTTGCATAGCAGACAGCATGTCCGCATCATTTATCATTTTCATCCATTCAGAAAAAAGAATCGCAGTAAGATTGTCAGCTCACTCTTATAAAATTTACGCTAAAAACATTGTGATTCATTATAAAGTTGGAATAAAAGGCAGTCAAGACAATTTTTGAAATGTGGCTTTGCATGTCAATGGTACTTTTTACAGGTAACTATCGCCCATATATTTATTTTTCCAATAATAACTTTTCCAGTTTATCAATCTGCAGTGGCCTACTAAAATAAAACCCCTGTGCGTAATCACATCGTAAATCCAATAAAGAATGAAGCTGCGCCTGTGTTTCCACACCTTCAGCAATTGTCCTGATGCCAATTGTATGTGCCATAGTATTTATTGCACGTATCAATACGGTTGCATGTGGTTCAACATCAACATTCATTACAAATGATCTATCTATCTTTAAATAATCAAATGGTAATGCTAACAAAGAACTCAATGATGAATAACCTGTTCCAAAATCATCAATGGCAAAATGTAATCCGGCATCTTTGAGTTTTTGCATGACCTCTTTTGTATAATCGATGTTTCGCATATAGGTGGTTTCGGTAATTTCAAGCACAATATAGCCAGCATCGGTTGTATATGATGAAATAATATCCATTACCATATCTTTAAAGTCTGACTGTTGAAACTGGATTGGCGATACATTCAGTGAAATTGGGTTGACCGGTAATCCCGCATTCTTCCATAGTGATAGTTGTCTACACACCTCTTCTATAATCCACCTTCCGGCATCAATGATCAGTCCACTATCCTCCAGTATAGGAATAAATGTTGCAGGCGATACAACCTTGCCTTCACTATTCCATCGCAGGAGAGCTTCCATTCCTGCCAGTTTACTTGTTTTGATATTGAAGTACGGCTGATAGTACAGCTCAAATTCATTTTGTGCGATAGCTCTTTTTAATTTAGCCTCCAGACTAATATAATCAGATACCTTCTTATTCAAATCCTTTGTGTAAAATTCACAGGTGAAACGACCCTGCTGGCGAGCTTTTGCAAGCGCTATATCAGCATTCTGTAGCAATTCTTCAGCATTATTCCCATCGTCAGGAAATAGTGCAACTCCCATACTTGCGGTAATTAATAACTCATGGGTATCAACGTGAAAAGGGAGCGTAAATATATTCCTAATTTTATTTATAACAGCAATAACATCTTCATTGCGGGCAATATCAATAAGCATAATTCCAAATTCATCATTCCCTATACGGGCAACCACATCACCGTCACGTAATGATTTTGATAATTTTTGCGATATCTCAATCAAAATATCATCACCAATTTTATGGCCTAACGAATCGTTTACATACTTAAAGCGGTCAATATCAAGTGCAATAACAGCAACATACCGTTTGTTATGTCGTGCGCGCATTAACGCCAGATCTATACGATCCTTTAAAAGTGCCCGGTTTGGTAACTGTGTAAGGGGATCAAAAAAGGAAAGAAATAATACCCTTTCTTCCAGTGCTTTTTGTTCGGTCACATCAATAATGGCTGTGAGTATGTATTGCTCTTCATCAATTGTATGCATCACTGCATAAAAAGAAAAAATCCTGACCCGACCATCTTTACGATACACTTTTGCTTCATAATTTTGAATTATTCCTTTTGCGTTAAGAACCTTAAAAAAATGGGTGCGCTGTGAACCTTCAACAAAAAAACTTTTTGCAGAAAAATGCTCTGGTTTGCTCTCTGTATCATATCCAAGCACACTGAGCGCGTGTTTGTTTATTTCAATAACTTCACCATCCTTTGTTGCAACAATTATTCCTACAGGAATATTTTGAAGTATTAATGCCTGTAGGTGCCTGGTTTTTGTTAATACTTCCAGTGCATCATCCAGTTCCCTGCGCTTTTGTGATTCAGCAAGAGCCCTTTCTATTACCTGAGGCAATTTAAATAAATGCTCTTTTAACACAACATCAACAGCGCCTTTTTTAATTATTTCTACTGTGGTCTCCTCACCAATTGCACCACTGATAATGATAACAGGCACATAGGTAAAATTTTTGTTACTATATTCAAGGATTTCTTCTGTTGTTATATCCGGCAGGTGGTAATCACTCACCACAACATCAGGTATAAAATGCTCACAGGTTTTATAAAATTCTTCTTTATTTGAAACCCACTGAATGCTACAATGCAGATTGGATTTTTCTAATATTGTCTTTTCTAGCTGGGCATCATAGTAGAGGTCTTCAATAAGTAACAGGTTAATTGTTTTTTTCAATGAACTATCGCCCATCTAAAAAATTAACCTTCTTTTTTTGTTACTGTAATATCATACTTGTTGAATCTTTTTTTTAGATCAGCAACCGTAACATGAAGCATCTTTGCAGCCTGTGCCACATCATAACCTGATTGTGTCAGCGCCTGTACAAGGATAGAACGTTCGGCACGTGAAAGCAGTTCGTCAATACTGTCCGTGTCAGAAATGATATCAGGCACAAGCAAATCCTGCTTTGTAATATCCCTTTCAAACATGAAAAGGTATCCTACAGTTTTATTCTGGCTTTTTAACGGCACTCTCTCATAGTACGCCTTCAATTCTTTATTATAGAAAAACTGCCGCTTACTACCATACGATGTATATATATCGTTTATGGTGGAATCCATGAGTATTTTCTCGGTTATTGCTATATCAACATCGTCTGATTCCGTAAACGCATTATGATATAATTCCTCAAAATGCCCATTAAAAAATATGGTTTTACCATTACTGTTTACTGCGTACAAAGCCCGGGGAATATGCTCCAGCACCATATAGATGAGCCACTCTATCACTGTATCTTTTGGCTGGGCATCCTTTTCCTGGTTGGACTTTTCTTTTTCCTTCTTTTCATAGTGACCTTCAGCTGCCATAAATAAATCCAGGCGTGACATACGACCCTGCACCTCGCCAAAGAGGTCAATGGCTATAAGCTCTTTCACATTTGTCAGCAATGGCAATAGTTGGTCCATGGTCATCTTTTTGGCAAGCTTCTGGATAAACTCATCAATCTTTATTGCACTGCGTGCAATATCGCTGAGCTCAGCAATCACATCCTCTTTTTTTAATATACCCAATAATATCCCTCGTTTTGATATTACCGGTAAAATTGGGACATTGTGAATATAGAAAAGCCTGACAATGTCTTCCGGTTTTTTTATCTCAGGCGAGTAAGGATTTTCTTCAAATGACACAGTATCTTTTTTTGCTTCATCGTGAGCCATTGTTCTTACAATCCCAACACATCAAACATAGTATAAAGCCCATCTCTTTTATTTGCCACAAATTCTGCCGCCATGACTGCACCTCGCGCAAAATTATCGCGGCTTGTGGCACGATGAGTAAGCTCAACACGTTCACCATTGGCAATAAAATATACCGTATGCTCGCCAACGATGTCACCACCGCGCATTACCATGACCCCGATCTCATTATTACTACGCTGGCCAATAATCCCTTCCCTGCCATGCATAAGCTTTGCAGCATGTAAATCCTTTCTTGTTTCCATCACAATATCAATGAGCTTTTTTGCAGTACCTGACGGAGAATCTTTTTTTAAGCGGTGATGAGCTTCAAATATTTCAACATCATACCCATCCTGTAGCACTGATGCCGCAAGCTGTGTGAGCTTGAATAAAAGATTAACTCCCACCGACATATTAGGAGAAAATACTATTGGAATTGTACCTGCTGCATGCTGTATCTTTTCTTTTTGTGTGTCAGAAAATCCGGTGGTACCTATCACCACGGGAATTTTCCGTTCAAGTGCTTTTTGTAATAATATTTCAGTGGCAGGCGGTGCAGAAAAATCAATCACCACATCTGCATTAAGTGTTGCGTTTTTCAATGATTCAATTTCAACATCCAGTTTCTTTGAAATCATACTGCCTGCATCCTGGCCAAGTAGAGGACATTGCTCTGCATCCAGTGCCTGCGACAGCGTATGCCCCTTTTCAACTGCAACAGATAAAATGGCCCTGCCCATCCTTCCAGCTATTCCACATATCGCAATCCTCATAGCTTTACTCCATACTCAATTAATGCACTTTTAAGCTTTTTGCGATTATCGTCAGATAACGGAACAAGTGGCAATCGCACCTCTGAAGAACAGAATCCCGCCATCTCCATAGCTGCTTTTATTGGGATTGGATTTGTTTCATAAAACATTGCTCTGCACAGCGGTAATAATTTATAAAATCTTTTTTTTGCTTCTTCAAAATTACCTGATGTAAATTGCGATACCACTGCTTTGACATCAGCAGGCAATAGATTTGAAAGAACAGAGATTATACCCTTCCCGCCAATACCCAGCACCGGCAATAGCAGATTATCATCTCCGGAAAGTAGCGTAACACTATCACCACATAACTCAATGAGATTCATCATCTGATTAATGTCACCCGATGCCTCCTTCATGGCAACAATGTTAGGTGCGCGCTTCACAAGTTCTGCAACGCTTTCGGGCAAAAAATTTATACCAGTCCTGCCGGGTATATTGTACAACACAACCGGAATAGAAATTGACTGTGCCACCTTTTCAAAATGTGCAATAAGCCCGCGCTGCGGGGGTTTATTATAATAGGGATTTACCAGAAGCACCCCATCCACACCTGCATCCTGCGCTGCCTTTGAAAGATAGATTGCCTCATCCGTTGAGTTGGAACCGGTACCGGCAATGACCTTTACTCTTTTATTTACCATCTTTACAACACGAATGATAAATTCTTCATGCTCCTCATAACTCACCGTTGGAGATTCGCCGGTTGTTCCCATGGGGACAACGCCATCAACCCCACCTGCAATCTGATGCTCAATAATCTTTTCCAGAGAATCGTAATCAATTGTGCCATTCTTAAAAGGCGTTACCAGTGCTGTGAAAACACCTTCAAACATGAAATCCTCACTTGTAGTTTTTTATAAAAAATTTAGGCGATAGTTAATAGTTACTATCGCCTATACTATACATAATAATTAAAAGCAAGAATATTTTGTCAAGCCTGAATATTTTTACACAGCACATTTAATCTTTATAGCGGCCTACTATCGCTACACTTACCACATTCATCATAGGAAATCCTCCAAGATTATGCGTCAATCCCAGCACGGGATTTTTTAGCTGGCGCTTATCAGCCCTTCCATGCAGCTGCAGGTAAATTTCATATACCATCCGCAGTCCTGATGCTCCTATTGGATGCCCAAAGCATTTAAGGCCTCCATCAATCTGACAGGGAATTGTACCGTCTTTGTCAAAAAATCCATCCATGACATCATTCACAGCCTTTCCCCGCTCAGACACATGAAGATCTTCCATGGTCACAAGCTCGGTGATAGAAAAGCAATCATGCACTTCAAGAAGGCTAAGCTCCTGACGCGGATTTTTTATGCCAGCTTCCTGATATGCACGAACAGCTGCCTTCTCGGTATTTACTACATGTGCACCATCCCAGTTAGAGAATGCCATCTCCTCACCATTGGAAACCGAAATCTGCAGTGCTTTGACTGTAACAAAATCCTTCTTCTTTAAAGCCTTTGCAACATCAACACTGCATACTATGGCACATGCCGCACCATCACTCACGCCGCAGCAATCAAAAAGTCCTAAAGGATACGCAATCATGGGCGCTTGCAGAACCTGCTCTTCAGTTACCGGACGCTGCAGATGCGCTTTGGGATTGAGCGCACCATTTGCATGGCTTTTTACTGATATATGCGCCATGGCCCTTTTTACATCTTCCATCTTTAAGCCATACTTTGCACAGTATCCACCTGCAAGCATGGCAAAGCATCCCGGTGCAGTAATATTGGGAAACCACAGGCTGTTTAAAATGCCAATTGCCTGACTGAATTCCGGCAAACCGCCATATCCAATATCTTTAAGCTTTTCGCACCCCATTGCCAGCACTATATCATACGCTCCGGATGCTACTGCATACACGGCTGCCCTGAATGCCTCCGTGCCACTGGCACAGAAGTTTTCAACACGAGTCACTGCGATATTTGGCAGGCGCAATGCTATTGATGCGGACAGTGCACTTTTGCCCACATTGACCTCATCAAAGCAGGTGGCAAGCCAGGCTGCCTGTATTTCTTTGGGGTCAATGCCTGCATCAGCTATCGCTTCATTATATGCTTCCACCATAAGTGCATTGGCATCTGCATCCCATCGTTCACCAAATTTAGTGCATCCCATACCAATAATTGCAACTTTGTCTTTTATTCCTGTAGCCATAACTTTCCTCCTTACTCCATTAGTGGTACTGCTTTCCAGAAATATCCTGTAAAGCCTCGCGTATCATCCTGCCGCCGTATTCTAAATGACATGGCAACCCGTGAACCCACTTTAAGATTTTCCAATTCACAATCAGTAAAATCCAGAAGCGTCCTGCCACCGCCATCAAATTCCACAAGTCCATAGATAGCAGGTGGATCAACAGAAGCTGCCAGCATATCACCGGTATACATAAGTACCGTGCCTGGCTTGTTGGCAAACGTGTAATCTTCCATATTTCCCGATTTGTTACATGCAGGATTAACACATATTGGATAGGGGGGAAATTGCGGGGTACCACACGCCTTGCACCGATACCCCGTAAAACCATGTATCATCTTTCTATGCCGCCACAGAGCAGTGAGAGAAGTATTGGGCATTGCCTCAGCACGTATGCTTATATCTGCATCTATTAAATTCCTGAATTTTAGATATTTTGCGTATGTTATATCCTTTTTGTGCGATAATCCCAGAGTAACTCCTTTGGGGCGTTTAATATTCTCTATTGCATCGGTTACCTGAAAAGCAACCACTTCACATCCCTGTCCAAATCCTAACACCAAAATCTTATCACCCGGTTTTGCGCTATCAAGTGCATGGGAAAGCATTACCAGTGGATGTGCCGCACCGGTATCGCCTATTCCCTCATGAAGATTGGTATGTACATGTGAAGCTTTGATCTTCTTTTCTATCCCTGCATGCTCCCGTGAAAACGGGCATGGATATATCACAGTGGTAAATTCAGCAATATCTGTGTGATATTTTTCACAATAGGCTTTTATGGCTCCGGGGATAATTCTGCCATATCCTTCATCACGTATAAACCTTTCTTCCCACGGGTAATCATAACGTTTTTCAGCACCACGATAATGATCAATAAAATCCTCATGATATGCGCAGGCTCCCAAAAATTCGGCAATAACCTGTTCTCTTCCCAGCACAAGCGCTGCAGCACCATCACCATACAAAAGCTCCAGTGTGGAAGCAGCACGGGTATAGCGTCTGTCACCGGCAGCCACCAAAACCTTGCGTGCAGAATCAGATTCTAAAGCATCAAGCCCTGCCACAATTGCAGACACACCAGCTTTACGTGAACCAGTAATATCAACAGTACGCACTCCATCATTAAGACTCAGTGCTTCAGCAATGATTGCAGCATTCTGTCTGTCATCAAAGGGAAATGTGGTTGACGCAGCGTACACTGCATCTATGTGTTTTGTGTCCACATTGTGCAAAGCATCATACGATGCTGCAACAGCCATGGTTATGGCATCCTCATCCCAGTTTGCCACCGAACGCTCTCCTGCCATAAGCATATAGAGCAGTGGATTATACCATGCCATCTGCTGTACAACCTGCAAGCGGGATAGTCGCCGCAGTGGAATATACCCACCATACGATATAATACCAATCATTGACGAACCTCCTTTTAGATTTATAAAATTACGCACAGTCCTCTATAATGTTTCAAATCCTATTGATTTGGGACCAGCTTTTAGATTTATAAAATTACGCACAGTCCCATCGTTTACTGCACGTTATGAAATTGCATCTGGAGTTTTGCCAGGACAGATCCCCATTTGCATCGGAACGGTTTTGATCCCACAGTCATTATGCACTGTAACATCATTGATGTAATTCCTGAACTCAACACAGGATAAATTCTGAATAAATTTCAGAATGAAGTTACACAATGTATCATGAGCGCAACTATTTTAACAATGGTGCCATATATGCAAATGTATCGCCTATATTATTCAGCGGCTTTGCATCACTTAAATCTGTTATCTTGCTCCACTGTGCCATGATGTCTTCAGCTGTTATCTCATCTTTGCCCTGTATTATCGTACCGCTTGCACACATTATTGCTGTGCGGCTATACCATCCTCCGCCACAGTTAAATATCATCCCGGTATCCTTGCATTCATCTGAACATAAATACACTACCAGTGGCGTCACAAATTCAGGTTTTAGCTTTTCAAAAATCTCTTTTGGCAGTACATCCTCAGTCATACGTGAGGCTGCTACCGGGGCTATCGTGTTAACTAATATATTGTATTTTGCCCCTTCCAGCTTGAGTGCATTCATAAGGCCAACAAGCGCCATTTTTGCCGACGCATAGTTAGTCTGACCAAAGTTCCCATACAGGCCTGCCCCTGATGCAGTAAAGATAATCCTTCCCCACCCTTGCTGGCGCATAATCTTAAATGCGGGTGCAGTCACGCAAAAAGCTCCACGCAGGTGCACTGCCAGCACAATATCCCACTCGTCTTCGGTCATTTTAACAAATGTTTTATCGCGCAGTATCCCCGCATTGTTGATTACAATATCAACTCTTCCAAACGCATCCATTGCGGTTTTAATGATATTCTCTCCGCCCTGCACGGTGGCAACCGAATCATAATTTGCAACAGCCTTGCCGCCGCCTTTTTTTATCTCCTCCACAACAGCATCAGCAGCGCTGCTGTTTGCACCAGAACCATCACGAGAGCTGCCAAGGTCATTGACAACCACCATTGCACCGCGTTTTGCAAACTCCAGTGCGTAGGTGCGTCCCAAACCGGAACCTGCTCCGGTGATAACAGCCACTTTCCCATCAAATCGTATAGCCATAATACCCTCCTTTGAGAATTGTTTTTATACGGCAACACTGCACCACGCATTGCGCAGCACATCCTTGCCATCATTATTTAACGCCAGTATCCCATATTTAGTTTTTTGTTCAAGCTTTTCTATTGTATAGCCTTTAAACGTAAGTGTTTGTCCGGGCAACACAGGACGGGCAAATCGTACGTATAATTCACTTACCTTTAGCGGGTCGCGGTCAGGTGTCAGATGGTCCACTGCCATCTTATGAGCAAAGGCCATGGTGCATAGCCCCTGTAGTATAATACCGGGCAATCCAACCTTTTTAGCAAAATCATCATCAACATGTATGGGGTTATGGTCACCTGATGGCTCAGCATAGATGTATGTCTGCCCATTTTTTACCTTCATTGTATCTTCAAACACAAATTGTGACGCCGGGGTTTCATCTTCCTGTTTTGCATCTGGTTTTCCTGAACCTGCACTCCTGTCAAAAAATTCCCACCGTGCTTTCACTACAACCTCACCATGCTGATTTTTAGTAACTGTCTCCCAGCCTAAAATACTTCCCTTTTCTTTCACTGTAATATGGGTGATAGTTCCCTGAGAAGTGACTTCATCATCTGGCTTAACGGGCTTCAACCATTCAAAATACTGGCTGTAATGCACCACAAACATCATGTTCATACCAATCTCTGCATCAAAGATTATCTGTGCAGTGGGACCAGCACCGTAAAATACCGCATACATGGGCGGCGCAATAATCCCGCCCGGCCGGCGATTATCAAAATAGGCATCATTGTCTTCATTATAGGCAAGGGCATAATAGATACTTTCATGCTGCGATATTTTTACAGGTTCGGATGTATATTTTTTACCAATGACTTTTTCATTAAGCGGCATACCTACCTCCTTTTTTTGGGTGGCGATAGTACCTGATAATAACATTTTATGTATTACAATCATACATATTTTTGTCAAGAGATTAATTGCAGTGTTTTGCCAAAAGTGGGATTTACACAGTGATGTGTATGGAAAAGTGTATCACACTTCATCATCTGTGAAATAATTGTAAGGAATTAATAGTATTATTGACAATACTATTTATCTGCAGTATGTTATAGATATCATCGCAATCATTCATCTTATATCAGTATATGGAAACCCAAAATCTAAAACAAAAATATTACATTGATCAATGCTACAAAACATTAACAATAAGCAAAATTACTTCACCACTTGTTGCTGTCGTTATTGCGTTATTCCTGTATCAGGATATATATATTCTGCACTTTGATTTTACACTGTGGTACAGATTAATCCCCATAATTCTATTTGGAATATACGCTATACTATCATTGACAATACTTTACAAATACATACGCTACGTTATTCCCCTGTACACTGTTACTCTTGCATCAGGTATACTTATGATTACAGGGATTGCGCATCACATTTTTAACAATCCCACATTTACCGAATACCACATATCCAATGTTTCAACGGGCATACAGACCGCCTTTATTGTAGCATTCCTCATTGCATCAGGGGCATTACGGTACATGCCATTATTGTTGACAGTACCCCTATCACTTATGGTTCTACTTACAGCAATCAAAACAAACATGACTGCACATGAGTGGACCACTCTATCAAATCCCATAGCAACAGCTTTATTCTTAAGCCTTTTAGCCTACATAACCGAACGCAGAAATTTTCAGGATTACATATTAAATCATAAACTTGAAGAAAATGAAGAAGTGCTCAGCAGTTATAAATTTACTATGGAAAAGGAATTAGCGTTTGCATCGCAATTGCATCGTTTTATCATGCCGCAAAACCCACCTGTTCCTAAAATTTCTTTGTATTATAGACCATATTATAATTTAGGCGGGGATTTTTACGATTTTATTACTCTTGATAAAACAAAAAATAACATTGGCATTTTCTTAAGCGATGTAACAGGTCATGGAATTTCATCAGCATTTATAACAGCATTGCTCAAGCACTATATTATAGTTGGGAAAAAATATTATTTAAAACCTGATAAATTGCTGTACTATCTCAATGAATATCTTACCGGAAATATTGGTGCAAATTTTGTGACAGCCCTCTATTGTATAGTTGACTTCACTAAAATGGAATTACACTACAGCAATGCCGCTCACTATGCACCCGTCATTATTCATAAAGATGGCACTTTGTATGAACTACCTAAAACGGGAAAACCATTCCCAATTGGTATTATGAAAAAGAGAGAACTGTTAAAAAAAGGCAGAAATTTTGCAGTTTCCACCATAAAACTAAAAAAAGGTTCAAAGGTAGTACTATATACGGACGGAATTATTGAATTATATAATACCGGTACTAAAACCAATATGGATAGTACCACACTATTTGAGATATTACAAAAATATCATAAACTTAGTGGAAAAGAATTAATAGCTAAAATTGAAGAATACTTAAGCAGCCACTATACAAGCCAGTACATCAATGATGATATATGCATCATAGTGATAGAAGTATAATCAGAAATTAATTTATAAAAAATTCCGTCTGCTCCGTTTCAAGCCAACGCGGAAGTTCAAGAATAAATTCTTTTATCTGATCGCGTACTCTGCGGTAGTACTGCAATGCTTCATCCTGAGTTTTTGCATTCTTTGCAAGCTGCGGTGGATCCTCAAATCCACGATGCAACACTTTTGTTTTTCCCGGGAAAAGCGGGCAGTTTTCGTTTGCATGTCCGCACACCGTGATCACATAGTCAAACTGTTTATCTTTTAATCCATTCACATGCTTGGAAGTATGATGTGATATATCAACACCTGCTTCTTTCATTACCACAATAGCATTGGGGTCAAGCCCTTTTGGATCAATACCTGCTGAATATGCTTCTATTACATCACCGAGCAATGCATTTGCAAACCCTTCAGCCATCTGACTGCGGCACGAGTTGCCGGTACAAAGAAACAGGATGGAAATTTTCTTTTGCATGCTTTTCTCCTTCATTATAATACTATATGTAAAATTAGTTTATGCAATCAGCATGATGACACACGTATATATTCAATATCACATGTTTTATGCATACTATATAAATATTTTGTTAAATTATATAGTGAACGTGCTGACCACCATCGGCAGAAAGGATGTTCACTGTATTATCCATGAAAAAGATATATATCACAATTTGCCTTAAGAATACAAAGAAAAATTTAATTACCGGTTGACAAATCTTTTTATTAATAATCCCATCTCTAAAATTTATTAAAAGGAGACTATCTATGTTTAAAACAAAATTTTGTCCACTCATTTTGTTTCTAGTAGCTGCTATAATCTTTCTATTACCATCAAAAAATCTGCTGGCTCAATATTATGTTCTACCTGAAAATGAAGGCTCTACTGAAGCTACCTTATACAAGGCAGATACAGTTGTTATTGATTCAATTATAACTAATGATGTAGTATTAATGCCACATGATTTAATGGAGCTTGGCAAAACTACAAGTGTGGGGATTGCATCTCATTATTCTGATTATACCAAGATATATTCTATCCCACTTTCATATACACTATGGTCAAAGCTAAAATTTGAATTATCAATACCGTATGTATACAGGGAAATAAAAAGCAACTGGTCTTCTTCCACATCAAAAGCAAGTGGATGGGGTGATATTAAAGCTGGTACCTCGTATATGCATTCTTTTTCAAATACATTAGACAGTATAACCTCAATAGCAGTTACTTTCCCCACAGGAAATGCAAAAGAAAAAGATGAAGATAATGGTACTTTAACCCCTTTAGGAAGTGGGGCGCGTTCATATTCCATTTCTCAGTCGTTTTCGTATGTTCCAATTGAATACTTGCGCCTCTATGGCAGTGTGCTGGGTATAGTATATGAAAATGCAGAAATAGATTCAAACAAAATTGATAGGGGAAACGTATATGGTGCACTGGTGGGATTTGAGTATACCTGGGACTGGATAAAAGGTTTTGTAAAAATGAATTACATAGATATAAATGAAACAACAATACATTATTCCGGTGGATCTTCATCTTCTGGAATAAATGACTCACTGACAACATCTGATGTTATTGTGGGAGCGCTGTTCAGGATTTATTCAGTGGTAGCACTAAAAGCTAGTGTTTCAATTCCTGTATATACTGAATATCACAAAGATCTTACCGACACACCGGATAGAAACTGGTATGCCAACTTTTCTGTAACAACCTTCTTATAAACACAAACAATACTATTACATCATCATATATCACTGCAGAGACTTACATGTATACTTTTCTGCAGTGATTGTATGTAATACCTTCATGGGCACAGTACTATACCTTTTGCCCATAAACATTCACCACAGGGTGATGTATTCCAGTAGCAATCTTTGTTTTCCACTGTGCGGTGAAAGCACATATCTGGTTCAACACACAATGTACAATCAGGAAATTCAAAATATCTGAACGTGTCCCTAAAGCTCACATACTCGTTACTGTTCCATATATCAGTAATATTACCTTTTGTGATAGTGCCAAACCAATGCTTCTGATGTACGCGTGGATTGCCAAAGTAATATGCCGTATGCGTATAAGCTAATTCCGGACAGGGAGCAATTTGGCCATTGACGGTAATAAATATTGTGCCCTTTTCAATAAAAGGACAGTGCCGTGCAACCGAAGCACTTCCACCTGCAATAGTAACACTTTTATCTTTATAGAATTTTTTTCTAATTAATGTCAACCTGTCTCCACTGCCATCAATTGTATACAGGATATTCTTGCTCATTTCATCTGTATAGGGAAATACATTACTCACTATACAATGCTCTGCTCCAGCTTCTTTTGCAGTAAGGATTATTGCATCAATTTTATCAATGTTATGTGTAGTGGCAACAGTTTCAATGCCAATTAACGGTTTGGTGTTATTTTCTTCTTGTTTTATTTTTTTAATTAATCTGATTGCTGACAGTGGCACATCGCTACTGCCACCTTTACGTATTACTGGATTTATCCCGTAAATGTCATCAATTGATATGTATACTGCTTCAATTGGTATATGAACAAAAAGCGTTGCCAGTGTTGTATCAATACGCATCCCATTTGTAACAAGAACTATCGGCACATTAAGTGTACCCAATTGCTCCAAATGCCACTGTATATCAGGATTGCATAATGCTTCGCCAAAACCCAAAAGTACAATACGCTTCAGGCTTTGTAACTTTTGTAATTGCGCAATCAGCCCTTTCATCATTGATTTTTTAAAATGAGCTATCTCAAAATTTTTGATAGAATGTCGTACACAGGTGGTACACGATAAATTACAGGCAGTGGAAAGCTCAATATATACCTGACTAATTGTATCAGCTACATATTGTCTTTCCTGCCTGCCCATCCATTCAAAGCGCATAATTGTAACTTTAGCTGTATTGGTTTACTTAAAATACCTTTTTTTAAATGCAAGTGCCACATTCACAAGACCAATCAACACCGGCACCTCAACCAGCGGCCCAATTACAGTAGCAAATGCCTGCCCTGAATTTATGCCAAATATTGCAATGGCAACTGCTATTGCCAGTTCAAAGTCATTTGACCCCGCGGTAAATGCCACTGCAGTTGTCTTTGCATAATCACCCGTAATACGGCGCACAATATAAAACGTAACAAACCACATCAGGACAAAATATATAAGCATTGGAAACGCTGCTATCACAACATCCTGTGGGCGTTCAATAATCTTACTGCCCTGCATTGAGAACATAACCACAATAGTAAACAGCAATGCAATGAGTGTAATGGGGCTAATTCTGGGAATGAAACTTGTTTCATACCACTCTTTCCCCTTAAGGGCTATCATGCCAAACCTGGTGATAAGACCACCTAAAAATGGTATGCCTAAATATATAAATACTGTCCTGGCTGATTCAGTCATTGATACTGATATATTAAGACCCTCCACAAGTCCAAACCAGTTTAGTGCAAGTGTTATGAACAGATATATATACACCGCATAGAACAATACCTGGAATACCGCATTAAACGCAACCATTCCCACTGCTAATTCGCGGTCACCTCCTGCAAGCTCATTCCACACAATTACCATTGCAATACAGCGAGCAAGCCCCACCAGAATCAGGCCAATCATGTATTCAGGATATGAGCGCAGAAATACCACTGCTAATATAAACATCACAACAGGACCAACAACCCAGTTCATTAATAATGAAATTCCCAGCAATTTCTTATTCTGAAAGATTTTTCCCATTTCTTCATACTTAACTTTTGCAAGCGGAGGATACATCATGAGTATAAGCCCAATAGCTATTGGGATATTGGTTGTTCCCACACTTAATGTATTAATTATTTCCTTTACACCAGGTATGTAGTATCCAATAGCAACACCACATGCTATTGCTAAAAATATCCACAATGTTAAATAACGGTCAACAAACGAAAGTTTCTTAGCTACACTATAAGCCATGGTTATACCTCTTTACTCTGTTTAATTAGTTTTTCACTTAATTTTACTATGGATAGGTGTTATTTCTTTAAAGGAGGTATTAATAATACAGGTTGCAAAGCATGTGTAAGAACATTCCAGCTTACACTCCCAATAAATACATCCTTTACAAGGCTTCTGCCCAATGCACCCATAACTATCATAGAATAATCTTTTGCTCTTGATTCATTTATAATCTCTTCCACCGGTTTCCCATATTTTAAAATCCAATCAACGTTTTTTGCACCTTTTTTAAGTAACCTTTCTTTTAGCATTTCAAGCCTTTCAGTATCTATTGTATCAAATTCATCAAGCCTGTCTTTTAAATATTTCTCAATCATTAATTGATCCTGTATGTGTATTAGCATAACATTTTTTGTTCCACTTTCTACCATCTTTTCAACATAGGTAAATGCCAGTTCAGCCGTGTCGGAAAAATCTGTTGCAAAAAGCAGTGGCTTTTTAATATCAATACATTCTGCTTTGCAGACAGGCACTGTTTTATTTTCAGCACTTAACCGCACCACAAGTAAAGGTTTTGCAATAGTATGTATTATTTTGTGTGCTGTGCCACCCAATACAACATCAAAAGCCAGCCCATGTCCATGAGTACCTATTACCACCATAGAAGCATTATCCTGCTTTGCCAGCTTCCACAATTCATAGGGCACACCATCATTTGCAATGTGAATTGATGCAGCATAACCATAATTTTCAAGCAGTGCTTTTTGTTTTTGCAGTATTGGTTCCACATCTTTTATTAATTGATACCGCAAATCTTCAAGATATTTAAGACCTAATGCATGAAACAAAACTACTTCTTTAGTCCCATACGCTTTCAAATCTTTTATGCATTCAATAACATGGGTTGACGCATCTGACAGATCTGAAGCCAGTATCACCTTTCTAAACATTATAGCCTCCCAAATAAATTTTTAATGCCATATCTACATACACAAAAGCTATAGCCAATCTCATTAATTGTGCATTATCAATACGCAGTGATCATATATACCAGTTAACATGCTCCCCCACAGGAACATCCACCGCCAATAATGGGAAGAGTCTTCTTTTTACCACCCACGGAAATTCCAGTATACACCTGACGTACATTAGAGCTTCCGCATATTCTGCATGTTACCTGCAATCCCTTTTCTTTCTGGCTTACTGTAGCAATGACAGTAAAGGTTTCATTGCAATCATCACAATGGTATTCATACGCTGGCATAAAACATTCCTCCTTATCCGGAAATTGTTAACAGTAAAACTTATGTCATGCACTGATAATAATCTGTTGTACGTAATGTGTGTATGTCTTCTTCATAATAGCAATGCTTTACAAAATACATCCGTAAGATACCCAAATAATTTCTTATTTTCATTAACAAAATCTTGATTGATGCGATAATATACTTCAGCCCATCCTTTCGGTATTGAACCATACTGGCTGCATATAGCTTTGCCAGATAATGAGATATGTTGGTTTGTGACATTCCGGGTATATCAGCCAGATGGTATACATACAAATCCGTTTCCAATAGCTCTTTAATTAAACGTAATCTGCTGGCATCCGCTGATATTTTAATGGCTATCATTAGTGTACCCTTCAAAACATGCACTATTACAGCGTTTTATATCACTATATGAGCAAACATTCATATACTAAAGATAACACAACATGCAATGCAAAGCAATTTTTTTTAAAGATTTAAATTGTAATTTATAAAACGCTCACAATTAAATACACACCACCAATGATGACCAGCACTCCACATATTTTTTTTAAGATCACTGCCCCCTTTGCACGTTCATTCCAGTTAAGATATCGCTGTACCACTTCATACGAGGTACCCGCAATGACTATTACGCTGCAATGACCAATTGCATACATAACCACCAGGGCTACTGCAAATAAAAGTTTTGTACTGGCCACCTGAAATGCTACTCCTAACATCGGTGCCATATATGCAAAGGTACAGGGCCCCAGCGCTACTCCAAACACAAGCCCTAACATAAAGGCAGACAGAAGTCCTTTCTGGGCTATTGTGGGGTTAGCGCTCTTCTGTAAAAACGGTAGTTGAATAATATCCAGTAAGTGTAATCCAATTACAAAAAAGATGGATGCCACAAATATATTTCCCCACACACCAACGTCGCCCAACATTCTGCCGGCAAGTGCTGTGAGCACACCAACAACTGCAATTGTTATCAGTATTCCCACCGAAAACATGAGCGAAACCACAAATGCCCGTGCAGTTGTTCTGATGCCCTGATCGTCAATGAATCCAATGATAAGTGGTATGCTTGCCAGGTGGCAGGGCGATAATAGTATTGATAATACACCCCATAAAAACGAAGCAGCAATAGCAATCCACACTGTATCATATAGAGCATTGGTAAGCCATGTAAAAAGCTCCATCATGGTTTTACCCCATGCTGCTGTAGAAGTGCATCAATTGCCTCAAATGGAAAATACCCTTCATGGCGAAAAAACTCTTTGCCGTTACTGTCTAAAAAAACCTGTGTGGGGATTACCCGTATGCCGTATGTTTGCGCATACGGTGCCCCTTCCTGTGTCCACACATCATAAAATAGAATAGAGACCTTGCTACCATACTTCTGTTTTACCTTTTCCATAACCGGTTGCATCATACGGCACGGTATACAATTAACCGAGCCTATTTCAATAAATGTTACCAATGCCTTGTTTTGTGTTTCAGCCACCATTGTGGTGTGCACTGACGTGTTTTGCTGTGCGTGCATATCATCATTATTTTGTTTACAGGCGATAGTAACTGATAAAATAACCAACAATACATACAACGATTTATTCATCCTATCCTCCAGAATGGTTAGTTTTATAAAAATAACAACATTCTTGGTTGTTACACACTGTTATTAAGACATGTTTGGCTCATGAATGTTTCATACTACATTTTTTACCCAGCAAAGATTTTCCATCACCCACTTTTTGTGAATAGAATAACTGCCAACCACACTCATGTGATTGGCAGTACATTATCAATCTACTCACTCCGCCATGCTAACTTATTGTTTACTGAATTAATTTCTTAATCTCATCAAGCGAAGGAACCTTACCAGCCACTTTGACCTGACCATCAACCACCAGAGCCGGTGTCATCATAACACCATAGCTCATTATCTGCTTGATGTCTGTAACCTTTTTTACTTCATACTCCAGGCCCAATTCTTTTGCTGCCTGTTCGGTCAAATTTTGGAGCATATGACACTTTGGACAACCAGTTCCCAGAATTTCAAACTTTTTCATCATTAGCCTCCTTCATAGATTACAACTTCTACCCATTGTATTCCGGACCCAATCCGGAATCATGTATGCATACAATAAACTTAAAAAATATACCCTGCATACAATATCTTGTATTCAGGTGTTATTTGACACCATGTTTTGTCACAATGTCTAATCCACAACTGTGAGCTTTCCTTCTTCTTTCAGCTGTTTGGTGACGTGCGCCCAGATCTTTTCACGTTCATATAAAGCTCTAAGTTCTTTCACATCAGGGAATGTGATTGCATCCCCTTTACACAAATTTGCGCACGTACTGCATCCCACAATGCAACTTACCGGGTTTTCTACAACAGGACCATTCTTTGTCCATTTATATACCTGCCTGCCACAATTCATACACATACCGCATTTTACACACTTTGAAAGGTCAATGGTTGGATGCCAGTTAACCTTTTCTCTTGGATACCCTGCTAACCACGGCATATTTTTCCTCCGTAAATGAAAATATTTAACATTACAAAAACTCTTACCGCACTACCATGTTACTGCATTCATCACCAGAAGTATCAGCTACTCATTTAATGATGCACACTGAACACGGAACCTTGCGTGCTAATTTCTCAGTTGTTGAACCTAATCGTGATATTGCAAGATTGCTTGAACCATGCGACCCCATAACAAGAACTGCCACCTTATTTTTATCAATATATTTTACAATCTCTTCTGTTGGATGTCCTTCAACGATTATCTTTTTTCCCCTCAACGCGGATGGTATTTTTTTATACAGCTTATCCAGCTCTTTCTGGCACTGCCCAAGACGTGTTTGATGAAATTTTTCTATTACCGGGAAAAATTCCTCATCCATTGGCGTTGTTTCATGCGAACGCTTTATCCTGTATACATCCTCTTCAACATGGATAAGGTCCACCTTGCCTTTTAAACCTTTTGCAAGTTTAATACCACTATCAAGGATCTTCTGCGAAAATTCTGAAAAATCTATTGCAACAAGTACTGTTGTGCTCATAACATTCCTCCTACAGAATAAATCAAAAGCTTATACCACATTTGATATATACAACATCATCAGCCCTGGTTTTGGTATCGTCCTTTTTATGCTGATAATATACAATAGTTCGTACATCCTTGCTAAAACGATAGCCAACACCTGAAATATTTACCAATAGCTTGCTTTCCTCTGCAAATACTTTACCGGTAACTATCGCACACATAAAAGCCACAATGGCAATCTTCTTCAGCATACATTATTATCCCCTACATATAAAACATTCCAAAAATAAGCCCGCTGATTGTTGCCATTACTACAACCAGCGATACGTAAATAACTGTTTTTTTTGTTCCAATGACACTGCGGATAACAAGCATATTTGGAAGCGATAATGCAGGACCTGCCAGAAGCAGCGCAAGAGCCGGTCCATACCCCATACCGTTACCAAGTAAGCCCTGTAATATTGGCACTTCGGTAAGTGTTGCAAAATACATGAATGCTCCCACAAGCGAAGAAAAGAAGTTTGCAAATAGCGAATTGCCACCAACAGCAGCAGAAACCCATTCGGAAGGTATGATTCCTTCATGCCCTGGACGCCCCAGCAGAAATCCTGCAACAAGCACACCCCCAAGCAGCAGTGGCAAAATCTGTTTTGCAAATGACCATGTCTGCTCAAGCCACGTTGTCATTTCACCCTTCTGGGTTGCAGTGATTAATGTGAGTGCAATTACTCCTGCTGCAAATGGAATCTGGGGTTCATGCTGCAAGTAGCCCAGAGCAGCAACAGCGGCAAACGAAACAAATATCTTCCACCACTTAACACCAAACCATGCACCAAGCACAAGACCAAAGAGCACAGAAGAGATAGCAGTTATTTCCCATTTATAACTATAAATAGTATACCATATCCCTTCAGGATTTGCAGGCTTTCCCCAGTTGGCAAATACCAGTATTGCTACCATTAAAAAAAAGTAGATAGCGGTTTGCCACAGCGGTCGCGGCGTTTCAGGCTCTGGCATATTCATCATAGCGTTGGCTTTTTCTATCTCCTCTTTTCGGAAGATAAGATACATCAATGCACCAATCACAACGCTAAATGCTATTGCACCAACGGCTCGTGCCACTCCAATCTCTAATCCCAGTACCCTTGCCGTTAAGATGATTGCCAGCACATTAATTGCAGGTCCTGAATACAAGAACGCCGTTGCCGGCCCCAAACCAGCACCCATGGTATAAATACCGGCAAAAAGCGGAAGTACTGTACACGAGCATACCGCAAGTATTGTACCGGAAACCGATGCCACTCCATAGGCCAAAACCTTGGGCGCTGTTGGGCCCAAATATTTCATGACACTATTCTGGCTTACAAATGCGGCGATAGCTCCTGCAATAAAAAATGCAGGCACCAGGCACAGCAGTACATGCTCCTGAGCATACCATTTTGATAGCTGCAACGCTTCAAATACCGCGTTATCAAAACGTGCATTACCAACCGGTAAATAATAAAATACAAAAAAAGCTGCAAGAATATACACAAGCTTCTTTAATTCACTCTTCCAATCCATACAGGCATCTCCTTTTTCGTTAAAGAATAATCTACTGTTTTAACTTTGCACAGCATTTTGCACGTGGCACTTCAGGGAAAGATATATGAACCGTATTTGTCGTATAGCTATTTATAATCTTATCAACGCATACAATAAAATCAAGTGCACATTCCACTTTGAGATTATAATACACAGTTGTTCCCTGCTTTATGTCATAAACCAGCCCTGCGTTTTTTAACACCGATAGATGTTTTGACACCGTCGATATATCCGAACCAACGAGCCTTTGTAGTTCACACACGCATCGTGGTCCTTTTCCCAACTCCTCTATCATCATGATCCTGCTTGGATGTGCCAGTGCCTTCATAATAAGAGCGCGAGTCTGATGTTTTTTACTCATCAATGCATTCATATAATTACCGTAACTTATGAGTGTGTATCAGGTACTTATTTGGCAATATAGCCAAATAAGTACATTTTTTCAAAAAATATTTTGTGATCACCGATGATTCATTTTTAGTTTATGAATGATATAGTGCACACTGCCAAAGGCGGCGTGTACTATTTCATAACACCTGGAAATATATTTCATTATATTGTGTTAAGAAGGTTTTTATCCCTTGCTGTATTGCTTTTTTATCATGAGATAGCACTATTGGCTTCAATTCATTCCATAATATTTCTACTTTATTTGCAACATCCTGTTTAGCTGTGTCCACCTTTGCATGTTTGGAATGTGTTTTTATTGCCTGCACTAATGACTCACACTGGTTAATGTGCGTATCCACACCACTCCAATTGCCTGCTTGTGCCATAGATATTACCATCCGTACCGAACTTCGTAAATCAAACATTGCATCAGCCAATGTCACCGTTCCATTAATTTTATGAATTTTGACAAAAAGCATACAGTTTGCTACCATACATTTCTTCATTGATCAGCACAACACATAATGCATACAAAACATGTATTCGCTTTATTATTAATGCCAATTGTACAATACAAGATTGCATCAACACTGCCTAACTCAACAGACATCTAAAGCATATTTTAAAAAAAACAGGTAGTTATACATCACTTTCCTTCTTGCTCTGTATCATGTAATACGCAACAGGCATAAAGAAAAATGTTAAAAAAAGTGAATAGATAAGACCTCCAATATCAGCTATTGCCATTGGTTGTAACAATTCAGTTCCCTGGCCCCAACCCATGGCAAGTGGCAATAATCCAAAAACACCCACAAACACCGTCATAAGGATTGGGCGTAATCTAAGCGTTGAAGCTATTATTATAGCTTTTTGAATGCTTACGGTTTGTTCAAGTTCACGTATAAATGTTATCAATACAACTCCATGAATAAGTTCCATGCCAGAAAGTATAATCACCCCAATTAATACTGTTACTCCAATTGGTGTTGAGGTTAAAAACATAATAACAGAAATACCTGCCAGCGAAAGAGGTATTCGTATAAGCAAAAGGAATGGAATGGTGAAAGACTCAAACTGTATGGCAAGAATAACATAGGCAAAAAATAATGCCAGGGTAATTACCACTATCAAGCTCTTGAAATTCTCACTCATCATTCGCGCCTGAGCACCCATGGATATATTCCACCCGGCAGGCAATGGAAAATTACGCAATCGCTGTTGCACAGCATTATTGACATCACCCACAGATTGTCCCACAACAGATGCAGTTACTTTAATAAGCCGCATCTGATCTATTCTATCTATCTGAACTGGCCCTTGTGAGCGTTCAACTTTGCCAATACTTGAAATGTAGATAGGCAGGCCACCAACAGTAAAAAGAGGAATATTGCCAAGATCAATCTTACCCTTAAATTGTTCTTCACCAAGTACCACCCGTATGGGGTAATAATATCCTTCATCAAAATAGTATGTTGCAATTAAACCGTCGATAAGCATCCTTGCAGTGGTAGCAACCTGATTGACGGTAAGCCCTAAATCAGATACCCTATCCCTGTTGACAAGAATGTGATACTCCGGTTTAGTTACATCCAGAGAAATATCAATATTTGTAAGCCCATTAATATCTTTAATCTTGCCAATAATTGATTGCGCAGTAATTGCCATATCCTTCACTGCAACAGTTTTTGGTGCTCTCACTTCAACCTCAACATCAAATTCGCCTATCTGACGCACACCTTTCATTTTGGTATGGAAAACTTTGACTTTAGCACCAGGATATCGTGCAGCTTTACGTAATTGATCACTGTATTTTTCCACAAATTCATCGGTTGTTACATCTCGTTTATTAGCCGCCACCAGCTGTATATCAACCTGGCCTTCATTTGCAACCTCTGATGTAACAAGACCCCATATTTTCCCGCCTGCCAGTGCAAATGCACTTTCAACATAAGGAAGTTTTAGCGACTCCTGCTCTAAATTCTTAACCACCTGAAAAGTTTGCGACATTGCAGTGCCTATTGGCATCTTTACTTTAACAGTAACCATACCATCATCAGCACGTGGTAAAAATTCAGTGCCTACAAAATTTAAAAATACCACCCCTGATATAAAAATAATCAGTGTAATAGTTATTATCCTGTATTTGTGCTGCAATGCAGATTGTAATTTTTTTTCATACCATTGCGTCAATGCATGCATTACCCTATCACGCAGCGAATAGTTAGCCTTTTGTGCATTCTTGCTAAAAGCTTGCTTTTTTGTTTCTTCACTTATGACAGGTCTCAACAACAATCTATTTGCAAGCATGGGTGCAACGGTAAGCGCCACAAGCATGGAAAATCCTATTGATAACGCTACTACGATAATGAGTTCATGAAATAACAGTGATACTAACCCCGGTACCATCAAAAATGGAAGGAATAATGCCATGAATGTCAATGTTGCAAATGCCAGAGCCACATTTACCTGATTGGCACCCTCTTCAACAAAGTTTGCCACACCTTCTTCCTGTAAGCGTGTAATGTTTTCTAGTACAACAACTGTCTGATCAAGGATCACGGTAATAGCTATAACCAGACCACCCAGTGATAAAATATTAAGAGAATAACCCATCATATTCATGCTAAAAAAGGTTAAAAGCAATGGTAGTGGAATAGATACAGTTACAATTAATATACGACGCCATCCACTTAAGAAAAACCATGTTACCAATATAACAAGAATAGCAGCAATAATTGCAGCATCTCGTACTCCGGTCACAGCTGCGCGTATATAATCTGCCTGGTTATATATAATTTTCATAGCAACATCGGCCGGGAGAACAGATTTCAATTCTTCCATCTTCTGTTGTACGCGCTTTTCTACTTCAACAGTATTTGCATTTGCCTGCTTAAATATCGAGAGTTTAACACCTTCAATACCATTAAGCCGTGTAATGATTCGCTGCACGTCATACGTATCCTTAATCTGGGCAATATCACGTAAATATACATACCCGCCATTTGAATCCTGTTTAAGAATTATATTTTTAATATCACTTATGTTAGTAAACCTTCCCATTGTACGTACATTAAACTCTTTTGTGTCGCCGGTAATTCTGCCTGCAGACAGCTCAATATTTGCATCGCGCAGCATCTTCATTAACATATCTATGGTAATCCCCAACGCCTGCATTTTATGTGGATTAACAACAACACGTATTTCACGAAGCAAGCCACCGGTAACTTCAGTACCCGCAGTACCTTCCACAGTGGCAAAATATTTTTGCAGTTCATTTTCTACCCATAATCTGAGAGTCACCAGATCCATTTTTTGCGATGTTACCAGCAAATCCATAACAGGAAGCTGTGAGGGGTCAGCTTTGATTATGAGAGGCTCTTCAGCATCGGCAGGTAGTTTTTTCTTAACAAGACCCATTTTAGCAGTAACGTCCTGATAGGCAATATCCCTATCAGCAGAATAATCAAAATTAACAAGCAGAGTATATAGACCATCGGTACACTGCGATTCTAAATAATCAAGATCATCTACAGTGGCCATCTTTGGTTCTATAATTTCAGCAATATTATCTTCAATCTCTTCAGGTGTTGCACCGCGCCATGAAACATACACTTTAATTAATGGATATGTGATATCAGGCAGCAGGTTAACCGGTAACTGATAAAATCCAAATATACCTATCACTATAGTAGCTATAATTAATACCGTTACTGCAACTGGCCTTTTAACAGATTCATTTGTTATATTCATATTCTATAGCCTTTATTTAGTTTGCATTTTTTTCCTGGTTTGACTTTGTTTTTCCTGTTGTTGCTTCATAACCTTAACTTTTGCATTGTTTTTACAGTTTTCCTGACCAAGCACAACAAGTTCATCTCCAAATGATAATCCCTGTCGTATTTCAATTTCGGTGTTGGATTCTATCCCTGTTATTACCTTTTTTTCAACAGCCTTTCCTTCTTGCACTATAAATACTTTTTTATTACCCTGATAATCTATCAGCACTGATTCCACAGGAACAACAATTGTTTTGACACTACGATCAGTGATAAAATCAACTACAGCTGTCATACCTGGTTTTAACAGAGAATTTCTTTGTATTTGTATTTCAACGCCAGCTGTTTTGGAAATTGGGTTTATGCCAAACGTTATTACTGTGATCCTCCCCTGTAAGCTAATATTCTGGCTATCATTCTGTACATGCACCCAGGCACTGTCTCCAACCTTTACTTTTGAAATCAGATCTTCAGGCAATGAGGATCTCACTATCAATTTTTGTAAATCCGCTATTTCAATGAGATTTTGTTTTAAACTTACCATACTCCCGTTTTCGATAGTTTTTGACAGAACCGTTCCGCTTACGGGACTCACTGCGGGAACAGGCTTATACAGGTCGTATGAGGACTGCAGCATGCGCTGCATCTCTTCCAGCTTCATCTTTGCCATTTCTTTATGCGATTCATCAGCATTTTCATATTCACGCTTTGCCCTGTTATATTCCAGCTGTGCCTGTCCTAACATATTCTGTGAATCGACAGGCATGATGTAACAGGCAACCTGTCCTTCATAAATATAAGAACCTTCTTTCACAGCAAGCGACTTCACAAACCCTTCTGTTGTTGCTTTGATCCATGTATGTACTTTTGAATCAACAGTTCCCATAACTGAAACACGTGAATGGATATCTTTTGGTTTTATGATCATGGTTTTAACAGGTATTATCTTTTCTTCCTGCTTTGGCTTTTCCTTGCAACCTGATACCAAAAATAGTCCTATAATCATAAAAATAATAGCCAGCCGCCTCATTGTATTTCCTCCTTATCCATCTGTCTTCCCATATAAAAATATTCCATCTCTTCGCATGCAATATAAAAATCAATTAAACCATTCATATATGCCAGGTATGCATTGTTCCAGACAATGTGGGCATCAAGTAGTTCAATAGTGGTTAATTTGCCTGTTTTGTATTTTAACTCAGATGCGGTCAGCGCTTCTCTGGCTAAATCCAGTGTTTTTTGAGTTGTCACTATCCTGTTCTTTCTGTCTTTAAGCGTAGCTAAGGCAACCTGATATTTCACGCCAAATTCAATTTCAGTCTTTCGTAACTGCTCATATGCCTGATCGTATCGGGCATACGCCTGCTTCACTTCAGTATACAAACTTCCACCATGAAATATGGGCATTGTGGCAATAAATCCAATATACCAGTTGGGATAACCGGGAAAAAATCTGGATTCTTCTCGATAGTAATTGGCATTAAAATATATTGTTGGCATAAAGGTGCTGTATGCCTGATCTTTTTCTATATCACTTTTTTCTTTGAATAACCGTGCAACTTCCAGTTCAGGATGATTACGGGGAAGCGTGCTACACTTTGTTATATCATAAAAGTTATCATCGGGTACTGTCAATTCATGCTGTGCATATACAGGTTCATCAATACCCATAACCTGCCCTAACATCAATGCCTTAGAATACGCAAGATTCTTTAAATTTTCCAGAACATCCAGCGAAGAAGCTAATTGAGTTTGTATTTTTAAAAAATCGATGTTTGTCAGTTTGCCGCCTTTATATAATAATTCAGTTACAATTCTTTGCTCCTGAAGTTTATCACTCAATTCACTTTGAATTTTCACAGCAATAGTGCTGCGTAATTGTTCATAAAAAGCTTTAGCAATTTGCAATTTAACTTTTTGAACCAAAAGATCCATCTTCATCATTTCATTATCATACGCACTCTTTAAAGCTTTGATCTGATACCACTTTGATCCTGAAAAAACAACCTGATTTAATACCAGCCCTGCAATATAATCATCAAAAGGGGGCCTTGAGCCTATTTTTTGTACTCCAGCAAGCTCTTTCTGTGTTAACGGAAGCTTATCATATTTTTTATATGCAAGACTTGCATCAATCTGGGGTAGATACGCCGCCAATTGTTGATAATATTTATATCGTGCTTCTTCAACTTTGCTTCTCTGGAGCAATACATCGTTATTGCTTTTTAGTCCCATTGCTACACATTCTTGTAATGTATAGTGCTTTTCCTGCGAGTATGCAGCAGTATGCAATGAAAATAACCACAACAGAAGGCACATAAAATATATTCCACATTTAACACCTATATTATCATGATGTGTGTATTTACCAGAAATCACACGCAACCTCCTTATTAAAAGAAATAGGATCACACGCCACGTTATTGACTTGATGAACAAAGTTCGCTATTAGTAATGAAAAGGACACCGCCGTCACATTTGCTAAAAGGTGTCCCCGGAACCTTATTGTACTATCTAAATATCGTTTAGTGATAATGATAGTAACTTGTTGATAATTTAAACAATATCATATCTTTGGCAATTTAGCCAAATAACCAAAAAGTTTCAATAAAAAATTGAACACAAACTCGTTTTTTAAAAAAAGTTATTGAAGTTTATGTCATGGTAGTATCTTTTACTTATAATCTGGCGATAGTTACCCTGGATGTAATGATTGCTGACACTCATTGCTTGAAAAAATGCTTTGCAACAACGTGCTCTGTAATAAGATGAACAAGAAAAAGATGATGAACAAAAGAATACGAAACTCACTTACCAGATATGCATTCGACATTGTTGAGACAATTATTGACACTATTGGCCCGCGACCATCCTGCTCAAATGATTCGTATGTCACTGCACGAATATTACAAATTCTTTATAGTGTATATTGCAACTCAGCCCGTATACAGTACTTTGTAACTCATCCCGGTGCTTTTTTAGGATTTCTTACTATTGTACCATGGATGTTTGTAGCAGCAGTTATCTTAATTTTTTTACAATGCTACATATTGGCTGCCATAGTATTTACTCTTGCCAACATCTTTGCAACACAGCAATTTATTCTTTATAAAGGCACATTTGATTTTCTTTACAAACCGCAACAAGGTTATAATGCAATTGGGATTATACAGCCTACAAAAGAAGTGCGCCAGCAAATTATCATCAGTGGACATCACGACAGTGCGTTTGAGTTCCGGTATATGCGCACAACCCCGCGGCTATATCGCATACGCGTTGCATCAATTATTCTTTCCATGGTGCTGTCGCTTGTCACTGGATGGCTGATAGTTGCAAACAACTACTGGTTTGGTTCACACACAGCTCATACCATTTTCATGGTGGCAATCATTCTGCTTGGTATTGCAAACCTACAGATGCTTTTTTTTAAAAGCAAACACGCAACGCCAGGTGCTGGAGATAACCTTATAGCAAGCGCATTAACTATAGTGATGGCAAAATATTACAGTAACTATCGCCCCCAATATACCCGCATAATTTTTGCAAGCTTTGATGGCGAGGAATGTGGACTTAAAGGATCAAAGGCATTTGCTCACAAATACAAAGAGCTCATAGGCAGCATGCCAACGTATCACCTGAATATTGACAGCCTGTATAAACAAAAGCTTGTCAAATTTTTGACAGGTGATGTGAACGGTTTTGTAAAGCTTTCAGAAGAATTTGCAAAAAGATGTGTGGCGATAGCTCATAGCAAGGGATACCCTGCCAGCACATTTGCCATGTATCCTGGAACCGGCGCCACCGATGCAGCACCACTAGCTAAAGCCGGTGCAGTGGCAACAACATTAATTGCATTGCCCACTGAGGTTGAACAAGAAGATAGTGTGTATCACACCATGAATGACACCACAGAGCACATTGAACCCGAAGTTGTACACGCAACGATCGAGATAATGGATGGTGTTGTACATTTTCTGGATACAGAAATTAAAGGCTGTCCAAAACGTTTCAAGAATACGTAAATAGATCTTCACTTAGTACGTTAACAGGGCATCGCTTTTAAGAACTATCTCATTTACTTGTGCCCCACCAATGGCTACAGCACCTTCAATTGCGTTTTCATCTTTGATTTTCCTTCTCTAATAATTCCTTAAAAATATTTTGTTAATAAAACGGCGTACACCCCCGCCGCCAAAGTCGGCAGGGGTGTACACTATGTTTATTTTGTTCACAAATTTTATTTAAGGAAATCGTGATTTTTCTTTTATTCATGTAAAAAACGCATACAGGTAGCTTATTATCTGAATCTGATTGTTATAGAATCTTTTTAGGGAAGGTATGCACGCCAGACAGGACTCGAACCTGTGACCCACGGCTTAGAAGGCCGTTGCTCTATCCTGCTGAGCTACTGGCGCGTAAAGAATTCGGGGCGAGAGGATTTGAACCTCCGACCTCATGGTCCCAAACCACGCGCTCTAGCCGGACTGAGCCACGCCCCGAAATGAATACATATTGTATGTGAAGAAATATATCACTGCAAATGATTTTGTCAAAGTAATAATTTAATACTTTGTGTCAATAAAATTTTATTGTTGTGAATACACTCTTAATCTTTTATTTTTATTTGACAATTGCTCATTTCAATTTATATTTTATCATAAAAAGCGTACATCAGGACATAAATGAAGGATATACGATATAAACAACGATTCCAAAATTATGAAAATGCATTTAACATGCTTAAGGATTCCTTGCAAATTGATAACCCTTCAATTGTGGAAAAAGCAGGTATTATTCAATTTTGTGAGCTTACCTTTGAAATTGGATGGAAACTTTTAAAAGATTATTGTGAATTTGAAGGTTATACTGTTAATTCGCCAAGAGAAGCAATCAAAACAGCATATACCGCCAGTATTATTAATGATGCTGAAACATGGATTAAGGCTTTGAACACTAGAAATATTACAGTCCATGTATATGATGAAGAAATAGCCAATGAAGTGTACAATAAAATCAAAACAGAGTATTTTGAGATGCTGGAAAATTTATATATTACATTTAAAAATAAATTATGTTTGGATTAACTGAAAACGAATATAAGCAAATCATTGATGTTTTAAAAGCACATGGCGTATCACACTGCATTATATTTGGTTCTCGAGCCAAAGGATGCAATAAGAAAACAAGCGATATTGATCTTGCCATTGTTGGGGATGAGCGACTGATATCATATTACCTCAATGAAGAAACCACATTGCCCTATTTTTTTGATGTGATTAATATAGAGAAGATAAAAAACAAAAAGTTACTTGAACACATAGAGCGTGTTGGTGTAAAAATATTGTAAACACTTATTATGTTTATTTATATTTGTATAGTTGTAAAATTGATTTTTATAGCTGTCAACTGTATATTTCTATGCCTACCCGTTGTATATGAGCTTTCATCTTTTCATCAATCAGCTCATATTTTGTTACATCAAGTGTATACGGTATCTCCAGATCATCCAGCATAGAATAAAGCTTTAAATATTCAGAAAACTCCATATGCGGAGCAACAATCACTATATCAATATCAGAACCTTATTAAATTCCAGGCAAGTTCAAAGGTATATTCAAAAGCCTGAATCATTCCTTGCTTTTCAAGCTCATTTAAACCTTGCGTATTATAAGAAATAACTGCTGCGTTTAATTGCTCAAAAGCTTTCCCAAAATTCTCTAACCTTTACAGCCAGCGTATATTCTCATCCATATCTTCTTCCTGTAGCAGTGTTATTTACAAAATTATGATTACACATAACCAATCACACTGATGTATACACATTGTGAAAAATTATCATTTCATAACACTCACTATAGTGGATAATCCTCAAGCACCTTCTTTAAAAGCGGTATATCATCAGTTACTATTCCATCAACGTCAACATCAAGCAGCCTGCGCATATCACGTTCATGGTTTATTGTCCACACATCAACCTGTATGCCGCGATCATGCGCCATACGTATCAGTGCCCCATTTGCCAGATGTGATGGCCCTATATATTCTGGTATCTGCAGTGCATCGCCTGGAAAACTTTTAAAAAGCCCTAAAAGCCCGGACCTGAATAAAAAGTAAAAGGCCAGTACACCCCACAGCCCAAATGATGTTGCCATTGTTGGAATACGCCTCCTGATATATTGCAAATTCTTCCCATGCTGAGATGCACCAAGCACTCTGTGCTCTGCTTTTAGTTTTAACACTGTATCACAAAATTTTTCTGCCAGTACAATGCTATTATCTTTCAGATCAACATTAAAGCGCTGGTTGGGAAAAGCGTGCAGCATTTCCTCTAGCGTCATAATGGCTATACCTTTGCCTCTGAAGGGATAGGTCTGGCCATCAATTGTAAAGTAATACGCAGCATCAAGCTTTTTAATTTCTTCTACTGTCAGTTCATTTACATTTCCCTTCCCATTTGTTATGTGCGATAGTTCCTGATCATGAACTATCACCACATACCCATCCCTGGTGATATGCGCATCAGTTTCAATGACATCCGCACCTAACTCAATTGCTTTTTCAAACGCCAGTGCGGTGTTCTCCGGATATTCTTTTGAATATCCCCTGTGAGCAAAGATACGGGCTGGTTTTTCAAAAAATGGCTTTTTCATAACTATACACTCTCTAGTTTAATCATATTCATATTACAAACTTTTTTCAACACTATACAATAGGCTTCATTTCTATTTGTTGTGTCATGTCCTGTCAAGACATATATACAGATAATGAAACATAGAATACTAACGCCATATGCAGTCAGGTGTACACATCATCATTCACAAAATAATTATAAGGAATAATTGGTGCATTTTTTATAATTTTGCATTGCATAATTGATAGTTATCCAGTATTATCAATACATAGTGAACTGTTTTTTACAGGTGCATTGAAAGAAGCAAAAATCCATTGCACCCTATCATATTGTGAAAGGAGCAACGTATGAAACGTTTATGGTTGTTGCTACTGGTCACTATTACAATTTCATGTACACAGGTTAAAGAATTCCCTGATGCACCATGCATAGGTATTACCTATGGCACAATTCAGACCAGGTTATTGAAATATGGAATTGATATCAATAAAGATTATATCCACGCCATGCAGGCTCACCGGGCCAATGTTATACGGATTTTTGTAAGCGATAGTAACCAGGATATTATTAAGAAGCTTCAAAAAATCAGCGGTTTGCTTATCCCTGGTGGCTTTGACATACACCCGTCACGATACGGCGAAGCGGAATATAAATATCTGGAAAGTGTGGATAAAAAACTTGACGAGCTGGAATTCTTTGTACTTGCATATGCACAAAAACATAAGATGCCAGTACTTGGAATTTGCCGTGGCTGCCAGATGCTTAACGTGTTGTATGGTGGTTCATTATATCAGGATATACCAACACAATTTAAATCTGACAAAAAGGTAATCCATCGCAAAAGTCTTAATCTTTATGTATATACACATGCCATGCCATGTTACCATGAAATAAACATTTTCAAGAACAGCCGTTTGAGAACAATCATGGAAAACGATACTATCTCAGTAAATTCATATCACCACCAGGCAGTAAAAAAGTTAGCTTTAGGCTTTATAATAAATGCACGCTCACTTGATGGATCAGTTGAGGGGATAGAACACACAGGAGAAACATTCATAGTAGGTACACAGTTTCATCCTGAAATGATGCGCCAGGAAAATCCGTTATTTGATAATCTATTCAAAGAGTTTGTAAAAGAAGTTAGCACATATAAGAGGAGTAACCCATAACAAAGATTATTGAAAATAAAAAATGAAAAT
>CALEUQ010000025.1 GCA_937920495.1 uncultured bacterium | reverse complement strand
GAAAAGGACAAAGCAGAGTTATTGGGCATCATCAGCCAGAACAAAGAAGAGCTACTGGGCATCATTAACCGCAACCGGGAAGAGCTACTTGGCATAATGAAGCAGGATAAGCAGGAGCTTTTAGGTTTAATAAAGGAAACCAGGGTAGAGCTATTATTACACATAGAAAAGCTGGATAAAAAATTCAGTTTATATTTTGCGCTGCTATTGTTTGCGATAGTATTTTTAAATCAGAATGCGTTAGAATTTATTGCAAAGGTGCTGGGATTGCTACATTAATTGCCTTTCCCGATTTCGTCGGGATTGCAATGATACCAATCACTATTTACCATCCACAAAGATCCCTCACTATCGCTCGGGATGACACGTACATTGCCGTCATGACGCGTCACCCCCCTCCAGAAGCGCGATTAACCAATCGCGCTTCCCTGGGGCCATCGCGCTTGCGTAAAGATTTGCACCCCTTCGCTATCGCTTAAGGGATTGCAATGACTGATTACACGCCTGCCGTACAGGGATGTACGGCGTGCTTCGACAAGCTCAGCAAACGTGCTTTTATATATCATCACAGGTAGCCATAAATGATGTTATTCAGGAACGCCCGCTGCGGAAGGATGAATCATGACTGGAGACAAGCAGGGAGTAAAAGGATAAATAAGGAAAACGGGGGATGACCGGTCACTGAGATAAATCCAGGTGAATCCCCCGTTTACCTTATGATTATTATACAATATGAGGAAAGTTGCATTTCAAACTTGAACTTGCAAAGTTTTAAAAATTTTTCAAAAAAAAGATGTTGACAAAAAATTAAACAAATCGGTTCAATTGTCATTTGAAAAATACAACAAAATAATAAATGTATAAACGATGCGTTTTATTGTATCCCCTTCAACATTAAAAGGGCAGGTGGTAATTCCCGGTTCAAAGTCGCATACTATCAGGGCTCTTGTGTGCGCACTACTTGCTGATGGCACTTCTACTATTGAGCAGCCACTTGATTCAAATGACACACGCTCATGCCTTGCTATGATTCAGAAATTTGGTGCAAGGGTTGAAGCCTGTAACGATCGGTGGGTTGTTACTAGCAGCGGAATACCACAGGTTCCTGAAGATGTTGTGGATGTAGGCAATTCCGGGACATCACTGTATTTTGGGATTGGTGTGGCATCGCTGGTAGACGGCATGACCGTTTTTACAGGCGATCACCAGATTAGAAATCGTCCGGCAGATGATCTGCTCAGTGCAATAAATGAATTGGGTGGCTATGCAGTATCAACTCGTGCAAATGGAAAACCACCGGTTGTAGTACAGGGACCAATTATAGGCGGACAGGTTTCCATACGTGCTATTACTTCGCAGTATCTTTCATCACTGCTTGTGGCAACACCAAAGGCAAAGAACAATACCATTATAGAAGTACCACTGCTTAATGAAGCACCGTATGTTGGGATGACATTGTGGTGGCTCAAAGAGCTTGGTATAGAATACCACAATAAAGGGTATGAGCAGTTTATTATTAAAGGCGGGCAAGCCTACAAGCCTTTTACAAAATATATCCCTGCGGATTTTTCTTCGGCTACATTTTTTCTTGTGGCTGCAGCCATCACACAAAGTACTGTTGTATTAAAAGGCCTTGATTTCAACGACACACAGGGGGACAAAGAAGTAGTGCGCATTTTACAGGCAATGGGTGCTGAAGTGGAGGTGTTACCGGATGCTATCGCCATAACCGGAAAACCACTTAAAGGAGGAGTGTTTGACTTAAATGCCATGCCTGATGCATTGCCGGCGCTTTCGGTATGTGCGTGTTTTGCCAGTGGCCAGACACGCCTGGTCAATGTACCACAGGCGCGCGTAAAGGAAACCGATCGTATAGCGGTAATGTGTAAGGAGCTTAAAAAGATGGGCGCAGATATTGAGGAATTGCCTGATGGCCTTGTCATCAACCAGAGTGCGTTGAAGGGCGCGCATGTCAGTGGGCACCATGATCACCGGGTGGTGATGTCGCTTGCTGTTGCCGGGCTTGGGGCAGAAGGAAGCACAATTATAGACACGGCTGAATCGGTAGGGGTTACGTTTCCTAATTTTGTGGAGCTTATGCAGGCGCTGGGTGCTGGCATACGCAAGGAGGAGTAATGGTGGTACGGGGGGTGCGCGGCGCAATTACCGTTGATGAAAATACAAAAGAAGAGATAGTGCAAAGAACTGAAGAGTTATTGCGGGCGATAGTTACTGTAAATAACATTGAAACCCAAGATATAGCTTCGGCCATATTCACTGTAACCGATGACCTTAATGCAGAATTCCCTGCTGTTGCGGCGCGAAGGATGGGATGGATACATATACCGCTTCTGTGTTCTCGCGAGATACCTGTTCCCGGATCGCTGGGCATGTGTGTGAGGGTTTTGCTGCATATTAATACTGATAAAACACCAGAGGAGATAGTTCACGTCTATCTAAGAGATGCAAAGAAGCTAAGGCCTGACATAGGGACATCGGTACAGGATAAATATTATATTTCAGATAATCATGCGTAAAAAATAATTTGTAAATATACCAGAGCTTGATATATCTTAATAACGTTATTGTGACAACTGGATATCTGGGAAGCTATTGTGCCTTGCCGTGTGTGAGTGCGTATTTAATAACAGAAACAGTTGCTATCTTTTTATAAGTGTGTTGTGAATATATCATGAAGAATATACACAGTATAATCATAGTACTACTTATGGCTGCAAGTGCAGTCTTTCTTTCAGAAGTGCATAGTAGTGCTCAGGCTGAAAGGGAAGTAGAACTTACTGCACAGGAAATTTTAGCACGTGTTGACCGCATTATGGAGTACCCTGATGGGATACTTAAAGGGTATATGATGCATATTACACCTGACGGGTCAGCTCAAAAATTACAGATTACTGGATATATACAAAAAAATCAGTTTTTATTTGATATTATAAAACCAGCGCGCGGAAGCATACAAAAAGTACTGTACCGAATAGGCGGTGAGGATCTGTGGGTATATGATATGGCTGCTCGTGCCCTGTTTCACAAAATGGGTATTGATAAATACGATGATATACTTGCAACAAACTTTTTTTATGTTGATATTTCAAATGCAGATTTGCAGAGCAATTATGTTGCACGTATTGATGGCTCAGTCATTCTGAAAAATAATGATTGCTATAAATTGACGCTTGATCCCATTGATAAAACTGGAGCCTATGGCAAACTTACGTTATATGTAGTAAAAAAAAATTATATTCCCCTGCGTATCGATTATCATGATCAGGATAAAGTAATATTTAAGACACTTTCCATTGTAAAGGTTGCCCAGAAGGATGGAAGAACATTCCCCGTACGTTATGATATGCTGAATATTAAAAAGGGCACCATGACTGTGATGGAAATTACTTCTATAGAAGATGGTGCAGCAATTAATCCTGAAATTTTCAGGCCTGAAAAATTAGGTGATTAACGTGGCACAATTTTTCGTTACTGCGCCAGGTGATGATAATACAGTGTGTATTGAAGGTGAGGATTATCGCCATCTTGTGAAAGTGCGTAGAGCTCATATTGGCGATAGTATCCAGGTAATTGACTCGGATGGTGTGCGCTACAGGGCAACTATCGCACACATTGAGTCTGGAAGAATCATTGCCGCCATAACTGACACTTACCAGTATCCCGATATTGCACTGGATGTGACGTTATGTGTGGCTGTGTTAAAAGGAAAAAAATTTGATCTGGTGGTTCAGAAGGCTGTGGAGATAGGAGTGCGTCGTATAATCCCTGTAATTACCGATCGCACCATACCAGATATTTCCGAAAAGGAAGAAAAGAAAGTAGCACGCTGGCAAAAGATAGCAAGTGAAGCTTCAAAGCAATGTCTAAGAAACGATGTGTGTGTGGTAAGCCCTGTAATGGAATTCAGCAAGGTGGTAACGTTGAATAAAGGCATCGGGATACTGGCACATGCAGATCCAGAGGCGCAGAGTTTACGGCAGTTTTTGAAAAACAACACCACGCGTAACGATGTTATGCTGTTCACAGGACCCGAAGGAGGCTTTTCAAAAAAAGAAGTTGAAATTGCACGCCAGTTTGGTTGGATTGTATTATATAATGGTGCTACACAACTTAGAGCTGAAACGGCAGCTATTGTGCTGCCGGCTATACTTATCTATGAGTGGGGCACTACATAAAAAAGGGAACAGTATGAGGATCAGGGTAAACGGCATAGATATTGAATTTGAAAAAAACACATTACAAGAGCTACTTGATTTATACCGCTTTAATCCATCAAAGATCATGGTGGAAAAGAATGGACGTATAGTGGATAAAGAAAAGTACGCCACTGAAACTTTGCAGAATGGGGATGTACTTGAAATAGCGCGGTTTGTTGGTGGGGGATGATAGAAAAATTACGTGCTGCGTTAATAAAATCTTCTCTTTCACAAGAGGAAGTGGAACATATTCTTTGCCTGCTGTTTTTATGCGGCGATAGTAACCGGCAAAATTTTTTCATGCATTTAATCAACGCAGGGTATATATCGGTACAAGACAATCGCTGCACACTTACCGAAAAGGGGAGAATATATCGTGATACTCTGGTGCAAAAGTTAGCGCAGTTTCATGCTGCCAGTGAAATGCTTTTCAGGAAATATTTTGACAATGAACTATCGCACATAAAAAAAGAGCTGCAGTCATTAAAAAACGAATGGCGTAAAGTGCGTGACACACGCATACAGTATAAACAAACCTTGATGAAACAGGGAAAAGATAAAGCTGCAATAAAAAAGGATACTCATTACCGCCAGTTGCAAAAAGAACAAAACAGCCTGCGAACACGCATGCGCCATGCAGAAAAGGAATATAATAAAAAATTATCTGCATGTATAAAGCACATTGGTATAATAGATTTGTGAACGGCGTTACTATGAAAAAACCATATCTAGCATTTTGCGACAAAGATGGTAACGTGTACAAACATCCTGAGGCAGTAGCCGTGTTCAGGTCAGGCCGCCGATTTGTAAAAGTGGATGAAAAAGAGCTTATACCCATCCCGGATGGCAGCACCCTGTACCTTTTACCGCAACGGTATCCGGTGGAAGGCAGGCGTTTTACAACCATTACTCACTACAATGGAAATGAGATATGGGCTGTTGCTTCTTTCTTGAGTTCGGGATATTTACGTACGTACCTGCCGGCGTATGTGTCAAAAGCTGGTGCTCCAATTCTATCACTGTGGGCATACTGCGGCCTGGTGTTTGTGGGTGATGATTTCTATGTGCCGGCGCTGCGTATTGACCCGGATCCACGCTCTGACCCCGCGTTACATAAAAATGACATAGAGCTTTATAAAAAGATAAAAGCTGTAAAGACTATGTATCCCGAAAACAGAATGGTGCAACAGCTTTCAAAATGTTCCACGCAGTATGGCTGTTTGTGTGCGCGTAATTTCTTTTTGAGTCGCTACGAAGCACCATTGCCTACAACCAAATCATGCAATGCATTATGTCTTGGCTGCTTTTCGTTCCAGAAAGATACGGGAGTGCATGTTTCGCAGTATCGGCTCAATCGTGAACCTGAAGCAGATGAGATCGCACAGGTTATGCTGCATCACATTGAACGGGTTGACAGGGCAGTGGTTAGCTTTGGACAGGGTTGTGAAGGCGAACCGCTTCTGCGGGCAAAGGACCTTGCAAAAGCCATTTCAATAGTAAGGGAAAAAACCAGCAAAGGGACCATACATCTGAATACCAATGGGTCACTGCCGCACGCGCTTAAACACTGTATTGATGCAGGGCTTGATTCTGTGCGTATCAGTATGAATTCACCAACGGAAAAATATTATACCAGGTACTATCGCCCCAAAAATTATAGCTTTAATGATGTGTTGCGCAGTGTTGAGATTGCATTACATGCCGGCATTTTTGTATCTATTAATCTTTTCTTTTTGCCTGGTTTTACAGATGCAGTGTCGGAGGTTGAGCATTTATTAACTTTTCTTGACAACTATCCGGTTAATATGATACAAACACGTAATCTTAACATCGATCCGGATTATTATCTGGATAACATTGGGTTTGAAGATGAAGATGCAATTGGTGTGCGGCAGCTCGTAAAACTTTTGCGTACCACATATCCAGGATTACAATTGGGTTATTACAATCCACCAAAAGAGGATTTTGGCACATAACACAAATTTTGACTGTTTCTATGTGGTGTGATTAAATTAATGAAGAATTTTAAAGGTTATGCTATGGAAAAGATGGTACAGAATCCCTTACTCTATGCCAGAGATGTTGTGGGGAAGGATCCACTGGCAACATTTTTAGGTATTGAGGTTGAGGATGTAAAGCACGGCTATGCGCGCTGCGGATTGACGGTTAAGCCGGAGTATCTCAATGCAGTTGAGAGGGCACATGGGGGTATAATCCACGCAGTGGCCGATCAGGCTTTTGCTGTTGCAAGCAACTCTATGGGTACTATGGCGGTTGCCCTCACCATGACATTGCAGTATTTACAGGCAGCAATGGATGGCGAGCGAATATTTGCAGAGTGTATGCTGGTGCATGCGGGAAGAAAAATAAGTTCCTGGCGCCTGGAGGTGCGGGGAAATAATGATGCAATAATAGCAATTGGGGATGCGGTAGCATATCATAAGTAAGGTGTTGCAATTATGGATGATAGCGCTAAACGGTTAGAGGTTATTGTTGAGTTTATGGTCCCGGGTGCAACGCTTTCCGGAGACACATTTGATTCTGAAAATAATTTTCTGTACCCTGCATATACTATATATACAGATGAAATTATTACCACGCTAAAGTCAAAAGGTATTAAAAAGATATATTACACACCGGCTGAAAATAATGACGCAACTGCATTTGCCCAGCAGGCACAGGATATCTGGGGATCGTTGTTTGAAGCTGTCAGGACAAAAGCGCGGCCGGATCTTAAGCAAACAAAAGATTTTGTGTTGTCGCTGCATAATTATGTGAATCAGAACAAAGATCGTTTCCTTTACTTGATGAAGATCAAGGATTATGATGATTATACATTTACTCACTCGGTTAATGTGGGTATTCTGGCTATGACCATGGCAGCCAAGCATGGACTTGAAGAGCGGCTGGTACGCGAGATTGGTCTTGGCGCATTTTTACACGATGTAGGGAAACTGATGATCCCTAAAGAGATTCTCAATAAAAAAGAAAAGTTAACCAGCCAGGAATTTGAGTTTATTAAAAAACATCCCGAATTGGGATATGAATATGTGGCAAAACACGACCATATTCCACCACATGCACTTGATGTGATATTGTATCATCATGAAAATTATAATGGCAAAGGATATCCCCGCGAATTTCAGGATGAGGAAATACCCATAGGGGCAAAGATCACATCAATTTGCGATGTATATGATGCGCTTATCACGGCACGTCCATACAAAAGGGCTTATTCATCACGTGAGGCAATTCTTGCTATAATGAAAGAATCCAGGGTAAAATTTAATCCTGTGTTAGTTTCGCGGTTTGTGCGCGATATGACGCCTATATTGCAGAAAGAACCGCTCATACCTGTTGGTACATTGGTAATGCTTACTACCGGTGAGGTTGCTCAGGTTGAGGAACTGCACTCAACGGGTGATCTTCGCCCAATAGTAAAAATATTGACAAACGATAGACAGCAGAAGATTGCGCGTCCATTTACCGTTGATCTTACTCTTGACAGCACACGCTCGGTAAAGAAAATTATACCGCGTTAAGTTTGTGGCGATAGTTTATTTAAACAAGCCAAATATGGCAATCAGAATGCTTATGATAGTAAAGCCAATACCCATAAACCATTGGAGCGATGAAAAACGCTTTTCAATAGATTCAAAACGTGCTTCCATTGCTTCAAAACGGGCTTTTTTAAATCTCCTTTAATGCTTTTATTTCTTCTTCAACCCGTATAATGCGTTCAATAAGGCTCAACTCCTTTGCCCGCAATTCGCTCTGACGCATAAAATCTTCAATGTTTGTTTTTATTTCGTCCTGTACGACGGTTTTGATAATAGGTATTAATTCATCTTTGATCTGGGTAATAACATTTTGAATATTATTATTCATCAGTAAATTCAAAAATTATTTTATATACTGAAGATAATTATTATTTGCTAACCTAAACGGCTTTTGTCCTTAAAATGAGCAATGGCAACAAAAATAATTAATGCTCTGATATCTTTTGTTCCACATACGTATAATTAAGTTTTTAGATGTTCCAGTTGAATATATTAATGTAACACAATAGTGAATGGAGTGTCAATAGATTTTTAATAACAATTATTACAAATCAAATTAATAATTGTGTGATAATAGCATGTAGCGCATCATACATAAAAAATATCCCAAATCCGTAGAGCATGATCACAGTAATGATGCTTACTGCCGTTTTGAATCCTTTGCCAAGAAACGAAGCACCAGCACATGAAATTACTGATAATAGTAAAAGCCAGATATAATCGCACGCTATATGTAATACAGAAAATAACACAAGTCCGCTTGCACCAAAAATAATAGCGTTCTGTATAAGCGATAGTCCAACAGTAAGCCACCACACATAAAAATACGGATTAAAGGCAGAAAGGACAATTCCATCTATCATTGGTGTATATGAGTGCACGATTGTATTGGTATCCCTCAAGCTTTTAAGTGTTAATGTGGCAAGAATACATAGCACGATACTACCTGCCAGGGTAATATAGGTTGTAAACTCGGCAAACTGTGTTATAAGCCTTAAGCCAAAGAACAAAGCAAGGATTACCGGCAGTTCAATAATTGCATGCCCGGTTGCAATATGTAATCCTGCAAGCCTTGCGCGCATGCCATGATGTATAGTGACTGCACTCATGGGTCCTGGAGCCATGACCCCTGAGAGCGATAAGGTAAGAGTAATTAACGAAAATTCCAATAATGAAAGTTGAGTTGCCATTGTACAGGAATAGTACAGAAATATAGAAGTTTAAGGCAAGTGTTATTTAGGTAGGTATATGTCACTCTTTTGGCAATACAAATTTAAATATATTTTAATAAAATTTTGTTAAGTTCAGCTTGATTTTAATGTAATTTATGCTATATTAGTTTACGATGATTAATATAGGGTTATTACCATGAAAAATGCACAATTATTCATCTACAGGGAATATGAAGAACCTTTTGGGTGCGCAACACTGCCACAGATTGATGAATGTGACAGGTTAGTGGCTGCCATTAAGTATTTTGGCGTATTGATACCTGCTGAAATATTCGACGAGGACAGAGGTATATAACAACAACCTACACCATAAATGCTGTATTATGATGTATAGTGCTTGACAATTATTTATATCCCGCCAGGATTCCTCATCACGTGTAACTAAAAAAAAGTATTGTGATCAATTACTATGCTTAAAATCTGTGCCATCAGTGATATCCATCGAGGATATAAAAATATCTATCGTCTGCAGCCTGAGATTGAATCCAGTGATATTGTGGTCATTGCAGGTGATATTGGTCCGCTGAAGTGGTATACACGCTGGGAGTTTTACAAGAGAACTATCGCCCAGATACAAAAACCCCTGATAGCAGTTCATGGAAACTGGGATGGCAGTAACATACAGGAATTCCTTGCACCGTATTCCATCCATGCAGGCTTTGCAATTGTGGAAGATGTTGGTTTTTTTGGTGTTGGTGGTTCTATTACAACCCCACTTCACACTCCTGTAGAATATTCAGAGGATGATATCTATAATTTTTTGTGTAAAGGTTTTGAAAAGATACAGCATCAACCTGTGAAAATATTGCTGTCGCATAATCCGCCTAAGAATGTGTGCGACAGAACTATCTTTAAAACCCATGCAGGTAGTACATCGGTTGCGCGGTTCTGTCTGGATAATAATATAGATCTCTGCATTTGCGGTCACATACATGAGGCTTTTGGTGTGGCGCAGTTGGGCAATACAACCGTGGTGAATGCAGGTACATTTAAAAGCGGATATTATGCGTCAATCATGGTGGCTGGCAACGGGGTTGATGCAGTCATTAAGAAACTGAAATAATAAAACACCATATTGCATAGTAAATGCCTACGGGCTGTGCCCTGTTATTTAAAACCTTTGCAATGTTATATTTTGTGAATGGGAAATACAGACTGTTTTAAATAATCCACAACGTCACGGGCATATGAAAAACATTGTTCTTTTGTTAATCCGCCGATGTGGTAGGGATTATCGTACAATGAGCCAGCATCCATTTCAGGGCCAAACATCATGCCGCCAACCACACCCATAAAATTATCTACAGGTTTTATGCCGGCAAAAGTGGCCCACGCAAGAGTCCACAGTGCTGCTGTTTTATATAGGTTGTAACCACCGCCGCCAGTCCCAAGTACCTTGCCAGAATATTGTCTAATGATATTCAGTACTTTTTCATATCCGTTACTGGTGATGTTAAGATGTGCCAGTGGGTCATCCTTATGGCTATCGCCACCCACCTGAATGCATACGATATCCGGTTTAAAACTCTGGAGCAATGGTGGTACAATTTCTTCAAAAGCGTAGAGGTAAATTTCATCATCAGTATCTTTTAAAAGAGGAATGTTAACGTTATACCCTAAACCTGGTCCTTCACCGATTTCATTTTCAAAACCCGTGCCAGGGAATAAAAACTGTCCGCTTTCATGTATGGATATGGTCAGCACCCTGTTGTTGTCATAAAAGGCACTTTGTACGCCATCGCCGTGATGAACATCAATATCTATATATGCGCATTTAAATCCTTTTTTAATAAGATAGTGCAACGCTATGGCAAGATCGTTAATATAGCAGAATCCTTCGGCATGATCACTCATGGCGTGGTGAAAGCCGCCAATGGGGTTGAAGGCAAACATTGTATCGGTTTCTGCCAGTTTTTTTGCACCTAAGAAAGTGCCACCAGAGGCCTGAAGGGAAAAGCTGTATACACCTTTAAAGATAGGATTGTCGTGTGTACCCAGCCCGTATGTTAATAAATTTATGTCAAATTCACCATGCTCGCAGGTTTTCAGTGCCTGTATGTAATCTGGAGTGTGAAACAGATATAGCAATTCTTCTTCAAGAAATGGGTGTTCCAGTATCTGGGTGTCATCAAGCAATCCATACCGGTGTAATAGATCCATCATCTGTTTTGCACGCATTGGTTTAAACGGATGTGTGGGAGTGTACTCAACCTGTGCAAGATCTTCAGAATAGAAAAGAATGTTTTTCATAACGCAATAATCCTTTTTACGCAAGCTTTAGTCAGGGTGTAAAAATATGAATAATTAATCAAGCTAATTTAATACATTTAATGGTATTTATAACTCCTTATGCTCATGTAACAGGATGAATTTGTTTATTTTAATCATTATATATATAAATGGTAAGTAAAAAATTTTAAATATTTTTAACATTATGATAAAAAATCTTGAAATAATGAATTAAATAAAAAAATAAAAAAAGTATATCGAGGTGAGCTATGAAAAGAATAATAACTCTAATGGTATACTTGCAGATATTTTTTTTCCACGCATATGCTTACCCTTTGGATAGTTTAGATGTTGTTATACAGCTTGGACATAGTGAATGGATAACGTCAGTAACCGTATCTGCAGATGAACGATTTGTTGCATCAGCAAGTCTTGATGGAACAATAAAACTCTGGGATATTGCCAGCGGGCGTTTGCTTCGTACCCTGATTGGGCATAGTGATGTTGTGGAATCAATTTCAACTTCACCATATGGAACATTTCTTGTATCGGGAAGTGCAGATACTACTGTCCGGTTGTGGGATGTTGCGAGTGGAAGATGCATGAAAACATTTTTTGGTCATTCAGGTAATGTATACTCTGTGAACTTTTTGTCTGATGGAGAAACTGTGGTATCTGGAAGTGCTGATACTACGATTCAATTCCGAAATGTGAAAACGTTCAAACTAATCAAAATTTTGTATACTTATAATCCTGTCTTTTCCCTCACGGTAACAGGGGATAAAAAATTCTTAATTTCAGGTGGTAAGGACTGTAAGGTACATTTATGGGATTTAGTAAAATACAATGAGGTAGCTCAATGTATTGTATCAGCCAGTAATGAGTGGGCTGTGGTAACACCTGATAACTATTACTTTACTAACAAAGGTACACTGGAAAATATACATTTTGTAAAAGGTCTAGATATATATACATTTAGTCAGTTAGACTTAAAGTACAATAGGCCTGATATTGTCCTGGAGCGTTTGGGTAAAGCATCAAATAATTTAATTGTAGCATATCGCAAAGCGTATGAAAAGCGATTGCAAAAAATGGGTTTTGATCCAGCTCAATTTGAAAAGGATTTTACATTGAATACGCCAGAGATTACTATAGATTACCCCAGTAGTAGATTCATTGACACCTTTGAACCTTACTGTTTTGTAAGATTTAGGGCCGAAGATAAGCTTTGTTTAATTGAACGTGTTTTTGTTACAGTAAATGGAGTTCCACTGTATGGTGTTAAGGGTAAATTTTTAGAACAGAAAAACAATATAATTTTTCAAAGTCTTAAAATTCCACTTTCAAGAGGTAATAATATAATTGCTATATCAGTGCTCAACGAAAAAGGAGTAGAATCGTTACCTAAAAGAATAGATGTATTGTATTCTCCTGTCGAACCATCAAAACCAAATTTATATATAGTCGCAATTGGCGCATCCAGATTTAATCAATCAGAGTATAACCTTACATATGCAGATAAGGATGCAAAGGACTTTATAAAGCTTTTTGAGCGCAAGAGGGATAGTTATAACGAAATTAAAGTATTTCTTTTTTTAATCGAAGATGTCAAGCGAGAGAAGATATTGCAGCTTAAGAGAATTTTACATAATACCACGCCAGATGATTACGTAATAATTTTCATGGCATCGCACGGACTTCTTGATGATAATCTTAATTATTATATTGCAACGTACGATACTGATTTTGCTAATCCGCAAGAAAGAGGATTGAAATATGAGGATGTTGAAAATCTTCTTGATGGCATTCCTGCCCGACAAAAAATAATGTTAATTGATGCATGCCATTCAGGTGAGCTTGATAAGGATGAGATGCCATTGGGTGGTGTAAATGTTAAAATGGATAGCAATGTAAAATCAAGAGGATTTGGGGTTGCTAAATCAAAAGAATATATAGTTGGTTTACAGAACAGCTTTGAGCTGATGAAAGAGTTATTTGCAGATTTAAGAAGGCATAATGGAACGATTGTGATAGCATCTGCGGGGAGTGAAGAATATGCGTATGAATCCGCCAAATGGAAAAATGGGGTATTTACGTATTGTATCATAGAAGGATTATCCATGAAAAAAGCTGATAGTAATAAAGATGGTGGTATTACTGTGTATGAGCTGATGGAATATGTGGCACAGCGTACACGTGAACTCACTGCTGGCAGGCAAAATCCTGCAAGCCGTAAAGAGAATGTGATAGCAAATTGCAAGGTATGGTAAGTGAATCCAATTATATTTAAATGTAAATGTTTTTTAAATATTTGATGTTATTGCCTGTACCTCAAAGGTAAAATAAATCATTAATTATAGAATGAATATAAAATCATCCAGTCGGTATAAAAAAAGTTGACATTTTTTGTGCTATACATTACTTTATACCTTGTAGACGGTTTTTAATTATAAGGAGGTTCCATGAAAAGAGGTTTGCTATTAATAATAATTGTGATTTTTGCTATTGCTCTGACCCCATATGGGGTTTTTGCTGCAGTGCCACGCACCACATATCCGGTGGTTTTTGCCCATGGTATGGCAGGTTTTGATAATATATTAGGATATGATTACTGGGGTAACGATTATGGGGTATTTGTGGGTGATCCCTGTGATGAATTTTTAGAAATAACATGTAATGGGAATATTGATACAGGACAAAAATCATTTATAGCTCAGGTTCAGCCTTTCCATTCTTCTGAATACCGCGGAACACAGCTTGCCAATCAGATTGAAGGCTACATGGCAACAAGTGGTGCACGCTATGTTAATATTGTTGGTCACTCGCAGGGTGGTCTGGATTTACGTAAAGCTGCAAAGGTGTTATATCAGCGAAAGGGCTATACTGTGGTAAAAGTTGCGCTTTCAATTTCTTCGCCGCATCGTGGATCACCGGTTGCAAAGTATATCCTGGATTTAGGCCCTGGTGTACAGAGCGTTATTGCTGCTTTAGCAACAATTTATGGTAATGTAGTGTACAGGTCAGGAAACGATGTGTATGCTGCGGCAAAACAGTTTGTGTACAATGATTACAGTGCTACTGATGGTGTTATAACAGGTGCTAAGGTATTCAATAATAACTATCCCGTTAGCTCAACATACGCAGCCCGGTACGTTTCTATCATTACAGCTCAGACAGGGCTGGATGTTAATCCAGCATTGTTCCTGCTTAGAAATGGCTTTTACAACATAGATGGTGATGGGTACTGTACTGATGACTGCGATAACGATGGTGCAGCAGGCAAAGGCAATGGAACGCGTACTGATTTAGATGATGATGGGCTGGTTGGTATTAACTCACAGCAGATGGGTTACCGATTAAAGCTTAATGAAGTGTTTTTGGGTCAGGATTATCTGACAACAGATACTGGTCTGGGATATGTAAGCAGCATAAACTATCCTAACAGTGCACAGATGACTTCAAAAAATAATATAGTGGTACAGGACCATTTAGATGTTATTGGCGTTGGTCCTGATATGTTTGATGAGATGGAATTTTATGCAGCAGTATTTGACTATATAGCTTATTACGATTAATTTTGTTGGGCTTATTCCTAAATTTTGGGAAAATTATACAAAATACTAAAGAGTGTAAGTGTTTTTAATTTCAAGGCGAAGATTAATAGTTAAAAAGTGTCTTATGCACGTGCCGTACAGGGATGTACGGCACGTTTGGATGCGGGCGTTACGATAATAGGCAGGAGGCCGTCGGAACGCCCGCCGTGGAAGGATTTTTTATTACAGAAGGCAAGCCGGGGGTAAAGGGATACATAAGGGAAACGGGGGATGGCGACTGAATCCCCCGTTTCCCTTATGTTTATTGTACGGTATACGTGCACTTACAACATGAAGCCGCATTTGATAAGAATTGAATTACAAACTTGTGATTGATTGCTACATGCGTACTATCAGCGTACGTTGATTTTTTTAGTAACAATGTCACTATCTTGTTTTTTTTGGAATACATATAGTGGGCTATAACAACGACACATGCACTGCGGTTTTTTTATTGAAACAGTTTTTTTATGCATAAGAAATTCACGCATATATGGAATACCTTTTTGATGGATAATCGTATTTCTAAAAAAATACGGAATGAGGGTTTTGTTGCAACAGACGATAATAAAAATCCTTCTTCATTAATTGAAGAAGAATTTTTTATATCTATACATAGTATACTTGTGCATATCAACGGATTAAAATATAGACTCATTTATTTAGAATAAGTAACATCCCTTTTAGATGGATAATTTTCATACCAAAAATTTGTGACAGGGTTAAATAATCTGTGATGCCGTAATAAAATTATGATTGAAAAAATTAGATATTCACCTGAAGTAAGAGTAGATATCACATTGTTTTGCAACCTAAAGGCTTGATGAACATAAGCAAATGTACATTACAGCAAAAATATTAGTGCAATGAATAATCTTTGCCTGTTATTGTATGAAGAAAATATTTATTTAATAGAAATTATAAAGTGCACATTACGTCTTTTGTGCTGCTATACATTGGGATTTAAAATAATAGCAGTTGCTTACATTCTATTTTTAGGGTAATAAAATATGAAGAAAAAATATTTTTATGTAGTGATATGTAGTGTTATCGTAATAGCAGCGTATTTTGCATTCTTCCATACAGCAGATTCTGTCCAATCACGCATTGATTATATTAAAAATGGTGGGGTGGTGCCACCAGTAAATATGTTATTGCAGGCGTTTCAAGCAGACGAAGAATTGCGTGCACGCCTGAAGGCTGACTTTGATATGCAGGATGTTGTGCAGTATTTCAGGAATAAGTACGGAAAAACAATACACCACAAATATACGCAGGTAATGCTTATAGAAAAACTCATGAGCTATCTTATACAAATGTATCCGGATGATTGGGTGGTGTATTTATATGCAATGCTCAGGGAAATATTCCCTGGTATGGAAAATGAGATATTTGATACTTTTGAAAAATTACACAAATATAATACCTGGTTAAAAGAAAATAACAGTGAGTTGTTGAAACTATCTTCAAAAGAAAAACGTAATGCACTGTGGGAAAAACGATATGAAATATTTGGACAGGATGCAGACCAGGTGTGGGAAGCAGAAAAACGCAATGAGCCAATCTATAATGCGCTGGATACAATACAGGAAGGCAATATGCCCTTTGATGAAAAACTATCGCTTTTTACACAAAGCATTAAAGAAGCATATAAAACTAATACTGATACATTTATTGCACGTAAGCAGCAGGAATTGATGAATTCTTTTCTTGCGGTTGATAGTGTACAAAAAGATCTTGCGGCAATGACACCAGAAGAAAGGAAACAAAGCCTGAAGGATGTCCGCAAGGCTATGGGGCTTGATAGTGAAGCACTTAAACGCTGGGAACAACTGGATACGGTACGCGATCAGCGATGGGATGCGGGCATGCAGTATATGCAGCAGCGTGCTGAGCTTGAAAAAAAATATAAGGGGTCAGAGCTTGACACGCAGCTGGATAGTCTGAGGATGAAATATTTTGGAGATGAAGCGGAAACAATAAAGGCAGAAGAAGAAAGCGGATATTATAGATTTTCGCAACCACGTAAATATGGATTAGAATAAAAAGTAATGATACAGCGCACTGCTACTATAAGCGGAGAATTGAAGAGGTGATTTATTTTGGTTAGAAAATATACATCATGTATTGTGGCATGTATGCTCATTTTGTTATGGTATACTCAGTGCACCAGAATACCTGTTAGCACGTATGGCGTGTTTGCCCCTTTGCGTATGCAGCATATAAAGGGGCAGGATGGCTGTACGCCCATAGATTTTGACGAGCATCATACCTTATGGACATTTGGCGATACCATTACCCCTGATGGGATGATTGCCAACAGCCTTGCGTTTACTCAAAAGGTTGATGTACACAATATAACCCAATTGCAATTTGAATACTACATGGAAAATGGCAGGATAGCACAATTCATAAAAAATACAGCTGAGGAAAATCCATCAAAAGACAGGGTATGGGCATTTGATGGAATCCGCATTGGCAACACGGTATATGTGTACTATGCTCATGTCTTTATACAGGATGCTGCCACACCGTTGTCGTTTACAATGAAGGAAAGTTCAATTGCATTCTGGAATATTCCCGCTTACTGGCATAAGGGGCAGCGCATAGATTTTGTACGCAAAAAAAATATGTTTACAGGCAACGTTCCTGCTTTTGGTGCATCAGTACTTGCGCACAATGACTATATCTATGTTGTGGGCCACATCAGTGAAAAAAACAAAAGTTCACTTGTTATTGCACGGGTGCATCAAGAAAATATAATACAACAAAATGAGTATGAATTTTTGCAGGGCGATAGTAACTGGGATAAAAAGCTTGTTTCCGCATATAGATTATATGGCGATGTTGCTGGCGAATGTTCGCTATCGTATGACGAAGGACTGCAGTCATTCTGTATTGTGTATTGCCAGCTTTTTACAGGCTCCATAGTGATGTGTATGGCAAAAACTATAGAAGCACTGCCACAGGCAAAAAAAGAAATTCTATATACACCACCCAGATTGCGTGGTACAGCTATGATGTATTATTCCGCAAAGGCGATATTTCATTCTATGCGCCAATGGTATATAATATATATTAATCCGTTAGATTATCAGCCGTATCTTATTAAAGTAGAAGTGGATAAAGCATTTTGAAATGGTAGATTCTGATTCAAGTTCAGAATGATCCCGACTTACATCGGGACAGGTTCCCGACTTGCGTCGGGACAGGCTCGATCCAGGATGTAAGATTCCAGGTCAGGCCCGGAATGACCATTGCCAGAGTCAAGCTCAGAATGACTCCACTGAAAGTCATGCTGGACTTTATAATAGTGTCAACGTATATAGTAATGAAAATTGCAATGAATATACTGAATATCTTATTCCTGCTTAATTTTTAAAAACTTGAGATTTTATCCCTGTTGAAGTATTGATGTAATACGTATCACCTTTCTGTTCAGGTACATATTCATATTGTAAAGTAAACGCAACCTTCAGTGCTTCATGTAATGACACAGTACATCCTGCATGCGCATTAAAATAAATAATTCCGTTGTAGTCACCATAAAAATCTATATCATTACCTGGATTGCGATGCACATGGTTATCTATGTCCTCAGTATTATACCATAAAGATGTAAGATTCCAGTTTAGTCTACTCAATGTTCTATTATTGTCATATACATATTCACCAATTGCACCCTGAGTAAAGCCCATACCAGCTTCTGTTGTAATATACAGGTTATTTGAATTTGAAGATGAAGAACCCCAGACATTTTTTTAATTAGAAAAAAAGAATATAATATCAAAACACTAATAATTACTTAAAAATATTTTGTGAATAAAACGGTGTACACCCACGCCGCCTTCGACGGCTGGGGTGTATAATATGTTTATTATATGTTCACAATTTTTATTTAAGGAATAAATCGTGATATCAAAACAAATAGAAAAATAATATGTGTAATCTTACTCTGACATTTGTGATGTATATTTAAATTATATGCTTTTATTTCATAAATCATTTAATTATACAATCCATTAAAATCTTTTACCACATTATCCCTATATATGGATAGATACCATTAATGCCAATTAAATCATAACAATTTTCGTTATAATTACTAAAGCTTTCAGAATGTGAAAAATCCACTCCCAAATTAAGATTATAATTTGAATTAGAAGAAAATATATACCTTATTCCTGCATCAAAATACAGACCTAAATTACCTTTTTTTTCTTCCAAACCATTTCCCCATAAACTAATTGAAGAAAAACCTATGTTAAATTTAAATAACAAATCATTAGAAATAAAAGCAATTGGATGTTGAAAAGTAATACCAAATATATATGAGGAAATTGATATTTTTTCTTTTTCAAAATAAAGCTCTCCACAAGGATCAATATCAGTAAGCACACGATTATGAGTAAAATATAACACAAAACCTATATAGTTTCCTGTCACTTCAATACCTATGCGTTTAATTGGGGGTTCTTTCAATTGTTCTTTAATATTATACTCATTATCATTAACTGTTGTCCCAAGAAATCTGTTATATGAAATTGGCGAAAATAATACATTTTTTTTAATTCCATGCATCGTATCATCCTGTGATAACGCAAACGTATTTGTAGAAAGAAAGAGATACATACAATACACAGCACAATATATGCGATACTTTTTCATAACAAACCACCCTCCTTTGTTGAGTAATAATTTTTTACGTTTTTAATAATACAATAACATTGATAAACATGTATTTAAACGTTCAACAAATAATCTGCTATGTAACAGTTATTGAAATCCACCAATCGTATCAATCTATTTTATTCTTAAATGAACATCCAATATAATATTCATTTTTCTTCATCATGTGTAAGCCCGAATGCATTACACATGAAGCTGAAAAAAAGGCAAGAGGTGCCCCTTCTGCACATAACAGCGGGTTTGAAATGCATATAGCCCCACCTTGATATGCCAGCAAACCTCCTGTTGCAAATACAAGCGCTCCAACCACTCTTGGTTTGTTTTCTTCTACAAATGCTTTCGGATATGGCCTCATTTGATAGTAATTCTGCTGCAATCAGCGACATGCGATTTACCATACCCCCGGATGGTAATGAGATTACTGCATTAAAGATAACAACGCATACCTTCACCTGTAAAGCTCTTTATATGCATTGTGCAGTTCTTCCAGCGAGTATACTCTTTTTGAATTGGGAAGAGATCCCAAGAATATCCTGCCATACGATTTACTCACAATACGCGAATCAAGGATTGCTATGATACCTTTATCGGTTGACTTGCGGATGAGCCTTCCAAAGCCCTGTTTTAACAAAAGCACTGCATTGGGTACTTGATACATCATAAACGGGTTACCACCCTCTTTCTGTATTTTTTCTATCTTTGCCTGCACTACTGGATTTTCCGGTGCCTCAAACGGCAGCTTCATGATAATGACTGCTCGGGCTAAATCCCCCGGAAGGTCCACGCCCTGCCAGAATGAGTGCGTTCCAAACAGCACCGCATTATCACACGCAATATATTCCTGCAATGCTGTTGCTGCATTCATATTGTGCTGAGAAAATATGGTATATGGCATTGTATCACAAAGCTTTTCATATATTTTTACAAGCATTGCATACGAAGTAAAAAGGACAAGACACCTTCCTTTGGTCATCGTGATGATTTCCTTTATCTTTTCAGCTGCGGCATGTATAAAGGCTTCTTCATTGGGGTCAACGTTGTCTTTATCAATGAATAAAACCGATTGACTGGCAAAATCAAATGGTGATGGCAGCATGATTGAATCCACATTTGAAAGACCAATGCTCTGAATAAAATATTCAAAAGTATTGTTAACACTCAACGTTGCTGAAACAAATGCTAAATGGTCATAATATTCAACCACCTCTTTGTGTATAATAGACGCAACATCCAGTGGCTGACCACAAATAAGCACTATGCCGTGATCATTTTTGTCTTTTTCAAGCCAGTATACATAACTGTCATCATCCATAAACACAACCATACCAAGATCATTACATGTATGTAGTAAAACGCTTTTCAGGTATTCGTATTCCAACCTGTTATCTTCATCAAGTTTTTCGGCTTCAACTTTTTCTAGTACTGCAATGACTTCCTCAAGGGCTTTCAGTAATGGCAGGCATTCTTGTAAGGGGTTGCGCAGCCTGAACGTCTGCAGTTCCTTCATCACATTGGTAAGAATAGATCTGCATTGCTGATTTTGGCGGAGTGCATTATCAATTACTTCAATGGCATCCTGATAAAGACTGTGATGGAGCCACTGTTCAATAAGTGAAGGTCCTTTTTTTCTTTGTATCATGTGTTCAAGCGTTTCTTTAAGAGCCTGGTTATTTATTGAAAAGCCTAACTGGGCTGACGCTATCCTTTCCAGCGAATGTGCTTCATCAAATACCACCACGCTACAATCAGGCACCAGCGATTTTGAGGCAGCAATATTTGAAAAAAAGAGATAATGATTCATAACAAGAATATGTGCCTGTTGCCATTGTTTACGCGCTTCCATGTAAGAACATTTGTTGCGATACCTGCATTTATTCATGGAGCATAATTGCCCTTCACGGCAGATAGTATTCCACAGCGCATCAGGTACTGTAACATCAAACCGTGTGATGGTGTAATCTTTCTTTACACGCGCATGCAATGTATCCATATCACCTGCAAATTTTTTGTCAAAACTGCCTGTATCTATTGCATGCTGTAACCTTCTAACACAGGGATAGTTATTACTTCCAAGACACAGGGCATACTTAAGGGAACTATCGGTTAGTTCGTGTAATAAAGACGCAACCACTGGTAAATCTTTATGGATTAATTGCTGCTGCAGGGCTTTTGTTTCGGTAACTATCGCCACCTTAACATCTTCATACAGCGCAAAAAGGCTTGCAGGAAGAAGATAACCTATGGTTTTACCTGTACCGGTTCCTGCCTCAATGACAATGTGTCTTAGGTCATACCATGATTGGGTAATAGCGTGTGCCATCTGCTCCTGAATTTCACGATACTCAAAATCGCGAATATAGGAAGACAGCTTGCCGCTTGCAAACACAGTTTGTATGATAGAATGAATGTCCATAGAATGCTACATGTGTATGTATGGCGGCACTGTAAAAAATATTATGCGGATTGTCTATCAAAAAATAAATGAAGGGTATTTATCTACAAGGCCCATGATATAGGCTTTTACACGTGAGTAGTATCGCAGATACCTGTACATAAAATCAAACAAAAGTGAAGGCCAGCGCTTTGTAGCAATAATACAGATAAGTCCCACTGGAATAAGTAGTACCATGCCAAGCGTCAGGACAGTCAATAATAAAATATGCGGTAAAGCTGCTATTGAAATTCCAATAATGGTGATTCGTAACAAGGCAAGCAGACGTGATGGTTCAGAAGGGTACACTATATCAAGCTGCAGGCTGTGCTCAACTTTTGGTCTGCCTGCGTATACTGGCCTGTCTTCTGTTATCTGTGCTGCAGATGCAAAAATTGAAATATAATATCTAAGTGTGTTCTGCTGCATATCTGCATAATCATCAATGAACTGGCCGGTGAATAACACAACACACCAGTTAAAAAATCCAACAATAGAAGATACTATGCCATAGACAGTACTTACAATAACATGAGGAATTAATGTTACTACATACAATCCTAAAAGCCTTGCAACCGCACCAGGCCGCGAATATGACAATGCATAATCAATGGTTAAATTGACAAAACCTGCCGGGATTGAATCATAGCTTTCTTTTTCAGCATATTCAAATTCTTCAGGTGTGTAGTTGGTAGCTTCAGCTTCTTCAAATTTCTCTAAATCCACTTCGGGTAATTCAATTTCTTTTGTCATCAGGTTTTCTATCTCTGATTCTGTAAGCTCTTTATGCAGATCATCAACGGTGAGGCCCGGCTCAATCTCATCCAGGGAAAGCTTTAAGTCTTCCTCCTCTTCAAGCATTTGTTTCTTTTCTTCCTGTATAAGTTCGTCAATAGTTATTCCTGCATCTTCCAGTGTCAGCTTTTCATCTTCTTCAATTATCTGCTCGCCTGGCAATACTTCTTCATGCTCTTCTAATTGAATATCAAGTGAATCCAGATCCAGGGTAATGTCATCTATTGGTTCTTCTTTTGGTGCCTTTTTTGCTCTTGGTTTTTGTGGAATTTCTTCGTCAGCAACCAATATATCATCAAAGTTAATGTCTTCTACTGGCAGTTCTTCCTTTTCAAGTACTGATGACTCTACCGGCATCTCTGCTTCTTCAATTGCGGTGGATTCATCCAGTGGTATATCAAGTGTATCTAAATCTATAGTGATGCTTTCATCAACATCCTTTTCTTTTGAAAAAATCTCATCAGTCTTAATGGCTTCATCAAGCATTATATCCTTTTCAAAAGGTTCTTCAGGAAGGGTTATCTCTTGGGTAGCACTTTTTAATTCTTCACTGGAGAAATCAGAAAGATCGATTGTTTCGCTCTCAATGGGTTCAAACTCATCTTTGATTTTTCCTTTTTTTACCTCAGGCTCAGTATATGATTCAATATCTGCAAGTAAATCTTCATCAGTTTTTATAATATCTTTTTCAGCATATTCTTTCTCAAATGGTTCTTCCTGCAGCATGGTATCAAATTCATCGGCTGCGAGTGCATGTTTTTCAGGCTTTTCTTCTATTGGGGATGCCGCACGCATTTCATCAATACTTCTTTCCTGTGCTTTATCAATGCGATTATCAATAATTACATGAGCCTTGCATTTGGGGCAGGTAAATGCAAAACGCTTGTTTACTACCTTTTCATCATCAACCTGAAAGGCTGCATTACATTCGGTGCATCGTACAATCATGAATGGCTCCTGATGATTTATTGACTGGTGAAATACCGCTCATTAATATTATGCTGAATAATCAAAAAGCCTATAGGTAAAAATAAAATCATATACCACGGCATCTGCCTGCCATTGAGCATTTCAGATTTCTGCATATATTTAATGGTAAGATAAATGAGCCACAACCCGGCGGTAAGAATGGTAAGCAGTATGTTGGTAACGGGATTATCATAAAAAATGCGGCTTACTCGTGCAATCCACCAGAAATAGTACAATCCTGCTGTACATACCATTAATACAAATAATACAACAAGATTGTCTTCAGGTATATATTCAAAAGCATTGTTTGAGTGCATAAACGCTCCACTTATTTCTATTGCATATATAATAAAATTGATAAATTACTGCAACAAAAAAAGTCCATAATCTTCTATATATAATTTACGGTAAAATTGTGAAAAAATCTTAATAATTATTTGGTATTGAAAAATTCTTGTCATTTTTATCGATAACGTGTACTACGTCATAAAAATGATTATTGTATTGCCATATCAATAGTTGTATATGACCCTGGTTATACGATAGCAATGTTATTATATTACCATAAATAAAAAAATGGCAATACTTCAACCCATAAAGGGAATATAAGTAATGCAAGGGGACATTACCAAACAATGAACATAAAAGAATTCAATTACTCAAGTATAACTCAGCGGCGGCTTGTATTACTTTCTGTGTTTTTCTCAATTGCCACGCTGGTGGTATTCACTGTTATCAGTATCCTTTATTTAAGCTCACTGACACTGTATTCGCCCGTATGGAAATACATCCTTACCTTTGCATTGGCAAGTTTTCTTGCTGGTAGTATCGCCGGCAACAGTATTTTAACAAAAATACAAAACCACAGGATTATTTTTATTGTACAGGAAATACTTGTCTTTTTTGTGGCGATAGTTCCTGTGGCAGGTGCCTTTGTGTACCATGATATCCTCACCGTATATAGCATCATCCTTCAACATTACTACTGGCTTATCTATGCGGCGATAGTTGTTATGTATTTTGTTACAGGCATAAAAGCTCCTTATTATCTTAAAACCACCATCGGCGATTATATTGATAATAAAAACCCTGCACTACTGGCGATATGTGTTGCACTGATGTCATTTATTATATCTTTAGCGTGTGCGTTTTTTATATTTTATAACCCACAGTATCTTGTTGTATATGCCCCTGTACCCTTCCTATCCTGTGTATTCACCATACTACTCTCACTTCCCTTTTGCCCACCCACAATCATTTCTCGTGGTAGTGCACAGGAAAGTACAGTTACTTCACGCGACGATATTCTGTTTACATACTGCAATGTGTCATTTATAAGCATATTCATCATTCTCATACTGCTGAGTATCGTTGCACGATATGGGCTGTACCTGTATGGTATTCTTTACTCAGTGATAGCTATCGCCGCAGGCTTTTTTGCGGGAACTATCGCCGCAAAATATATAAAAAAATACACTACTGTTTTTATTTATGGCGAGATGCTGTACCCATTTCTTTTCTTAGGCTTTATTATTGTAAGCCACAGTAATGATATTCCCTACTATATTACCATACTCAATGCTCTGCCTTTCAGTATTTTTGCAGGACTGACATTTGGTACGTCCTTACAACAGATTGTCCGTAAAAATAATCACCAGTCACGATATACGATATTGCTTTTTTCGTTCTTCATTATACCCATCCCACTACTTATTGCATTTTTATGGATAGAATTAACGTACCTGTGGTTTTTTATACTTATTTACCTGATGTCTATTGTCACTATTATCTTCCCTGGCATGTACCTTTTGCAGAATACCAGGCGTTCCATACCAGCAGTACTCTATTTTGTGGTAAGTTTGCTTTTTATTCCTGCTCTCATCATTACCCATATTTATTTCAGGTTACCATTTTCAAATACACTGGTGGTACGCTATTGCAGCGGATATGACTCCGTGGCAATGGCAAATTTTAATGCACCATATATCACACAACCTGCAACTGCCTATATCCAGGGAATTCCTGCGTGTGTGCTAACCGACCATTTTGCCCGCGATATGAAACGCTCAACTGTGCTGGCAAGCATTTTTACAGGTTCAGGACACACCATCATTATTGATGGCTATCATAAATTCTTTACCAATAACCTATACAGCATACTACCTTCCCCTGTTATCATCGATTACATCCCTGAGCGTATCGTTGATTATCAAAAACCAACAATAACAGGGGTTGAGCAGTATGCCACGGTACAAAGCGATATTCTGCGTGGATTATCCGGCAAAAAAGGTACCATCATTGATATACCAAACATATTTGATCATTACATGTATTCATTCCGTTTTACTGATGCGTATATTGGCAGCCTTAAAAAGCATGTTGATGATTATTATTTTATTATCATTGATATAACCCATGCATCATCACATAGTTTACACAACCTTGCACGGGCCTTGCAGAAACATTTTTCCCATTCACTGGTTGCCATATACGGCAACATTATGATTATTGGAGCAACCGATAAAAGCGGTTTTACTATTAGTCAGCCCCAAATACAAAATCTGGACAATCTCATTCAAACAACAGAAGTTTCAAATCTTTTCATCAATTCCGAACATGCATTATCCTATATACTCTCTCCATCTATACTGACTGCTTTTCCTCATGATGGGAAAGACACTACCGTCTTGCTTCATTTTGAAACACCTGCTGCAACAGTATACCCTAACAGTTATATTGATACTGTTATAAATACCAATGACGCCGTCACAGGGATAGCCGATAATACTGCATATTGGGCACACACGTTACAACTGCGCATGTTCTATGCAAAACGGATTAATCAGCTGTTAAAGCAGTCAGAATATTACGGATTGCAGGAACAATATGAACGTGAGATGCAGTCACTGATGGAACTACGGCGTGCTGCCGAATATACACCTCCATTGCGGCAATATATAATCAACCTCATTACATACAAAGAAAAACTGTATGAAAATATTGCACTTACGTATGAAAGGGACAAGCAGTGGGATAAAGCCATTTCATTATATTCTTCATTGCTTGCAGTAAATCCCAATAATTTTACTGCCAATTACCGTATTGGCATTATAAGCGCCACAATTCAGAACATGGACAATGCATTTAAATACTTAAACAATGCAATGAGAATGAATCCCAATAACCCGGAAGTACTCTACCAGTTAGGGATACTGTTGGTTTCACAGGGTAAATACGCTGAAGCGTTGAACTATTTGCTTTCAGCCCACCAGATGAATATGGCAACCGCATCGTTATTTTTCAATATTGGCCTGTGTTATGAATCATTGAAAAATACTGAAGAAGCAAAAAGGTACTACGAAAAAGCAAAACTGCTTGACCCCAACGACCCATCCATACAATCAAGCCTGGAGCGCTTTTCTGGCACCAAACAAGTGCCTGTGAACCAGAACGCTGATCCACGTACAAATCAGCTGGAAGAAGAAAAAGGCGAAAGCTTTCCGTTACCCATTAACCAGTCAGCCTATGATGTGCGGCTCAAAGAAAATGAAATTAAAGATAAAGATAAGAACACCATGCCACAATAGAACATATCTTTAATGATCTCACAGTTTTAGACTCTTACTCAGAGGTATTATAGTATGGATGGATTTTCGATAGGTATCACGATCTTTGGCGGATTGGGATTGTTCTTGTTTGGAATGAAAATCATGAGCGAATCCCTGCAGCAAGCAGCAGGTGAAAGGTTGAAAAGCATACTTTGGAAAGTGAGCAATAACAGAATTAAAGGAGTATTTACAGGTTTATTCATCACGTCCATAATACAATCCTCAAGTGCCACCACAGTCATGCTGGTAAGCTTTGTAAGTGCCGGGCTTTTAACGTTACAACAGTCTATTGGGATAATATATGGAGCTAACATTGGTACTACTATCACTGGCTGGCTTGTTGCATTGATTGGATTTAAAGTTAAAATCACAGCTGTTGCCCTACCCTGCATTGGCATAGGCTTTTTTATACGGTTTATAGCAAATGAAAAAATGCGGTATTACGGAGAAGTATTGCTTGGCTTTGGAGTGCTTTTCTTTGGGCTTGATATCATGAGCAATGCGGTTAAGGATCTGCGCAATTCCCAAGCAATATTACACCTGATGTCACGCTATAGTGCAGTGGATATATCTTCAACATTGCTTGTGGTTGCTATCGGTACCATGATTACCATGATCGTGCAATCATCAAGTGCCACCGTGGCTATGACTATGACGCTAGCAGTCAACGGGCTTATTGATTTTCCCACTGCTTGTGCATTTATATTAGGTGAAAATATTGGTACAACAATTACCGCTAACATAGCTGCCATAGGGGCTTCAACAGAAGCTAAACAGGCTGCACGTGCACACTTTTTATTTAACTTTATTGGTGTTATCTGGATTATGTTGATATTCCATAAATTTTTTATACCATTTGTTGACTGGCTTGTGCCCGGAAACCCGTATTCTGATATTTTAGCAGTCAAATCCAGGGTTATTGCGGATCATATGGCGGCATTTCATACATGTTTTAATGTTATCAATACTATCGTATTTTTACCATTTGTCAATGTGCTTGCAAATCTTTCTACCAAGCTTGCACCAAAGCCTGAAGGGGAAAAGGATGAGTTTCATTTAAAATATATCACCACTGCCCTGGTTTCCACACCCACAATTAATATAAACCAGGCGCGTCTTGAAATTAAGCGTATGTGTGGTATTGTCCTTGAGATGTTTGACATGGTCATGGACGTATTCCATCATCCAAAGGAAAAACTGGGCACTGAAGTTGAGCAGATCATTAAACTGGAAAACCTTACCGATCATCTTGAAAAAGAGATATCCAGCTTCCTTGTGAATATTTTACAGAACAATATATCATACGAACAGAGCGAAGAAGTGTCATCGCTACTGCATACCGTCAATGAACTGGAGCGCATGGGCGATAACTGTGAATCATTGCTCAAACTAATACGCAGAAAATATGAGCAGGGCATTGAATTTTCAGATGAAGCAATGAAAGATATTGATGAAATTGCATCAAAAGTCCGCCAATTTTTGGTTTTAATAGATGCCAATATCACTATACGTAACAAAGATATTATGACCGATGCCCGATTTTTGGAAGACAGGATTGACGAACTCAGAAGTGAATTGCGTAAAGGTCACGTTAATCGATTAAATGAATGTATATGCGATGTCAATGCGGGACTTATTTTTATTGATATGCTGTCAAAATTTGAGAAAATTGGTGACCATGCATTCAATGTAGCTGAAAGTATCTCAGGGATAAGGGTTTTCTGACCCCTGCTATACTCTTTAGTGTTTCAATAACTTTTTTGGGATTTTGGGGAATATAAATCTCTACATCATCACTGTACTTAACACCAAAATCAAGAGCCTGTGTATGTTCAGGCAGTAGTATATCAAGCGTAAATCCTTTTATGGCACTGCCGGTATCAAGTGCAACATAATATGTGTTATTATATTTAATAATTGATCCCAGAGGTATAACAGACGGATCAACAGCTACCACATGAATATCACGGTCAAGCAATCCTGTTAATGTAAGGCCCCCCACAGCTGCGCAGTTGGTATAGTCATCAACCCCGGTATTTGTAATTCTTGTATTACAGCATCTTCCCGGGCAATACGCAGTTATTTTCCAGGTGGCTTTGTACTGTATTTTTTTGGTGTGCGATAGTTCCGGAAAAGGCATTTTTTCAGGTAATAGATTGTACGTAAATGACAATAATGCCAATGCGGATAAAACTATTATAGTGAGAATTACTCTTTTCATAATCACCTTATTTTTATAGAGTAGACACTACGCCGCCGATAGCAGCAGAGGGTTACACTTACAAAAAATTGTGGTCAAATTCTCATTACTTTGTGTGAAGTCAATCTTTTTTTTCTATTTCCTGATTTTGTGTAGTGCAAGTTTAAGCCCGCAATGTTCCCGACTTACGTCGGGACAGGCTCGATTCAGGAACTAAAGATTCCGAATCAAGTTCGGAATGACTATGTGGAGTAGATTCCGGATCAAGTCCAAAATGACCATTGTGAAAGTCAAGCTCAGAATGACACCACTGGCATCGGGATATCAAACCACGGTGCGTTAGCAATTTCTGCCACATTCTTTTTTTAACCCACAGCAATCATTTTTTTATGTGACGTACACATTAAGTACATCCCCCGCCGCGGAGCGGCGGGGATCCCACTTTAATAATTTTGCCAAACCTTTATTTTTATAATCAACGTCAATCATTTTTTAATGTGACATAAAATTATGTTGACAAATTTTATTAATTGTTTTATGTATAATTTTAATGTAAAAAATGCAACTTTTTGTTTTTTCAAATATGTTGGGATAAGACTGTACTGTATCCATTTTCTAATATAATAAATTTTTACAACTGCATTGTGATGAGTATTTAATTTTTACAAAAGGAGAGTTATGAAATGATATGGAATATTGTGACGCTGGTAACCTGTTTATTCATGATACTCTTCTTCCGGCGTCTTGACCGCTCCAATCTGCGAATAACCAAGGTTAAACGATATACATCAAAAGTGCTGGATGACTTTAAAAAATTAGCACAGGAAGAAGAACGCAAGTTTAACGATTCCACTATTGAACTTGACATCATGCTGAAAAGAGCTCAGGCACTCAGCAATCATCTCAATGGTTCAATTGCAGAAATTGAAGAAAAACTTAAGGGTCTTGATATTGAAAAAACAAACTTGAAAAAAGTTGAAGAGGATCTAAAAGTCATTTCAAATGCAGCACGCGATGTAAATCAGCAGATAGAATACATTGCGGCGTCACGGGCAAGCTTTGGCGATATAGCCAAAAAGATTAATTACCTTACCGACAATCTTTCAAAACTTGAAAAAGAGACATCGGTGGTATTGCAAACCTTCAATGACAAGGTCCGTGAACGCTCACGGGAACTATCGGAAGAAATTGCAGAACAGATCAATAAACTGCGCGACACTATTAATATTAAGGAAGAACGGATACTTCTGGCTTCTCAGGAAAAGATTGACCTTTTAACCCGCAACTTTTCGGAGTCGCTATCGCGCATGGAACAAAACATAACCAACACCGGCGATGCAATCCTGGAAAATATACGCTTGAAGATAGATACTGTAACAAAGTCGGTTGACTCAATTGAACAGCGTGTTGAATCAGCTGAACGCCGTGTATTTACCGACCTTAATCAGAAAATTGTAACACTGGCAAAATCCATTGAAGACTTTGAACAGGATCTGGACCAGATCAGAATAACCTCAACCACCTCAATGCGCAAAGAGCTTGCCGAAGTCAGCGACGAGATTATGGAACTTAAATCTTCAATTACTGAAGTGGAAAACAGCATCTTTGCCGATCTCAAAGAAAAAGCTAATGACGTGAAAACCAGCATATCCAGTTCTCTGAAGGAATTTAAGGATATGCGTCAAGAATTAATTGAACAGGTTAATGGCGACATTGAAAAAGTATATGATAAACTGCGACAGATTGAGCAAAGTATTGATGAATCAAAAGCTCAGCTCATTGTTTCATTTGATGAGGAAGTTAATAAAATTAGGGCGGCATTTGACAATTTAAACCTCCATGCTATCTCAAAAAAAGACGAGATTGTAAAAGCTGCACGCAAGGAGGCCGAAGACATTAAGGCACGTATTGAGGAGTTTGGCGAAAAATTTATCGAGATGGAGCACAGACTGATAGATAAATCAGAAGAGCAGCTTAAAACACTGGTTACCGAATATCAGGCCATAGAGCTTCGCTTCCAGAACCTCACCGAGCGAGCAAACCAGATTGAACGGCAGGTGCAGCTATCTATTGAGTCAAAGATTGCTGAAGCAAAAAATGAATTTGATGCCATGAGCCAGCATATAGCATCCATGAAAGAAGAGCTTTTAAGCCTGGAAGAAAACCATAAGATCTTTACACGAACTGACGATATGCTTAAAACAGTTCAGCAAGCTTTAACCGAACTCAATACTATTCTTGCTCAGTCACGCGAAGAATCAAAAAAGCTGGATGAATTTCTGGAAAAAGCTGAATCAATCAAGGATATACGAAGGACAGTAGAACGTGAATTAAAGGTGTTTGAATCAAGAAAAGAGAAACTGGCAACGGTTGAATCTGAAATCAAGGCTCTCATGGAATTGGCTGATACAATCTCAATTAAAGCTGATTCCTTGCAGGACGGCATGCTGAAAATTGACCAATTCAATGCCCGAATTGATGCCCTGGCAAAAGTGTATAATGATCTTGAAAACAGGATTCACGAGCTACAGGAATATGAAACAACTATCACCAAAAATCTGGAATCAGTCAATAAGGCCGACCTCATTATGAAATCAATTGAAACAAGAATAAAAGCATTCCAGTCTACCGTAGAAAAATCAGAAAAGAAGATTGAGCGCCTCACCGGGTACCTGCACAGTATTGAGGAAAATACCCTTATTCTTAAAACCCGTGAGCAGGAAATACGAGAAGTGAAAGAGCATTTTGCCGAACTTGAAGGCCTCACTGCCCATATAGAAGAGCGTATCAAACAGGTTAATGCCATGTTCCAGAAGCTTGAAGATATGCGTGATGAAATAAGCCAGACTGATAACCGCCTTCAGGTAATGTTTACTGAGACCGACAAGCGGATGAAGCAATTTGCCGATATCCTTAAAGCCATTGACAGCAATACGGTTATTGCTAAAGAGATCAAAGGTATACCAAACGTCAATATCAATGAGCGGCTGATAAAAACAGTCCGCGAGCTATCCAATAAAGGGTGGAGTTCTCAGGAAATAGCCAACAAACTTTTAATAGACGAAAATGCAGTACGCCTGATAATAAATACTTCTTCTATGTAATGTGTTTACTGTGTTTTATCTTTTATTTTTTCCCTGATCTGCTGCATTATTTCTTCGTCAGAAAGTTTCTTCCTTAAAACTATCCTGTATTTTACATCAAATTTTGTTGGTTCAACTGTTTTTGTGGGAAATGAGAATGTCCATCGCTGCATATCCTGAACAATAAGGTTATCCAGTTCAACAAGAAATGTAAGCTGTGTTGGCCGTATCTTCATAATGGCCCCGGAATCAGGGAACAGCCATACTGTTACTATACCCTCTCTGGCCTCATCAATCTGGTGATACTGTGCCACCTCTTCAAGAATATATTTATCACCACTCTCATCATTATTGCGTGTAATCCTATCCTGATAGTGTAATTGAATTACCTGATAACCATCGGGAGTTATTAACACCCTGAAAAGCTCTGTACCACCCTTTTCTTCAAGAAACCTTTTGTTATCCTGCGCAAACGGGTCTTCCTTTTCTTTTATAGCCGTAGTACTACATGATACTATTGTGAATAAAATAAAACATATAATGTATTTACGCATACATTATTCCTCCGAAAATGATTTTCAATGTCATTCTGAGGTCACGAAGTGACCGAAGAATCTTGCCTTTTAATTTTTAGATTCTTTGCTACGCTCAAAATTACATCACAACACAATTTCCACCCATTTACAATAACAACGTAGCTATCGCCCAGCAAGTAATATTTTTCATTTCACATTTACATGTAATATACAAATTGAACACCGCTGCCATATCAGCTTACTTGACAAAAATATGTATGGATGCTACAATTGACAATACTAATTAGATTCCTGTCCAGTTATAAAACTTTAGTGCATCAAGTAAACAAAATTTTTCTTTTTAATATTATTTGAAAAACATCCACCAAAGGGTACAATGTGCCATATATAATAGAAAAGCATTAATGCTTTTATTTACAATATATTCATGATCAACACAATGTAGTTATTTTCAGTAAAATTCTTTTTAGTTAAATAAATTTCACATTACAATGTGATAACCATGTTTGATGACATTATACAACAATTGCCTTTGCTACTGGACAGCACAAATAATCCATTGCTGTATCTGCTGCTGTGCATATCAGCTGTAATGGAAAACCTTATCCCCCCGGTTCCTGGCGATGTTGTCACTGCCTTTGGTGCTTTCATGGTTGGCACAGGCAAATTGCAATTTTTCTGGGTTTATCTGTCAACAACTATTGGTTCAGTTATTGGATTTACACTACTTTTTCTGGTTGGCAAGCTTTTTGGCAAAGAACTACTAATCAAAAAAAACTTTTCTTTCTTCAAAAAAGAAGCTATACTAAAATCTGAGCAATGGGTACAACGGTATGGTATCTGGCTGGTATTGGCAAACAGATTTTTACCCGGTATACGCAGCGTAATTTCTTTGACTGCAGGATTTTCAAATCTTTCCACATATAAAGTTCTGTTGTTTTCGTTCATCAGTTCATCTATATGGAACCTCATTCTTATATACTTAGGATATTCGCTGGGTAACAACTGGCGTACAGTACAGAGTAGATTGAGCCAGATCCTGTCACAATACAGCAGGATAATCGTGTTAATTGTAGTATGTAGTGTTGTAATCTACTTTTTCATTAAATTAAAAAAATATGTAGCCAAAAAACAATCCTTCTGATATTATTAAATTACTATTGTGTGTATGGAGATAGTTAATGAATTTTGAAGAATACTTTGACAATGACACCATTCAGATAGAAAATACCATCCTTGCCAGTGACCTATCAAAGATTGATACCAATTTGCCTTCAACTATTCATATTATACCGGTACGATACAGGCCAATATTTCCAGGCATCATCACTCCGCTTATCATTGCCAAACCACGTTTCATGCGCTCAATTGACGATGCACTTAATTCCTCACGATCTATTGGTCTTGCTGTGCTGAAAGATGATGATGTTGAAGATGTGGAGATAGATGATATAGAGATGTTTGGTACTGCAGCAAAGATAATCAAAAAAATCAATCTTCCAGATGAAAGCATTAATGTTCTTATCAACAGTATCTGCCGGTTCAGAATCACCAAAATTGTAGATGATAAAAAAAGTATTATTGCAAAAGTTGAATATATCCATGACAAAGCAAATCCCAAAAATCTGGAAATTAAAGCATTAACCCGTGCCATTTTAAGTCAGCTTAAAATCCTATCCGAAAGCAATCCTCTGTTCACTGAAGAGATGAAACTTACCATGCTCAACGTTGATGAACCCGGCAGGATAGCTGATTTTGTTACATCAATATTAAATCTGGAAAAACAGGAATATCAGAATATACTTGAGACAATAAATGTAAAAAAGCGTCTTGAAAAGGTACTGGTACTTTTACAAAAGGAACTGGAAGTAGTTTCCGTTCAACGCAAGATACAAAATCAGATAAATGAAAAAATATACAAACAGCAACGTGATTATTTTTTACGTGAGCAGCTAAAGATAATCAAACAGGAATTAGGACTGGATGATGACCGCAGTAACGAAATCCAGCAGATGAGATCAAAACTTGACATGTTGAATCTTAAGGGTGAACCAAAAGAAAAGATTCAAGAAGAACTTAATCGCCTTTACTATATTGAATCTAACACACCAGAATATACCATCGCCCGCACGTATCTTGATACCGTGCTTTCATTGCCATGGAATACGTATACAGAAGACTGCCTTGATATTGCCAGAGCTGAGAAAATTTTAGCAAAAAGTCATTATGGGCTTCAAGATGTCAAAGAACGAATATTAGAGTTTTTGGCAGTCAGGATGCTTAAACCTGATTCAGGTGGTTCAATTCTGTGCCTTGTTGGACCTCCGGGTGTTGGCAAAACTTCGTTAGGGCAGGCAATAGCTGATTCATTGAAACGTACATTCTTCAGGGTATCTTTGGGTGGCATCAGGGATGAAGCTGAAATAAAAGGTCATCGCCGAACCTACATTGGTGCCATGCCTGGTAAAATCATCCAGGGCCTGAAGATTTGCAAATCCAAAAACCCTGTTTTTATGCTTGATGAAATTGACAAATTGTATCAGAGCTATCAGGGGGACCCTGCAGCTTCGCTTCTGGAAGTGCTTGATTATGAGCAAAACCATGCATTCAGGGATCACTATATTGACATGCCGTTTGACCTCTCAAAAGTACTTTTCATCACTACAGCCAACACCACCGATACAATACCGGATGTGTTGCTTGACCGCATGGAAGTGATACGCATTCCGGGTTATATTGATGAAGAAAAATACAAAATTGCAAAGTATTTTCTTTTACCCAAACAGCTTAAAAAACATGGCTTGCCAAAAAATTCTATTGAACTTGATAGGAATGCTCTTCTTTACATCATTAATGGATGGGCGCGCGAGGCAGGAGTCAGAAATTTAGACCGACAGCTGGAGCGCCTTTGCAGGAAAAAGGCAAAATCAATCGTAAAAAAAGACCAGTCTTTTCCCAATCATCTTGATGAAGAATCATTGCGCACGCTACTTGGACCAGAATATTATACAGGTGACACAATCCCTGAACAATTAAATCCAGGCGTCGCAGTAGGGCTTGCATGGACTTCAACCGGTGGTACCATACTTCTTATAGAAGCATTATCCACACCAGCTAACGGCTCAACTTCCTTAACACTTACCGGTAATATTGGCGATGTGATGAAAGAATCAGCAACTATCGCATATAATTATATTAAAAACTATTTCAATGACGATACCCACATAACAGACTTTTTCAACACACATAACATACATATTCATGTGCCCGCAGGTGCCATCCCCAAAGATGGGCCATCAGCAGGAATAACAATTGCTTCTGCGCTTTTCTCTCTTGTTAAGAATATACCTGTTACAAAACGTATAGCCATGACCGGCGAGCTTACACTTTCCGGCAGAGTGTTACCTGTTGGCGGCATAAAGGAAAAGCTTATCGCAGCAAAACGTGAACATTGTAACACAATCATCATGCCGCTGGATAATAAGAAAGAAATGGCTGATATCCCACAGCATATCACCCGTGGGCTATCGATATATTTTGTTGCACATATTGACGAAGTGTTTGATATAGTATTTAAGTGATTATTCTATACAGCTGATACTTATTAATAAAAAGTGGATCTGCCTGTGAAAAAAATATTGCTTGTTTTGTGTATAGTGAGTTTTTCCGTACATGCCAGTGCACAGATTTTAGGTACTGCAATGGGGGGCATTTCAACAGTCACATCTGAAGGCGCTATCGATACCACCCGCAACCCTGCGCTGCTTGGCACCCTTTCTTACGCATCAGTATCATTGTACCTTATGGGAAACATCTACTATCATCAGGATACAAACCCTGAATTCCACGCATCAGGATTGAATATACAGTCTATAAATCAAGAAAACGATAAATACTATGCCTTTTCACTTTTTGCTGGATATGCACAGCCTATCGGTAACGGTGTATTTGGATATAGCATTTCATCAAAAGACAATATGTATACAAGAAAAAAAGATACTCAAAAACTTGTTGTTAATATCCCACCTGTTGTGGAACAAACAGAATCTACCACAACTGACGAGCTGAGTCCTACACTTAGTGTTGCCTATGGATGGAAGCTTACAGATAACAACTATGCAGGTATTCAACTGGCAATAACACCATTTTTCTCAAATGAAAACACTAACAAGAAAAATTCGCTTGGCACTGATTATTCCTACACCAAGCTCAAATATGGTGTCATAATGCAGCCTTCCTTAGGATTTTTACTAACAAGCAAAGATTCACAGGTGGGATTACGTATTACTCCATCCACTCTAAAATGTGTAAAGAACAAAGTAGATGCTGACTTTAGCACAACTGACCTGTCTTACAGCGACAGCTTTGATATTCAACAGAACGAAGGACCGCAGATTATGGCAGGTGGTTATGCGCAAATTTTGCCACAAATTGGTATAGCACTTGAATTTGGAATAATTTTACCATCATCATATACTGATACAAATATAGAAGTAACTGATAACCCGATGCCAGCTATAAAGCATTCAATAAATACTATCCACAATGATTCAATTATGAGCTTTAAAGGTGGTCTGCATTATGCTTTCACAGAAAAGTTAGACTGCATGGCAGGTGTTTCATTTTTCCATTTTATCAATACCGCCGGTAGTTCTAAAAGTAAGGGAAAAGGTACATTTAATCTTGTTTTAATAACTTTTGGCAGCAATTACTCACTATCTTCCACAGTAGTAATTTCCACTTTAGTACTTATAACAAACGGCTCGTTTGAATCATATTATCATGCAGAAGATACGATCTCTTTAGACGCAAAAACAAAATCTACATCATGGAATATCACGGCAGGAGCAGGCGTATCGTATAGATTGTAACATTGCAGTGTATATATATGTTTACCTATTCATAATCCTTAATAAATGCTGCAACCCTTCGTGCAACCACTTCTCCTTCCTTACCACGCGTAATTCCATGACTTTGTGAGTGCACCATGATAAATTCCTTTTTTTCCGAATGGATTTTCATGAATATTTCAAAAGCTCCTCTGGGATCCACTGTTTTATCCCCTGCACCCTGCATGATCAAAACCGGTATTGTGATATCAGATAGTCTCTTTTCTACAAGGTCCATCAAAGATTCCATCTGATGAATGCCACTCACGGGATTACGCAAATAATTTATATCGGGATTATCAGGATGATTGGGAATAAAATCTAATCTGCCAATCTTTTTTATCTTCAAAAAAGAAAGAAATTTGTTCCAGGTATCCACCACTGGCGCCAGCCCGGCTGCAATATTCTGCAGCCTGAAAGGAGCACTGATAGCTATAGCTCCCTGCAGTGCATTCTTTTTATTGGCAGCATGTAAAAGTGTAAGCCCCGCTCCAGTAGAAAATCCGCATATAAACACTTTTTTGGCACTGTTTTTCACCACTATGTATCCCCTGTTTACAGACTCATACCATTCTTCCCATCTTCGCGTTGAAAGATCCTCAGGCGTTGTTCCATGGCCACGCAACCGTGTGCAATACACCGTATAGCCCTGCGCATAAAGATATAAAGCTATCTGACGCATCTCCTCTGGCGCTGCCATATATCCATGCACAAGCACAACACCTGTATGTGCAAACAATCTTTTTTTATACCAGGGCATACCAATGTGCTTTGGTTTTGTTTCTCCCTGTTTAAAAAATTCTTTATAGTCCTTTTCAAATATCTCCCTATCTTTTTTATAAAAACTTTTCACCAGACTTCTTTTTATACAAAACATTGGTGTAAAGAATACTCTGTTAAGCCTGCGCACTACCTGCGTCAAAGGTTCAATCTCATTTTTTAATACTTCAACGATATTATCTTTCCGTATAGTGTGGAATTCATACAATCTGGAAAATTTCTCTTTATTTTTGTATATAATCCCATCCTTAATTGAGATCAACCCTTCAGATTTTGCTGCATCAATAAAATCATTATATCTTCCATGTGGATCATCAGTTAACAGATATCCCTGTTTCAGCTGGAGTGATGTGTGACATGTGGCAAGCTTTAATTTCTTTATAGCTTCTATAGCACAATACGCTTTTGTTTTAAAATCAGTTTCTTTGATGCTGCTTTTGGTTTTAGCTAAAAGATATGAAAATATATGGTCATGATTAAGTGTTGTCATAGCATAAATATCACGCATATACCTGTACATAATATCAATAGCTATTTTCCTGAGCAACACATCAGATTGCAATTCTCTGGGATCTAAATATAATCTCTTGTTTTCAATTTTTTGTTTTGCCAGATAGCTCTTCAAATACGGGCTTATTGCAATGGGATTGCCAAAATTAATATCAATATCTACACCTTCTACAAGCATAGTCCCTTCAACTTCCAGTTCCTCTTCAACACGCTCAGGCAGCCCTTTCACCAGCTTGTGTGCAATTTTATTTATTATATTATTGCGAGCCCTGATTGGGAAATAGGTAATGTTGACCGGTACAATATACGTTTCCTGGTTTATTATGTGCGATAGTTCCTGTTGAGATATTCCAAAGTGCGACATCAGGCTGTTAAGATCATCACAGGCATTGCGTGCATTGCAACTTTTAAGCTCCTCTCTATAGAATTGTGCCCGCAAAGCGATGTACGCCGCACCAGTGTGAGGAGGACGTCTGATCCCGGAATTATACACCATATATTTTCCGCGTTCAACAAGCTTTTTATCTTTCACCATCTGCCCTTCAGGAAATATTATACAATCAACGTCACCTCGCAGCAATGCACCAATAAATTTTGTATCTCGCATGGGATCTTTGGTTGAGACAGCCCCCACCTTTTCCATAAATTTACCAAATGCGCCGGTAAAAAAGCTGTAGTGAGCCAGTGAATAGATATACTTCCCTGTAATTTTGTGAATTACATTAGGCAAAAAGAATGTTTCCATGCGTGTGAAATGATTTACAACAAACACAACAGGTGCTTTAGGAATCCTTTCAGCATCATGCACTCGTATATCTGCCTTGCTGAACTTTGCCAGCGCATCAATTGCAATTCCAGTAAGTTTCACTACGTTGTAAGAAAATTCCATAATGCTCCCTTACAATTAATATTTTCTGTTTTCATAATCCTTTATTATGGATGCATGGTCAAAGGCAATAGGTTGAGGTAAATTTTTAATATTAAATATTCCAATTTCTCTGGCATCATCCTGGGCATGTGGTGTTCCTTTTGCTTTTGCAATGTATACTGTTGTAATGGTATGCCCACGTGGATCCCGTGATGGATCAGAATATGTGTGAAATTGCTTTAACAACGTTACATCTAATGAAGTTTCTTCTTTTGCTTCACGTACTGCTGCCTGTTCTAACGTTTCACCATAATCAACAAAGCCACCTGGCAATGCCCAACCATATGGTGGATTTTTCCTTTTAATCAGGACAATTTCATCGCTCCTTACATTCCCATTTTCATCTTCCAGTAGTATTATTATATCAACTGTTGGCACCGGATTGCGGTATCCTGTCATGGATAGCTCCTTTTAGTAATAGAACAAATATATACAATTCACGCAGCATAAGTGTCTGGTAAAGCCCGTGAGCGTTGATACTATCACATTATGCAAAATGTTTTACTAATGTTATTTCATTGCCGTTTTCATTAAAAGACACTTCAAATATATCCTGCAACATGGTCAATCCAACACCATGATAATTGTCTATCAAATTGCCATTAGGAGTAGCAGCAACATATTGTTTCCAGTCAAAACCTTTCCCTTCATCTCTAATGATATATTTCACCCCGTTAGCAGACAGATGGTACTCTACCTTAATTTTTCTTTTTTCTAAATTGTCTTTATTGCATATATCAAGTACATGATCCCAGTAATTGCCTTCCAATTTTTTTAGTCTGCTTTTTGTTTCAAAATCTATCTCTAAATTACCATGCTCTATTGCATTAATAATGGCTTCCTGCAATCCCAGCTGAATACGGATAATTTCACGCTTGTCCAGATACGGTTCCAGGTTGCGTGTAAGTCGGTACGACAACAGGTTGACCATCCGTATATTATTATCTATAATAAACTCTGCATATTCAGTTTTTAGATAGTTACTGGTAAGAAAATCAGACTGTATAACTCTCCCTATTGCCAGAATATACTGTAAATTGTTATCCTGAAACACAGGAATTAATTTAAATGCTATTGATTTAATTTCTGAATAGTGTTGAACCTTGCACGGCAATACTATCTCAGCCTCATACCCTTTAAAGACATCCCTGAATCTGCTTAGCAAAAGGTCACGTAATCGTATTGAGTCTTCAAACGATTTTTCATATAAAATGATTCTGAAAGGCTGATTAATAATTTCTTCCTTATCATATTTAAGAATTGCTGTCAGAGAAGGATTAATGCTCAATATTTTACCAAACATATCAAGCAGGATTATAATTTCATCTGTATGCTGGATAATGACATCTTTTAATGCCAGTTCATATTTACTGGTTACTATCTCCCTTGTAGCATAAATTAAAAAACGTATTGTGGTATAAATACCTATGCCTAATGTAATAATAAAAAGTATAAATAAAAAAATATACAACGGCACCGAGATTAAATGGCTACTAATATGATAAATGAATATATAGATAACCAGCGGGAAAGTAATTATTAAAAGTGTTAACATACTATATAGCAACGTAATCCATTTTTTTGGTTTTTGTGTGTAATTATATGTTCTGATCTGTTTCATATCCAATACTGGCAATAATTATAGCAAACTTTCCAACTTTAAACCTGTATAAAAAGTAACAAAACCTGTTATGGTATTACTATACACATAATATTAAATAGTTATTATAAAATACAAGCACGAATTGTTTTTTTAAATTATTTTGTGAATATTGCCGTAGCCGAAGGCGTGAGGCTTACTCTATTCGATATTTAGTTCGCAAATCATCGTTTAGGAATAAATAGTAAAATACAGGTAAATTGTTTTAAATTGAAAAAAATAGCTTGCACGATTTATTCCTTAAATAAAATTTGTGAACATAATAAACATAGTGTACATCCCCGCTGCTTTCGGCAGGGGTGTAAAACGTTATTTGAATGCATTACCCTTGATTTAATGGCAAAATGCAAAAAAATATAACACTTATGATAAAATCATTTAATAATATTTGTAGTATATAATAAAATGTAATATATTTATCTTTATACTATAATTTTTAATTGACAGATATGGATACTGAGAAAAAACACATTATACTGTATGACACCACATTACGGGATGGTGCACAAACATTTGGGATCTCGTTTTCCCTGCAGGATAAAATACGGATTGCACTGGAATTAGACAAGCTTAGAATAGATTATATTGAAGGTGGCTGGCCAGGTTCCAACCCCAAAGATAATATATTTTTTTCTGAGATACGAAAAGCCAATCTGCAACATTCCATAATAGCTGCCTTTGGCTCAACCAAACGTCCTAAGATGAAATTAACTGAAGATACCCTGTTACAGGAACTTATTAATTCTGGCGCGCCTACCCTCACTATTGTAGCTAAATCATGGGATTTTCATGTTACCGATGCATTACACATAAGCCTTGAAGAAAATTTAGCATTAGTATATGATACTGTTGCATATTTAAAGGATAAAGGTTTTGAAGTATTTTTAGATGCTGAACATTTCTATGATGGTTTTAAAGCCAATCCTGATTATGCTATGAAAGTTCTGGAAAGTGCCCAAAAAGCAGGTGTTGATATGCTGGTATTGTGTGATACCAATGGTGGCACATTAACCCATGAAATCAGCACTATAACAGGTACAGTGTGTTCCGCATTCAAAACTCCTGTTGGTGTACATCACCACAATGATGCAGGAGTAGCTGTTGCCAATGGCATAGCTGCTGTATTAAGTGGCGCAATTTCTGTACAGGGAACAATCAACGGATATGGTGAACGCTGCGGCAACTGTGACCTTACTGCCCTGCTCCCCAATCTTGTATTTAAATTAGGTTACCATTGTAATGCTGCCGAATCATTGCATCATTTAACTGAAACAAGCCGCTATATCAGTGAAATAGCAAATCTGGCACATAATGAACGCGCCCCTTATGTGGGCGATAATGCATTTGCCCATAAAGGCGGCATCCACGTATCAGCCTTAAAGCGCAATACATCCACCTATGAACATATAAATCCCGAACTTGTAGGCAACAGACGCAAAGTTCTTATTTCAGAGCTGGCAGGCAAAAGCAATATTCAGGTAAAAGCAAAGGAACTTGGTATTTCCTTGAATAAAATTGAATTGCCAGAAAAAATACTACGGCGTATCAAAGACCTTGAAGATCAGGGATTTCAGTTTGAAGCTGCGGAAGGCTCTTTTGAATTATTAATACGGCGAAGCAATGGTGAATACGCACCATTTTTTACATTAAAAGGCTTTAGAGTAATTACTGAAAAGGATGAATCAGGCAAGGTTACGTGCGAAGCTACCATAAAGGTTGAAGTTGACGGCCAGATTGAACATACTGCGGCAAATGGAAATGGCCCGGTACAAGCACTGGATAATGCATTACGCAAGGCTCTGGAAAGTTTTTATCCTGAAATAAGAGAATTGCAGCTTTCTGACTATAAGGTACGCGTACTGAACGAAAAAGATGGAACTGGTTCATCTGTTCGTGTACTTATTGATCAAAAACGACATACCGAACACTGGGGTACTGTTGGTGTTTCTACCAATATCATTGAAGCTTCATGGCAGGCACTGGTAGATGGCATAGAATACATGCTTTTAAAAACCAGAAAAAATACAGCACAGTAATATATTTTATAATAGAATTAATCAACTGTTATGGATTCACGACCCATTGGCATATTTGACTCTGGAATTGGCGGGCTGACTGTATGTAAAGCTATCAATCAGCTTTTGCCTGGAGAAAATCTTATCTATTTTGGTGATACAGCTCGTTTTCCCTATGGTACACGCTCAGCGGAAACTCTTATCCGTTATGCACGGCAGATTACATCATACCTTCTTTCACGAAATGTTAAAATGATTGTGATAGCATGCAATACATCATCCGCAGCTGCTCTTCCTGTGCTACAGCAAGAAAATTCCATCCCCATCATTGGCGTTATTAACGCTGGTGCCCGTGCAGCATGTAAACGTGTTCACAACAATTTGATTGGCGTTATCGGTACTCGCGCCACTGTGAGCAGCAGATCGTATGAAAAAGCAATACATGCACTAAATCCCAACATCACTGTACTACAGCAACATGCCACCCTGCTGGTATCGCTCATCGAAGAAGGCTGGATTGAAGATGAAGTGACACGGCTAACCATACAGCGGTATCTACAACACATGATAGAGCAAAATATGAAAACCCTCATCTTAGGCTGTACCCATTTCCCAATACTAAAAAAAACCATACATGATATATATCCACAGCTTGATCTGGTTGATACAGGCGAAGAAATAGCCAGAGAAGTAAAAGAAATTTTAACAAAAAAAAATCTTGCAAATAATTCACCATCAGGCACAATAGAGCTATATGCGTCGGACATCACCGAAACCATGCAAAGTTTAAAGAAATTATTCTTTAACGGGCATGATGTCCCCATTGAAAAACTCATTATAGGATAGCTCAATGATAAAAAAACTATGCATCATCATTGTAACCATCGTTACAGCTGTACCTGCTATAGCCTGGGAAACTTTTGACAGAGTAATTGCCGTTGTTAACGATACTGCCATAATCCAGAGCGAACTGATGCGTCGCTATCAGGTGGTTACCAAAAAGCAAACCCCTAAAAAGCCTGAAGAACTGCATCCTATCCTTGACAACCTTATTGAAAGAGCTCTGATTGAACAGGAAGCCCGCGAACAGGCAATAATTATAAGCGATGAAAAGGTGATGTCACACATCAACAACATCATGAAATCCCAGAAGATACCTTCCGTGGATGTTTTTAAAAAGATGATTGAGGAAAAAGAAGGTATCAGTTTTGAAGAATATAAAGAAGAAATACGTCAAAGCCTGTTAACCGAAATGCTTGTTTCGCTTGCGATAGGCGTCTCGCCACCATCACGGGAAGAAGCATATCAGTGGTATAAAGAGAATAAAAATAAATTAGGGAATGAAGTCCATATCAAGCAAATAGTTATACGGCCAAAAAATTCAAGTTTTGCCGAAGAAAAGCGTGCTAATGAACTTATAAATCAGATACGCGACCGCATTTTAAAAGGCGAATCATTTGAAAAACTTGCATCACAATATTCCGAAGACCCAAGCGCAAAGAATGGTGGGGATATGGGATGGGTTGCACTTGCCGAAATGGACCCGTATATAGCAAATACCGTTTACAGGATGAAAAAACCCGGCGAAATATCAACAGTCATAAAAGCGCAAACAGGATATGCTATAGTAAAATTAATAAATTCCCGTCCCACATCGTTTGAAACAGTGCAGGACAGAATTTTAAATATGCTGTATCAGCGTAACATGGGAGAACAGTTTAAAAAATGGATTGTTACCCGAAGAGCACAATCCGATATTAAAATATATCTTGAAAACTACAGACAGAGCTAGGAAATCACGTGAATACGCAAGCCCTGATCTTTGTTGATAGCTCAATAAAAGATGATAAACCATTAACATTCAACGGGCAGTTTATCCCTGATATTATCAACACTGCATTGCAACCCTTGAGTGCTGTTGCATCCATCCATTACTGCATACCAGAAACATATACGGGGAAATTGCAGCAGGCTGCTTCAGTTTTTACATATTCCGGTACCGATACTCCAGAAATCTGGCATCAGATATTTGAAAAAACCGGAGCGCAACACATAATAAAAATACCTGCTGATGCACCTTTTTTTCAGGCTTCTATAGTGGCCGAAATGCTTGATACCCATATTACATATCTTTCCGATTTTACATTTTCCTACAACGTGCCCTCAGGCTATGCGTGTGAAATTATATCAAAATCAATTCTTGAAAATCCGCTTGCAAACCCCACACTGTCTGACTCACTCGGCGATATTGTCAAAAAAAACCTTAATCAGTTTGATGTGGAGCTTTACTATAAAGAACCGGATTTGCGCTGGCATAGAGTAAACTTTAGAGCTGGCAACATCCGTGACCGTCTCGTAATGCAAAATATTATTGCTATTACCAACCAAACTCCCTCATACGAATCGTTGCAGGAAATAATTAACAGCCACCCTGAAGTTCTTTTCACCACACCTTCCTACGTTGAAATTGAATTATGCGGGCAGTGCACTCTTGATTGCATATTCTGTTATCGCAAGATACTATCGCCCACGCATGGCATTATGGAATTATCAACCCTGCACATGCTTTTACAGAAAATGCGTGTGTTCGACAGTCCCTATGCAGTGTGCTTTGGCGGAAGTGGCGAGCCGCTGGAACATCCGCAATTTTACAAGGCGCTGGAGCTATGCAACAATGAAGAACTGATACATACCATTGTTGTTGAAACAAACGGGATATATGCAGATACAGGGTATGCGTCGGCGCTGGCTTCATTTGCCAGCAATAAAATAACCACTATTGTAAATATTAATGCCCACAATACAGAAAGCTACAAAAAGCTACACAACGCTGACTATTTCACTACAGTCCATGACAACATACTCAGACTCAAAGAAATTCTTGTGGAACATAACAAACTTAACAACAATCTTTATCTTCAAATAATGAAAATAAATGAAACTGAAAGCTTTTTAGATAATTACTACGATTATTGGGAACAGTATTCCATCCCTATTATTCTTCAAAAACAAGATACGTACTTAGGCCGTATTACAGACAGGCGCTATTCAGATTTAACACCACTACAACGCAAGCCTTGCTGGCATCTGCGTCAGGATCTATATATCTTAAGCGATGGTACTGTTGCATTCTGCAAGCAGGATATAGACGGAGCATCAAAACGCGGCAACATCAACACTGATGATCTTAACACTATGTGGCAAAAGCAACGAGAACATTTTGTGGAAGACTTCAAAGAAAAAAGAGCTAAAAAACCTGATTGTGATAAGTGTGATGAATGGTATACATTTAATTTGTAATTTTAACTTCACTTTCTTATTTTTTTATTTTTTTTCTGCATTGCTATTCGCTTCACCTGATAGGTTTTAAACATATCAATGTTATAGTGCTCTTTACAATACCTTTCAACATCTGGATGAAACATATATCCAACCAAAAATCCATAGACATCTTTTTTATAATGCTTTTCTACTCTTTTCATTAGCTTTGCAAATCGATCAATATCTTTTTTCCCTGGTTGTGCTTTGCATTCACCAATAATATACACTTCCTTGTTGTCTTTTTGGCCTCTTATATAAAGATTGATTTCATCATAATTACCATCTTCATACTGTATATATTTTCTTTCTATTTCTTCTGGCATTACCCCATAGTAATTATTCGCAAAATCATCCATATAAGGAATAAGCTTATCTTCTATTCCGTAACCAACTGTAATTGATAACCCGCCAACCTGTTTTTTTAGCTCATTTACATCAATAATTAGATTTTTCACTACTTCTTCAGTTTTTCGTTGCGCTTCGGCCAATTCTTCCATCTTTGCAGCTAATGTATCTACTCGGGCTTCCGTCTTCCTCTGCGCCTCGACCAGCTCTTCTAATCGCGCTTCTGTCTTCCTCTGCGCTTCGGCCAATTCTCCTATTCGTGCTTCTGTTTGCTTTTGTGCTTCCACTAATTCTTTAACTACTTCTTTGAGTTCGTTGAATTCTTCTTTGGTAACCGATTGATTTACTTCATTATATATCTTTATTAATAGATTGGTCAATACAGTCGCTTCTTTTTCACCAAAAGTTTCTTTCAAATTTTGATAAATTTCAAATGTATTGATCATAAAACTATTGATCCCTCTAACACATTATTTTGTTTATTATATCTTCTTCTGAAACATTTACAAACATCTTTCTACTTTTCCTTGAAATTAAAAATAGAACAGTTTTAATTATTTCCAGCATCTTTTTTATGTTATTCATATTAAAATGCAGCATTCAAAATAAAAATAACAATACCTCATATGCAAAGTCAATAAGAAAATAACATAATTATGCACTAATAATTACTTAAAAATATTTTGTCAATAAAAAGGTGTACACCCCGCCGCCTTCCGCGGCGGGGTGTACAATATGATTATTATGTTCACAAATTTTATACACGGAATAAATCGTGAACCTTATGCATATTTTTCTTGAAATAAAGATCTTTTTATATACTATAGCATCAAATTGTTTTATCATGACAACATAACATTGTATAATCAAAATATGAATACTACATCCCACATCACCATCACTGCAATCATACAGGCACGCATGCAGTCAACACGCCTGCCGGGGAAATCCATACTGCCACTAGCTGGTAAGCCGCTTTTATACCATGTCATTCAGCGCGCATATGCAATCCAAAATATATCCACAGTAGTTGTTGCCATCCCAGATGATGAAGACAATGACCAGTTAGCTGATATTGCGCTACAGTGCAATACCAATGTATTCCGTGGACCCCTGCATAATGTGCTTGAGCGCTACTACCTTGCCTACAAGCAGTATAATGGCAACTATATTGTGCGCATCACCGCCGACAATCCTTTTACTGATAGCCTATACGCACAGGTTGCTATTGAAGAAGCACTACACGCACATGCAGACCTCTGTGCAATAAAAAATCTACCGCTTGGTACCGGCGTTGAGATCATTTCTTCCCGAGCCCTTGAAGCTGCATACATGGAAAGCACAAAGCCCTACCATTTTGAACATGTTACTCCCTACATAAAAGAAAATCCTGATGCATTTAAGCTTCATTATTTTGATATAACATTCACCAATCCTTTTCCTGCACTTCGCTTAACAGTGGACACTTACCAGGATTATCTTCTTGCATCAGCAATTTATGACGCGCTGTACAAAGGCACTGTGTTTACACTCAACGATGTGATAGCATTCCTGGAAAAAAATCCCGATCTTGTTACAATAAACGCACACATAGAGCAAAAGCCAATGACATCGCATGAATAACATGGACATAACAATATTAACCGATTCAGGACCACATATAGGCCAGGGACACTGGCAGCGCATGCTACTTTTTGCCTGGTACTGTTCACATAATGGAATACCTGTTACACTGGTCCACACACACGGTGTAAGTGCTCCTTCAGGCTTTCCTGTAATGGTGTGCGATAGTATCCCGCAACACACGGATTGCATCATACGAGATATGCGCGATTCATCAAAAGAAGAAATAGAAAATTTGAGTGCGATAGCTCCTGTTATTGTCATCGATGACTGTGGAGAGGGTCGCTCTCTGGCACACGCAGCAATTGACCTTTTGCCAAATATTTACGGCACCACCGCCAATACCTTTGAATCCAGTGTGCCACTTTTTCTGTATGGATATAATTTTTACCAGTCACTCACCCTTGCACCACAGGCTATTGCAAAAGACATCGACTGCTTTATCTACGCATCCACATTTGATGCAAAGCCATTGTGTGAAATTATAGGTAACACACATAGCTTTGTATGCAGCGACGGTACTACGCTTACCACAAACACCGGGATTGCACACGACACACATTACTCAAACCTTATTGCTCGAAGCAAGGTGGTCATCTCCCACTTTGGCATCACGGTGTACGAAGCAATGCTGTGTAACTGCAATTGCATCATTGTAAATCCAACAGCGTATCATAATAAACTATCGCACACATTACACAATACCAATATATATGTGTACAGCCAACTTTACAATCCCGCACATATCCCATACATTGCAACAAAACTAAAAATTTTTGTTGAACAGGCACACACGCATGTTGATACTGCTCGTTGTGTACACACAATACACGCAAATCTGAAAAACTTTTGCGATGCGCTACGATTAATTATCACAACATAAAAAAGAGGTTGTATCAATGGGATATTCGGTATGCTATAAAATATTACAGGCACATCTCAAAGAAGGAACACTTGAACCAGGCAAAGAAATTGGTATTGTTATTGACCAGACATTGACGCAGGATGCAACAGGTACCATGGCTTATCTGCAGTTTGAAGCAATGGGCATTGATCGTGTTAAGACCGAAGTATCGGTGTCGTATGTTGACCACAACACATTGCAGATGGGCTTTGAAAACGCCGATGACCACAAATACCTGCAAACCATGAATGCTAAATATGGAATTTATTATTCAAAGGCAGGCAATGGCATTTGTCATCAAGTACATTTAGAGCGATTTGCAAAACCAGGCAAAACACTTCTTGGCTCCGATAGTCATACGCCAACCGCCGGTGGGATGGGGATGCTTGCCATTGGTGCTGGTGGCCTTGATGTAGCAGTTGCCATGGGTGGCGGGTTGTTTTATCTTACCTGTCCAAAGGTTATTAACATTTATTTAACTGGAACGCTCAAACCATGGGTAAGCGCAAAGGACATTATTCTTACCATTCTTCAAAAACTAACCACCAAAGGTAATGTTGGCTATGTTATTGAATACACAGGTCCTGGTATAAAAAACCTTTCAGTGCCTGAGCGGGCAACCATTACCAACATGGGTGCAGAATTAGGTGTAACTACATCGCTTTTTCCAGGTGACGAAATTACTCATGAATTTCTAAAAGCTCAGGGTAGAGAAAAAGATTTTGTAGAGCTTCTACCCGATAACGATGCGCTGTATGATAAAGTTATTGAACTTGACCTTTCAAACATAGAGCCAATGATTGCATGCCCGCATTCACCTGACAATGTGGTGACTGTTGAATCTATTAAAGGCATGAAGGTTGATCAGGTTGCCATTGGCAGCTGTACCAACTCATCATACAAGGACCTTGTTACAGTTGCAAAAATCCTAAAAGGCAAAAAGATCCATCCACATGTTAGCTGTATTCTGGCACCTGGCTCCAAACAGGTACTGCACATGCTGGCAAAAGAGGGATACCTGGCTGATATCATTGAAAGCGGTGTGCGCATTATGGAATCTGCCTGCGGTTTCTGCATCGGCAATGGGGGTGCACCCATTTCAGGCGGTGTGTCACTTCGCACCAACAACCGCAACTTTGAAGGGCGTTCGGGCACCAAAGACGCTAAAGTATACCTGGTAAGCCCTGAAACCGCTGCGCTATCGGCCATTGAGGGTAAGCTCGTAAATCCTTTAGACATGCCCAAAGAATCCTATCCTGCTATACAATTACCTAAAACATTTATCATTGATGATTCTATGATAATACCACCATTTCAGTCAGATGAACCCGTATTCAGAGGGCCTAATATTGGCCAACCACCAAAGACTCAAGCACTACCACACACCATACATGCTATTGTGGGCATAAAGGTTGGCGACAAGATTACCACCGACCACATCATGCCTGCTGGTCAGCGTTTGAAATATCGTTCCAATATTCCCGAATATGCAAAATATGTCTTTGAAATGGTCGATAGCTCATTTGCAACTCGCGCACTTGAATATAAAGAAAAGGGAATGGCAACTGCAATCGTTGGTGGTGTAAGCTACGGTCAGGGTTCAAGCCGTGAGCATGCTGCAATCTGTCCCGCATACTTGGGCGTAAAGATTGTACTGGCAAAATCGTTTGAACGCATTCATACTGCAAATCTGATTAACTTTGGCATTTTGCCACTGGTGTTTAATAATGAATCTGATTACGATGCCATACAGGTTGGCGATAGTATCCTGATAAAAGACTGCATACAGCAGGTAGAAAAAGGGAATACTGTAACGCTATTAATTAACAATAAACCCATAGAGTGCACATTACTTGCCACAGAAAGGCAGCGTAAAATTTTAATTGCAGGGGGACTCTTGAATTATACCACCTTGCATTAGGGGATCATCTCAACAACCTTGACATTAAACCCACAGAAGGGGAGCCACCCCTTCTTTTTTGCTTTTTCTAAAGTTACGATGATGTAGGGAATATACTCCGGCTCAAAAGGCTCACGCAGCAGGCTCCAGCCTATCTCATGCATGAGCTTATTGCCTTTTTGATTGTTACACCACTTACATGCACACACTAAGTTATGCCAGCTTGAAAAGCCTTCTTTCAAAGATTTGCCTGTTACTGCCTCCCACCTGCTTTTAGGGATCACATGATCAACAGTAAGGTGCTTCATCTGGAAGCGCTTGCCACAATACTGGCATTGCATATCATCACGGTAAATAACGTTGAGCTTTGAAAACACTACCTTGCGGCGTGGGAGATGGTGGTAGTTGAGAATTGCAATAACAGAAGGAACTTTAATTGCTATTGAAGGCGAGCGGACAAAAGTATCTTCTTCAACGACTGGCACAGCCTTATCGGAAAGCAACAGGCATATTGCCTCTTTTACCGTTGTTATACGGATGGGAACAAACCCTGCATTTAGTACCAATACCTCAGATTCAATCATAGTGGACCACCTGCACGCACTAAAGCGTTACAGGTAATAAAAACCCTGCCTAACAAATTGGCGTAATTTTAGCTTTAGCACATGGTATGTCAACAATATTTACAAAAAAATATTATTTTTTTATACTAACAAAAACTTTTTTTGCAGAGTATTATTTTACCCTTTTACAAGTACAGAGAGCCGTGCGGATTTTTCACTTATTGATCGAGAATATTCTTTAACCTTAATGTTTGTAGTTGCGATTTCCTCAGCCATTGCCGAAATATTGTGTATTGATTCCAATGTTTTAGACATCACATCATTTATCTTTTGCGATAGCTCCAATATATCAGCTGATAGATCACCAATGTGCAAAACCTGCATCTTCACTTTATTAAGTTCATGACTTTGATTGGTCACAACCTGTTGAAACGAAGTAATCCCGTCTCTTACTGTGGCAATTGATGAGAATATATTTGACAGGGCTACATTGGATTCTTGTGACAGTACCACACTATTATTAATATCACCGGCTATGCTTTTCACACGGTAGCTTATCATTTGCGATTGTTCAGCAGTTGCCTGTGCTAATTTCCCAATTTCATCAGCAACAACTGCAAAACCTCTCCCGGCTTCACCCGCCCTGGCTGCCTCAATGGATGCATTTAGTGAAAGAAGATTTATTTTATCTGAAATATCATCAATGACTGCAATAAACTGTTCAATTTCATTACTACTCTGTTGTAACACATTCATATTTTCAATCATTGTGTTGAGCGTATTTTCTGCATTCTTGCCGGTTGTAACAATAGATTCAATAATACTTAAAAATCGCTTATTTTCTTCAATTAGCGCTATATTTGCATGTTCCATACCTACTACATAATCCTGCGATTTTAATCCTTCATTTTTTTGTGCCTCCAATGCTTTATGCAGGTTATTCAATGACATTTGCAAATCTGAAAATGATTCATGTATATTTTTTGTTATTTCACACTGCTTCACTGATACTTCAGAAAATGTTTTGCTTATTAATTCAAGTTCTCTGCTGACCATTATAAAATCATTTGATATAACATTGACGGCATTCACTATAGCTTCAAGGTGTGCTGCTTTCTGTAGTGCTTCCGCTTCACTCATCTTTTTACCTTCGTACAGAATCTCAATATCTCTGCGCATAACGTTTATTCTGTCAGCCAATGCAAATGACAAAAACAAAACAACAAATGCTGAACCCATTTGTATACCCCATTGTGTGAACCAATTGGCAGGTAAAATTCCAAACGTTTTTAAAGCATATAACAAAACTCCGACAGATAATCCTAAAAATCCCACCGCAAAGAAACGGGCAATACGTGATTTTTTAACCAATGCATATGCTTGCATAGGAAATAATATGCATACGGAAAAGATAGTAAAACCCGTTGCAATCTTTATCGCTAATTTATATTGAACAGTCAGGCTTAAAAACAAAATCACTGATCCTGGAATAATTATCAACACTGCGTGGAGTACCTTAATTTTTTTACTAGTCCACAACACATCCGTTGCTCGCAGTAAAAAAATAGCACAACTTACAATAGTTAAAGCCATGAAAAAAGGAAGGGAATTATTACCCCACCATATTTGGTTGGGCCACAGATACTGATACGCATAACCGTTTAGACTCATCTGCAAAAAAATCCATGATGATATAAAAATTACATATAAAAAATAAGAGATATCTTTAATTGATAGAAACACAAAAAAATTAAAAACTACCATGATAATCATAAGGCCATAATAAATCCAGATTAAAGGTTGTTCAACATTGAGGTGATGCAAAAAGCCTTTTATTGAAAATAGTGTTGCGGTAAAATTTAATGAACTTGTTGTTTTTATCTTAAAATAATAATTATTGATGCCAGGGTATACATCTACCTGAAACACAAATCCCACATCTGTCATTTTTCTTTGATGGAACGGGAAACTATCACCAGCTATTTCTTTATTATATGTACCATTACCGGTAGGTGTGTATAACTCGATGTAATCAATCATGGGGTATGATATCCTCAATAAAGCGGTATGTTTTGATGGAGAGGTATTATCTATAGTGAATGAAAACCAGTAGGAATTATCGGGAAATCCAAAATTTATTGTTTCTGTTTGGGAAGTGTTCCATCTGTTGGAATTTATCACATCAGCAAGCAACATGCTATTGTTGCTATCTTCCACATACTTTAGATACACTGGTACACTATCCGGAAAACTATCACTCACACGTATTGCAAAAAGCTGTGAAGGGAATAATATCAGAAAGAATACAATATACATTTTCCACATTGTGAGAACTCCTGATATAGAATGTGTGGACCTGACAAAGTACATAGTACAACAAATGAAATATAATTATAAGTAACTGAGTCTGATTATATATAGTTCTGAACAATCAACACTTAATCATCTTAAAACATTTACGTAAATACCATACTAAAAGAAACTGAATTCTTCATAGTTGTAAAGAGTGGCATATGTAATTATCTACACCATACTGTAAGAATTGTTAACTATTATTTATAATACTGACATGTCAGTATTTTCATGTCAACAATAAAATTTCCAAAAAAACTATTACACCACAAAAATATTAAAAATATATCTTGATATTTTATGCTACATACGTTATTTATTACTTAAACGTTGACATTCTCATAAAATCAATACTATAAAAATTTGTAAGGAGACAGTCGCCATGAGAAATATTTTTCTGTATATACCACTTTGCATTGCACTTTTCATTGGCTGTGCATCAGACCTACCCATTAAGGATATGTCCAAAGCCCGTTATGGTATTACTGAAGCTGAAGAAGTAAAAGCAGATAAATATGCTCCCGATGAACTTGAAAAAGCAAAACAATATTTATATGACACGCATTCACTTCTTAAAGAAGATAAAATAAAAGATGCCAAAGAAAAATCAGTTGAATCGCAGGCAGAATCGCAGAAAGCAATTGAAAAATCCCTACCACCATATTCTGCTGATATGCTTGCAATGGCCACCGAAAGCGTGCAACAGGCTGAAATGCTCAATGCAAAAGAATTTGCAAATATTGAATATGCACAGGCTGAAAGTGCTTTGAATCAGGCAACACAGCTTAATACCGATAAGAACTATCGCCAATCCATACAAAAATCAAAGGAAGCAATAGGTTTTGCAAATGAAGCAAAAGCAAAATCCATCGCAATGATTCCTCAACTTAAAGAACAGCTTGTAGTAATGGAAAATGAAAAGGAGTCATTGCGTACCCAGCGTGGTGATGAATTTGCAAAAGGCGAATTGTCATTAACAGAACAAAAAATTAACGAAGCCACAACAAAACTTGAAGAACAGAATATAGTTGCTGCAGTTGCAGCAATGCAGGTGGCAAAAGAATCCTTGGCACTGGCAAAAGCGGCTATTGAAAAAGGCAAGGCTTTAGAATCCCTTGAAGCTGCAAAAAGCCTGTACACACAGGTCAGTGAAAGGGAAAGCTCACAGGAACTGGCAGAAACACTTACTGAAGCCGAAAAGCTTATTGCAGAGAGCCAGAACCTCTTTTCAAAAGAAAATTATATTGATTCGTATGACGCATCCCAGCAGGCTATCACAATACTCAATTCAATGCTCATAGCAATGGAAAAGAAAGAGCAAGCACTTGCAATGCAACAAGAGGCCAAAGAGGAAGAGTCAATAGCTAAAGAAGAACCAAAGAAGGAATACAAAGAATACATTGTTCAGTACAACCCAAAAGCCCGTGATTGCCTGTGGCGTATAGCCCTGAAAGTATATAACAATGCAAGGCTGTGGCCATTAATTTATATTGCTAATAAGGATCAGATCAAAGATCCTGATTTGATCTTCCCCGGACAGCGGTTTATAATCCCGTCACTGGAAAAGGATAAACAGGAAGTAAGCACCCGGGAAAAAGCGCAATCTAACTGAACCGTCACACTATAGTAGCCAATGCGTTGTGTGTGTATTATCCTTTTGTGTTTTGCTCTCAGGCTGCCACTGTATGCCCGTGGTATACCGCTTGATTCGGTATACATCAATACATCTTCGGCTGAATACCATACATTATTTTTCACCCGACTTGATTACTACCAGAGCATTGGAGCGCAATTTATTGATTCCGGTATTGCGTATGCAGCGTGGCTTAACGGAAAAGAAGTCATATATATAAAAGAAACCGGCACCAACAATTCCGTCATTGTTGCCAATATTACAACACGTAAAAAAATTACTGTATATCAGTTCAAAGGAACCGTGATATCTGCACGCACCGCAGGTAATGGTTTATATATTGCCATAAAATATTTCAGCACCGATACAATACCGCAACCGGTACTGATGTTGTATGATATTAAAAAGAAAAAAAGTAAAATTCTCAACACTGCATCAGCAGGCATAGATTATTCATTTTCCCACGACGGAAATTTATTCTACTATAGGAACAATAACTGCATTATTGAAATTATGTGCGATAGTTACCGGGAAAAAGAAATCCTTTGTAAGGAGAAAGCACCCCAGTGGGATGAAAACACTGTGATCTGTGATTACAGTATCCACAGGCTTTTTTTAAGCGGCACATCCGGTAATTACGATGTCTATATGCACATCAACCAGTCATGGAAAAAGCTATTTACCGCCATAACCCCGGCTGAGATTTTTGTTGCTGATACCACCGCATTCTATACCGGAGGTTTTCCCGGAGGCTATACTGTGAGCCTGTATTCATTGCACACCGGTAAAACACAGAAAATTTTATCTGGTTCATTTAATCCTTCCCTGCATATGACAGCACACACTGCTATCTTCCTGAACAATGCATTTATCACGCTATTCGATAACTCTAAAAACAAACTAACGCCAACTACCGTTGAAAGCGACGAAGCACTTATATCCCCTGACCTTTTTTCCATTGCTTCCACGCTATACAGTCGTCTTTTCATACTGCCCATAACAAAAGTTTCAGTGTTAGAGCCTCAGGGTAAGCGGTATCTTGCTACACTAAATTCTCAGTATACAGCCATAGCACAAAAGCGCAGTATACACTCATCACCATATAGTGCAACCTACATACAACAAAAAAAGGCAACAATAGCATCATTGCTGAAATTATTTTAATAAATATTAATTTGACAATTTTTGACTACAATCATACTGATATGAACTATATGTACATCAGGTGATGGAGTACACTATGGATCGCAATTTAGCACTGGAAGTTGTTCGTGTTACTGAGGCAGCAGCATTGTGGGCTGCGCGTTACTATGGCAGAGGCGATGAAGCACTTGCTTCAAAAAATGCTGTTGAAGCCATGTCAAAGGTTTTTTCAACCGTATCATTTAAAGGCCATATTATTTCTGGCGTCAATAATCCTGATTCGCCACTATCTAATGGTAGAATACTGGGCCATGCTGACCAACCCCAAGTTGATATTGCTCTGACCCCTATAGACGGTCACGCAACACTTGCACAGGGTGGGTATAACACCATTTCCGCTATTGCCATTGCAGAACATGGGTCCATGCTCAATGCGCCCCCAATTTATATGGAAAAAATTGCTGTGGGCAAAGAAGGCCGCGGTGTTATTGATATTACACAATCTCCTGAAGTCAACATCAAACGCGTTGCGCGTGCAAAAGGCAAATATATCGAAGACATTACCGTGTGTATATTAGATCGTGAACGCCATCGCGAGCTGGTTGAACGCATACGCGCACTTGGGGCAAGGATTAAGTTAATAAAAGATGGCGACATCTCAGGAGCTATCGCCACTGCACTTGACGATACTCCCATTGACATGCTTATGGGTGTTGGTGGTGCACGTGAAGGTATACTTTCCGCCGCTGCACTTAAGTGTCTTGATGGCGACATGCAGGCACGGTTTGTCTATCGCGATGAAAGGGACAAAGAGCTGGTCAAAGCCTTAGGTATTACCGATTTAGATAAAATTTACACATTGTCCGATCTGGCAAAGGGCGAGAATATCATGTTCTCAGCAACCGGCATCTCCGACGGTGAGCTTTTACCTGGTGTGAGGTTTATGGCTGGTGGTGCAAAGACGCATTCAATAATTATGCGGTATAAAACGCATACCATCCGTTACATCACCGCAATTCATCGTTTTGACTACAAACCCGTATATTAAATTCTGGAGATAGTAACTATGGATATAACTTCATATATTTTACACAATTCTACAGCTGCAATTATCTTTGCTGGTATATTGATTGCTATTGCAGGATTTATACTACGCAGATTCAAAATTTTGTCGATATTTCTTATACTGGTGGCATCCTTAATCATCTATGTTGTGGTGTACAAAACATCTCCACTGCCACAACCACATACTCAGGAAAAAAGTGCTGCTATGTGATTAAATGGATTTGCATTAATTATTAAATTTTTATTGCATAATTATATACAATATTGTATAATATATTTTATTAATATGTAAAAGTCGCATCGCACTACTTGAGCGTACCATTTATTGTTAACGTATCTTTTTTGCGGAGTTTTCTATGAAACTGCATCTGTTAAAATCACACAGTGTGGAAGATCATATCTCGGATAATGTGAAGACCTTGCCACCTTCCGGAATCCGTGAATTCTTTGATATTGTATACAACACCCCCGACTGTATATCGCTGGGGGTTGGTGAACCCGATTTTGTAACACCCTGGCGTATCTCTGATTCAGGCATTTATGCCATAAAAGATGGTAATACTCATTACACATCCAACAAAGGTTTGTTTGAGCTTCGTCAGTCGATTGCAGCAGCTATCAACAAAAATCACAACGTTGAATATAATCCTGAAACGCAGGTGCTTATAACCATTGGTGTCAGCGAAGGGCTTGATATCGCATTGCGAAGCATCGTTAATCCAGGTGATGAGATTATCTACTTTGAACCATGTTACGTTTCATATGCAGCAACCATTAAATTGGCGTATGGAAAAGCGGTTGCTATCGCCACACATTTTAAAGATGGTTTTACCATTGACATTGATGCGCTTAAAAAAGCTATTACCAGCAAAACAAAGGCAATTATGCTGAATTACCCGTCAAATCCTACGGGCGCTTCCATTAATAAAACTACTTTAGAAGCAATAGCTGCTTTAGCTATTGCCAACAACCTGATTGTGATATCGGATGAAATCTACGATGCAATAACCTATGATGAGGAACATTTTTCCATAATATCCATACCCGGAATGGCACAGCGGACAATTTATTTAAACGGCTTCTCCAAAGCATATGCTATGACAGGCTGGAGGCTTGGCTACGCATGTGGACCTGAAGCTATCATTGCTGCTATGAATAAAATTCATCAGTACACTGCGCTATGCGCTCCTTCCATTGCGCAGTACGCAGCACTGGAAGCCATACAACGGGGACAGCGTGACGTTGCTTCCATGCGTTCACAGTATTTAAAACGCCGAAACTTCATCACTGCGCGATTAAATGAAATGGGGTTGCCGTGCCTGCCACCAAAAGGTGCGTTTTACGCGTTTCCTGATATATCAAAAACCGGGCTATCATCGCGTGATTTTGCTCTCAAGCTTTTAAAAAGCCACAAGGTTGCAGTGGTACCGGGAACTGCATTTGGAAGCGCGTATGACAACCATATACGCTGTGCCTACGCAACATCCATGGAACAGCTCAAAGAAGCAATGAACCGCATGGAAGATTTTGTAAAGGGATTGTAAATATCCTTATATCATAATTTTCCATAAAATGCATTGACATTTTATAAATATTCTTTACCTTAACTAAGGATTAAGACTGACTCCATATTTAAAAGCTGCCACTAGAAAATATTGCATAAGTAACGTTTGTATTCCGTGACCAAAGATTTATAGCCTTTGCACAATTTCGATATACATATTCGGAGGTACCCATGAAATTGCGTATACCCAGTATCCTGACTGTTATACTTCTTGTTGCTTCTTCACTATATGCATCAGATGTAGGCATTGGTATATCTGGATGGTATGCTGACTGGAAGATGTACAATCCGGACAGAACTAATCAAAAAACATCTACAATGGATCCTGTGTTTTATATTGGGCCATCTCTTTCATATCAATTTGCCCAGGCATGGAGCACCACACTGGTAGCACTATTCACCCCATCACCGTATGAGATGCCAAGTAGCAATAGCGAAACAACTGATATCAGACGATATGATGCTGACCTGGCATTAAATTATCAATTGATGAGATACATAAAATTTTTCTTTGGCGGCAAATATTTAGGCTTTGAATTTAAGGATGGCAAACATCGTGGTGCAGGGCCTGGTGGTGGTATTGGGCTAACTATTCCAGTTATTAATAATTTTTATTTTTTAGGCAATCTTTCAGCTTTGTATCTGTGGGGAAGCCACAAAGATAATGATGGCACAAAAGATTTTATTGAATATGGATATAATATAGCTGCACAGCTGGCGTATTATGCGGCATCAACAGGGTTAACCACATCAATTGGCTACCGATATCAGTTCATACAATCAAACTACGACACTGATGATCCTAATAACGAAAAGGATGAGCACACATTTAAAGGTGTTACTTTGCTTATAGTGAAATCATTTCATTGGGAATAGATCCAGGATAAATAGTTTAGCTGACTTAGAAATTGCAGAAAAATAATATTGCTTCAAACTCTTTAAGCGGTAGGCTTACACTAGATTATTCATATAGTACATTGTAATAAATAATTCCTGATTGTACGTGATGCTTTTTTTGTGAAATACTGGTATAGTTTGCTACTATAAAAATAAATACATGTTCTGATGGAAGGGTATATTATGATTTACGTTGAAGGTTACCAGAATACAATAGAAAAAGTGTATCGCACAGGCAATGAGCATGTATTTGCTTTCTGGGATGCTCTGACCCCTGACAGGCAAAAGCATCTTTTACAGGAACTATCGCACATAAATTTTGAAGAACTTGAGAATCTGTATGCTCTTACAAAAAAGCAGGTTATACCTATGGGTTTTGAGCCCGCCCCTTTTACTGGCCTGCCACAAACCCCGGAAGAACGTAAAGATTTTGATAACGCCCGAGCGATTGGCATTGAAACTATAAAGAATGGCAAGGTTGCTGCATTTGTGGTGGCAGGTGGACAGGGAAGCCGATTAGGATTTGATGGTCCAAAAGGCATGCTGCCAATAGGGCCGGTGAGCAACAAAACTTTGTTTCAGATACATGCCGAGAAGATCAAAGCCTATGAAAAAAAGTTTAATGTTGAAATACCATGGTGTATTATGACATCAGAAGCAAATCATGATGCAACCGTTGAGTATTTTGAAAAAAATAAATTTTTTAATCTGAATAAGGACAACGTCTTCATATTTACGCAAAACATGATCCCATCCCTTGACGAAAACGGAAAACTGATACTGGAAACACCTTATTCCATTTTCAGAAATCCGGATGGCCATGGCGGGAGTCTTACTGCATTATATCAGTCTGGCACGCTTTCAAAACTTATGGATATGGGCATTGAAATTCTTTCTTACTTTCAGGTGGATAACCCGTTAGTACGAATCATTGATCCTGTGTTCATAGGTTTTCACGTAAAACGAAATGCTGAAGTTTCAAGCAAAGCATTGAAAAAAGCTTACCCGGAAGAAAAGATAGGTGTGTTTGTAAAATTTTCAAATGGCAGGATTGGCGTTGTTGAATATTCCGACCTGCCACCGGAAAAGCAAAATGAAAAAGATGAGCACGGCAATCTGCGCTACCTTGCAGGAAGTATCGCAATTCACCTTTTTAACACTCATTTTATTGAAAATATAACAAAGGGCAATGTCACTCTACCTTTTCATGTTGCAAAAAAATCTATACCAAAGTATTCACCTGAAGGGAAAATTCATATCACCGGGTATAAATTTGAAAAGTTTGTTTTTGACGCGCTCCCTTTAACTGAACATAATTTTATCCTTGAAACAAAACGTGAAGAAGAGTTTGCTCCGGTTAAAAACAAAACAGGTGTTGACTCGGTTGAAACTGCTCAGGAACTGATGATAAACCTTTATACACAATGGTTAATACAAAAAAATATACCAATCCCAAAAGTTGTTGAAAAAATAGAGATTTCGCCATTATGTGCAGTTGAACCTGATGATGTGCCGGCTACACTTTTACTACCACAGCAAAAAGAGGTATATATTTCATGAAACGATACATTGAAAAAGTTAATACCCTTATTGAATCATTTCCATACATCAAAGAATTTTACGGCAAGACCATCGTTATAAAATATGGCGGCCATGCCATGGAAACTGATGAAGGAAAACGTTCATTTGCGCAGGATATGGTGTTGTTAAAATACGTTGGCATAAACCCGGTGATAGTTCATGGTGGCGGGCCTCAGATTAATACACTGCTCAAACAGGTGGGCGTTGAGAGTTCTTTTGTTGGTGGCATGCGCGTTACTGATGCTCCCACTATGGAGATTGTAGAAATGGTGCTTGTGGGAAAAGTAAATAAGGAGATAGTTAATTATATTAATCTTGCTGGTGGAAAAGCAGTTGGTTTATCGGGAAAAGATGGGAATCTCTTTGTTGCTCAAAAAATTTACCATGACGTGAATGGCGAAAAGATGGATATTGGGCAGGTAGGAACCATAACCAGGGTCAATCCTTTAATAATTGAAACGTTAGATAGAGAAAAATTCATCCCTGTCATTGCTCCAATTGGTTGTGATGAAAATGGAGTAACGTATAACATTAATGCTGATATTGCAGCGGGAAAACTGGCTGAAGCACTTAAAGCAGAAAAACTAATACTTTTAACTGATGTTGAAGGGATCAAGATTGACAATACCCTTGTATCCACATTGCGGAAAGAGGAAGTGAATAATCTTATTGTTAGCAATAAGATAACCGGCGGCATGATACCAAAAGTAAACTGCTGTCTTAGTGCCCTTACAGAGGGAGTAAACAAAACCCATATAATCGATGGACGGGTGGAACACGCAGTATTGCTTGAAATTTTTACCGATGCTGGTATAGGTACTGAAATAGTATAATTTCCTGTATTACGCCTACATTATCTCGACAATAACAAGAGTGAAATCATCATCAAATTCTTTTTGGGGGGCAATCCACCTGTAGGCTGCAGCTACTATTTCATTTTTCAATGCTGTGATACTCTTTTCCCTGTATGCCTGAATAATATCAACAAGGCGCTCCTGACCAAACAACTGCCCCTTCGTATTCCTTAATTCAATTATTCCATCAGTAAACAATATAATCCTATCGCCTTTGCTTACATTTTCATCTGCAACAGCAAAAGAAATATTGTGATAAAAACCAATAGCACCACCTTTTGGCCTTAGCTCTAATACTGAATTATTGGCCCTGCATAGTAAGATTGGATAATGCCCGGCATTACTGGTGCTTATTTTTAAATGTTTTGTATCAATCACAGTATATGCAGCTGTTATAAACTGATTGCCAATCCTTTCTGATAATGTATTTTCTATGGACATAAGAAATTTATCCGGGAATTCTGCATACTGATTTGCATGTGCACAAGCCATCTTGACCATCGCAGCGCCAATTGATGCAGGAATGCCATGGCCTGAGATATCAGCAATAAATATTCCTGTTTTTTCTTCATCTATCTTTGTGATTTCAGCTATATCGCCACCAATGACTTCTGTAGGCAATAGTACGGATTCTATTGCAACGTTTGGCAATTCTGGTACTTTAGTCTGGACAATAGAATTATAAATTGTTCTGGCAATTTCAATTTCATTCTGTAATACTACCAGTTTTTCGTTTTCTTCCTTTATCAAATTATAGCGATATCCCAGTGCTATTGACAGTAAAATGACATCCATACTGGTACCAAGATGAAAACCATAGCGTGTAATAAAAATATCAGGTAAAATACCAAAATTTCTTAAACTTATAAGGCTTACCCCAAAGAATACTGCAACCATTGATGCTAAATAGAAATACGCTGGCTTATATTTATGTATAATAGCTATTATACATGCTATTAAAGATAAAAAGGTGGCAAAAATCACCACAGTATTCAAACAAATTATTGAAAAAGACAGTGGTGCAAATGGAATTGCGATAACTATCGGTACGATGGTACCAATAAATATTTTTAACAAAAGGTCATACGTTGTATGAAATTTTTTCGTTAAAAGGAAGCTTCTGGTAAAAAGCATGAAGGACATAACAGCAAGGTTGCCTAAAAACACTATTGAAATATTATGAAACCATGGCCAATCAGGCCAGAAAAACTGATACGCTATACCGTTAAAACTTATATTACTTAAGGCTGAAAGCAACACATACAAAATATAGTAGAGATAGTTGATATCCCGCAATGTGATTAACAAAAATAAATTATACAGAAACATTGCTATCATAATTCCAAAATAAAACCACAGCCCACTGTATTCTTTAACAGTATGTTCAATTAAGGATGAATATGTCCTCAATTTTAAAGGGATGATTACTTCACTTGTGGTTTTAACATGCACAAGATAGCGAGTTTCTTGATTATGTCGAAGCGTCAATGGGATTATAAAATTATTAAGTGCAATTTTTCTGTGATCAAAAGGGAAAAAATCTCCTTCTTTTGCAATACATGTAATAATACCTTTTTTATCAATGCTGTATAATTCAAAATAATCCATCGTGGGAAAAGACAATTCTACTAACCATTGTGTATTGGATGACCTGTTGTGTACAGAAAAAGAAAACCACCATGAAGAATCTGAATAGCCTTTATTAATACCGTTACCGGTATTAGTTTTAAACTGTGTGATTATATCATTTTTGATTACATCTTCAGCAGAAAGCTGTGAGGCTGGATCTTCAAACATCATCATATATGGAGTAGTGTCATAGGTATCTTGAGTGTCATCAAGGACTATAGTGCTGGCAAAAGCCTGAAGCGATGACAGAACAATCATTACCACAATAACACGAAGCAAAAAGTCAAAAGATAATATATGGTAAGCAGTGCTATCTTTTATCTTAATCATAATTAAAAATAACGTTAAATTTTCCTGTATCTACTTTGACTCATATCTATTAACATTTACTCTATATTAAAATTACAAATATGTCAAGGTATTGTTATAAAAAAACATCCCCGGCGCTTGACCTTTGATGAATATTACAGTATAATATTATATACTATAATTCTACAGGAGGAAAATAATGCAAAAGAATATGGGGACACTGGACAGACTTATAAGAACAATTATTGCCATAGCTATACTAATACTTTACTTTACAGGGCAAATTACAGGAACTGCAGCCATTATTCTTGGGATACTGGCTGTTGTTTTTCTGTTAACCAGTGCAGTGAGTTTTTGCCCACTCTATGTGCCACTAAAAATTAATACAAAGAAGTAAAATCCACACAGCAAACCTGCCTCTTTATTTAGGCCTTCCAACAGGGATGATATAAAGAGGCTCTTCACCTTTATCAAGCGATAACACTTCATTAACCATTGCATCATTGAATGCTCCCACCATAACGCAACCAAGACCTAATGCAACGGCCTGAAGGCTTATATTCTGACCAGCATGCCCTGCTTCCATATGAACATACCTATTGCCCCGCTGGCCATAATGCCCGGTTGTTCGCTTAAATACCGCAGTTAGTACAATAACTACTGGTGCCTGCTGAATAAACGTTTGATACAATGCTGCTCTACACAGAGCGCTGCGTAAATCATACGGCAATGTACGTTTCAACCCATGATGCTCAACAATATACTGATATACACCTTTTTCCAGGTTTTCCACACTGCCAACCACTGCATAGCAGTGTAACGGATATGTGGCACCCGCTGATGGCGCAGTTCGGTAATTAGCTTCTGACAATCCATTACAAGCCCACAATAGTTGCGATAGCTCCTGGAAAGAAATAATTGCATCAGAAAAATGTCGCACCGAACGACGATTTTTCAATGCCCGTTCCACAGAAAATTTTCCATCAAACGATGGTTGTGACAGCTTAAAGACATTTGATGTCATTATTCCCCTCCAAATTCACGAATATACTTTATTAAAACATATTTATTCATTACACAAATAGACTTAAAATACGAATCTATTACATATAATAAGTTGTTTGGGCACATTTAAACACTGCTTTTATCATTACAATTCACAATCAAAAAAGCAGTTTTTACTTACGTATGTTTATATATTCACCCCCGCCGCCCTCGGCGGTGAGGGTGCCCCTTTTTTATTCACAAAATGATTTTAAGAAATTATTAGTGATTATTTTTTAAAAAGCTCGTTAATCTCCTTTTCAAAATTTTTCAAAATTATATTACGCTTAACCTTCAAAGTTGGGGTCATTTCTCCGGTTGCTTCAGTAAACTTTCTGTTTATAATCACATATTTTTTTATCCTTTCATATTCTTCAAGTTCTCTGTTTGCCAGTTGAATATCCTCATCAACCAATTTTTTCAATTTTTCATTCTGAATAAAATCTTCGCCAACACCCACACACATTCTGGCTGCACCCTGGCCAAAGAATACAAGTTTTGATTTGTCGTATGGCATTCCCTCTTTATCAAACATTTCAATAAATACATCAAATTTGGGAATAACGAGTGCACCAACAAACGGTTTGTCATCTGCTATCGGGAACACGATATCGACATATCGTGAAACGGAAAATAAACTTTCTATCTTTGCAGATGGGATATTCTTGCCAGTATCCAGAACCATTATTCCCTTTTTCCTATCCACAATCTTAATATATCCGTCAGGTCCCATCTGGACAATGTCACCTGTTTTATAGAAACCATCTTCAGTAAACGCCTCTTTTGTAGCTTCAGGATTATTCCAGTAATGTAAGAATATATTATCACCGCGCACCTGCCATTCGCCATCACTTGCCACACGCCCTTCTACACCATTGCACAGCGGACCAACATACCCGGGCAATATCTTATGTGGCAGGTTCAGATTAACAGTATTGCAGGTTTCAGTAGCACCGTAACCTTCATAAATCCTGATACCCATAGCCATAAACACCTTACACAAGTCAGCTGGCAAACTGCCTGCTGCAGAAAACGCAAATCTAAGTCTGCCGCCTAGCTTTTCCCGTACCTTACTGAACACAAGTTTATCAACAAT
>CALEUQ010000024.1 GCA_937920495.1 uncultured bacterium | reverse complement strand
TTAAAACATATAAACCCACGTTTGTGGTAAATGTACCAACAGTTTATTTTGAACTGTTAAAACAACCTGCATTTAAAAAGCTTAATCTTAAAAGCCATTTAAAGTGGTGCCTGAGCGCTGCTGCCCCATTCCCCGCTGAATACATCAAGTCACTGGAAGCAATCATTGGCGAAGGCAACTTCATTGAATTGTATGGTATGACCGAAATGTCACCGGTAATGATTTGCAATCCCCGCTATGGCACAAAAAAAGCAAGTTCAATTGGAATGCCCATCTCCGACACTGATGTTAAACTCATTGATCCTGAAACTGGTCATCTTGCAAAGATTGGCGAAACCGGTGAAATAGTTATCCGCGGACCTCAGTTGATGAAAGGCTACTACAATAAACCCGATGAAACTAAAAAAGCTATTAAGGATGGCTGGATGTATACCGGTGATGTTGCAAAGATGGACGAAGACGGATATTTCTATATCGTTGACAGGGTCAAGGACATGGTCATTGTTTCTGGATTTAAGGTATTCACCCGTGAACTTGATGAGGTGCTGGCTCAGCATCCTGATATTGAAATTGCAGCTTCTGTTGGCATACCTGATCCAGAGCGTCCGGGGTCAGAGCGCGTTGGTTGTGCAATAGTGTTAAAACCGGGGATACAGAAATCAGAGGAAGAAAAAGCAAAAATCCTTCAATATCTGAAAGAGCATGTTGCACCATACAAAGTGCCTAAGCTCATTGTATTTATGGATCAGTTGCCCACAAGTGGTGTTGGCAAAATACTGAAGCGTGAAATCAAAAAAATGCTTACCGAAATGTGATTTTACTTATCAAGAACTGTTCTTACAGTAGCTGCCAATGAGGCAAATGAAACAGGCTTCCTTAAATAATTGATATCACTGGTATTAATATTATGTTTTAAAAGTACGTCGGCAGAATATCCTGATGTGAACAATACTCTGATCTTTGGATGCATGGCAGAAACAAGTTTGGACAGATCAACACCATTCATTTTTGGCATAATAACATCAGTTATCAGAAGATGTATTGTCCCAATATAATTTTTGGCAATTTCCAGCGCTTCAAATGGATCGCCTGCATCCAATACGGTGTATCCTAAAATCTCTAGCATTCTTTTTATCATTTTTAGAATGGATACTTCATCTTCTACTATAAGAATGGTTTCAGTGCCTCTAAACAGATACTGCACAGCATCGTCATGGTATCGTGCATATTCTCTATTTTCAACGAATAGTGGTATATAAATTTTAAATGTTGTACCTTTCCCTTTTTCACTGTGTACATCAATAAACCCGCCATGATTCTTTACTATACCATATACAGTCGATAATCCCAGACCTGTTCCTTTACCTACCTCTTTTGTGGTAAAAAATGGATCAAATATAAGTTGCATTGTTTCCTTATCCATGCCAATACCGTTATCAGCCACCTCTACTAACGCATACTCACCAGGCAATACGTCATGCTGTAATGCTACCTGATCACCAATTGATACCACATTTGTGGATATTGTAATAATCCCTTGATCAATGATGGCATCACGGGCATTTACGGTCAGATTAATAAGTATCTGATCAATACTTACGTCATCAATTGTAACCGATAGTTCCTTATTCACAGGCTTCCATACAAGCTGTATATTCTCACCAATAAGTCTCTTAATCATTTCGATCATTGAATCAATTACTGTGTTTATATTCACTAAAGCTATATTTCCTTCCTGCTTTCGTGCAAATGTCAGCAATTTTTTTGTTATCTCTGCAGATCTTTGTGCTGCTCTCTTTATTTCTTCAACATCAGAACGCGCAGGATTTCCATCTGGTATATTTAATAATGCCAGCTCCGCATGTCCTGCAATAATATTAAGCATATTGTTAAATTCATGCGCCACACCACCAGCAAGCGTCCCAATTGACTCCATCTTTTGAGAATGCAATAGCTGCTCCTGTAATTGTCTTCTTTCCTCTTCTATTTTTTTTCTTTCGGTTATATCCAATACTGATATTAATCCTGCAGGTTTCCCCTTATACGTTACAGTTGCACCATATAACAATACCCATTTTATTGCACCACTTTTATCAATAACTCTAAACTCATACCCTACCTCTGCATTTTCACCTTTTTGTCGCTTACTACCACGTTCTTTTATGAGTGCTTTATCATCTGGATGGACCACATCCCAGAAGTTCATAGCACACAATTCCTCTTCTGAATATCCTAAAAGGGCTCGAGCTGCCGGATTGGCATAAATCCATTTATCATCCTGATACATCATAATAGTCATTGGCGTTGATTCCGCTAAAATGCGGAATTTTTCTTCACTTTCTTTAAGAGCAGTCTCAATCTTTTTTTTATCAGAGATATCTCTTGATATACCTATAATAGCATTTGGTTTTCCATTTTCATCACGCAAGAACTTTACATGCACACTTAAATCAGCCAAAGAACCATCTTTTCTAAATTCCTGTATTTCAATTATCTTTGTCCTGTTTTTATCAATATCTGGTTTTTGCTCATTTTCAAGCTCCTCCAATAATTGTGCATACATTTCTTGTAATACTTCTGGTGGATATCTATCTACAACTCTTCTACTGAGATATTCTTCTAAACCAAATCCAAGAATATGTTCAACAGCCTTACTAACATATAACGGCTCAAATTTTAAATTTACTATCCAGACAATATCTAAAATATTATCGGTTATTAATTTCAACAGTGCCTCACTTTCATGTAGGGATGTTTCAAAGTTTTTATGCTTGGTACTATCATGTACTTCAATAGCTATGTAACCTGTATCTTTATGAGTAATAGAATGCAAAATTATATCAACTGGTATGTTCTCCCCATCCTTTTTCTTGAGAGCGTATTCAATTATTAATGATTCGTTACGGTTAAGCTTTTTAATATTTTTGATAAAAAGCTCTGTAAAATCAGGAGCACTTATGTCGTGAATGTGCATGGTTAAAAGTTCTTCTTTGGAATATCCTGATAGTGTGCAGGCAAAGTTGTTCACATAAAATATTGTGCCATCCTGTTTAGTAATAAATACTGCAATGTTAATATCATCGATAATGTCATTATACAGAATACTATCGTTCATTATAATTCCTCATATTCATATTGAGAAAACTATAAAAATAAATTGAATGTCAAAACTATATGTAAAGATGATAAGTATATATACCAAAAAAATTGAACCCATGCTAAACTTAAACCATACCTTTGTCTGCCGGATGCGTACTTTATCATCCACAAAATAATTTTAATGTATTATCTTTTAATAAATAGAATAAAAGTGCAACTAATTTGTTATATGTGGCCTAATTGTTTGGCTTTTTTTATGATTTTGGGGTCCGGGCCCCAGAAAAATTTACAACATACTATACCATATACACGATATACGCTAAATGTGTAGCCTGAGTACCGATAGTTATCGGTATAATCATCTTCTCCCATGCTATCAAGCACTGCTAAAAATTCATCCAGTACATTATCTAAACAAAACGCAATAATCTTGGCAAGCGACATCTTCCACAGCTTCTTCACATCCATAAAAAACTCATACTCATCCTCAAATAATACCAGATGAAATCGCTTCCAGTGTGTTCCTTTTTTACGATAGGAAAGCTGTTTGAATGATTTTACATCCTCCTTTTCCAATTGCGCGGCAAAGCTCACAAGTCCGGATAAAAATGTGCGTTGCGAGATATTGTAGTGCTTGGAATAAAACTTCATCAGTTCTATATGTTCCACAGAAATACAGGTAGTAGTCTCAATATTCATGGTTTCCTCCCATAGTAGTATGTATGTTTAGGTGCAGTATAGTAGATCAGTGTAAGTAATACGATAAGAGAAATGTCAAATAAAAAATCAGGCTCATTGTGTAATTTTGAAAAAATTATACAAAATACGAAACAATGTAGATGCTTTTAATTCCAATGCAAATATTAATAGTTAGAAAAGGTATTATACACGTGCCGTACAGGGATGTACGGCGTACTTCGACACGCTCAGCAACCATGCTTCGGCAAGCTCAGCAATCGTGCTTTTTTATATCATCACAGGTAGCCATAAATGATGTTATTTGGGAACGCCCGCCGTGGAAGGATTATTTATTACAGAAGGCAAGCAAACGGTAAAGGGATAGTTGTAACAGAGTATACTGTTGCACTTACAATGTGAAGCAACGATTGTTAAGAATTGGATTACAAACTATTGATTGATGCATCCTTACATATTATCTAACGTTGCGTTATTGTAGCAATACTGCCACCCTTTTCGGGAATTTTTGTTTTCAAGGATACATATAGTGGGCTATAACAACGAAACATGCACTGCGGATTTTTAATTGAAACAATCTTATTATGCAATACTATTGTTGCCAGTAGATTTTTTTATTCATAAGGAATTAACGTAAATATGAAATACCTTTTTAATGGATAATCTTATTTCCAAAAATCCAGAAAAATGTTAGTTTTATTGTATAAATTGGATTAGTACTTCTTTTAGTTTTTGATAATATTCGTCACTATCACTTAACTGCAGAAGGCTTTTTCCCCGGGTATCATACAATGCAATGGTTTGTGATACTGGCAACATTCCTAATACAGGCAACTGGCCTGTTTCACAGTTACTATCGCCCAATTTATTGATAATAATACCACAGTGCATGGTTTGTGTGCGCTTTTGTGCCAGCAGTAAAAGATTATGCGCTATGTCAATACTACGTCTGGACGTGTCGCTAACTATGATTAAATGCGTCACTGTTTCAAGCACTCGGCGATTGACCTGTTCAAGCCCTGCCTCGCCATCAATACATACATATTCATAATGCTCTATAAGTTTACCAACACAATGGCGCAGAAAACCATTAATGCTACAGAAACAGCCTTCGGACTCGGGCCTGCCTACAGCCAAAAAATCAAAACCTGTGTGTTCCACAAGGCTTGCAAGCAGCTCATAGTTTGCAAGCTCATAAAGCTCATCACCTGTACGCAGTTCCTTATCGTTTATAATATTGTGTAATGATATCCTGAGATCATCAAGAGTCCTGGCAGGCGTTATACCAAGTGCCCACGAAAGGCCACCTGCCGGATCAGCATCAATGGCAAGCACTCTTTTTTTGCGTTCAGTAAGATATTTGATTGCAAGGGCACATAGTGATGTTTTACCTGCTCCACCCTTCCCGCAAAATGCAATAACCTTTGTTACATTCTCCATGACAATCATCCCTTTTGGAATAACGAGTTTATTGTGTTACACACTGCATTATTGTCACAGGTGTTACAGCTTTTTATGTCCTCATTAAGGCGCTTTTCAAATGCTTTAATGATGTGTGTGTGTTTTTCAACAAGTGGCTGTAGTAAGGCAATATCATCACTGCATGATGTTATACCTACAAATTCAACAGCTTTTATCCACGGCAACTGTCTGTACCAATTATATAGCCTGGAAAAAAATTGAATAATGTTATGCGTTTTTACATGATCCTTATGTATTCTTATCCACTCCTTATACTCAGAAGGCTGTATGCGTATCATAACTCCTTCCATTGAGTGCCGTACAGGCACAAGCATCAACTGCTGCATATAGCTGTAATAACTTTCCTCATCATCTATTGCCGCGTTCACCAGTGTGAGCCTGCCCCACACTGATTGTGGCTGCAGATATTCGCTACCAAGCAATGTTAACCTGCCATCGACAACATTATCATACAAACAATTCAGCATTACAGACCCATAAGGACCACCCAGCTGACTTCCTATCTCGTCTTTGAATATCATTGCAGCATGTGTAACCTCATGCCACGGTGTTTCATTCTTTATAGTATATATTGTTGCGTTATCATGAGTGTGCGCATACTCTAACAAACTTTTTATTTCATGATGCAACACGGTTTTGCACCCTTTCTCGTGCCAGTAACGCTGCACCAAGCGCACCCATTATCTGGCAATATTCATGTACTACCAATTTTGTTTTAAGCACACGTTCAAGTGCACCAACCATACCTGCATTGTGCGCCACTCCACCGGTAAATGCAATCTTTTCCTCAACTCCAATACTCAGCGCTAGCGCCGCCACACGCGATGCCAATGCTTTGTGCAGACCTTTCACAATATTACCCATATCTTCACCGGCATTTAGCAGCGAAATCACTTCCGTTTCTGCAAACACCACACACTGATTGGAAAGCGTAACATCTTTTACACCTTTTGCATCAAGAGTAGACAATTCAGTAATAGGCACTTCCAGTACATCAGCAGTGATTTCTAAAAACCTTCCGGTGCCAGACGCACATTTATCATTATACACATATCGCTGTACATTGCCATACGCGTCAATGCGGCATACTTTGGCATCCTGTCCCCCAATATCAACGATAGTACGCACCGCAGGGTCAATAAACTGAATGCCTTTTGCATGGCACACTATCTCAGATTCAACTATTGTAGCAAAGGGGATATTCTTTTGCCCATAGCCGGTACCACACCACGCTTCTATAGAAGATGAGTGTATACCAGTTGTCTTTTCTACCGCAGCCAGTAAATTTTCTGCCGCATCCTTTGGACTACCTTCAACAGGAAGTATAACCTTTGCGATTATATTGGTATCATCAAGTATCACAGCCTTTGCTGTTGTAGAACCAATATCACACCCGGCTACAATCATCATACACCTCCAGCTTTTTGATATGCAAATAATGCAGCCCCAAGTGCCCCTGTAAGCTGCGGATCAACATTTGTAATTTTTAAAATTGTTACTCCCAGTAAGCTTTCCAGTTCTTTTACAACTGCAGTATTTTTTGCCACACCGCCTGTGATGCACACATCACGTTTGATACGTGCCTGATTAACCAGCACTCCCACCCTTTTTGCCATGGATTTGCACACTCCTAATGCAATATTCTCCTTTGGCATTCCTTCATTAAGATATTTTATAACGTCAGCCTGCGCCCACACCGTACATGCTGATGCCAGGGTTATGGCATCATTTCCTTTTTTGGCCATGTTCGATAGTTCCTGTAATTCAACCTTCAGTACCTTAGCCATCACTTCCAGAAAGCGGCCTGTTCCCGCCGCACACTTGTCATTGGTCACAAAACGATCAACCTCACCTCTGTCATTAAGCGAGATAACTTTGCAATCCTGCCCACCAATATCGATGATGGTGCGCACATTAGGATACAGATAAAATGCGCCTTTTGTGTGGCACGATATCTCCGATACATTGTCCTGTGCAAAGGGAACACGTTTGCGTCCATAGCCGGTGCCTACGCAATACACAATATCAGTCTGATTAACAGTTGCTATCGCACATGCCTGCTCCAATGCTTCATATGCTCCATCTTCAGGTTTGGGCTTTGATTTAATGATGGATGATGCAATGACCTTTTTGCCATCAAACAACACTAACTTAGTAGTAAGCGAACCAATGTCACAGCCAGCAACAATCATATAAGCCTCCTTACGCGTAAAAACTCCTCAAAGCGATCACGTGTTGCATCCCATGACTGCACGCGATCATCAAATGCATCAGCATACATAATGTGTGTGGGGAAACCTGCCTTTTCGGTGTCCTGTGCCAGTAACTTAACCATGCCCCAGGTATTGCGGCAGCCCGGCGTACCATTGTAGACAATAAAATCAGCCTGATACATGCTTGCCAGAGCCAGTGTATCCTGCAGCCACATGTACGGCGAATCATACGGACCACGTATAGACTTTATCATTGGCATGCGCGAATTGATGGCTGCAATACTTGTAAGCATATCCTCCAGTGTATTGGTATTTATGGAGTACGCAGATTCCGGGCAATTGTACTTAACTACCGGTGGATTGCTCTGTGCCCAGAAATGGCTCAGAATATTTCCTGCATATCCAATATTAAGCTCTTCAAGCATCTGCCACAACCGCAAGCTATGCGTATAGTGATCTATGTAGCAAAAAAACCCCCGTGATTTTTCATGCGATGTATTAATTCCCTGTTTATGTAATGCAACATTTTCCCTGCCTTCAGCAACAAGTAGCTCAAGTAAACGTGTATAGATAGGCATGCCGGCAAACATGAAGCGCCCTGCATAGATAAAAAGGCATGTGGTAACAGGTAATGGTAATGGCTTGTAGCATAAGTACTGCTCAAGCTCATTGATGAGTTCATCCTGTTTTTGCAGTTCTTTTAGAATCTGGCGCAGGCGGTCTTCATCAAGTTTTTTCCCGCTCTGCTCTTCTAAAAATGCAACAAGTGCTTTATAATCCTGTACGTGATACTCAGTTACGCGTTCTTCCACCAGCCATGGCGGCATATTGAGCTGAAAGAATGGCACATCTTTATATGCTGCAAAAAAAGAAAATGCATTTGCATTGGTATCGCACACACCGGGCGAATCAGTCACTACCATATCAATTGGTGTACCAAGATCAGCCAACAATGCACCCATGGAACCACGCTGCGAAGAACACGATGTTTCCGTAAATCCTACTTCATTGCAGTAATCTAAAAATTCAAAAGTTCCCCGCTTATATAAAAATGTCATCATAACTGTCAGCAATTCCAGCGTTACTGGCACAATATCCAGTGCATACAATATTGCAGGCGAAAAACAGAATGTGGTCATGCATGTCTTTTTGCCACGCTGGTGTGCGTTTACAATATTATCAAGGTATGTAGCTGTCATTTCTAAAAACAGCTGGCCTGCTTTTGCTTTGTAAACCTCTTTTACAGGGTCTTTAAAATATGGTATATAGCGTAATGCAATATCATATTCCTGCGCTGTTCCCGCCAAAAGTTTTGAACCGGCTTCATACGTACGCCACAACATCCAGTCAAATTTATATTGTTTTAAGGCCTGTCGCATACATACCTCCTTACTTCCATGCGTTCTATAAATGCATCAATACGCATCCTCATGCGCTCATAATCAGCTAACGGGCCGTATTCGCGTTCTAATCGCAAACATGGTACACCCATCTGTTCAAGATCACGCTCAAGCAATCCATTCTCAGCTCCGTGTAGATCACAGAATCGAATATTCTGCAAGATTACACCGTCTACACGAGCTTTTGCTATTGCTTCCACAACCTTTGCCTTACGCTCCTTATATCCTCCATACATACGCGGGCAATGGCTGTGATTTAGATACCTGACTGCCAGAGCATGCAATGGCTCATCCACTTCATCAACATAATCAATCTCAAGCCGTGGACCATAGCATAAAGTATCGGCAACCACAACAGCATTATCATTTTCAATTAGAGAAAGCAGCTCTACATCATCATTGGCACTTCCAATGAGCATCAAGCGCACACGATTATTATATGGTTGTGTTTCAAGGTGCGATAGGAATGCGTCTAATTTTTGTAAAAAAATTTCGCGAGGCATTGATAAACCTGCAACAAACGCAGCAACCGCATCAGCACCGCTTACTGCCGGTGGCTGTTCCATACGAAGAGAATTAAGCTTTTCAATCTTTGCTCGCAACTGATTATAAAAGCGTATGGATTGTTTGAGTGCATCATACGAAAACGATAACGAAAAATGCTTTGTTACCTCATCAATAAACCGCTGCAATTCTTCCACAAGCCATTTTATACTGTACTCAGTAATCTTATGCGGCACAGCATAGTGGAAGAAAAATGGCGGCACTACAGGCAAATCTAAATTAACCGCAGTTTTACGAATACACTCATCAATCCTGCGCATGGAATCGCAACCCGGCGTAACAATGATTCCATCAAGAAATGAATAATCTCCATCAGCAAAATGCTGCAACAAACACTTAGGATGGCTGCATATAAATGGCCCAAACGCAGCATCAGCAACAGAAAGCGACGATACATTAATTCCCTTAATGCGGTACGGTAGTATACCTAAGGAATGTAAAATCTCTTCAGGGAAATATGAACATGTATAGCCAATACACAAACTACCTTTCTTCTTTTCATTCTGTATGTACTCATTTGAAATGGATTGTGCTATTTGGCGAAACTCATCAAACATTGTCAACCTCCACATCTTTCAATAGTGCACGTGCAAACGCCTTGCGTGCTTGCATCATGGTTTCATCTTCTTCCTGTAAAAGCGTTGCCCAGCATGAAAGCACAAACGGAAAAACTTTAACAAGCACTGGTTGCAGGGCAGTAAAACATTCATTACCTGCCTGTGTAATGAAATCCTGAAATGCAGCGGTGTCTAACGCATGAGCAAAGCGGTTGAGTAATGAATCAAACAACGGCTTATTAGTGCTACGCACAATAACGATAAAGCGCAGCAGCTCATTAATGAAATGCGCAACTTCTTCAACAGGAAAATCCAGAAGATTTTCATGTGTACTGTAATTGTTTAAAAATTTGCGCGCAGTCTGAATGGTGTGCAGTTTACTCAAAATAATAAAATTTATAAGCATATTGAGCGCATCATGATCTTCATTCAGGCTTTCAAATATGCCACCAGTAATTTTATTTTTGAGCGATAGTAAACTGTTAAAAACCTCTTGCTTGGTGTCAGCCTCCAACCCTGATAACATAGCACCAGAAATACGTTTCACTGATTGTTCAAATGGCGTTGAAGCAGATTCTTTTATAAGTTCATCACCAGTATCAAACTTGCGCAGCAGTTCACAGATTTGATTGGCTGTACAACCTAATGCCTCCACATCAATGTCTTTTAATAACGAATTGACAACATCAGCCAGAAGATCAGGTGCCTGATTATTGAGTGGCTGTAATGATGTATTGACACAACGAATCATACAATTTGCCACAGACGGTATGCACGCAAGAAGCGTTAATACTTTAGCTGGATACATCCATATATCATCTGCAACTTTAGCTGTAACCTTTGGTGCATGGATACTCACAGCCTCAGTATACTGTTTCAACACAGCCATATCATTGTTAGCGATTATGTTACGCACGCTATCGCCAAGCTCATTCCACCAGTGTTCATCGTCAAGTATGTCTTTCAATGTGCTATCGGTTGATACTTTTTTTACAAAAGGTGTAATACACATCGATATCACTTTTGCAATGATTCGTTTCAGCAGGCTGCCATGTGCCCACTGTGTAAAAAAAGCTGTGATGGATTGATGAAGGATATGTTTCCCTTCCCTTGTAGTTACAAGCTTCATCCATACGGCAGAAAGAGATTGATTCTTCATTGGTAAAGCCTCCAATTATAATCATGCCACTACTACACAGTAACTATCGCACACGCGTAATCGTAATCATTTTATCTTTGCCCGTAATAGTCTTTTTGAGCCCCTTTTCATTTTTAATAAGATCTACGATTCTATCAACTGTGTGCGCGTATGAATAATGATGTGGCGTTAATATTGAGTGAAACACTGAACCCAGAAAAATTAAAAACAGCTGTTCTGAAAACTCATACGATATATCAAAAAGCTTAACCATGGCTTCTTTATATGTATGTGCAAATTGAGAAAATATGTTCTCATTTTCATCTACGCTGCTGTTACGCAACAGATCAAATGCAAGCAACATCACCTTTTGATAATAGTCGCCATACTCTTTCCAGAACTCCCTTGTTATTTCTATTCTTTCATTCATATCATCATTATCGCGCACTCTGTTCAATGCATCACCAACGTTGGTACGCATTACCCAATCAAAAAGCGCCTTTATTATTGCCTGCTTATTGGGGAAATAGTGATACAGCGTCCCCGTTGATACACCAAGCACCTGTGCAATCCTGCGCATGGTAATCTTGTCATACCCATACCGTGCAAACAACGAAAAACATCCCGATAAAAGCTCATCACGGTATGCATCGCGATTGACAACTTTTGGCATTTGTTACCCCATATCTATTATTACAAATATTTTATTTTGACTTTGCTAAGTGCTTTGCAAGACGCTTGCCTAAACTATAAAGCGTCAATGCCGGTGGCAATCCCCAGGCTTCAGGTATTACCGAACAATCGCACACATACAAATGCTCTTTTTCAGTCTGCAAATTTTTATCAAGCAGATGACCTATCTTCACCGTACCGCCAGGATGCGCTGCCACGTACCATGTTTTAAAAATATGTTTTGCCCCAGCATTCTTTAATATATTTTTTGCTCGTTCATAGCCATGCATAAGTTTCTTTCTGTCATCAAATGCAAGTCGCTTTCGCACTCCTTCTTTATCAGTGAGATAGCCACCCAGTGAATCCTTTTCTTTAATCATAATCTGAAGTGTATGGCTATGGGAACACAACCGGTCAAAGCGCAGCACCTCAGCGCTAAACGCCTGATACAAAAGCTTTGGCACAGTCATATCCGTCATAACATAGCCATCTTCCACAAACTGATGGCCTGTTGCCATTGGGAATTCCCTGCCACCTTTTATATCCTTTACAGTACCCATTACACAGATGAGTGGATCAAAGAAGTAATCAAACCCTGCTCCCTTGATGCCGCTATTTCGCAAGATGATTGGCGAGCCAATACCTCCTGCTGCAATGATGATATCGTTTCCATACACCTTCTCTTTTTTGTGGCCTTTTGTGTATTCCACACCGATGGCACGTCTGCCATCAAAAAGCACTTTTTCAACTTTTGCATTCACAATAAGCTCTGCACCCATCTTTGCAGCATCTTCCGCCCACATCCGTGCATTAAACTTTGCACCATAGGGGCATCCTAAATTGCATTTGTCGCAATTAGCTCTGCACTTATCCTGAAACACAAACTTTGGCAGCTTGTCCCACTGATACCCCAGCTCACGGGCGCTTTGCATTATGCGCTTTGCCATGGGGCCAATAAGCTCATCTTTGAGTGGTGCTATAGGCAGTTCTTTTCTACATTCTTCTATCTCTTTTGTTATGTCTATGCCGTATTTTTTTAGCATTGCAACGGGCGGTGGAAACGCTGTGGCATAGTAAAATATTGAGCTGCCTCCCATAGTAATGCCGCGCACCATAGCAAGCCCACCATAGGTAAACAGTGTGCCTTTACCCGGCATAAACATTGATGCTGCCTGCAGGTATGTGCCTTTAATGGCAGCATCAGAGCCTCTTTCCAGCATCAGCACTTTTTTCTTTTTTTTCGATAGTTCACGGGCAACGGTTGCCCCTCCAGGACCAGTTCCAACTATAATTGCATCATATTCGTATGTTTTCATTGAGATATCAACCTCCAGTAAAATAATTTATTTATATCGAACGTCCGTTATAAATAAAAATTTGTCAATGATTTTT
>CALEUQ010000023.1 GCA_937920495.1 uncultured bacterium | reverse complement strand
CATAGATACCTCGTTGTATAAATAAAAGCATTTTAAAATAAACAGCTGCGCTATCAAATGCAGTGCTACTGAACACATGATGCTTTTATATATACATACGCTTGAGCAGGAAAAAATTTAAAAAATTGTGGAAAAATTTTTTAGTTTTTTTGTAATTTTTTCTCAATATTTTTTACATTATTTATATTTATAATTGAACCATAATATATCAATACAATAACGAATGCAACAAACCGTCGGAATGAATCAACAAAAAATAGATTAATAAATATTTATTTACTATGAGCTATCCAGCATACATAGCGTTATATAACAGCAAAGAGCTGTACACACGTATTGAAGCGCTAAAAGCAATCGTTACTTGCTGTACGTTATGTCCTCACGAGTGCAAGGTTGATAGGCGTGTGAACACCGGCAAATGCCGTACAGGTATAAAAGCATTAGTTGCTTCATATCATGCACATTTTGGTGAAGAATCATGCCTTGTAGGTAAATACGGCTCTGGCACTATATTCTTTGCCAATTGCAATCTATCCTGCATATTCTGCCAGAACTGGGAGATATCACAAATGCCAAACGGAAGAGAAGTTGAGCCTGAAGAATTAGCAGATATGATGATACGACTGCAGCAAAAAGGATGCCACAATATTAATTTTGTCAGTCCCACCCATGTTATTCATGCAATTGTTGAAGCATTGCCAGTTGCTATTGAACGCGGCCTTACTGTTCCACTGGTATATAATTCTGGTGGATACGATTCAGTTGAAACCATACAATTATTAGCTGGCATATTTGATATTTATATGCCCGATTTCAAATATATGGATGCTGCAGTTGCACAGGAACTGAGTGGTGCAAAGGATTATCCCCGTAAAGCCATTGCCGCACTTAAGGAAATGCATCGCCAGGTTGGGGACCTTGTGATTGAAAAAGGCATTGCAAAAAGTGGTGTGCTGGTACGCCATTTAGTCATGCCAGAAAATATAGCCCGCAGTGACCTTGTGTTTAAGGAACTATCGAACATTTCATCACATACATACGTTAACATTATGGCTCAGTACCACCCTGAATACCGTGCACATACGCATAAATGCCTGGGCAGACGCATCACCATACAGGAATATGATCAGGCTGTTATGTGGGCAAAACAAGCCGGATTATATCGATTTGATAGATAACTGCATTTTTAATTGACCTTCTAGAGTTTTTATTATATACTTTATTTTATGCTGAAACCTTCTTCACAACTCATCAATCTGTTTGACCTGGTGAATGATGGGATACTTATTCTTGATGGTAACAATTACAATGTCATATTTAACAATGAAAAGGCAGAAAAGTTTGTAACAAAAGATGCCAAGACCATTATCCTGGAAAACAATAAGATTCAGAATATTGTACACTCTATTGAACCCGGTAAAACTCATACAGAACATATCAGCATAAAAACCAACAATAAAATCCATCATTACAAAATTAACATATTGGCCATCAATGATAATGACTCTTTTTTGATTGCGTTTGTAATAGCTGATACCACACGCATATTTACGATGCACCGCCAGCAGCAACAACTTATTACGCAGATACGTAAAAATTACTTTGACCGTTTTGAGTCATTAAAGCAGTTAGCTGATTCAATTGCCCACGAAGTTCGCAACCCACTTGTTTCAATTGGCGGATATGCCAATCTTTTAATTCGTAAGTGTGAAGAAGGGATTGACCATGCAGAAGCAAAAAAATTTTTGACCTATATAGTTGAAAACGCTGAACGCCTCAACTACCTTACACAGCAAATTGAAGAGATGGGCGACCTTAAACGAGTGCAGCTTTCAGCGTACGATATAGTAAAATTTTTAAATGAACAAAAACCAACATTTATTGCAGCGGCAAAACAGTTTAATAAAGATCTACGCATAACAGTAGAAGATGGTAAACACTACCACATGTACGTTGACTACGACCGCCTGCGCTTTGCATTAACCCGCATCATTGAATTTATTTCTCAGCATGCACAAGGGGAAACCCTCACCATGCAATGCCATGACAGTGTGTATGAGTTTATTATCACTTTTATATTTACCACTGATATACTTGCAGAAGAAGATTTACCATATATCTTTGACCCGTTTTACACAACCCGTTCCAACATTGAAACATTTAATCTTTGTATTGCTCAGCGCATCATTATGCTTCATGGTGGCATCATTACTCCGGAACTAAAGAAAAATACTGTTATATTTAGAATAGCCCTGCCACAGGATAAACGGTTATCCTAAAACAAGAGCTAACGATTCATCAATAGCCTTTATTGTTGCATCTATATCATCCTTTGAATGAGCTAATGACAAAAATCCAACCTCATATCCTGACGGAGAAAGGTATACACCGCGTTCAAGCATCAATCGGTGAAATTGCGCAAACTGCTGCATGTTGCTTTCCTTTACCTGATCAACTGTGGTGATTGTTTCATCCTTAGAAAAGTACAATGCAAAAATTGATGCAAAACGCACAAAGAGCATCTTGCCGTTGTATCGACTAACAACTGGCTTCATCTGCTCTTCAAAATATTTTCCCAGTTCCTCAAGCTTTTGATATGCCGATGGCACAAGCTTTTGCAGTGTTGCAATACCAGCTGCAACAGCAATTGGATTGCCCGAAAGCGTCCCTGCCTGATACACCGGTCCATCAGGTGCAACCTTTGCCATAATCTCAGCTTTACCACCATACGCACCCACCGGCAGGCCCCCGCCAATAATCTTACCCAATGTGGTAATATCAGCATGTACTCCAAATCGTTCCTGCGCACCACCGCGAGCAAGCCTGAAACCTGTGATAACTTCATCAAATATAAGAAGCACGTTGTGCTGCGTACACAATTGGCGCACCTTATGCAAGTAATCATTTTCCGGAAGAATGAGTCCGTAGTTGCAGCATACAGGCTCCATAATACAACAGGCAATATCATCATTGTGCGATAGTACCTGATGTAGTGCATCTATGTCGTTATATTTCACCACTATGGTGTCTTTAGCAGCATTCTTTGTGACGCCAGCAGAATCAGGCATACCAAAAGTGGCAAGGCCTGAACCAGCGGCAACCAGCAGGTGATCAGCATGTCCATGGTAGCATCCATCAAACTTTATTATCTTGCTTTTACCGGTAAATCCTCGCGCAAGCCTTATAGCGCTCATCGTTGCCTCTGTACCCGAGTTAACAAAACGCACCTTTTCTATTGATGGAAATGCATTCACCACCATCTCTGCGATGCTTATCTCCCCTTCATGTGGTGCACCAAAGCTTGTACCGTTTTCTGCTACCTTCTGTATGGCTTTGACCACATCGTTATCAGCATGCCCCAGGATAAGCGGCCCCCACGACATGCAGTAATCAATAAAATCATTGCCGTCTTCATCTATAATATGGCTGCCTTTACCCAGCTTAAAATACAGCGGATGCCCACCCACTGAACGAAATGCACGCACCGGCGAATTTACACCACCCGGCAGCAAGGTACATGCTTTTACATACAGCTCGCCTGATCGCGATGTGTTAAGTGCCATGCAACCCCCTAATCAAACCATTTATTTTTTAATATATCAACAGTATGGTAGGATATCACCATGTCAGCACCAGCTCTAAAAATTGCAGTCATAATCTCACGCACTAACCGCGCTTCATCGCCAAAGCCAAGTGTTGAGGCAGCTTTCACCATTGAGTATTCACCGCTAACGTTATACGCACACACCGGCACCTCCACTGATTGGCGCACCAGTGATATAATATCCAGGTACGCCAGAGCGGGCTTTACCATCACAATATCGGCACCTTCTTCAATATCAAGATATACCTCTTTTAACGCTTCGCGCGCATTCCTGAAATCCATCTGGTAACTTCGCCTATCACCAAACTGTGGCGCACTACCTGCCGCATCCCTGAATGGACCATAGAAAGCCGATGCATATTTTGCCGCATACGATAGAATAGGAACATGCGTAAAACCAGCTTCATCAAGCGCAGTTCGTATTGCCTCAATGCGGCCATCCATCATATCCGATGGGGCAACCACATCAGCACCAGCCTGCGCGTGTGATACTGCAGTCTTTGCCAGCAGATCAAGAGTGCTATCATTGTCTATACAGCCACCAATCACCATACCGCAGTGACCGTGACTGGTGTATTCGCACAGGCACACATCGGTAATAATAAGAATGGTGCTGCCAAAATGCTTTTTGATTTCCTGGCAGGCTTTTTGTACTATACCATTGTCATCGTACGCGCCGCTTGCTTTTTCATCCTTGTGGTGTGGAATACCAAAGAGAATGATTGACCTTACTCCTACCGCACTATCAGCTTCCAGCGTCCTGATAAGGTTATCAATTGAAAGCCGGCGCACTCCGGGCATTGATTCAATAGGCTGGTCAATATGGCTGCCTTCAATCACAAAGTAAGGCATGATAAGCTTTTTATAATCAAGAAGAGTTTCGGCACAAAGATCTCTGATAACCTCTTTTTCACGTAACCTTCGTGGCCTGTAATATGGTTGCATAACCAGCTCCTTTATCTACTTCAATGTCCAGTAACAGCGCTTTGGCGAAATTATAACACCATCTTTTTTAAGCTTTTCCATAATTTTATCAACTTCCTTTTTGTCAAGCCCTGTCATTTTTGCAATTGCGGAAGCATTCAAAGGCTCTTTTGATTTTTTAAATGCATCAAGTACTTTTTGTGTGTTGTCCATAATCAAAACTCTCCTGAACCTAAAATATATCCTTTGTCATCCTGAGGGGTAAAGCCCCGAAGGATCCTGTCGTTATTAATACAAGATTCTTCGCCCGATGTTATCAGGCTTTGAATGACATATGATTTTCAATCCAATATGCTTTATAACGTATATCAATAGTTAAAATATAAACAATTTTTTCCTTGTCATCAATCTCATAGAATATTCTGTAATTGCCGATTCTATATCTCCACGTTAGTGGTTTAAAATTTACAAGCTTTTTTATGTTTTTACCATAAAAAGGATTCAATCCCAATTGAGAATATACATATTGTTGAATCTTACTATAGATTTTCTGCCTGATGTTTTTTTGAATATTCTCAAGATCAAAAATGAATTGGTTGGTTTCAAATATTCTATAATTATACAAATTTCCCTTTTTTTCTTTTTGCATCGCTGCTGCCTTTTTTTAATCGGTGCAGTAATTCTTGGTTGCTTACTATCTCAGCCATTTCAAATTCATCAACCAATTCATTATTTTCTATGTATCGTAATGTAGCAGTTTCAATAAAATTAGATATAGTTCTGTTTTCTGCTTCAGCATACAATTTTAACTTTTGAAGTAATTTATCATCTATACGTAACGTTACGGTTTTAGGCATTATATTCCTCCACAACTTCAAAATAATGGGTTTGAAGCAGTATTGATTATGAATACATAGTAATACAAATTAAAGCATTTGTCAATATATAAAATCTTTTTATCACATAAAAAAATAACTTACAAATGCTTCCCAAAATAATTTCTATTTTTTTATATACTCCACTATTGCCTGCACAAGTCCATCAATAGTATATTCCTTTGCAATAATGTGCGGCGATAGTCCCTGTGCAATACACTCATCTGCAGTAATTGGTCCTATACAGGCAATGGTTGCAGTTGTCTTCCCCACTATCTGTACAAAATTGCGCACTGTTGATGAGCTTGCAAACGTAATGAGATCAGCTTTTTTGACTTCATCTAACAATACTGAATCAATCTGTGGCTTGACCGCATCATAGATGTGCACTCTATCAACTATTGCACCCGCCTCTTTCAAACCTTTAGTCAATGCAGGCCGTGCCTTAACCGAACAGGGAACCAGGATATTTTTTCCGGCAACATCCACACCTCCAAATGCATCAACAAGGCTTTCAGCAACATATTCAGGCGGCACAAGGTCTGCAACAACGGCATACCGGCGCAGGGCATCACGAGTGGCAGGCCCTATGGCTGCAACCTTACATTGTAGCGCACGTGCATCAAGCCCCAGCGCAAACATCTCATCAAAAAATATACTCACTGCATTCTGCGATGTAAATACAACCCAATCATATTCATGCAATTTCTTTAATGCATTATGCAGGGGCGATAGTTCCTGTAATTTTTCTATTGCTATGGTAGGGAACTCCACTACATACGCACCTAATTGGTACAACCGTCTGGAAAGCACGCTTGCCTGCTTTCGCGCTCGCGTCACCACCACTGTTTTGCCAAATAGGGGCAATGTGTCGTACCAGCGCAATGTGCCCCTGAGCTCCACCACTCTGCCAACACATATAATGGCCGGTGGTGTTAATCCTCCCTTTTGCACCTCTGCAGCAATTGTAGTAAGTGTGCCGGTAGCCACCTTTTGTTGTGGCATTGTCCCCCAGGTGACCACCGCTACCGGTGTTTCAGGTGGAAATTTTTTTTCCTGTATCAGTCGTGAACAGATCACATCCAGGTTTTTCATCCCCATAAGGAATGTATAAGTCTTCTGCGCGCTATATTCAGGCAATGTGATGTCCTCCGTGCCATCAGCTCGTCTGTGGCCGGTGATGACCTCAAAGCTTGATGCATAATCACGGTGGGTAATGGGTATGCCGGCATACGCTAATGCCGAATAAAAGGATGATATACCAGGAACTATCGCATACGCTATCCCCGCCGCTACCAATTCCTCTGCCTCTTCACCGCCGCGACCAAAGATAAACGGATCACCACCCTTCAGGCGCACCACCACCTTGCCTTCGCGGGCCTTTGCAACAATAAGCCTGTTTATCTCTTCCTGCGACAGGGTGTGCTGACTTCCCTGCTTTCCCACATAAATTAACTCGGCGCGTACATCCTGTAAAATTTTTGGATTTGCAAGATAGTCATAGATAATGCAATCAGCCTGTGCAATGGCCTCCATTCCTTTGAGCGATATCAGCCCGGGGTCACCGGGACCTGCACCCACCAGATATACAAATCCATTTTGTTTCATAATAGTTTTTCTGCTCCCTGCTCAATCATAAAGCGTGCAAGCCTATCGCCGGCACGCAGTGCATCCGTATCTTCAACAGTATGGCGAAAATACCGTGTTCCGTCAACCGAAAGTATGACGCCAGTGAGTAGTATTCTATCATCCATGCAATGTGCAAACGCACCAAGTGGCACATGACATCCTGCACCAAAAGCTTTCAGGAACTGTCGCTCTGCACACACCGCTTTAGCTGTTGCTTCATGGTGAAGATGTTGTACTGCATCAATTGCGTGTGTGTCATCTGCTCGCACCTGTATGGCAAGCGCACCCTGTCCGGGCGAAGGCAAAAAATAACTAAAAGGCAGTACCATAGAGTAAAAACCTGAAAGGTTAACACCCAAACGTTTTAACCCGGCCCTGGCCAATATGATAGCATCAAACGTACCTTCGCGCAGGCGCCTGATGCGCGTGGGCACATTGCCTCTGAGTGGCACTGCTTCAGATGACGACAACACGCGTTTGAGCTGTGCCACGCGTCGTAATGAGCTTGTGCCAACCTTTGTATTTTCCTTAATGGGTAACCAGTGATTGGCGCGGTATGCCTCAGGACGAATAATAATAACATCTGATGGATCTTCACGTTTGGTAACTGCTGCAACAGTAAGGCCATGAGTGTCATCGGTTGGCAGGTCCTTCATGGAATGCACAGCCATGTCAATAGTTCCCGACAGAAGGGCATCCTCAAGTTCTTTTGTAAAAAAGCCTTTGCCTTCAATCTTGTCAAATGACACATTCTGTATGCGGTCACCTTTTGTCTTTATAGTGACTATTGTATGCTCCTGGTGTAGTTGCGATGCTACAAAGTTTGCCTGCCACAGTGCAAGAGCACTTCCCCGTGTTCCAATTTTTATCATAGAAATAATCTGTATCACATTATATAAAATTTACAAGAATAATCGTGATATTACTCCGCTCCTTCAGGATGGTAAAAACAGATATTGTGTCAAATAAAAATTTTATGAGCACATTTCTTTATTTTTCCTTTTGTGCACATCTGGATTGAAAAATTGCCGTTATGAGATAAATTGTAATAATGTGACAAACAAATTATACTACTTTACTTTAAAGGCAAAAGTCATGAGAATATTAATATTCGGAGTTGGCAGTATCTTTGCAGGAAAACTTATTAACGCTGGTTATGATGTTACCATGTTAGCACGTAATGATAGATATAAAGAACTTGCATCCAACGGATTGGTACTTCGAAATGCTATATCAGGCCAACTTGAAACATATTATCCTGAACTGATAAACAACCTTTTATCTGATGACATTTATGATTATTGCCTCATTCAATAATTGTGGGAAAGTTGTACAAAATAATAAAAAATGTTGGCACTGTTAATTTTAATGCAACACTCAACAGTTAAAAATTGACGCCGTCATTGTCCCGACTTCCCGACTTCGTCGGGACGCGGTCGGGGACAGGCTACCACTCCGCAGCGACGGAGCAATCCCCTTCCAGGGGCCACCGCGCTTCCGACGAGATTGCTTC
>CALEUQ010000022.1 GCA_937920495.1 uncultured bacterium | reverse complement strand
GCGGGGGCTTTTTTCACTCCGTTGCATTAATTATATCAGCTAAGGTTTTATCCTTTACAATGGATTCAATTGAATGCTTCATATCCTTGAATAAATCAGCAAGATACAATTTTAATTTATCCTGTTTTGCAACAGGTATTTCCAGCGATATGCTGTAAATGGTATCAATGATCTTTGCTATTTTGATGTTTTTACTTGCATTTGCCGGAATAATACCAAAGTCTTCAGTATGTGTCACAAACTTTTCCTTAACAAAAAGGTCTAACAGCATGTCAAGTAGGTCAACATCATTTAGTGTCATGGGCAATAATTCTTGAAAGCTGCTGGCGCCTTTTCCTGATTCAAATTTTTTATATATATAGTGTAACAGTGCTATGGCGGAATACACATGGACATCCTTTTTATCCTTCAGGGCCCTGTTTAGATATTTATAGCTTAATGGGTTCATCAAAACGTAGGAAATCTCGGCGCCATATAAAATGATGACTGCTGAAGAGTACACAACCAGCAAAAATATTGGAAATGCAGCCAGTGCACCGTAAATGGCAAATGTACTTTTGGCAAATGCTTTAATGTATACAATAAACAAAAGAATAAAGATAACCCACACGGCACTGGTAAATGATGCTCCTATTGCAGCGGGCTTGAGTGGTATTTTGGTGTTTGGCAGTATCATATAACACATTAAGAATAAAATCCAGATAAAAAAGAACGGTGCAAAGAAATTCAATAAATACACTAAAATACTACTGCCCTTAAGTCCCTGCCATGTTTTTCCCATATCCTTTGAAAGCATGAGAAAACTGTTGTTCCCAATTGCCCAGAATAGATTAGCATTGAGCGAAAGTTCATTGATGCGTTCACCTTTAAGCTGTTTTACAATCCATTTTTCACCACCATCTAAAGTTATATATATATCAGCCTTTTCTCCTGCAAGAAAACCTTCGTTTGCATTTATGAAATATACAGCATACAGATTGTTATCTTTAAACTTGTGAGCAGTCCAGTTAGTAAAATTTTTAGTGCTGGTTAAATAAAAACCTTCATCAGCTACAATAATAGTGTTATTATCATCAATTATCTGAACATCGTTGAAATTTAGGTATGTCTTCTTGTATTTGCCTTCATTAAGTTGTTGTAGTTGCCAGGTTTTGCCTTTATCAGTTGAAGTTATTATATAGGATCTATCGCCCACTATAATCCCTTTATCTTTATAAAAACTTATTGCATTAAAGTTGGATGTCATATTTTCCCACTCAATGACCTGCCAGGACTTGCCACCATCAATTGTTTTTAAAAGATATCCATTGTTTGCAGCAATAAAACCAGTATTGTCATCAATCATTTCTATATCATTGAAAGAAAAATTTCCCCATTTTTCAATAAGCCATGATTTGCCGGCATCGTATGATTTTAAAATAATCCCATTATCGCCAATAATGAATCCCTTCTGACCAGTAAACGCAATGTCATTGAATTTGGTACGCTTATATTCAATAAGTTCAATTCTAAATTCTTCAGCATTAAACTGTTTGTCATTTGGATTGTATGAAAACACATGTTGATTATCAAAATCAATCTTTTCAATGGGAAGTGGTTCAAAATTAAGATCGTCGTTTTTATTATAAAGTATCGTTGCTTTGTTTCCAACTACGTAGTGGTGGTTATTATAATGAGCTATTGCCTGCAAATGGGGAGCCGATAGTGTATTTGAGATTTGTGTAGCCACAGCCGTTGCTGCAATAATCATGATAGGACCAAGCGTCAGGGCTGCCCAGTAATAGATTACTTTTAAAAACATGGACCGCTGTCTGGTAACTCTGAATATGTCATTCAAAGATTTTTCCAGGGTTCTGAGCACTGCAGTTGCAGAAAAAGCCAGCACAACAGCACCAATACCACCAATTTTTGCAGCATTATCAATTAAGGTACTGATTGTCTGAAAAAACGGGTCAACGTTTATTTTAATATTGTGTTCAACAAGGAATAGCGTAATTTGTCTGAACAATTCATCCTTTTTATCGCCCACGCCTGAGAATATGGAATAGATGGTGAGCACCACAGCAAGCGTAGGTATAAGCGAAACTATAGTTGTGTAGGCAATTGAAGATGATTTTGTAAGGCAGTCATCTTTCATGAACTTGCGAGATGCAACAATAAATACTTTCACAGTATTAACTATTTTAGTTGTCAGCCAGTTAAACGCTTCTTCACCACGGTATATCTGATTTATTATCTGGATGATAAAAGCTCTAATATCTGATATTTTATTTTTTAATTTTGGTATTAATTTTTTCATAGTATGTAATCCCTGTTTATTTTAATATATTGATAGTAAATTATTGATGTAGTATTTTACAAAACGTCAACAATATTTTAGCTAAATACCTATTAAAATGTTGGCATTCGTATAAAAGTAATAAAAAAAGGATCACGATTTATCCCTTAAATAAAATTTGTGAACATAATAAACATATTGTGTAACCCGCAAGCCTTCGGCGGCGGGGGTGTACAGCGTTTTATTAAAAAAATATTTTATGGAATTATTAGTGAAAAAGAATTGCTTTCATTTAAAGTGTGTGTTTACATTATATTAGTAAGGATACTAATTATGTCTGGAAAAACACTCATTTCAATTAAAAGTAAAGTGTATTGCGCCAAACTTAATATTTCTGGCTTGCTTTTAATTGTTATTGACAGGGAAAATAACAGGATTATTGGTGTAAATGGTGTTTTCATTTCAGGGGATAGTCTAAAGAATGCTCGTACCAACATTTCAGCAGTTGATTTTATTGAAGCCATTACCATAGCATCCCAGCAATACGCTGTTCAAAAAGAATATTTTGAACTAACCAGGAATTATCTTCTGCAAAGGATTGACCAGAAAAATATTAATGTACTGCTTAATAATATTGAAAATAGTCCAATAGCGGCAGTCAATGAAGTGCAGCGTATTATTAAGTCAGCTTTAAATATTGATGTCATTGATGTGTATTCTGAGTTTGATAGTATTTCTAACGCTCAATACAATGAAATCATCATTGCTCAGAAGATCGATTCGTTAACATTGGCAGAGCAGGTGGAGATTGCTGCGCAGTATTATGATAACGATAAAAAATTAACTGAAGAGTCATTAAAAAAAAGTAAACAGGATATTGGTATCGCAGTTCTTTACCTTACTTCAAGCCAGTATAATGGAATTTGTTTTTGCTTTATCAATTGTGCAACCCGTAAAATTTTATATTGCTTTTGCTGGTTAGATGATCCAACCATAGTGCAATCAGAAATAAAAAGCAGTGATGCCCTTTATGATTTATTTAGCAGAATTGTGAAACAAGCAGAAAGACCGGGCAAGTTTACACCACTTCAGCATGAAATTCAATCACAATTGTGGAAGATACCTACAGATGCTTTGCTACAAGCCATTGAACATGAAGCATCGGCATTAGCAAGTCAGCTGTTTGTAGATTTGTTGAAGCAATTCAGAGATATTCAGGTGCGAGCCGAATTGCACCGTACAGATGTTATCAGATTTCATATGCTCTACAATCCATCGCAGTTTGATAAAAAGGACAATAAAGAGGAGGGCGATAGTAAATTAGATAAAAAGCTGGTTGCTGTTGATTTAGTACTATCCCCAACTTCAGGCAAAAAAGTTTCACAATTGCAAAGAGGAGATTTCATCTATGTACTAATTGATACGTCAACCCCTTATGGTTATGATGTTGCTAAAACACTTAATCTAATAAATGAAAATAAGAATACACCAGTTGAAGCTGAAGTGTATTCGGTTAATTATAATAAAAAAAAGGGATACACTCTCTTTGTGAAAATTACCGAGAGCCTTTACGGAAAAGCAACAGAAGAACAGGATATAAAAGTAAAAACCAAACTTACAGTTTCAGGTGAAGAAGAAACTTCTTCAAACGCAAGTCTGGTTATTGGCATAATAGCTGGTTTAATTGTAATTATTATTATTTTGTTGTTTGTACTTTTAACGTAATTATTTTATAATTTGCCTTCACGTTCCAGTTTCTGAATATCCTGTGGGGTTATAGGTCTGTCCTTACCTAAAATTTGCGCTGCTTTATTAAGCTTTTCAATCATATCGTCGTCGGTTATTATTTTGTCCCGTGTTGTGTCAATATCTTCTTTTGACTGAGGCGGGATATTGAGGAAAATCTTTGCATATACTTCACGTTTATCCGGATATGGTCCAGATAAGGTAATAGTAAGGTTACATGTAGACCCTGGCAATAATGATTTTGGCACTTTCAGCAATTGCTTTACAGATGATTTTGGAGCTATAAATGTTGATTCTAATATCTGATCGGGGTTAATATTCTTATAATCAGGAGAAAGTGTAGTATTGCAGGGCCTGCATTCAAGTACTGCAGTATTGAATGCGATAGGTTCATCAAATATATTTTTCATATTGATTTCAACGGTAATATATGCACCATCAATGGATGGAAATTTATTATAAAGAACCGGTATAACTGGATTGCCCATAAGATTGGATAAGTAATGAACATTAGGAAAGGATATACTGCTTCTACCAACTGCAGATATTCCATTAGCATCCGTTACTTTAACCTGTACTATAAAGCTTGACTGTAATCCTTTCTGGTCACGTGAGGCGTAACTGTGTGTAATATAGCCTGTGTGTGTGGATGCGTACGTGCCATCACCAAAATCCCAATCGTAGGTGCATTTGCCCTGTAGCCCTTTCTGTGAAGTGATTTCAAATATTGCTGATTCAGCTTCAAGATTGTGAAGTCGCGCACTCAGTGTAACTAATGGTTTTTCGCCACAATCAACAACATTAATCTGGACTTTACGCATATCAATGTGCTTGCCTTCATCACGTACTGTCACATAGAATTCGCGCACACCTGCCCTGGAAAATCGCAAAATTGCGGGGTTTCCCAATTTGTTGCTTATGCGGTATACTAAATGTGCGTCAGGTCCAAACGGGTTTTTGGCAATAACAGTAACTTTAAAATCTTCACCTGCGCACACTGGATTTTTTTCCAGTAGTATTTCTTTAATGAAATGGGCCTGTTCAATCTCATACATTTCAACTTTTTCAGGGTCAACCGGTGGAATCTCTTCCTGTGATTCCGGTGTGGCCATAAATTGAAATACATTAAGCAGTGATTGGGTTTTTGATGAAGAATCAAGATTGCTGTTATGCACAGATCTTATTAATAAAAATATTGCAACACTTACAATAATAATTCCCATTATAATGTACGTGCGTTTCATACCTTGTACCCTGATTATTATAATATTATTAAAAAATAAAATTCTATGTGAGGCGATAGTTCATTGTAATACAATTTCTGCTGTTGAAATATACATTGTGCTAACTTACAATATTCTTAACTTTTGCAAATACTTGTTACGATACGATATCAATGTACACAATAAAAAAATCCCGGGCTTTTGTAACACCCGGGATTATTGTGTTCATGAAGTTAATCCACCCAGTAATAGTAGCCGGAGGTAATAACCAGTGGATCAACCTGTCCATAGTAAGAAGAGGAGGTAGTTTGTACACCAGGATTATGGCCAGCAGGATTGGTATAGGTATATAAGAGCAGATGGTCAGGTGCATTTGCTGTAGCAGATTTCTGATTAATGTATGTTCTCCAGTAAGCGGACGTATCCCATGATCTATCCCAGCCAAAAGTGTTTACAATCTGATTTGCTATCTTTTCATCAGCCCCTGTACCAAAGAGGCCTTCGATGTCTATAATGAATGCTCCAAATCCACCGGCTTCATCACGCACCATATTCTTTACTGAACTGTAAAGGTTATATGCACACTGAGTAACAAGAGAAGGTGGAATATAAGCCACATTCATTGTTTTACCTGCAAAGTAATTGGCATACCAGCATGTACCAGAGCAATGATTCCCACGGCCTGTTATGTAATAATTTACATAATCAAGCTGGTACATATTTACATATGCATTAACACGATAGTACGCTTTTACATACAATAGTTTATCGGCAGCTAACTGTAGATACTGGCGATATAACGCTTCATTTGCTGCAGTTGGCTTTAACACAGCACCCCCAGCTGCATGGAAGTTTTGTGTGACATTATAGGTTGTGTCAATATCTTCAGTGAGTATGCCGGGCAACCCATTGCTTAATCTATTTGGGTCCATTCGCTTCGGCGTTGTTTTAATAAACCAGATGTAATTGTATTCAATGGGTACTTCACTCACGTACATGGTATTATGGCGAATATTAAATCCATTATCCACGGCCATACCGCTGTGGCTCCAGTAACAGCCCAGTATTGCCAGAAGGTCCATTATAAAACCAGGACTGGTTGATAATATGATATCACCTTTCTGAGCATTAATGCTCATTGGTTTGTATACCCATTGACCTGCAAAAACCGCTGAGCATGTAAAAACCACCAGTAATGCAATACAAACTTTAGGAATATATTTCATTGAACCCCCCTTTTTAAAAATTGAATTTGATTTATTGGCAATGGTGTAATGAGTGAATTATCACTCAGTTATTATAAACTCTATATAACTATGAAACTAAACTTATAAAAAAAGTCAATATAAAAACCGACTAAAAGGTATAAATAAAAATTCTTTTTTTATAAATATATAAAAAATGATTAAAATTATTATGATATATTTTAATATAATTGAAATATGGCTTTAGATAATGATAAATGTAATCAGCGTAAGATGAATAATTTACTTTTAAACACTATTGTAATCAATAGTTATATAAATTTTGATTTACACTAAAGTAGTGCTAATTTAATTATTCAATTGTTTTAATATACGGTTACTAATTTTTTTTCAGGAGGTATAATGCATGGCTTATAAAATAACTGAAGAATGTACAATGTGCGGAACCTGTGCTGCTGAATGTCCTTCACAGGCAATTTCTGAAGGCAAGGATAGATATGTTATAGATCAGGATGCCTGTACAGAATGTGGTACATGTGTTGATGTATGTCCTGCTGAAGCAATAGTTGAAGTGTAACAATAATGGGGCTTTAAAGCCCCATTATTGTTAATAAATATAAAAAAAGCGTTGCTTTTTATAAAAAATAGTTTATAATTATTTCATCACGAATTTGTGTTATTTTAACTATTAAACATTAATCACCGAGCTTTAACTAAGTGACGAGAAATATTGTATTAAATTTTATTACAATGAACACGATTTATTCCTTAAATGAAATTTGTGAATATAAAAGAATATTGTACACCCCCACCGTCTTTGGTGGCGGGGGTGTACACCTTTTAATTAACAAAATATTTTTTAAGGAATTATTAGTGAAAAATGAATATAAGTTTCTTCCCATTTGGGAAGTCAGAATAAAATTCTAAAAAGTAATTGGAAATTTATTGATTGTAAGAGAGTAAATTATATGTGTGGGATAGTGGGTTATATTGGCAATAAAAATGTAGCAGAAGTTCTCATTAATGGATTGCGCCGTCTTGAATACAGAGGCTATGACTCGGTGGGTATTGCTGTACTTAATAGTAAGCTTATTGTTCAAAAGCAAAAAGGAAAAGTTTCCGAGCTTAATGCAGTTTTGAATTATGACGAATTTGAAAGTTGTAACATTGGCATAGGGCATACTCGCTGGGCCACACATGGTGAGCCAAATGATATTAATGCACATCCCCACACTGATTGTAACGGGCAGATAGCTCTGGTACATAACGGTATTATAGAGAATTATGCTGCATTAAAGAAAATTCTTCTACAGCACAATCATATAATAAAAAGTGAAACTGATACCGAAGTTTTGGTACATCTTATTGAATACTATCACCAGACAATGCCGCTGGTTGATGCAGTTCAGAAAACATTAACAAAAGTGGAAGGAACATACGGTATTGTCGTAATTTCAAAAAAAGAACCCGATAAATTAGTTGCTGCTCGCAACGGTAGTCCATTAATAATTGGTGTTGGCGATAATGAAATGATTGTGGCATCTGATGCCAGTGCCATAGTGGAGCATACACGTAATGTGATATATGTTTCAGATGGTGAAATAATTGAAATAACCAGGAATAACGTTAAAACATATGATCTTGCCAAACATAATATTGAAAAGCTAACAGACACAATTGACTGGGATATCGCTGATATTGAAAAACAGGGTTTTGCCCACTTTATGCTTAAAGAGATCTTTGAGCAACCTGAAACCATACAGAATGCGTTTAGAGGAAGAATATTACTGGAAGAAGGCAAAACACGTTTGGATGGTTTACGATTAACTGAAGATGAGTTAAATGCAATCAGAAGAATTATCTTTATTGCGTGTGGCACTTCGTGGCATGCTGGTTTAATAGGTGAATACCTTATTGAAGAATATGCCCGTATTCCGGTTGAAGTTGAATATGCATCTGAATTCAGGTACCGTAGCCCTATACTGGAAAAAGGCGATCTGGTTATTGTAATAAGCCAGTCTGGTGAAACAGCCGATACGCTGGCTGCTCTGCGTGAAGCAAAGGCCCGTGGGGTAAAGGTGCTGGGCATTACTAATGTTGTGGGAAGCACCATCGCGAGGGAAAGCGACGGTGGTGTATACATCCACGCAGGTCCTGAGATTGGGGTTGCATCAACCAAAGCGTTTACATCGCAGATTACCGTATTGATATTGCTTACCTTCTATCTTGCGCGAAGGAGGTATATGACTGCTGATGCAGGTAGAGAATTTTTACAGGAATTAATTCAGGCACCACAGCTCGTTAAGAAGATTCTTGATAAGAATGATGAAATTAAAGAAATTGCAAAGTTATATCACACGCATCGTAATTTTCTGTATCTTGGACGGGGAATCCAATTTCCGGTGGCTCTGGAAGGTGCCCTTAAGCTTAAAGAAATTTCATATATTCATGCTGAAGGCTATCCAGCTGCAGAAATGAAGCATGGGCCTATCGCCCTGATTGATGAAAATATGCCTGTTGTGTTTATAGCAGTAAGGGATGAGGTTTATCAGAAAGTTATAAGCAACATGCAGGAAGTAAAGGCCCGAAAAGGGAATATCGTTGCAATAGCTACAGAAGGTGATGAAGATATTAAAAAATATGCAAATCATGTATTTTATGTACCGGCTACACGTAAGATTGTATCACCACTTTTAACTGTTATTCCATTGCAGCTTCTGGCATATCATATTGCAGTATTGCGCGGATGCAATGTTGACCAGCCAAGGAATCTGGCAAAAAGTGTTACAGTTGAATAAAAGTGGAATTATTTTTAATGATAATGTTTTAAATCATTGACAATACTTAAAAGAGTTTTAAAAAGTGATTGAATGTGGCATTACAATAGCAAAGAAGAATAGTATGACGAGCAGTTTTATATATTAAGACATATAAAAGGAGAATTAGAAATGATAGTAATAGAAAATGTAGATCACATAGGCATAACTGTATCTGATCTGGACAGGGCTATTGAATTTTACAGTGATTTATTTGATTTTGAAGTGGCTGAAAGAGTAAGCAATTCAAATGAAGCGTATATCAAAGTTGGTGATATTTTAATTAAGCTTACAGAAGTAAAAGACTACAGGGCATCTGAGAACTCAAAAAACCATATATGCTTTTATATTGATGAAGAAGATTTTGATGATGCACTTGATGAATTAGAAGAAAAAAATATACCTATAGTTTTTGGTCCTGAGAATATCCGTAAAGGCCGTTTGGTTGTTTTTACCGATCCCGATGGTAATAAGATAGAGTTACGGTATCCGCGGCTCTCATTGTAATTTTTATATCATGCAGCTAAACCTTACAGTACCTGTCATTCCTATTGGTGTGTTTAGCGATAGTTCTAAGGCAATCAGCATTGCAGGGATATTATCTCATTATGGCATCAACTGTATCGAAGTTACATTGCGTACTCCTAATGCTCTTGCATGCATTTCTGCACTTAAGAAATCATTCCCACAGATGCTGGTAGGAGCAGGCAGTGTGCTCTGCCAGGATGACTTCAAGGCTTCGGTTGATGCGGGAGCTGCATTTGTGGTTTCACCCTGCATCAGCCATTCTTTAATAGAACTATCGCACAAATTTGAGCATATACACTACATACCTGGTTTTACCACACCAACCGAATTAGCACACGCATTACAATCTGGCTGTACAATAGTAAAATTTTTCCCGGCAGAATATGCAGGTGGTGCTAAACTCCTTAAAGCAATTATAGATCCGTTTGTTACCTTTTCGTTTTCCATTATTCCAACAGGTGGTATTATGCCTGCCAGCATCAAACAGTATTTAGCAATTCCACAAGTTATTGCATGCGGGATGTCATACATTGTTGATAGTACATTAATTGACAATGACGATTTCCATATTCTTGAGAATCGCATTAAAGAAACCTTAAATTGTATTGCACGGTAATGCCTTTTTATAAAATCATAGAACAGGCCATCCATGCGCGTGAACATCTTTTTCATAGTACTGATACCAATGCGTTCAGGCTTTTCAACGCTGCGGGGGATAATCTGGAAGGTCTTATAATTGATTATTACAATGGCTTTGTGTTATTACAATTGTACGATAGTTCCTTGTATGCTGCCTATCCGCAAATATCTCACTATTGTACAAAAATCCTTGCTGCATTACATTTTCCTGTTAATGGGATATTGCTTAAAGACAGATCAAAAGTCAACGATCCCCAGAAAATTGCACAGATACGTAAAAGCATCCTTGTGGATGGTAACCTGCCACCTGATAATTTCATAATTTCACAAAATAATATACTGGCACATGTAGATCTTATTGGTGGCCAGAATACGGGTGTGTTTCTTGATATGCGGATGGTGCGCCAAAAGATGATGAAATATTATATGCAGGGGGGAAGGCTGTTGAATCTGTTTTGTTATACTGGATTGTTTGCGGTGCATGCACTTAAAAATGGTATACAGTATGCTGTTAACGTTGATATCTCGCAAACTGTATTGAACAGGGCAAAACAAAATTATTTATTAAATGATATTCAACATGATTCAAGAGATTTTGTTAAACTTGACTGCATGCAGTATTTAAAAAAAATGGTGAAGCAAAATGCACAATTTGATTGTGTGATATTTGACCCGCCAACCTTTTCAAGAAATAAAAAGAAGAATTTCAGTGTTAAGACGCATTACAAGGATTATCTTTCATTGATTGAGAAAGTTGCACAGGGCGGCTATGTCCTGACAACAATCAATTCCGTTTCCATAAGTGTACGTGATTACAGGTCCTTACATCCACAATATTGGAAATTGGAATTTTTGGAACATGAGCCTGAAGATTTCCCTTACAAAAGTGCGCCATACCTAAAAGCCGGATTGTGGAAATTACCATAAATTTTGTAATTAATCCTTGACTTGTAAATTTATAATTTCGACAATATTTATAGGGAAATGAATATCTTTGCCTGGTAGTGCTGAAGTTTGTTATATTGCAAAAACGTTAAGCGTAACTTTATCATTTAGGATAGCCAGATGATTCTATTGTATGCAGCAGTTATATTGGTCATAACAGGTGTATTACTCATTATATATTCTGAGTTTTTTACAGATTCTATCACAAAAACAATTCCACATGACAGGTTTGTACCTAATTTTGATGATGTTTTGTCTGAATCAAAACAACCAGTATCAAAAGCGGGGGGTGTTTCAGAAAAATCTATAGTTGACCTTGATGATTTGCCTGATATAGACGTAGAATTTAGTAATGAAATTACGAGTAGTTCACAGGATTATGATACCATTGTGCAAAACGATGCTCAAGATAAAAATACACCGCAGAAAAATACAAAAGGATATGAAGTTATCCTGTATGTTGATAACAGTGGGACAATCGGTGATTCTCTCCATCTGACTTCCAATGACTGGAGTTTTCTTACAAGGGTTGGTTTGGGTTATTTGCAATACGTGCAACAAGGAATTAATATTACCATTAATAATAAATTGTATCGATATGACTTCTATCGTATATCCAGCATGAAAGCACATGATAACTATATGCTTTTTACAATAAAAGGCAAAAATGCTGTTAATTGTATTGTTTTGAATGAAGAGTCTGATATATTGTTAAATATTGAAAAAGAATATTCCAATTTTGTTACTTCATAATTTTTAGGATGGGTGTTTACCATGTACTATCGCTACAAATCAAAACAAAGAAGGAAAATTACTACAAAATGGATTGTTAATATACTATTGATAGTTACTGTTGTATTTGTTGTGCATCGCTATCACCAGTATATATTCTTCTGGAAATACACTATAAATAAATTACAGGAAAAGTTAGAGATTGCATCAAAGCAACCGGATATTACCATCAGGCAGCAGCAATTGAAAGATCTTTGCACTGCAGCCAGTAAATATGCTGAAAGCAATCCATTGAGTTCAGATGCATATTATGTATTAGGTGAAATTTACGGTGTGTATGCATATAGTCTTCTAAAAAAACCCATTTATTCATTATATGATGAATCTGTGTTGCAAAATATCTCTACTGATATCCGCCAGTATTTTCTTTTATCTATAAAAGCCATAAATAAAGGGATTGCGCTGGGTGGTGGCTCTTCAATTGATGATAATACAAGAGTTGTTCAGGCTGCATCTCTTTATTGCAGCGGATATTATCCTATAAATGAAATATATACAATTATACAAAAAGTTTCGAATGTACATAAGTTGTCATTGCATAACATAAGGATATATTCATTGATTGCAATAAAAAGCGGGCATTATGAAGAAGGCATTGAACTTGTAAAGGCAAAAGGTGTTTCCGACAACATTGAAGGAAGAATGTTTTTGGCTGCATCTTATCTTTATGCAAATCAGCAGACTAATGCCATAATTCAGTACAGAGATATACTAAAGAATTCCAGGGATAATACTATTATCAAGGAAGTTCATATTGAATTAGGCAAGATATTTTACAGAAAGGGAGTATATGCACAATCTCTGGAACATCTGAATGCGGCCTTACAGATTGATGATCATGATGTGCAGTGCAAACTGTGGTTAGGTAAGGTTTATTCAGCTGTTGGGAATATATCTCAGGCAAAGGCATTATGGAGTGAAGTTCTTTTGCTTGATTCGAATAATACTGAAGCAAAGCGATTATTGGGAATAATGTAATCTTTTTTACTATTTATTGCCAAAGATGAATGAAGTATTGAATAGTGTGTACTCTTCATTTTTCACAAAACAATTTTACTGGATAATTTGTGAATCTTTTTTTGTCTTGATTAAAAAATTTAATGATAATAGCTTGACAAAAACGGCCGTAAAGTATCATTCAATTGCACATAATATATGGGTAATCAATTTTTTGACTAAAAGGTAAACTTATTATGATCTTCGATTCGTTTTATAGTTTATTTTCCAATGATATGGGGATTGATTTAGGAACTGCAAACACTCTGGTTCATGTGAAAGGGCAGGGTATTGTGTTAAGCGAACCGTCAGTTGTTGCTGTTCAAACCAGCACAGGTAAGGTTTTAGCTGTTGGTCATGAAGCAAAGAGGATGCTTGGGAGGACTCCTGGAGATATAGTTGCAATACGTCCTATGAAAGACGGTGTTATTGCAGATTTTGAAACAGTAGAAAAAATGATACGGTATTTCATACAGAAAGTACATAAACGTACCACTCTGGTTCGTCCCAGGGTTGTTATTGGAGTACCATCAGGTATAACCGAAGTTGAAAAGCGTGCTGTAAGGGAATCTGCTGAACAGGCTGGTGCCCGTGAAATTTATCTTATTGAAGAAGCGCTAGCGGCAGCGATAGGTGCCAACATTCCAATTCATGAGCCAGCCGGCCACATGATTGTTGATATTGGTGGCGGTACAACTGAAATTGCGGTCATATCATTGGGTGGTATGGTTATTGCTGATTCAATACGAATTGCGGGCGATGAGTTTGATGATGCAATTATTAAATATATGCGGACTCAGTACAATCTGGTGATTGGGGAAAGAATGGCTGAGGATGTCAAATTCAGGCTTGGGAATGCTTTTCCTGAAAAAAAGATTGAAACTATGGAATTGAAAGGACGTGATGCTATCTCGGGTTTACCACGTACATTGGAGATAGATTCAACCGAAATCAGAAAAGCGCTAAAAGAGCCTGTGGACCAGATTTTAGATGCTATTAAGCATACATTGGAACGTACTCCTCCCGAACTGGCAGCTGATATAGTGGAGCGTGGTATTGTATTGTCAGGTGGTGGTTCATTACTTAAAGGCCTTGATAAGTATATAAGCAAAGAAACAGGTGTTCCGGTAATAAGGGCTGAAAATCCATTAACCTGTGTTGTCATGGGAGCCGGTAAATTCTTAGAGGAAATTAAAAATCTTTATCGTTCCAATCTAAAGTAGTTTCTACTGCTTTTTTTTTAATCTTCAAATGCTCTTGCATATAATGCAGGAGTATTTATTTTATACTTAAAATGATGGGTTTGTTGTGGAATTTTTTGTAAAGCACAGAACGATTGTATTGTTTATACTCTTTACCCTGTTTTGTTTTATATCTCTCACTTTGCAATCATCAGGTGTTACTAATGTGGTAGAGGGTGCTGGTAATGCTGTTATTTTCCCTTTTCAGAAGTTATATCATGCTGTTCAGACAAATATATCACTTTTGTGGTCAGGTTTTTCACAGTTACGTCATGCTCAGGAAGAATTGGAAAAAACCCGATTACGATTGCAGCAGTATGAATCTGTTGCAGAAGAGCTGGAAGAGATAAAAAGAGAAAATGAACAGCTTAGAAACCTTTTAGGGCTAAAACAAAGGCTAAAGTATGATACAGTTCTTGCTACCATAATATCTAAAGATCCTGATAACTGGTTCAGAACAATCATTATAAATAGGGGTAGCTCCGATGGTATTGAAGTAAATATGCCTGTAGTTGCTTTTTTTGGTGATGAAAAAGCAATAGTTGGTAAAATAATTGAAGTAAGAGGCTCTGTGTCAAGGATTCTGCCAATTATATCACCGGATTTAAAAATTGGTGTTATTTTTCAGGAAAGCCGTTATCCAGGCTTATTAAGCGGGTATTCTGCAATTGGCAAATTATGTGTTATTGATTATGTTGATAAGACAGCAACTATAAAACCAGGTGATATTGTAATAACATCCGGCCAGGGCGGTGTGTTCCCCCAGGGTTTACTTGTAGGAGTTGCAATTAAATCATTCCCATCTGAATCAGGTGCATTTCAACGTGTTCTTGTTAAGCCGTATATCAATTTTGATCTTATTGAAAATGTAGTTGTCATAAAAAAAGAGCCGGATAAAGAAATTTTAAAATTACTTCAGGATGAATCGCAACTATGATTATAATGTATATCATAACAGGAGCGCTTTTATTGGCATCACTCATAATTCAGGGGCATTCTTCATTTGATGTCCTTAGAATAGGTGGTGTGAAGCCTGATCTTGTTTTCATAGTGGTGGTATATTTTGCCTATAGCTTTGGTTCGCTGTATGGTGAAGTAACAGGCTTTATAGGTGGATTGTTACATGATGCAATTTCTAATTCACCGTTAGGATTACTGGCATTTCCTAATATGGCTTTAGGGTATATCATTGGTTTTTTAGGCAGGTCAGTTCTTAAAGAGAATTTGTTTACTATATTTTTACTGATTTTTTTTGCATCCATAGCTAAAGGTGTGATCACGCTTATATTATGTTATTTGTTTCATCAGGGAGCATTATCTTTGGTCACTTCAATTATTTTACCTGAATCTTTTTATAATGCGTTATTATCCCCACCATTATTCTTCCTTTTTGATAAGATATTTGAACAGGAGCTGTCCAGGGAAGGTCGTTAAGATATGCAGTTTGCATCAATAAGAACAAAAATTATAGAAGAATTCCGAAAACGACTTTTTTTTATCGGTATTATTGTGATAGTCATATTTGGCATTTTCTTCTTTCAGCTAATAAATCTGCAGATAATTCAGGGGAAAGAATATTCAGAAAAATCACGCATGAACATGGAAAACAACATCCCCATCCCAGCATCACGTGGTGAAATTTATGACAGAAATTTTGCACCTGATAAACAGAATATGGTGCTGGCAACAAATAGGCCATCATTTAATATTATCGTAATTCCAGCCAGGTATCAGGAAAAACAAAAATTACGTTATGCAGTAAAAAATGTGTGTGCATTGTTGAAGCTTCCTTATGATGAGATAATCGCTGATATACAATCAAATAATCCATATAACAGATATATTATTCAGGAAGATGTTCCATTTGATATTGTGGTAACTATCGCCACAAATCAGGATAAATTTCCTAACATCATGTGGGAAGATGCACCAGTAAGAGTATATCCTTTTTCTAATATGTTTTCGCATGTTATAGGATATATTGGAAGCTTAACAAAAGATGAATATAATACATACAAAGATGTTGGATACAAGTACTATCAAAAAATAGGTAAAGCTGGTATTGAACGCCAGTATGATTCCACATTACGTGGAGTTGATGGATATGTTCGCCGTATCGTTGATGCAAAAAACAGAACAGAAGGAGAGGAAATTGGACAGCACCCCAGGCCAGGGTATAATATTGTTCTTACTATTGATTATGATGTTCAGAAAACAGCCTATACAGCCCTGGGCGATAAGAGGGGTTCTGTTATTGTGATGAAACCTGCAACAGGTGAAATCATAAGTTTAGTAAGCAAACCTGATTATGATCCAAATCTCATTATATCAAAAAATAATGCAAAAATAATAAATCAATTGAATAGTGATAAGAATAAGCCCTTCTTAAACAGGACTATCCAGTCACGATATCCACCTGCTTCCACATTCAAACTTGTGACCGCAATTGCTGCATTGGAAGAAGAAAAGTGGAATCCTAATGTCACATTATACTGCCCTGGTAAATATACCTTAAAAGGATATGTGGACAGGGATTTTTATTGCTATCAGGCTCATGGTTCTGTTAATTTGTTATGGGCTATCGCAAAATCCTGCAGTGTATATTTTTATCAGCTTGGACTCAAATTGGGGCCAACCACTATCTTCAATTATGCAGGTTATCTTGGGTTGGCTGAACCTTCCGGCATAGATATACCCGGTGAAATTACAGGATTTATACCATCAAAAAAATGGAAACTTAAAACATTTGGACAGCCATGGTTTGATGGAGATACCGTCAATCTTTCTATTGGCCAGGGTTTTATGCTGGTAACGCCTATGGGCATGATGAATTTTATTGCTGCAATTGTTAATTCAGGGGTTGTTTTTAAACCGCATCTTGTAAAAGAAATTCGATCAAATGATAATTCATCAATAGTTTCAGTTGTTGTCCCGGAAAAATTGCGTGAAATTCCTTTATCGCCTACAACACTTGAAACTATCAAACAGGGAATGAGAATGGCTGTAATGAGTGGTACTGCTGCGCGGTTGGGTTATCTGAAAGTGGAAATGTGTGGCAAAACAGGCACGGCACAAACACGTTCTAAAAGACAGGAAGATGCCAGCCAGCATGCATGGTTTGTTGGTTTTGGTCCTTATGATGCAGAGCCTGAAAAGGTTGTCGCTATAGTGGTCATGGTTGAATATGGCGTTGCAGGTGCAGCTACTGCTGTGCCGGTTGCTGAACAGGTTTTCAGCACACTAATAAAAAAAGGATGCTTTTAATATGTTCAAAACTATAAGATCAGCTTTTCAGGAATATGATGTTAATTTCCTTTTTGCTATCATTGTTCTTGTGCTGATTGGCATTATCACTATTTATGCAACTGGATTTGATCCAATAGAAAAGGTCAATAGCGGTTTGTATAAAAAGCAGTTGTTGTGGTTTATTATTGGTGCTGGATGTATGTTTGCTGTTTCCAGGATACATTACAGGTTATTGGGCGATTATTCTCTCTATATATATTTAATATTGTTATTATTGCTTTTGATTACAACCATATTTGGAGCAAAAATACGTAATACCCGTGCATGGATAAGCTTTGGATTTTTTGCAATCCAGCCATCAGAGTTTATGAAGTTAGCCTGTATTATTTTGCTGGCAAAATATCTGGAATTAAGACAATTTGATATAAAAAGGTTACGCGAATTACTTATCCCGTTTGCTGTTATTGGACTTCCTGTTTTACTTATTTACCTGCAACCTGATTTTGGTACGGCAATGATTTATGTACCAATATTCTTAACATTATTATTTTTAGGCGGAGCTGATATCCCGCAACTGATATCTATTGTGGGTATAGCAACTATAGCATTATTTGTTCCGATGATGCTTACATATCTGGAATGGAGTGGAGTGAGCATATCAGGTGGCATTTTCTCGTTCTTAAAAGGCAATGAACTTTTATATATAATTGCGGGTTCGTTATTAATTATTTCTATCATTACATTTATTCTTTATTTCTTTTTTAATTCAAAAATATATAGAGCTATCTATATTCCCGCATTTATATTTTCATCAGGTTTGTTCCTATCTGTACTTATACAGCGATTTTTAAAAGAATACCAGAAACGAAGAATTTTAGTTTTTTTAAATCCAGATTTGGACCCGTATGGATCGGGATATAATGTGATACAATCAAAGATTGCTATTGGCTCTGGTGGAATTATTGGCAAGGGATTTTTAAAAGGTTCACAATCGCAACTGGGTTTTTTGCCTGAAAAATCTACTGATTTCATCTTCTCCGTCATTGCCGAAGAATGGGGCTTTATTGGGGCAGTTATCGTACTTCTTTTATACGCGTATATAATCTATAAAGGGTTTACTATTGCATTAAAAGCACCAGACAAATTTGGCATGCTTGTTGCAGGTGGTATAACATGTATGATATTTTTTCATGTAATTATTAATATAGGCATGGCATTGGGTATAATGCCTGTTACTGGACTTCCCCTTACGTTTTTATCGTATGGCGGTTCAAATTTAATAATGTCACTTATAAGTGTTGGCATCCTTATTAACATCGATTCGCGCATACGATAAATATGTCATCATATAAAAAATAAAATAATAAAGAATGCTTGCAAATTAATATAGTATATTGTAGTATAAAAAGGGTTTTGTTATCTGAATAATAGTATACAGGAATACGGATGTTAATTGCCCTTTTCATACTTCTGCAAATTTCTTTTTCAATCCACATCTATTCACTTGTTCTGTACGTATTGCGAAGAGAAAATAAATATCTCAAAGGTTTTATCAATACTACCATCAGCAATGTCATTCTGGCCGTAGTTATCACCTCTTTGGCAATTATTAAACCTGTATATGTTAGATCTATAGATTTCAAGTTTGTATTATGGTTAATGACAGGATTTATCATGCTTATCATGCTATTTATAAAATTAAGTATTGCCAGAGCAATATATAAACGCAGTAAAGATCCGCAGCATTTCCATTATAATTATTTTGGAAAGAAGGTATTGCACGGAACTGTTGTGAAATTTGAAGAAATATTAATATTCTTTTTTACGATGCCTTTCTTTTTATTTTGTGGGGCATATTTTGTAGCAAGATTATTCAACCTGTTATTGTACAAGCAATTATAAAAAAATGAATATTTTTATGCCAGCAAGCTATAGCTTCAAAAAAAAATAACCAAAAATATTATCAATGGTTATATTTGGGCGATAGTTACTGATGAATTATTGATATTTATTAAAATTATGCTGGATTTTTTATTGCTATTTTTGTAATATTGTATAAATTATATTTTATATACTTACAATTTTCTGGGAGGTGTGTGCATGGCATTAATTACAGACAAGGTTAAAGAAAATGCTGATAAGTGTAAGCAATGCGCATTTCAAAAAATGAGAAGTGCCGATATAGGATTAGATAAAACGAGTGTATTGTATACCGAAGCTATGACATCACTTGAAATAGCAATTGAAGGATTAAGCAGGGCTAGTTGTTCTGTATGTCCATATGAAAGTGATTTTGTGAAGGTATATGGCATGAAGCCATATGAGTATTTTCCTTTGAAGTTAGGGAAGAAAGAAGTTAAGGAGATAAAATAATTTAATAATAAATTATTTGAGCTTAAGAAAATATGCATAGTTGTGTGGTATTGCTCAGTGGCGGATTGGATTCTGCCACTGCTGCTGCAGTTGCAAAGAGCAAAGGATTTTCTCTTTTTGCGCTTACATTTATCTATGGACAACGTCACGATATTGAAGTTGAGTGTGCGAAAAAAATTGCACATTTTCTTCATGTTATTTCACATGAAGTTGTATATTTGCCTGATAGCCTGTTTAAGTCTTCATCATTAATCAGGGCATCAGGAAAAGCGATTTTGAATAATCATACTGATAACATTCCGGCAACGTATGTACCGGCAAGAAATATTGTCTTTCTATCGATGGCACTGGCATATGCTGAAACAATTAATGCATCTCATATTTTTATTGGGGTGAACGCAATTGATTATAGCGGTTATCCAGATTGCAGGCCCCAGTTTATAGATGCATTTCAAAAAGTAGTGAATGTAGGAACCAAAAGTGGTATAGGTGGCAATCCAGTAATTATTGAAACACCTCTCATTGGCCTTACTAAAGGTGAAATCATAAAATTAGGATTATCGTTAGGTATGGATTACTCATTGACTACAAGTTGTTACAATCCAGCACAAGATGGTAGTCCCTGTGGTGTGTGTGATAGTTGCCGTATACGGCAAAAAGGTTTTTTAGAAGCAGGCATACAGGATCCGGCCTTACATCAAAACTATGGCAAATAGTCAATTTGTAACATTACTGCATTATATAGCAACAGATGTATTGTTCCCATCATTTTGCGCGTATTGTGGTAAACTGATTTCCAATGATGATGGTGTCTGCAAACAATGCAGAAATAGTATTAACAAAATTATTAAAAATTATTCTGGAGAATATGTATTTGCTTTGGAAGAAAAAATCCATGGCAAACGGAAATGGTTTATTGATAATGGTGTATGGTTGTTTAAATATGAAGAGCCTGTCACAAAACTGGTTTACGCAATGAAATTTAAATATAACAGATCTATTGCAAGGTTATTTGCACAATATTGTATTGATGCCATTAATGTACAGAGCTGGCAATTTGATTACATAACTTACATCCCAATATCTAACGACCGATTGTGGAAAAGAGGATTTAATCAATCAGAAATTATGGCAAAGCATATAGGCAACGCCTGCAATAAAGATGTGGTGAATTTGTTTTGCTTAAAAAGTGAAAAAGCTGCACAGAAAAAATTGAGCAGCAATGAACGTTTTATTAATACATATCAGAAATTTGATATTATTCAAGGTAATAGCAATATTGTGCAAAAGGCGGTTCTTATTGTTGATGATGTGTATACCACAGGAGCAACCATTAATGAATGTGCACGCCTGTTAAAAGCAAATGGTGTGCAACATGTCTATGCCTGCATAGTTGCATATGCCATGTTGAAAGAAATGACACCATAAGTATTTTGGACTCATTTCGTAATTTTGTGAAAATTATACAAAATACAAAAAAATGTAAGTCCTTTTGATTGTTGTAAGGTATGCGTGCACTTTAAACGTGAAACAGCACGTGATAAGAAATGGATTGCAAACTTTTGATTGACTGATGCGTCCTTACATATCAGCTAACGTTGCGTTATTGTAGCAATACTATCACACTTTATAAAAATTTTTGTTTTCAGGGATACATATAGTGTGCTATAACAATTCCACACGCACTGCGGGTTTTTTATTGAAACAGTCTTTTTATGCAATACTATTATTGCAAGTAGAGTTTTTTATGTATAAGGAATTAACGCAAATATGAAATACCTTTTTGATGGATGATCTTATTTCCCAAAAATACGGAAAGAGAAAAATTATTATTGTAAATACATTAGGTATGAATTATAATTATATATAGCAACAATTGAATATTCAATACAAGAGGTGGAGTATGAAAATCAAAAAAGATGAAAATATGGCTATAATTACGTTAGATGGAAGAATAGATCAAGAGATGTCTGAAGATCTGGAGAATGCATTACAGAAAATAATTGATGAAGGTTATAACAATATCTGCCTGGATATGACTGATGTGAAGCATATATGTAGTTCCGCCCTTGGCGTTATTGTTGCTTTCAAAAGAAAGATAAAAAATGAAGGTGATATAAAGTTAGTTATAACAAATGAAAATCTTCTTAAGCTTTTCCAGACTACCATGCTTGATAAAGTATTTGAAATTTACGAATCACAACGTGAATGTCTCACTGCGTTTGATTGATCCAGGAATACGGTATTATGAAACCAAAAAAAGATTTGCAATCAATTCTGAAACCTATTGAACAGTACCTTGTAGCTGTAGATGACGCTATAAAAAATAAGTTATATACAGGCATTAATCTTTTAGATGAAAGCAGCATGCACACGTTTAAGAAAAGTGGAAAAAAAATACGTGCTTCAATGATTATTTTATCAAGCGGATTAAATAATTCTATTCCGGATGACATTATTGACATTGCCTGTGCTGCTGAAATAATTCATGCTGCTTCTTTAGTACATGATGATATCATCGATAATGCCGATTTACGTAGAGGTTTGCCAACAGTTGCCAGGAAATATGGGCCAAAAGTTGCTGTACTTGCTGGTGATTTTATGTATACTAAAGCTCTGGAAATAGCCGTTGGGAATAATCGTACTGACCTTTTCCCTGTTATGGTAGATGCCACAATCGAAATGGTAAAAGGCGAGCTGTATCAAATACAGTATTCTAATATAGATAATATTACGATAGATAATTATTATAAAATCATAGAGATGAAGACAGCACGTTTCATGGCTGCCTGTGCAAAGTTGGGTGCCTGTGTTGCAAAAATGGATACTATGCAGTCAGATATTCTATATGAATGTGGTTTGCAATTGGGCTATGCCTTTCAGATTACTGATGACGCAATGGATTATCTGGATAGTGCTGCCATTACCGGAAAGGATGCAGGTAATGACTTTATAAATGGCAAAATTACTTTGCCATTATTAAGGTTACTACAGATAGTTGGAGATAAAGAAAAAGAATTGCTACTACATTATGCAAAAAATCCTGATAAAGGGAACTGGAATTATGTGCTTGAAAAAGCCACCCAACACAATGTAGTTGAATACTGCATCAATGTTGCAGCTGAATATGTGCAAAGAGCAATAAAACTATTAGCAACATTTCCTGACACGCAGTTTAAAAATATAATGACTGAGCTTGCATTATTCTTTATTGACAGAAAATATTAAAAGTTGTATTATTAATTTATCTAATGTTTGGTCAAATTATTACAAGTGAGGCTATATTATGATAACAAAAGAAAAAGAAGAGGTTTTAAAGTTATACAATGCCGGATTAGATGCGTATAAAATGCGCAAATGGGATGACGCAATCAAATTTTTTGAACAAGCTTTAAAAGTTGACCCTAATGACGGACCATCAAAAGTGTATTTAGAGAGATCTAAACAATATAAACTTACACCGCCGCCTGATGATTGGGATGGTGTTTTTACTATGACAACAAAATAAAATAAATTTTACAAATTTAGCTTGTAGAAAAAAAATAATAGAAAGACTTGCAACTGTAAAATATTTGATTTTTTTAAGTATAATTATTTATTTTAACATAAGAAGGTATGTGCAATGGCTAAAAAGGTTATTCAGGTTAATAAAAATCCTGTGTATGAAATTGGGATGATAGCAACTGTATTTGGAAAAGATACAGAATTCTACGGTGATCTCACATTTGAAAAATCATTACAAATAAATGGATATTTTGAAGGTGAAATTGCTTCAGGAGATTTTTTAGTTATTGGCGAGAAAGCAACTGTAAAAGCAAATATTAAAGCAAACACAGTTATTATAAAAGGGACAGTATACGGCAATATTGAGGCTAAGGATAGGATTGAAATACAAAGCGATGGCAAGCTGTTTGGAAATATACGGACATCCAAACTCATTATTGCTGATGGTGTAGTATTTGAAGGCAAATGTGAAATGATTAAAATCCCAATACCCGTACAAAAGCAAAAACAGAATCATAAAGAGCCAGTAGCTAAAGAGTAATACTATTTGCATATTAAATAGGTATTATGGTACAAGGCTTGGCAAAAAAAATTGGGAATTGCCTATATGAGATCCCTAAGGATTATAAAAAGGGTATGCGTGTACCTGCGCGTATCTATGCATCTGAAGATTTGCTAAGTAGCATGGACAGTGCAGTATTTGAACAGCTTACAAATGTTGCGATGCTTCCCGGGATCCAGAGTTATGCACTGTGCATGCCTGATGGTCATTCAGGATATGGGTTTCCTATAGGAGGAGTAGCGGCAATAGATATAGAGGATGGTGTAATCTCACCGGGTGGGATTGGGTTTGATATTAATTGCGGGGTACGGTTTTTTATTACCAGTTTAACTTTCCAGGAACTATCGCCAAAACTTAATCATATAATGGATATGCTTTTTTCACGAATACCAAGTGGAGTTGGCGGAAAAGGCATAGTATCATTAAACGATAAACAATTTGATGAAGCAATGGTGAAGGGATGCAGGTGGGCTGTTGAACGAGGTTATGGAATACAGGAGGATTTAATTTTTTGCGAGGAAAATGGTTGTATTGGAAATGCAAAACCGGAAGCTGTTTCAGGAAAAGCACGGGAACGCGGTAAAGAACAGGTGGGTTCATTGGGCTCTGGTAATCATTATCTTGAGTTTCAAATTATACGAGAAGCTGATATACTTAATAGGGATATTGCAGAAAAGTTTGGCATCACAGGCAATAATCAAATTGCATGTATGATACATTGCGGCAGCCGTGGGTTTGGCCATCAAATTGCAACTGATTATTTAGATCAGTTTATATCGGTTATGAAACAAAAGTATCATATTGATATACCTGACCGCGAGCTGGCATGTGCACCATTTCATTCAAAGGAAGGGCAGGCTTATTTTCATGCTATGAACTGCGCCATAAATATTGCATTTCTTAACAGGCAGTTGATATTTCACATTGTACGTGATGTACTATGTCAGGTTTTTAAGAAAACACCCGAAGAATTAGGCATAAAGTTAATATATGATGTGTGCCACAATACGGCAAAAATTGAACAGTATGAAATTAATGGTAAGAATAAAAAATTGCTGGTACACAGGAAAGGTGCAACGCGTGCATTTACAAAAGGGATGCACGGTATACCGGAATTGTACAGGGAGATAGGGCAACCGGTACTTGTTGGTGGAAGTATGCAATCTGCTTCATATATTCTTGTTGGCGGGCACAACGCAAAAGATTCGTTCTACAGTACGGTACATGGGAGCGGCAGAGTAATGTCACGACAACAGGCCAAGAAACGATTCAAGGGCAGGGATTTAGCAGACCAGATGGAAAGAAACGGAATAACAGTGCGAACACGGTCATTTAGTGGATTAGCTGAGGAAGCTGGAGCTGCATATAAAGATATTAACGATGTTATTGACGCAATAACTCAGGCGGGTTTAAGTATTCCTGTTGCACGTATGATTCCAATAGGTTCAATAAAAGGATGAGCGGCGATAGTACAGAATATTTTGAATTTGTTGAAGATATTACATTAGCAGATATAGCTGTTCATTGCAGAGCTAAAACAATAGAAAAGATCTTTGCATTAAATGCTGAAGCGTTATTACATGTGTGTCTTGAAGACCCTTCAAAGTTAACAAAAGCAGTGAAACACCAATTTTTATTGCAGCATAATTACCTGGATCTTTTGCTGGTTAAATTTCTAAACGAGATACTCTTTATTAAAGATGTAAAAGGATTGCTATTATTACCCGAAACGATACAGATAACATATACGGATGGTGCTTTTGTATGTGAAGTTGATTGTAGTGGTGATTATATAACAAATGGTTATGATATTAATGTTGACCCCAAAGCTGTCACAATGCATAAGGTAAAATGTGAAAAAATAAACGATGTTGAATGGGAGTCGTTTATAGTAATTGATGTATAATTCATTATAATAAAAGAGGTATAAATGGCAATAATCATTGATGGTAAAGCGATAGCAAGTGAAATCAAGGAAGAGATAAAAAAAGAAGTTCTATTGATAGAGAAGCAATATGGTAGAAAACCAACACTGGCTGTGATACTGGTGGGCAATAATCCTGCATCTGAAGTATACGTACGAATGAAAAAGAAAACATCTGAAGAAGCAGGAATTAATTCGATGCAGATACTTCTGGATGAAAATACAACACAACAAGAATTGCTTACGTTAATTAACCAGCTAAACGCTGATAATAGTGTCAATGGTATCCTTGTACAATTACCATTGCCATCGCATATTAATGAAAATGACATTATTACTGCTATTGATCCTGTTAAGGATGTTGATGGTTTTCATCCTGTAAATATGGGTAAACTTGTCATTGGTCAACAGGATTGCTTTATTCCCTGTACGCCGTATGGATGCCAGGAACTCATTATACGGACAATGCCAGATATTAAGGGAAAGCATCTTGTGGTGGTTGGACGTAGCAATATTGTTGGCAAGCCACTGGCCAATTTGATGATACAAAAGAATAACATGGCAAATTGTATTGTTACGGTGTGTCATACTGCAACAAAGGATATAGGATATTACACCACACAGGCTGATATTCTGGTTGTTGCTGTTGGCAGGGCTAATATGATCACAAAAGATATGGTAAAAAAAGGTGCAGTTGTTATTGACGTTGGTATAAACAGAATACAGGACCCTGCAAATCCAGATAAAACAAAGTTAGTAGGTGATGTCAAGTTTGACGAAGTTTCTGAAGTTGCATATGCCATAACACCTGTTCCGGGAGGAGTGGGGCCAATGACAATAGCAATGCTTTTAAAAAATACAGTGAAAGCATTTAAATTGCAAAATATGAAATAGCGCAAAGACCTTGCCGCCTAAGACGGCAAGAATATACAGTTACATTATTTATAAATTTTTACGGAATAGTTAATTAAATAACATCTAAATAAAAACCCCGCTTTTAAAGCGGGGTTTTTTATATTATTTGCTAAAACCTTAATGTGCTTCTTCAGTATGTTTTTCAGGAAACAGCGGGATATATTTTACAAACCACATATAGATAAGTATCATACACGCAATTGAACCTAAGAATATAAACCATTCCTGAATAGTTGGATTGTATCCAAAGAAATCCTGCCATGGAAAATTGGGGATAGAGAATCCATGGAGTAACACATCAACTTTAAGCATTACTATTGCAAGCACGCCACTAATCAAACCGCCAACAAAATACTGTTCATTTTCACGGAGTTTTTTAACATTAAGAATAACAATTGCAGCCAGCGAAGCAAGTAATTCCAATCCAACTACCCACCATCCATAATATCCACCCATCATGTCAACAAGTTTGCGGTCAAATAATGGGGCAAAGTGATTTGCCAGCGTGTAAAGATCATATACTCTAAAGAGGAAGTAGGCAATAAATGTAATTCCTGCTATCTGTGCTAATGTCATATATGCATCTTTGGGAACAAGCTCTTTTTTAGCAACCCAGCTTGCGATTTTTGGAGCCAGCATCATAAGGCAAGGTCCACCAGCTATCGCAGCTACTATCGCCAAATAAAAATAATGATGTCTAAACCAGTATGGTTTGGCGTATAATACACCCCACATTCCGCCACCAAGTGATCCCTGATGGAAGAATGACAGGAATGTTCCAACAGCTGCAAATATCCACATTAACTTATGTAAATAATGCGCTAAATAGTGTAAAAATGGATACCTATCAAGATATTTATTGCTGAGTATGATAGGGAATAACTCAACACAAAGAACAAGAAAATAAAATGTTAAACACCACACTACTTCTGTAAGCATTGATTGTGGCATGGTATGTGGTCCCCAATTAGGGTATGCATATCCAAACCAGGCTCTCAGCGGCTGACCAATATCAAATACCAGTAATATAAAAGTAAACAGGTAGCACATAAAACCGATAAGGACAGTGGAATTTATTAAAGGCTGAAGCTTATCAACCCTGAATATGTACAGCATAAAACCGGTAAAGAATGCACCACCGCCCAGTGCAACAAAACCCAAATCACCGATAATCCATATCCCCATTGCAAAGCGGTTATTCATATCGGTGTAACCTAAGCCCCAGAAAAGGATCTGGATAGCAAAAATTGTAAAAAGGGCTACCAGTCCAAAGAGCACATACAGAGTAATCTGTATATTCCTTGGGTAGCTATTCCATTCATTTTTTATAAAATCTATTACTTTGCTCACGGTATACTCTCCTTATCCTTTTTTAGGAGTTTTTAAATCCAGATATTTTATCGCGCAGCCATTGCTGACTGGTTAAGTAATATACTTTTGGATTTGGATATTCTTTGATCTTAATCCGCTTTTCATATTCAGACGGATCTTTTGTACGCAATTCATCAATGGAATGTACCAGTCGTACTGCTCTGGGATCCTTCTGTAATTTTGGCTCATATACTGGAGAAGAAGGATCATTAAGGTCGCCAAAAATTATGGCATTTGTTGGGCATGCGTTTGCACATGCGGGAGTGTACATAACGGCATTAATGTCGGTTACACCCTGTGCTATGGCTTTATCGCGCTCACGTTTCCATATATGTGAACAGAATGTACATTTTACCATGGTACCACGTGATGCAATGGAAACGTCAGGATTAAGTGATTCCTTGAATGAACCCTCATAGCGAGGTTTCCACCAGTGAAATACACGTGCCTCATACGGGCAGGCTACCTGGCAGTATCTACAACCTATACATCGTGACCATATCTGGCTTACAACGCCATCGTCACCCACATCGGTTGCAACAACCGGGCACACTGACACGCATGGTGGTTGCGGATTATTTGGGTCATTTCCTGAACACTGCTGGCACATCTTGGGTATATATGCAACTTTAACATCAGGGTACTGTGCTTTAGGATCTTTATCATTGGTTACTTCAATAAGATCAAGGAAAGTGACCCTTTTGGGAACATCAGAATCATCTTTAAAAATAGGAAGATTATTTTCCTGTGCACATGCAATATTACATGCCCCGCACCCGGTACATTTATCTAAATCTATAACCATTCCCCATCTTCTTGTCATTGTGGCCATAATTGTTCACCTCTTAACTCAATTTTACTCGTGTTAACCACCAGTCAGCATAACCGCTTAATGGGTCTAACGCATCTGACATTATGGGTTTTGGGTTAACACCTTTTTCGCTGCCATATTCGGTTAATTCCTCATGGCCAAAACCGATAGGCATTGCAACTGTGTCATAGGCAACGCGTTTGGTCAAATGTACTCTCACTGTGTCAAGTTCACCACGAGAAGATTCAATATCGATTTTGGAGCCTTCGGAAATTCCTTCTTTTGATGCGGTAACAGGGTTCATCCATACCCAGCTTGTATCGCCTTTTAAAATGGTATTTGGGAGGGCTTTTAATACATAGGGTAGCGCAATGCCGTTTCCCTCGCCAACAACGGGTATTTCAAAAGGTACCATAGAGATGGAGTATGAGCCTGAAGCCTGCAACAATTTTTCTAATTCTTCAAGTTTTGCAATTATGTTATCAATAGGAATATCCAGATTTGCTACATTTTTAGTCTGAAAACTTACAGTTTTTACTACATCAAGATAGCTATTCCATGGGAATTGAGCAGCTATATTGGAAGTGTTTTTTGCGATTGCAAGCAAAGAGTCGCCTGCATGTTTAGCTTCAAACCTTGCTGTTACAGCCTGGCCAGTGTAGGGAAGCTCAAGCGAAGTGAGTGTTGGAAAGATGTAGTCAGCATATTGTGCAGTGTCGTTAAGTAAAGAAGTAAACAGCACAACTGTTGAAGCTTTTTTCAACTTTTCAGAAAGCCGCTGCCCATACACGCTTGAATATACTGGATTGGCGTTATTTATCAGGACTATATCACATGTCATGTCGCTGGCTATGTATTCATCCAGCCCTTTGGTTTTCTTTGCGATTGCAGGTTTGGCAGGTGTTGTAAAGGTAACAACCTTAACACTGTTACCCAGACTGCCGATCATGCTGTTTATTGTCTGTACTATTGCAAACTCGGCAACTGAGGAAGACACAACCTTTCCTCCTTTGCCTGCCACAGCTACTGGTCTTCGTGCTGCAAGTAATGCTTTGGCAACTGATTCAATTGTTTCAAGTGATGCACCACTCAGCTCAGAAACCTTTTCCGGAGTGAACTTATTAATCAAAAGTTCAGTAAATCTGCCAAAATTGGCTGCACCTGAGCGCCTGCCATATTTAAGAAGATAATGAGCAACACCCATAGCAAAAATTGGCTCGCTACCCGGTTTTATTGCAACCCACTGGTCTGCCAATGAAGCAGTACGTGTTGCAATAGAATCAACCTGTATAAATTTTACCCCTTTTTGCTTCCAGATGTTCAATACCTTATGCATCCTTCCAGGATTTCCCCATCCTTCAAAAAGGCGAGCACCAAAGCTTACAACGCAATCAGCATTTTCAAAATCATAGTCGATAGCTCCTTCAGTTTTCTGGGTTGCAACTGAACAGGCATTGCTTAAAGCCCAGTACCCGGATTCCTGATATACATGTGGGCTTCCTGCAAAGAGCGCTATACGTTCATTCAACATTGCTGTTGCATCGGGGAAAGCAGGATTTATTGCTACAATCTGATCCTGTTTTTTGTTGTTTATGGCATCATTTAATTTCTTAGAGATATCTGCTATTGCACTTTCCCATGAAACCGGTTCAAAATCAATTTTTCCTTTTTTGCCGGTTCGTTTTAATGGGGTCTTTACACGTTCAGGGTGGTAGAGGACCTGTAAAAGGAGTTGCCCTGCAGCACAACCCTGATTGGATGTTTCAATCTTAACGGCTCTATCCCCAATCATTCTGACCTGTACTGTACATTTGTTGGGGCATTGGTCGCAAATACTTGCTAAATATTTTTCTTCACCTTTTGGGGGGCGATACTGATCCTGGGTCCATTCAACCAGCCATTGTAGACCCATCCATGGTCCGGGTGAAATTAGGGTGCCAACACCGGTACCAACTACCGCTCCACCTATCATCGTTAAGAAATCTTTTCGTTCGAGTTTCATGGATGTAATAACTCCTTACTTGAATTTCGATTCAGAAATAAGAATGATTAATCATGACATACTGTACACGCATTGCTGATTTTTAAAGCTGTGTGGCAGTCCATGCATGTACCCATGGCCATCTTACCCTTAATTTTAGCAGTTGTAGTGGAATTGCCCTTGTCACCATGGCATGAAATACATTGTGCTTTCTTTTCGTTTTTCATCACAGCTATGTGGCTGAAATATACCAGGTCAGGCTGCTGGGCAAATGATTCCCATGGCTTGTCATTATCACCAAAACCAGCAAAAAACACCTGAGTGCTTGCTTTATTTGGATCATGACACTGCTTACATACTGCTACAGTAGGGATACCGTTGAATCTTCCATTACTGTCATAACTGTGACATATTTCACAGTCTGATGCACCATATTTAGTAGTATGTGTCCGATGATTGAATGGAAGCAGCTTTTTTGCCTGCACATTCATGGCATAATCACAGGCCTGCTGAAATACGATAAACGAGATGTATGCAAATATAACAAATGGTAAGAAAAAGAGTAGAAAAGAACGTGTCCCTTTCACAGACGTGCTCCTTAATCTTTGTTGTGATATAGATTCTCATAAAAAACTTTTAAAAAATGTGGATTAATACTACATCCACTACAATGACATATGCGAATTCTTGTATATACAATGTTTATGTCAACAAAATTTAAAAAAAAAGTTATTATGGTTTTTTTACAATATTTTTTGCAACAGCCACCGCTTCCACAGCATCTTTGCCATATAATGCACCAATGCTGTCAGCATATTCTTTTGTTACCACTGCACCACCCACCATCAGTGTGCATGACAGCTGTTGTGTTTTAAGCTCTTTAGCAATTAGTCCCATATTGGGCATGGTGGTTGTTAAAAGTGAACTTAAACATACAATATGGGGTTTATATTCACGTATTTTTTCAATTACTGTTTCATTAGGGACATCTTTACCAAGGTCAATCACTTCAAAGCCATGGTTTTCAAGCATCATGGCAACTATATTCTTGCCAATATCATGTATGTCACCTTTCACAGTACAGATAATTACTTTGCCCAGCACTGATTCCTTCTTTTGCACCATCAATGGTTTTAACACATTAAATCCTTTTTTCATGGTATCAGCAGACGCAATCATCTGTGGCAAGAAGTATTCTCCTTTGCTGTATAGATCGCCTACCTTTTCTAATGCAGCTATCAGTGCATCATTCATAATTGTTTCAGGGCTAAACTGGTGTAGTGCTTCTTTTACTGCTGCTTCTATATCATCCACATTTCCTTCAACCACAAGGGCAAAAATCTTTTGTAGTATATTCACAGCTTTAGTTTGTTTTTGAGTTTGCAGTTGAGCTTGGCCAAAATGAGCAATATAGTGTGTGGCGTTTTTATCTCTTCCTTCAAGAAAATCCAGTGCAAGCAGTTCTTCAGTGGTAAACGGTTTTGTAATATCAGTGTCGATAGCGTGCGGATTTACTATAGCAGCATAAAGTCCTTTTTGAAGAGCAAGTTTCAAAAATACATTATTGATAAATTTACGCTGTGGCAATCCAAACGAAATATTACTCAAGCCAATGCTTGTCTTGATACCTTTTGCGGCAAAGTACTCAATTACTTTAAGTGTTTCCTGTGCTGCACCGCTTTCTGCACTTTCTGCTAAAATGAGCGGATCAATGAAAATGCGTGATTGTGTTATGCCATGATGTTGCAGCAAATCTATAAGTTTTTGGCCAATTGCTATTCGTTTTGATGCATCTTTATGTATTCCTGTTTCATCCAGGCACATGGCTATCACAAAGCCGCCAAATTTTTTGAGTAGCGGAAGCATAGTGTCAATGCTTTGCTTCTTTGCGCTGATGGAGTTGATAATTGGTATTCCCGGATATTGCCATAATGCAGCTTCAGTTACAAGGGGATTGTCTGAATCTATCATGAGTGGAATGGTTACGCTGTTAGTTAACACATTCACTGCTTTTTTCATCATAGCTACTTCATCAATGCCGGGAACGCCAACATTAATATCCAGGCAGTGAGCGCCCTCTTCCTGCTGTTTTTTTGATTCATTCCGCAAAAAGGTAAAAGTATTTTCTTTGAGCTCCGCTGCAAATTGTTTGCGCGCAGTAGGATTTAACCGTTCGCCAATGATGAGCAAACCTTTATGAGTGTGTACATTTATGCTAGTATACCTGCTTGTGATATAGGTATAGGTCTTTGTTTTTTTTGTATTTATAAGGATATTCTTTACAGCAGATGCTAACATCGTAATGTGTTCAGGCGTGGTACCACAGCAACCGCCAATGATGGAAAAACCCATCCTGGCAAATTCAACTGAAAGCTGTGCAAAACGCTTAGGCAAAAGGTTGTACACCGCTTTGCCGTCAACAAGCTCAGGCATACCTGCATTGGCCCACACAGAAAGCGGTACACCTAATTCATTAAGTGGGGCGATAGTACCTTTGAAAAGCTCAACCAGGCCATCAGGGCCCATGCTGCAATTTGCTCCCACAACATCTGCACCCATCTGCGACAGAGTTGCCAGTGCGGTGACAATATCAGTGCCGGTAACAGTTTTCCCATTTGATTCAAATGTCATGCTGCAGATGACAGGGATATTGGTTACCTCCTTTGCTGCAAGAAGAGCAAGCCGTGCTTCCTGTAGATCAGTCATTGTTTCAATGGCAATGCAGTCAACACCACCGGCCACCAAACCTGCAATCTGCCGCTTGAATGCATTGTATACAGTGTGGACTGGCGTCATGCCCATAGGTTCTACTAATGTTCCGGTGGGGCCTACCGAACCGGCTACAAAGGCTTTGCCCTTAGCAACATCTTTTGCTACCTTTGCTGCAGCTTTATTTATTTCTTCACAACGCTCATCAAGGCCTGCTTCATGAAGTTTTAACGCATTGCCTCCAAAGGTATTGGTTTCAATAATATCAGCACCGGATTCAATGTAGCGAGTATGTATTGATGCTATCACATCTGGTCGTTCTATGTTAAGCAGTTCCAGATTCCCCTTATAATCAGGTAATGCATTAAAAATCATGGTGCCCATTGCACCATCCATGACAAGCGGGTAGGGCTTTAATAATCGCTCTCTCAGATTCACTGCTTTGCACCGTCCTTTCATCATCTGGGATTTGAAAAAATAACCCCTTTCTGTAAGGGGTTATTTATAAAATAACTATCGCACAATAAAAAAGAGAAACAAAATTTACAACACAATTTTTTATGACACCAGCTTGCTCTGAATTACTGCTCTGACCCTTTCCATAAGTTCTTCTTTGTTTTCCTGTGTGTAGCCGGTAACATCAATTGGCGGATGTATAATCAGGTCGATAGTTCCCGGGCGAATGGCCATGCTTCCTTTGGGAAGTACAGCGCGCGAGCCTAAACCGGTGATGGGAAGGATAGGAACCCGTGATTCGATGGCTATAACAAACCCTCCTTTTTTGAATGGAAGTAGAGTGCCATCAGGGCTACGGGTGCCTTCCGGGAAGAAAACCACAGAAGCACCATTGCGAATCTTTTCGCCAGCAGCTTTCAGGCTTTCACGTGCCTGATGTGAATCGCCGCGATCAATATAGATATGCCCCATGCGCTCACATCCCAATCCAAAGATGGGAATTTTACGCAACTCCATTTTCATAACCCATCTAAGTTGCAAAGGTATGTAGCCAATAGCTGCCCACACATCATAATGGCTTTGATGATTCATCATCACAATATAGGGCTGGTCTTTTTTTATGTATTCTCTATTATGCACACGTACACGTACACCAGATAGAAAAAGATTAAGACGTGACCAGAATACCCCAATGTAGTGAACAGTATTGCCTGTTGGGTCAAAGAATGAAAGTACTATGGTGATGATACCTAATATGGTTGTGTCGATAATAACCAGAAGATAAAATAATGGCCGGTACAGAAAGAACAATATTTCAATTACGACTTTCAATATTTTATTCATAATTGCCCCCTTTGCACGGTTGAAAAAATATGTCTATCAGATAACGTTTTAACATTAACTCATAGCAAATTGGATGATTGACCAATATTCAAGTAAAAAATAATAAGAAAATTATATACAAATGTAACATTACTTAAAATAGATATCATTGTCAATAAGTAAATCATCGTGTATTTTCACTAATAATTCCTTAAAAATCATTTGTTAATAAAAAGGTGGACACCCCCGCTGACTTTGACGGCGGGGGTGTCCACTATGTTTATTATGTTCACAAATTTTATTGGCTCATTGCGTAATTTTGGGGAAATTGAACAATATACGGAGAGCGGGTAAAATTTAAAAATCTTATATTGACATCACAAGCCAAATGTGGTATATTTAAAAACTAATAATAAAAAAAAATGTGAGATAGTTATGGTAACCGGTACACAGCATAAATTAGTTTATTATGGTAACCAAACATTACGTTCAGTTGCACATGAGATAACTCAGGTTACCCAGGAAATACGCGATTTAACCGATGAGATGTTTTCCATTATGCATAAGGAGCAGGGCATAGGTCTTGCCGCTCCACAGATTGATGTGCCATTACAGCTTCTGGTTATTGATATACGTGCAAATAAAGGGCCAATGATGGCACTTATTAATCCAAAGATTACTGCATTCGCTGATGAAACTGATGGATATGAGGAGGGATGCCTTTCATTGCCGGGTATCACCGCAGAGATCATACGACCTGTTTCAATTCAGGTTGAAGGCATTGCCATAAATGAAAAACCGGTTAAGTTTGAAGCTTCAGGCCTTCTGGCACGGGTATTACAGCATGAGATAGACCATTTAAATGGAAAACTGTTTATTGATTATTTAGAGGATTACAGACGTAAAGAGCTCACTGCCCAGTTGAAAAAGATAAAAAAACTTAACAGGTGATAATGAGAATTGGATTCTTTGGAACTCCTGATATTGCATCTTTTTGTCTGGAACATCTTAAAAAATATTTTGAGATAGCTTTTGTTATTACATCTCCTGATAAACCAAAAGGTCGTGGTAAACATCTATCAGCCCCACCCGTAAAGGAAAAAGCTCTTGAATATGGTATACCCTGTTTTCAGCCGGTGACATTGAAAGATCCCGAGCTTGTTCACACATTATCGCTGTTTGAGTGTAATATCTTTGTAGTTGTGGCGTATGGCAAACTTATTCCACGTTCAATATTTTCAATTCCACCATTACAGACTATCAATCTGCATCCGTCACTGTTGCCAGAGTATCGTGGTGCTGCACCAGTTGAATGGGCGCTGTATAACGGTGAACACGAGACAGGGATTACCGTGCAGCTCATTAATGAAGAGCTTGATGCGGGCGACATTGTGCTTCAATCATCGGTAACTATCGCCCCCAATGAAACCGCACAAGATGTATATGAAAAAATACTGCCCCTTGGTGCAGATATGCTGGTAAAAGCTATTAAAGGTTTGCATGATGGCACTATTACACCGGTGCCACAGGATCATACCAGGGCAACCTACTGTGGCAAGATTACCAGTGATACTTCGCATATCAACTGGAATATGCCTTCGTTACACATTCACAATATGGTGCGGGCCTTCAATCCCAAACCGGTAGCGTGGACAACATTTCGCGGTAAGATAATCAAAATATGGAAAACTTTTGTGGGCGATAGCTCCATTAGTAATTCCACTGCAAAGCCAGGCACATTGGTTGTTAAAGGAAAGCGACTGTATGTGTGTACTGCTGATGGGAATGTTGAAGTGCTGTCATTACAGCCTGAGACCAAAAAACCAATGGATGCAGCGGCTTTTATAAATGGCTACCGATTACAGGAAGGGGATGCATTTGTATAAAAGCTATGGGTGACAGGCCAAAAAGATTTAAATCAAAAGAACTCTATCTTGAAGATTCAGTGTTTTCAGATCTTGAAACGCATATAAAGCGTGAAAAGCAGAAAGCACGGGAACTGAGGCACTCATCGTGGTGGAAAAAAAAGATAGCTACTGGTATATGTCACTATTGTGGTAGAAAATTTAATCCAAAAGAACTGACAATGGATCATATAATACCACTTTCACGAGGCGGATATTCTGAAAAAATAAATATTGTTCCATGTTGTAAGGAATGCAATAGCAGGAAAAAGTCTTTGTTGCCTGTTGAATGGGAAGAATATTTGCAAAGTTTTCAAAAGAAGTGATAGTATGTATCATGTATCCCTGAATGATAATTTTTGCACAAATATAGAACGCTATAGGCACCCTTGTGGGATGTATACTTCATGTACGGACACATCGCTTAAAAAAATTGGTTTTGAATTAAAATTGTTATTGCTCTTTTTGTAATAGTACTTCACATTAATGCAAAAATTTCTCAAATAGTAAAATAATACCTTTTGTGTTAACAATATTATGGAAAATAATGGTACTGAAAAAATCAAAAAGGGCGAGATTTTAATTTTACAGGGTGAAGAACCCCGCTTTATTTACTATTTACAAAGTGGATCGGTTGAAATTTTGTCAGCACCCGGTGAGTATGAGGGCCTTGATAGCAGAATTATCGTTGATAAAAGCAAGCGTGTGGGAATAATTAATGAAAAGAGTGTCATTGCAGGTTTAAGCCTGTTATTTACAGAACCGTATAAAAAGACCATACGTGCTATAGAAGACTGTATAGTAAAAAAATATCCATTGCGTGAAGGTGGATTCAGGCAGATAGTTGTTGATGACCCGTCCTTTGCTGCGTTGTTGCTCACTCATGTATTAAAAAGGCTTGAGTTATCCTTAAATGATGTTAAGAAATATACGCTGTTATATCAGAATCTTTGTAGAGTAAACGACAACTTTGCGCTTGTTGCCGGTGAAGTGTCGGATAATTTACCTGATAACCTGTCGCAAAGGGCTGGCGATTTATACCGGATTTTCACTGAAAGTGGTGGGGATTTCCCTTCACGAATTGACGCAAAATTTATTGTTCAGGATAATTCCAATCTTTTAAAAAAGAAGTATCTATTTCCAGGATTGCCGGTTGAAAGCCTTGTTGATATAAAGCAATGCAACTTTTTAAAGAAGATAGTTGGGCTGGATAATCAATTGCTTATACCCATGTTTAAAAGCGATCCCAATATTCCGATATATATATTCAATTGTGCTTCGGAAAACCTTGTCAAGCTTTTAGACCGTATTGAATCCGTGCACACTGAAATAGATGCTGAACTTGAATATCTTTTTGGCGCTAATGGATTTATTGCATATTTAATTGATAAGCAAAAGATAAAAACGTGGGTTGGATCAGGCAGGGTAAGTGATAATTTTCTGAGAGGTTTTGTATCAATTGCTAATAAAATACATGAATTTTATAGGGACATTTCAGGGGAACTCCTTTCAGAAAAATATGATAGCTTTAAAAAATTGAGTAATTTTGTACAGTCTATCAAAGTAGAGCCAGGACCTGTTGAAGATGTGCACAGGCCTTCACGAATTCCCCAGAATATTGGCCAGCTATATAAAAATTCTATCTATCAGATATTTGAGTTTGGTTTAATAGAAAAAGAAAACCAGAAAAACCTTTTAAAATTATTATCAGACTTTAAGAAGATGAAAGAACCACTTTCATCAGAAATTGATGCACGTAAGATAAGGCGGCAAATAGCACGGTTTTATTATGATATATACGCAAAGGTTTTTGTACGTAGCCAGTCAGAGCCAGCTGTACCTCAGCCGGTTAAGCTCATGCTCAGGTTTGGTTTCCTTGATGAAACCATGATTGAGCAGGAACAGTTAGCTGAGTTGCATGAAATTTCAATGCGCAGATCAGAGCAAACTGATATACCCATAGTATATGAGGATGAATTTTTAACTAAAATATTTAATGGTGAAGAAAATCCAAGTATTAATGAAATGGGTTTGTCGTATGAAGCTCACTTGCGGGAAGAACAAAAGCATATAAAAGGCAACAATGCAACAAATGAATCAGATAATGTGCAGAAAGTAATTTATGAAATAAATCACCGTATAGCAACTGCCTCATCAGTGTGTTCTGGGTCTACAGCAACATCATTCCCAATATTAACATCAATGAATATGCGTGGCAGCATATCCCATTATTACGTATCAAAAAAGAAATTGGAGTCAATTGTTAACGCACTACGGGATGTTGATTTTTCTGTTTTCTATCGTGAAACAGCAGTAATGATTGGGAATACCAAAGAGCTTATTAAAGAAGAAGTAGTTCCTTATTTTATACTATTGCCATCCTTTGGTACCAAAACAATGCTGTGGCAAGAACTGGATGGAACAAACAGAAGAACACGGGGCAGAATAGTAGTTCCGATATTGTTTATGGGTGATATGATGCCTACTATGGCACATACCTTTGCCACTTTCAGGTGGGAGCTCAACCGTACCATCATGGGAGGAATGTGGGCTGATCCCATTGAAGGAGGGCTGACAGGAGCTTACTTTGACTATATAAACACGTTTAAAAAGAATCCAAAACTATCACTTGAAGCCAAGCAAAAGGTTGTTGAACGTTTCAAGAGTATTCGCAATAACCGTGACAGATTTGCGGATGACTACATGCAATGGGTTCTTTATGAAAAAGATGGAATTATGAAGCTCAACAATGTTGTACGAGATATGTTTTACCGTTACATACCATTTAAGAAAGAATTGCGGGACAAGCTGGAAAATATGCCTGCATATACTGAAATAGCTAACAGATTCCGGAATGTATTTGCCAGGGAAGTTGGCAATTACGAGAGAAAATTTAAAAAATATCAGCGTGATGATGGCACATTGCCTGATGCATTGCAAAAGTTTATGGAGTTTCTCTACAAATAAATGTTATGAACTCACAACGAATTACAGGAATAATCAGGCATTACACACGGAAAGCACGTGACCAGATTTACAGCGCAGGGTTGGCAATATTTAAATACGCAGGTGTTGAGCAGTATCTTGATGATATTGGGGCGTGTGTTGATGAACTGATTAAAAATGCAGTAAAGGCAAATTATAAGCACCTTCTTATTGTAGAAGCACTGCAGCGACAATTCAGAACTCAGTACAAAGATAAAACAGAAGCACAGGTACAGGAATATATCAAGGATATCCTTAAAGACAAAATACAATTTGATACTTTAGCTTCAATTGTATTAAAAAAAGAAAATATTTCACAAAAGGTTAGGGAAGTTTTAAATCAGGAAGGAACATTTTTACTTATCAAAAATAAAGCCTTTAGCGAAAATCGTCCACTAACCACTGATGAGATGCAATCAATTGAAAAATTAAAGCTATTTAGTGAATTACAGCAAAAGCTAAAACGATATGATATCAGAATAATTTTAAAGATTGAATTGCGTGATAATTATATTTATATAGAAATAACCAATACAGCCCCCATTCTTTCGCATGATTTGCAAAGGATTTATACAAAGCGGGAAGAATACCGTAAGTATAAGAATGAAGGAAGGGAATATGAGTTTTTCATAAATAACATTGATACAAGCGATTCTGGATTTGGCCTTGGGTATGCCAAGATAGACAGCTATTTATATAATTTAGGCATTGATCCCGATATGGCAGTTACAGTAATTTCAATTAATAATACTACTGCTATGCTTTCTATACCTGTTGAAATTTTGAAAAACAGGCAACAATAGTATCTGCTATCGTATGAGGAACGTATGCAACAATTGAAAAGTATCATTATTTTGTTTCTTTGCACTATCACTGCCTGTGCATCAGCAGATGAAAAGGTAGTTACACAAAATATTATAAGCGATAGCTCAACACAACAGTCAGCCGTTAGCACTGATTATGCTGTCCCGGAATACCAATACACCACACAGGAAGGTATACGCTTACATGCGCTATATAACACCAGACTCAATGAATTGGGTTTGGAAATAAAAAAGATTGAACCATTATTACCCAGGATCAGGACATTTGGTTTCTACTATGATAATAAAACAAAAGAAAAAAATAAATTATATTTAGGGTTTGACTGTGATGTGGGGGGTAATAGTAGCAGCGCCGATTCATATCCTCTGCGTGCATGGAATGTTATATTCAAAAACTTAAACCCCGTATTGTCAAAGTCTAAAATTTTGCATCAGATATTGCAGGACCAGGATATTCAGGGGCTTGTGATAAGCTTTTACTGGTTTGGTGAAGGGCCTGAAGGTATAATACTATGGATTGAGAAAAAGGATATTGAACAGTATATGCAGAATAAAATAATATATCCTGAACTTATTGCGCGTAGCACCACTACAAGAACAGATGGCAAAATAATTAATCTGCTGTTATTTCAGAAAGCACCTTAATAAGTTTCTTGATTTCCATCATTGTTCCTACAGTAATGCGAATATATTCAGATTGGATGGGTCCTGGAAAATAGCGAACAAGAATCTTATTTTCTTTCAATTTTTCATAAAGGGTTCTGGCATCTATTTTTGGGTGCTTTGTAAACACAAAGTTGGCCTTAGAGGGCACGTTGATAAAACCTAATGCTTCCAATGACTCTTCTAAATATTCTTTATTATTTCTTACCATTGTAATATTGTATTTAAAGCCCTTATCATCTAAAAGGGCTGCATACGCTCCTGCCTGGGCAATTCTGTCAACGTTGTATGAGTCTTTAAGTTTTATTAAACCGTGGATTATTTCTTTATGAGCTATGGCCAAACCAACTCGCAGTCCTGCCAGTGAATATGATTTTGAAAATGAACGTGTTATGACAATATTGTCAAATTCTTTGATAAGTGGTAGTGCTGTTTCATTGTAAAAGTCAACATATGCTTCATCAACAACAAGCAATCCTTTGAATTTGCTGCAAAACTTTTTTATCTGGTCAATGGGAACACCTTTGCCTGTGGGATTGTTGGGATTGGCAATAATGACAAGATTGTATCTCTTCTGTAAGAATTCATCAAATGGAATATCAAAGTTGCTATCAAGTGTAATTTTATCGTATGCTATTCCATTTGCTTCTGACATAGTATAATATAGTGCATACGAAGGATAGGGGAATGCAGCAATCCCATCTGGTTCAATGAATCCTCTAAACAGCAAGGTAAATATTTCATCAGAGCCGTTTGCAACAAAGACATTATCAGCTGATATTGCATTTTTTTTTGCAAACAGTTCGCGTACCATCTGCGCATTGGGATTTGGATAGCGGCGCAGGTCGCCATTGCATGCTTTGTGCATCGCATCAAGTACTGCTGGCGATGGCGGAAAAGGATTTTCATTGGTGTTGAGTTTAATGAATTCATTCAGGTTATCAGGCTGTTCACCTGGAATATATTCGGTCATTTTCTGCAAGCGTTTGTTCCAGTACTTCATTGATTACTCCTTTCTATGTGCAATGCCAATCAAATTATTTATATCAGTTATTGAGTGGTGTTGTAGATACTCTTTAAGTTCAGTTAAAATTTTTACTGATGTATCAGGGTAAATGAGGTTTGCAGTACCAATCTGAATGGCTTTTGCACCGGCCATAAGGAATTCCAGAGCATCTTCAAGAGTAAATATGCCGCCAATTCCAATAACCGGGATATCAACGTGTTGAACAATCTGGTATACCATACGTAACGCTAACGGTTTAATTGCCGGGCCGCTTAAGCCTGCAAACGTATTTGCAAAGTATGGTTTGCCTTTTGCCACGTCAATCTTCATCCCTACAAATGTATTCACTGCTGATACCGCATCAGCGCCAATTTCTTTTGCAGCTTTAGCAAATTGTGTAATATCAGTCACATTTGGCGATAGTTTAACAATTAAAATGCCACGCGTTACACTGCGTACTTTTTCCAGTAGTTTTGAAAATATGGTAATGTCCTGACCAAACGCTATGCCGCCTTCTTTTACGTTGGGGCACGATACATTGAGCTCTACTGCTGCTATGCCGTGTGTATATGAAAGTGTTTTTGCAAGTTCAACATTTTCTTCAACTGAGTGCCCGGCAACATTAGGTATTACGGTAGCATTGGCTTTTAATAAATACGGAAGTTTATGCGATAGGAATGCGTCAAGTCCAACATTTTCCAGTCCAATAGAGTTAAGCATCCCTGATGGTGTTTCGGCAATACGTGGTCCCGGATTACCTGCACGTGGTTTTAGCGATAACCCTTTTGTGAAAATTGCACCTAATGCACCTAAATTAACAAATTGTGAGAGCTCCTGGCCATAGCCTGCAGTGCCGGATGCAACGGTAATAGGGTTTTGTAATTTGAGATTGCCAATTGATACAGAAAGATTCACAGCTGTTCCAGTAGTATATTTATAGATTGCAATTGTGAAATATAAATATACCACAAATGAGTCAAGAAAATAAATTATTGTAATAAAATTTTGTTGCACAAGCACGATTAATTCCTTAAATAAAATTTGCGAACACGATAAACATAGTGTACACCCATGCCGCCTTAGGCGGCCGGGGTATACACCTTTTTATTTACAAAATATTTGTAAAGAATTATTAGTGTTGCAAAATTCTATACATACAAAAAGTTTACCTTTATGATATATATTGCATTTGATATCGATGGTACATTGTACGATTGTTCCCCGGTTGTTGGCCAGGCCTTTGAACAGGGTATTGATGAATTTCTGTTGCACCATCCACAGTGTAATCTGCACAAACCAACTACTGAGGAAATAATGCGGCTTGTTGGTATTCCTGTTGATGAGATATTTGCTTTACTCTTTCCGTCTCTTTCACAGGAACTATCGCACACGCTTAACGATTATTGTACCGTGAAGCTAAAAAATCTTGTTTTACAGAAAAAAGGAATTATTTTCCCTGGCGTTACTGAAATAATACCTGAACTGTACAACAAAGGGTATAAATTGCTTACAGCGTCCAATGGAAGGCGAGAATATGTTGAATCTGTACTTGATGCATATGAATTAACGCATTACTTTGTACATCTGACAGCACTTGAAGATAATGATTTGCCTGATAAAACCCATTTACTGGCATATTACAAAAAAACATTACCTGAATGTAAAACCCTTATTATGGTTGGTGACAGGGCAAATGATATGGTGGCAGCACAGGAGAACAATCTACCATTTATTGCCTGTGCATTTGGCCATAACAATGCAGAAATAGCCCATTGCAGATGGATTGCTCGATCCTTTTATGAAATCCCGGATATTATCGAAAATATAATAAATAATATTTTACGCAATAACAAATAGTGTTATAGTAAAAAGAAAATTTTGAATTTCTTATCCAAAAGTTTAAAAGAATTTACAATAGAAATAGAAAAAGAAATGATGAATGGGCTTTAAAAACTTTACCTTGGAAAAATACAATTGACTATATCACCATAGTAACACTACACTGTCCATACAATCATTGCAATTGCTGAGGTTGCTGTATGCATGACATAATATCTTCACTCAATATATTTATGCTGCCTCCCTTAATAACTCTTATTACAAGTGTAATAGTTGCTGGAATTGCAATATTTAAGGGAAAACTGAAAAAAGAAAATATACTGTTTGCTGTCTTTTGCTTATGGTATGCACTGCTCACCCCAAATTTTTTAGGGCATTTTATAATTAAAGACGTCAATACTATATTAAGAATGGAAAGAGCTATTCATTCTCTTTATGTTTTTATACCTTTCATTGGCGTATTATTTTATCACACTGCGTTAAATATAAAAAGAACATATCTTGAAATTGTAACTTTTATGATAAGTGCAGTTTTTGCATTTTTAGTACATACACCATACTATATAACAGATCTTTTGACATATCCATGGGGACATATAGCCAGGGGTGGTGTAGCTTTTCAAATATTTGGTGTATATGCATTTTCTGTGCTTGGTTATGGAATTGTGATCAGTATTTTGAAGTTACAACAGGAAAAGAATGAGTTAGTCCGTTTAAAAATAAAATATATCATACTGGCATTGAATTTAATTGGTATTTTTACTGCGTGTAATGTTCCTGCGATGCTTGGATATAATTTCTATCCACTCAGTAACTTGATGTTTATTCCACTTTTATTTTTAGCGTATGGTATTCTGCGCTACCGCTTAATGGATATTCAGAGTGTATTGCATATCACGTTTATATGGTTGTGTATTTCATCAGTAATTCTTGTGCCCAATATAATTATTTTTAATCTGCTGTACCCTTTTTTCAGATCTATTGATAAATCATTATTGTTTTTCTTATTAGCAATATGGTTTGCAATTAACTATCTCTATTTTATAAAAGTTCAGCCACTTATAGACCAGGTTTTTAACAGGCGAAAATATAATCTGAAAAAAGTTGAATCGCAGTTTATCAACGAGATTGCATTGTTAAAAGATTTGCACCTCCTTTTAAATGAGCTATCGTATATATTGAAGCGTACATTGTTAATTAAAAATGTGGAAATTTATATAAAATCAGAAGAAAAAGAAAATGAACTATATAATCTCAATGGCGATTCTATTATATTAGATGTGCAGGTAAGGGACTACTTGTTACAAAATCCTGGTGTAATTGAGAAAAAAATAATTGAAAACAAGCCACAATATGAACAGATAAGAAATATTTTGTTACCATGGTTTGAAAAATTCTCTGCAGAATATATTATACCATTGGAACATAATGAATTTATTGGTGTCATTGTATTATCTGAACGCGCAAATTTAAAAGCATTATCCAATGATGAGATTGAATTTCTGCAAAATATTAAATCTGCTTCTTCGATAGCAATTGCTAACTCTCTTATGTATCATAGACTGAGCAATTTAAAGAATAATTTAGAAGCTCTTGTAATGCAACGAACGGAGCAGTTGCAGAAAAAAAATGAGCAGATGGAATTTGAGCTTAAGCTGGCAAAGACAGTTCAGAAAACGCTTTTGCCTTCCATTCTTCCTGCAAATAACCAGTTGTATGCAGCAGTATATTTCAGGCCGTACATGGAAGTAAGTGGTGACTTTTTTTTGATGGAGCAGCTTGATGACACACATTATCTGATTGGTATTGTTGATGTTTCAGGTCATGGGATTCCATCAGCGCTGCTTACGTCAATGATTAAAACAGAGATTGAGAATCTATCCAGATTATATAACTCAACATCAGCAATTTGTACCCAATTAAATAGTAAGCTGACACCAATATTACAGGAAAGTGGATTTTATTTTACTCTGTTTTTAGGTATTATTGATTTTGTTAATATGGAATTATTGTATACTAACTGTGGTCATACTGATATTTATGTTATTACAGTAAATGATACGGTGTATCCATTAACAACTGATTCACTTTTTATAGGTGCCGATGAACACATTAGTTATCCGGAATGCCTTTTTGAACTAAATACCAAAGATCGAATAATTTTATATTCTGATGGCATAACTGAAGCAAGAGCAAAAAGCGGGCATTTATATGGTAATGAACGTTTTACTAACATCCTTGTTGCATCCAGGGAATTTGCCCCACAGGACCAGATAGATATAATCATTAAAGATCTTGAAAATTTTATTCAATCTGAAGACGGTACTATTCGTGATGATGTGACCCTTTGTGTCATTGAGATAGGTGAGCCGGTAGCTTTAGACAATTATCTTAAAAAAGCAGTGACGCTGTATAAAAAGAAAAACTACAATGAAGCCCTGTCAATCTTAAATTCCATATCAACAGTTCCTCTTGCTGCATCGTATAATTATCTTAAGGCCAAATTACTGATGAAGAACAAACAGTATGAAGAAGCTAAAAAGGCAATACTACTGGCGCTTAAAGAAAAACCTGATCATAAAGAATTTAACTACCTTTTTGGACAGATATGTTTTGCTTTGAAGGATTATCAGACAGCACTGGATACGTTTGCAGATTTGTCAATGATGCAGCCGTATAAAAAAAGTAATGAATTTGTGGAAATAATTAAAAAGCAGGTGTGATTAAAAAGGCGGAGTTTACTCCCCGCCTTTTTATATTTTACACAATTAAATTTTCACCAACCAATTTTGTAAAAGATTCTATGGTGACACCCATTCCATATCCTGCATTTATTGTTGATAGCTGCAGGTGGCAGTTTTCACATGCGGTAACAACCATTTTAGCACCGCTTTTTTCAATCTGTTCTTTTTTTGGTTTACCTGTTTTAATTCTGAATTCTTCATTATCCAGAGCAACAAGTCCACCACCTCCGCCACAGCACCAGTTATATTCACGAGTTGGATTCATTTCGCGATAATCTTTGGCAAGCATCTTCAATACTTCACGCGGCTGGTCATACACACCACCATTTCTGCCAAGCTGGCATGGATCATGCCAGGTAATTGGATCAGTAATGACACCTTCTTTAATCTTAATTCTGCCTTCTTTGATGTAGCGGTGAATAACTTCTACAATGCTTGATACTTTAAAGGGCAGGGGCCCCATTAAGAATTTAGGTATTCTATATGCGGTGCCACACTCAACAATAACTATCTCCTTAACTCCTAATTCCTTTGCTTCATTAATAACCCTGTTGGCAATAAAATTTGCCTTTTCACTATCGCCTGCAAAGAAACCAAAGTTAACAGCTTCAAAATAGCTAAGAGTCCAGTCTTCTTTTGCTGCATTAAAAATTGCAGCAGGATATATAATCGAGTGAGCGCCTGAAAGTCCAACAAACAGTATATTGGCGCCTTTCTTTTCCATAGGGATGAGCCCTTCGCTGGTGGGGGCTTTGATTAGCTTCTGAACTTCTTTTTCAAGATCCTTGATAACGCCTTGGTAACCTTCTTTGAACATTTCAACGCTTTTGCCTTTTTCAACAGCACCATCGGCAAGCATTACCAGCTCTTCAGGTGCATTCCCATATGCTATTAACAATTCTTTAGCAATTCCCAATATGTACGGCATATCTATGCCAAAGGGGCAGAACATAGTACAGCGCCTGCAACCTGTACATGAGAAAGCAGCTTCCCGTAGTTCTTCCATAAGGTTTTCGTCAAACTCCCGGGCATCGCCCCACCATGGGAAAAATTTGCCTGTTGGTCTGAAATATTTTCTGAATACCTTGCGGACAACTTCAGCTCTTCCAACTGGTGAATATTCCTTTTTGGGAATTCCCTGATATGCATGGCATGTATCATAACACAGACCGCAACGTGTGCAAAGGTCCAGATAGTATAGCATGGGCCTGTTCAATTTCTTTTCGATAACCTGTTCTAATTCCAAAACTTTTTCCTTATCCATGGCTATTTCCTTTTACGATAATGTGCTAAAAAAGTAAAAACAGAGTGTACCATCTTGCTGAATGGAAACATCATGAGGAAAATATTTGCAAAAAGCACATGAAGAACCAGGATAGTATAATGCGACAGTTCAGTTATTTTGTACGATAGCTCCGGTTTAAGCACTATCATGCTTTGTAGCCATTGCCGGTAATCATTTACATCCACCCTGAGCACTGCACCCCAGTCGCTATACCGTTCAGCTAAATGAAGAATTGAACCAAATAATATACAGAAAAAGAGTACCAGCAATATCATAAAATCTTCTGGAATTGATATTTCGCGGTATGGTGATCCAAAACGCCTGAATAAAAAATACAGTGTTGTAATGATGAGAACCATACCTACAACACCACCACCAAGAAATACCTTATGCGGAATTATCTGAATAAAAGAAAACTCATCAACAAGTTCAAGGTGACCTAAGAAAAGGAAGAAGAACGCAATGTGAAATATCATGATAATAAACCAGAAGAATTTTTGCTTGTTATAGACATTGGGGACTACCATGGCGTCATAAATAAGCCCCAAAACCTTTGAACCTTGTTTAGGGAAAATAGCTCCTGTACCGGCAGGGACAGGAGCTCTAAAGATAACATAAAATTTGTAGATAAGCCCTAAAATTAAGGTTGCAAAGGCAATATATACCATTGGAACAAGAATAAAATATGATATATAGCCCAGCATCATTCACCTCGCAAGATTAGCTATTTAAGCTTTTTAATAAAAAACTTTGTTACATTTCCATCTTTCACTGTATCAATGATTTCATTACCACTTGTTTTTGCCCATGCAGGAAAATCTGCCAGAGCACCAGGGTCAGTGGTTTCAGCCATAAGAATCTGCCCAACCTGCATTTTTTTGATCTGCTGTGAAACCTTAACCACAGGAAGCGGGCAAGCCAATCCCTTTAAGTCCATTGTTACATCAGCTTTAATGTCACTCATAGTTACACCTCTTAATTTTCAAAAATTAAATTTTTATACGAATGTTATAGTTCAACTTAACGTTTGAATTATATACTCACAACATACATAATACAAGAAGAAATTGTAAAAAAAATTATATAAATAACTGAATCTTGCTATCAGATGCTTCCTGTAAGAAAGTGGCAACACCAACAGATTTCATATCAGGATAATCGATCATCTCATCCATTTTAAAGCCCATTAAATCCATTGACATTTCACATACGTAAATTTTGACACCAAGTTCAGCAGCCAGTGCTATCATGCCATCAAGATCCTGCATGTTTTTCTTCTTCATAAGATATTTCATCATTCCGGTTCCCATGCCACCCATATTCATCTTTGAAAGCTTAACCTTTGAAGCCCCTTTTGGAAGCATGAAACTGAACATTTTCCCAAAAAGGTTTTTGCCTTTTCCTTTTTTCTTCTTATCACGCAATGCAGGTGTTGCCCAGAAGGTGAAAAACATAACGGTTTCCATGCCCATGGCAACAGCACCAGTACCAATAATAAAAGCTGCCAGTAGCTTATCCAGATCGCCACTGAAAACAACCATTGAAAGTTTGTCTTTTCGACCATCCTGAATCTCTTTAATCTGATTCTGGATGTCTGCTAAAGTTTTATTAACATCCATAGATACCCCCCAATATTATAGTTTTTAGATAATTTAATATTTTATAATACTCTTTAATACTAATTAAACTATACTACATTTTTGTAAATAAAAAAATTTTTTATAAAAATTATCACTAATAATTCCTTAAAAATATTTTGTTAATCAAAAGGAGTACACCCCGCCGCCGAAGATTGCGGGGTGTACAATGTATTTATCATGTTCACAAATTTTATTTAAAGAATAAATCGTGAAAAATTTTTTTGATTTATTGAACCTCCAGAATTAATTTGTAATATAGTAATATGAAATGTGCATATAAGTCAAAAAAAATATTTTGGTATGTAAAAAATAATCATTGTAAAGGTCTTTACTATGGAAGTAGATAATGGTGAAAAATCCACCGCTATCGTATTTGCCAATCAAAAAGAAGCCCTTTTTGCCCTGCAGATGTACATGAGTCGCTTCATGTGGATATCCACAAAAGAGATAGTTACTGGAATTTCATGCTATTATAATGATACTAAAATTGAAAGTAAAGATGATACTCCTTAAAGCTTACGTTGAGATAACACTAATAATTCCTTAAAAATATTTTGATAATAAAATGTATACCTCAGCCGCCGAATGCGGCGGATGTGTACAATATGTTTATTAGGTTTACAAATTTTATTTAAGGAATAAATCCTGTTTGGATAGTACACATGCTATTTATTGACAGCTTACAAATTCAGGTTGATGACAGTCTGTACATTCAACATTACTAAATGTAGTACCACCTTCAACAATACTGCGTAGCCAGTCAACAAACCGTACACCTTCAACAGTTAATGTATAGACTTCATTGTTCATGAGTATAGTATGGACTTCCCCAGGTGCAATAAAATATGCGTAGTTTTTTGGATCGTTAGTTATATCTGTAATTGTTGTTTCTAATGTATTTAGCATTGTAGTATGCCAATAACACCATATGCTGTCATCGGGATTATACCAGTTAATGTAATCCACCCCTGGATTTTCTATATTAACCATCACATTATAAAAGAAAACCTGGTTTTCATCCCATGCAGCTGTATATTGTGCAAAGCGATAGTTACTGTAAAAATTGGCTATTGTGGAATATAAATCTGCCATTGTTAAATCATCTATATTATATGAACTAAACTGGTGAAAGTTTCCAGCATCTGGTAATGAGGATCCCCATAGGTCATCGATACTTTGCTTGAATGCAACTGTAATAACGCCGTTACCTGCATCACCCAATAGATGCAGTTGTGAGTGAGTAAATTCTTCTGCAATATAAGGAAAATTAAATATAGCACCATATGAACCAGCACTTATACCTGTTACAAATATAATATCTGGATCAGGGTTCTTAAAATGATGACGCAACCATTCTAAAACAAGCTGGAAATTAACATGCCCACGGTGACGTATGGTAGCACTTGAATTATCTTTAGTATAGATATTATCCTTTTTCCCCCAATGCAGATCACCTGTACAGTAAGGTATATATACAAAATTCCAGTCTTTGAAGGGATTTTCAGGATTTGTAAAAATAAAATATGCCGCTGTAACCCATAGATTTTGCCTGTCCATTACTGATCAAATTGAGTATATCATCATTGTCATAGTACATTAGTTCTTCAGAATAGGTAGTCTTTTCAATACAATTATTGTAATGCCAGCAGGCGCCTCCACCCTGAAAATAGATAACAAGCTTATTAACAGTACCATAACGCACAAAAAAGGTAAACTTTGAATTTGCGGCTGATGGGTGATTTGAACAGGATGGAGTAAGATTTTCATACGTGAAATTGGCATACGCACCATTATCAGCAGTTTCCCAATTAATCTGTTGCCAATACTTAGTGGTTGTACTTGAATCAGAATCTGAACCAGCATCACCACAGTGTGTTAAAAAAATTAATGCAATCATAGTTAGTATCAATATATATTTGTTTTTCATTATGAACCTCCATACTATGATTTTGTTTAAAATAATATATTTATGTAAAATAAAAAGTCAATAAAAAAGCTCATTCCGTAATTTGGGGGGGAAGTGAAACAAAAAAAGACAAAGCAATAGAAATATTATGGTGTGAAATAATTATATAAACAGTTTTGTAGCAGGGATTAACGCAAATCTTCAGTCTATTTTGGATGGAAAATATTCATCCCAAAAAATTCGGGAAGAGGGTAATACATAAGGGAATTTCTAAAAACAATTTATAAGGATAATCCCTTGTGGGCACAATATATAATATAATTTAAAACTGCTTCCTTTATTGCTAATTTTAAGGATGAAAGCGGTTTTTGAGAGGTGCTCATACTATTTATAGAAAAAATAAAAGGCAGGGATTCCCCCGCCTTTTGTTACATGGCTATTAAAAATTGATGGTGTTATTCAACTTCAGCTGCGCATGATTCTTTGCAGGTGCTCAACTTTAAAAGCTCATATATCCAGCAGTAGCCGGTATATGCTGAATACAACAATGACAGTCCCAATGCCAAAAATATTATCGCACCTATTGCGCCCGGTTTTACAACAAAGATCTGTAATAAAAAGGAAACCCCAACTAAAGTTCTGATATACCTGTCAGCTGGACCAACATTCTTTTTCATAGTTCACCTCTGTATAGTAAATAGTAAAATTAAAATATAAAGAACTATCTAAAAGTAAATGTTTTTACAGAATTAAAATATGGCAAGTATTTTTTACAGTTTATTATGCAAATTTTCTTGCGAAATTTCCTGTGACATTAGTGGCACACACCCGTTGCATTTGAAAGGATGGCGTAGTGTAAAATTAATATCGTAGGAACTTTTAAACGATTCAGATTCGTGATCACGCAGTCGGATTAAAACTTTTTTTGAGCCTTCCTGGAAGAAAAATATGCGTGATTCGATACCCATTGTGGGATCCTTTCTTATGCCACATACATTGATAAAAAGAATATTTCCAAATTCAGGAGCAAATCTGCTGTTTTGTTTTAACCATACAGGTGTATGTATATGGCCGCTTATCCATATGTCGACATGATATTGTTTCAGCACTTTCTCAAATCGTTCCGAGTTTATAATATTGTGTTTGGAAGAAAAAGATCCCAGTAGTTTACTGTTTTTGAGTGGTGCGTGTGTTACCGTAATAATGGTTTTATCCTGATTTGCTATCACAATGTTTTTCCACCAATTAAAAGTTTCGTCTGAAAGATATGTTGGTGGCCTTCCACGTTCATTTGACATAAGTATAAAAATAACATTCCCAAAGCGTACAGTATATTGTAAAGGCTTGCCAATATATTTTTGATATCCAGTGATGTTTTTCCATTCATGATTACCAGCGATTTCATACCAGTATTGTATATGTGCCTGTGTACGCAATCCAACAAACCATTCAAAATCTTCGTCTGATTCTTTGTGTTGTACAATATCGCCTGCAACGATAGCCATCAAAGGATATGGCTGTATGTTTTTTAAATCTTCGATAGCTCTTTTATAATGCCATCTGTCTGCTTTGTATACAGGCTGTATATCAGAGTGTACCCACACAGTGTATGTGGAAGATGGTGGTAGGTATTGCTTGCAACATGCCGACAATGCCAAAAATAATATAAGTAGTATACTGTGATATTTTTGCATAGAGTGTTTTTACTTTAAACTATCGCCACATTAATTATTAAATTAAAAAAAAATATTGCAACAAATACAATACTGTAGCATAATTAGCATTAAAGCAAATCAAAATTTTGATGCAAGCAAATTAAATTATGGAAAAAGATAATATTACTATTGATATATCGCGTTTTCAGGAGATATCTATTTCCTATTTAAAGAAATTGAGTGGTGATAAGCTTTTAACTTTTGATGTACTGGATCAAAATGGCAATACGGTTTTTTCTGCAGGGCAGGCGCTTAATGATGAAGTGTTGAAGAAAAAATCTGAAGAAGGTGTCAAGTTCTTCATCCCGCGCGTCACCGAATCCATAGGTGTATATGATCGTGAAATTATCGATATGAAGAAACTCAAGGCCATTGCTGATGACACCGCAACTATGTATACTAACATCCGCAAAACTGGAAGGATGTCGTATGATCAGTTTTTGCAATCACATAATCAACTGGCAGCTATTGTTGACAGCCTGAGAGCTGAAGATAAAACAGGTGGGGTATTATCACTATTAAAAGAAATCAAAGAATTTGATTTAATCACATACACGCATTCAGTTAATGTGGGTGTGCTTGCAATGATTTTGGTGTACAAGGAGCTGTCCACAGGCGATAAGGTTAAGTTAGCTGCCCTGGCAGGATACCTTCATGATATTGGCAAACTCAGAGTTGACCAATCTATTATTCAAAAGCCAGGATTATTGACACAAGATGAATATAGAAAGGTAATTGAGCATACACGCGAAGGCTACCGTATACTGGATAGCGTTGTGGACTCAACTGGCAAAAAAGTGGTGCCAAATATTATTAAATATGTTGCATTATTTCATCACCGAAAATTACAGAGTCCAGGATATCCGTTCCGTGAAGATGATAAGGATAAAACCCGTGAAACACAATACAATGAGCTTCCCGATATGGCACGCATTATGGGTATATGTGATATGTATGATGCGCTTACAAGTGCAACGCCATTCAGGTTGCCCATGTCGGTAGAAAAAGCCCTGCGCTATATTCTTAACCTTTCAAATTATCTTTATTCCACCGATGATGTGCATCGGTTTATTAAAGTTTTGGGTTTGTCGCTCAACAAGGGCAATCCGTTTTTACGTGTTGGTGATTTTATCATGCTTGAATCTGAAAAGGTAAGCCTTGATACCCGTAAAAAAATAAGAGTATATGAAATAGCACGTATTGAAGAGATATCACGTATTAATTTCCTTAATCCCAGGGTAATGATCTTTTATGATGTAGTAAAAAATAAGAAATTGAACAACATTACAGTTGATTTGCGCTATGATACAAGCCGTAGAATTGTGCGAGTTTTTGAAAGCACACGTATTAGAGAAATGTTATTGCGACAGCTTAAATAGGTGGTGCTATGAATCCAATAATGCTGGTTTTTGATAACAACAGATTTGCTGAACTTATTCGTTTTGTAGTGACTGCTGCTGGTTTTGCTGTTGAACAGCTTCATGACCCTCTGGCTTTATACGAAAAGGTTAAGGAAATAAACCCGCCACTTATTATTATGGACGTTTTCCTGAAACATATCGATGGTCTCTATCTCTTAGAACGCTTATACGCAGTGAAGGAATTTGCCCATATTCCCGTTTTTATTGTATCTTCTCGTAATGAACCGTTAGCGGTCTTTGATGCACTGGAGCGCGGAGCCAGTGATTACCTGGCAGCCCCCATCAATGAAGACATGCTGATTGAGAAAGTAAAAAAATTATTGCAGACACATTGATACAGGCACTGTTGTATTAAACCATATCCGTCCGACAAATAGTATAGAATATAGTTGTATGTGGTTACTGATATGTAGTTGAACTGTGTATCACGGCTGATAATAATGGTCCCGGTTTACATCGGAGCGGGTCATATTTCCTGGCGTGTCATCCTGAACTGGATTCAGGATCTCTTTGAACGAGTAGATTGCGGATCAAGTCCGTAATGACTATGTGGAGTAGACTCTGGGTCAAACTCAGAGTGATAATTAGAGTTATCATATTAATAAAGGAGTTGCTCCTAATGAAGAAATTACCTATTGTGCTTTTACTTGTAATTCTTTTCACCGCGTGTTCTTCATTAACCGGTATATGGCATAAACAAGAATTAATTCCAGCTCAACCAACTCAAAATCCCTACCAGATAGCAGATAGTTTGGAATTTAATGAAGTGTGGGCATATCTGATGAAGGGCGAAGAGAATAAAATCAAAGGTGATGAGCCCATAACCGATCTTTGCTATTTTAGCGCAAGGGTAAATGCAAAGGGACAGATTGTTGGTGAATATGAACCACCTGCAATAAAGTTGAAAAATTCAATACGGCATCACATCGTGATAGCTGTAATAGATAATTATGCTCTGTTGCACTTTATACTTAATCCTGATTTACCAGTACGTAAAAATTTCATTAGCGATGTATGCAGAATAGCTTCTAAGTTTGATGGTGTGCAGATAGATTTTGAAGCCGTTGCATCATCGGATGCCACATGGTTTTTTAGCTTTTTAACTGAACTGCGTGCTAACCTTGATAAAAGCAAGATGCTATCTATAGCCTTACCAGCACGAAAAACCCGTATAGCTGATGCGTACGATTATCCTTCTATAGCGGCGATAGTTGACAGGGTTATCGTCATGGCTTATGACCAGCACTGGTCAGGTAGTAACCCGGGGCCGGTTGCAGGATTATCCTGGTGTAGAGAAGTTGCTGACTTTGCCAAAAGTTTTATTCCAAAAGATAAGCTCATTATGGGCCTGCCACTTTACGGAAGATCCTGGCAGGATAAAAATTTCAACAAATCTGTTCATTACAAGCATGTAGAAGAGATAATAAAGGCAGCTAATATTCAACCTCGCTATGATCCTGAAAATGGTGCGTATTTTGAATATGAAGAAACAGTAAAGGTACGGGTATACTATATTGATGAAAGATCGGTGTTTGATCGTCTCAAGCTTTATTCATCTATGGCAATAGAAAATGTTGCATTCTGGCGAATAGGCCAGGGGCCCAGAGGAATGTGGCAAAATATAAATGTCAAAAGCTTGTAAACTAAAAATTTAGATGAAAAAATTAGCATACGAAGAGCTGAAACTCAATCGACCCGATTTACACCAGTTATTCAGATTACCCCGATTTCCTGTAGTGACTGTGCTTGAGAATATTCGCAGTTTGTATAATGTAGGCTCAATGTTTAGAACTGCTGATGCTGCGCGAATTGCCTATATGTATTTGTGTGGATACACGCCATACCCACCACGAAAAGAGATTGAAAAAACTGCCTTGGGCAGCACCCGGAGTGTACCGTGGGAACATTCCGCAAACGCTACATCGGTTATCAGGATGTTGAAGAATCAAGGCTTTACTATTGCGGCTTTAGAACATACTACCACAAGCATATCCTGTTATTCATTTGAATATATATATCCGCTGTGTATAGTTGTTGGTAATGAAGTTGACGGCATAAGTAACCAGCTTCTTTCATTGTGTGATGTGGCACTGGAAATACCCATGTTTGGCATTAAGCATTCGCTGAATGTGGCTGTTGCGTACGGTATCGTAGTATATCACGCGGTGATGACCTATCAAAATCAATCAATCAAATGAACATGCAGAAAATAATATTAAAAAAAGGCAAAGAAAAATCTGTACTGAATAAGCATCCATGGATTTTTTCCGGGGCTGTGGCTACGGCAGATGCATTTGATGGGCAGTTAACGCTGGTGTGCGCATCAGACGGAACAGAGCTTGCGTGGGGATATTACAACAGCCGCTGTGATATTGCTGTGCGAATCTTACGCTTTGACAACGTAAAGCCTGATAATGACCTTCTTGTTAGTCGAGTAAGGCAGGCAGTTGCTGCCAGGCATATTGCAGGGATACCACAATACACAAACGCTTATCGTATAATTCATTCAGAAGGCGACTTTTTACCGGGGCTTATAGTTGATTGGTATGCCGGCCATTGTGTAATGCAGATTTTGACTTGTGGCATGGAACAATTGAAGGTAACTATCGCACAGATACTAAAAGATATATTGAACCCAATGAGCATATATGAACGAAGTGACCACGAAGGACGAAAGATTGAAGGATTACATCCTGTGAGCGGACAAATCTATGGCACTACACCCGATGTGATCGAAATATCTGAAAATGACATGCGCTTTTTGGTAGACGTTAAGCGCGGACAAAAAACAGGATTTTTTTGTGATCAGCGTGACAACAGAAATACAGTACGTAGATTGGCTCATGGCAGGGATGTATTAAACTTGTTTTCATATACCGGTGGTTTTTCGGTTGCGGCTTTGACAGGTGCTGCGCGTGTGGCGATATCTGTTGACAGCTCACAGGATGCTCTGGATTTGGCAGTAAAAAATTGCAGATTAAACGGAGTGGAGGCACAACACTCTATTGTAAAAGAAGATGTATTTGATTATATTAATACACATGATATTGAGCAAAATTTTATTGTGTGTGATCCACCCGCGCTGGTAAAGAATAAAGCACATATACCACAGGCCTTGCGGGGATATAAAGAATTAAATCTTAAGATCATGAGAAAAGCACCGCGCAATTCATTGTTACTCACCTGTTCGTGTTCACGGTTTGTTGACGTAAAACTTTTTCAGCAGGTTATATTTGGTGCAGCAGTAGATGCGGGACGTGATGTTCAGATAATTGGAAAATTTTCACAGCCTTTGGATCATCCTGTGTCGGTGTATTGTCCTGAAACAGAGTATCTTAAAGCTATGCTTTTGCGTATCACATAATAATAAAAGAATCAAAAAAGCATCTTTAATTAGACCACCAAAATGTACAGCATGTTCTTATAGCTTAACAAAAGAATCCTGACTTCATTGAGCTATCTGCCAAAAATTTTTTGATTATCTGATAAATTATATTGACAAACAAAAAATATACTACTATATTGGTAGTAATTATATTTTAATAGTAATTATTAATTTGTATTGCTTTTTATCGTTAAGAATTATTTTGGTAAAAGCTAAAACCTTGTGGAGATATACTATGTGGGAATATACTGACAAAGTAAAAGAATTATATAAAAATCCAAAGAATGTTGGTGAAATACCTGATGCTGATGTTGTGGTTGAGGTTGGCAGCATAGTGTGTGGTGATGCTCTGACCCTTTACTTGAAGCTTGATAATGGCAAGATCGTTGATGCCAAGTTTAAGACGTTTGGTTGTGGCAGTGCAATAGCATCTTCATCTGCATTAACCGAGATGATCAAAGGGAAGACGGTAGAGGAGGCTGCAAAGATTACCAATAAGGATATCGTTGAATTTTTAGGAGGGCTTCCTGATCAGAAGATGCATTGCTCGGTTATGGGACAGGAAGCACTGGAAAAAGCCATTAAAAAAATTAAGGGTCAAAGCGTTGAAGATGAACATGAAGATGAAGGGGCTATAGTGTGCCAGTGCTTTGGTGTTTCGGAAAATCTGATACGCCGTGTAATAAATGAAAATAATCTTACTACTGTGGAAGAGGTGACCAATTACACTAAAGCAGGTGGTGCATGTGGTTCGTGTATTCCAAAAATTGAGGATATCATAAAAGAGGAATTGAATAAAGTAAAAGAAAAACAAGATGCAGAAGTTGCTGCAAAACCAATGTCAAACCTTAAAAGAATGCAGCTTGTAGAAGAAACTATACAAAATGTCATACGCCCCGTGCTTTTGCGCGACGGTGGTGATATTGAACTGATTGATATAGATGGCAAAAAAGTGTATGTGGCATTGCGCGGTCACTGCGCAAATTGTGTTATTTCTGATGTTACCATGAAAAATCTGGTACAGGAAAAATTGCATGAATATGTAGAACATGATATCCAAGTAATTGAGGTGAAATAATGGAAAGTAATGTGATATATCTGGATAATAATGCAACAACCATGGTAGCGCCTGAAGTTTTACAGGCAATGATGCCTTTCTTTATGGAACGCTATGGTAATCCATCAAGCATGCATGATTTTGGTGGCGATGTGGCACGTGATGTTGAAAATGCACGCCATAGTGTTGCACAGATGTTAGGTGCGGATTATGATTATGAGATAGTGTTTACAAGTGGTGCTACTGAAAGCGATAATATGGCTATATTGGGTACATTGCAGTACTATCGTGATAAGAAACATATTATTACCACAAAAGTTGAACATCCGGCAGTACTCAATCTATGCCGCCAGCTTGAAAGGGAAGGGTACTCAGTGACGTACGTGCCTGTGGACAGGGAAGGCAATTTGGATCTTGACTTTTTATTTGATTCAGTAACGCAGGATACGGCCATAGTTTCGGTGATGTATGCTAACAATGAAACCGGTGTCATATTCCCTGTTGAAGAAATTGGTGCATTTTGTAAAAAACGGGGCATACCATTTCACGTTGATGCGGTACAGGCAATAGGGAAAATACCCGTTGATGTAAATAAGATACAGTGTGATTTGCTTGCAATTTCGGGGCATAAGTTTCATGCACCAAAAGGCATTGGTGTGCTCTATGTTCGCAGGGGTACACGTATGAGGCCTTTACTATATGGTGGACATCAGGAAAAAGCTCGCAGGCCCGGAACACATAATGTGCCTGGCATCATAGGCATTGGGAAAGCTGCTGAACTTGTCATGCAACATCTTGCAAATAAAGATGAAGTGGAAAGAATTAAGCGTCTTCGTGATAAGCTGGAAGATGGGCTGTTATCGCAATTTGCCAATGCTCATCGTAATGGCAATAGAGATAGGCGTGTGGACAATACTTCCAATATTGGATTTGAATTTATTGAAGGCGAGGCTATTTTGCTATATCTCAATGAAAAGGGGATTGCTGCTTCTTCCGGTTCGGCCTGTTCTTCAGGTTCGCTGGAACCGTCGCATGTACTGCGAGCAATGGGTGTGCCATTTACTTCAGCGCATGGTTCAATACGATTTAGTTTGAGCCGCTATACCACTGAAGAAGAGATAGATTATACGTTGAACATAATGCCTGAGGTAGTTAATCAGTTGCTTGAGATATCTCCTTACTGGGATTCAAAGAATAAAAAAGGCAAGCTCATTGGTGAACTTGCCCGTTGATTGCTAATATCAAAAGAATCTATCGTGCCACTTCGTTAATTAAACGTCCCAGCTCCTGATCGTGGGTAAGCATTGCTTTCTGGTTTGCTTCGTAACTTCGCTGAACTTCTATCATGTCCACCATCTCGCGGACGGCATTAACATTGGATTTTTCTAAAAACCCCTGTACCACTTTGTATTCTTCAGCTGGCAGTGCAGGTCCTGAATATTCTGTTTCACGATATAATGATTCACCTTCTTTCTTTAACTCGCGGATATTTTCAAAATCAACAATTTTAAGCTTGTCAATGACTATCGGTTGTTCCCAGTTGTTCTGGGTCATACCAACAAGGTCGGTTGGTTCAAGCGAAAGAGCAGCATTGACAAGTATCTCACCGCGTTCGTTTATTATGAAATTGTTTTTCTGAAGCTTGATTATGCCATTCTGGCCAAGGACTGGAAGCCCATTATGGGTTACCAGAATTCCGTCTTTGTTGAGTGTAAACGCACCATTGCGGGTATATCGCTCACCACGTTCGGTCATCACAGCAAAAAAACCTTTGCCATCAAGTGCAACATCAAATGGGTTCTCGGTGCGCATAAGCGAGCCCTGATCATACAGTGTGTAAACTTCATTAACTTCTACACCTGTGCCTAATTTGCCCACAAATGGCATGGTATCGTAACTACCTGCAGGTGTTATGCCAAGGCCATCATCGTTCAAACGCCTGATAATCATGTCAGGGAATGCTTTGAATAACGTTAAATCCTTTTTATATGCGGTTTTGTCAACATTAGCTAAATTATTAGCGATAGCATCCAGACGAGCTTCCTGTGCTATCATCCCGCTTGCGCCGGTATACAATCCTCGTACCATTATGGTTTTCCTCCTTTTACTCTTTGTATATCGGCACCTAAGCTCTGTAACTTTTGCTCAAATTTTTCATACCCTCTATCGGTGTGATAGATACGGCGTATCTCAGTTGAACCTTTTGCAGCCAGTGCAGCCAGTACCAGCGAAGCTCCTGCACGCAGGTCGGACATCATGACAGGTGCAGCCTGTAGTTGTTTCCCACCTTTGACGACTGCAACATTACCTTCTACTTCAATGTCTGCTCCCATACGGCGCAATTCACCAACATGGGTGTACCTGTTTTCAAAGATAGTTTCAATGATAACACTGATTCCAGGCAAAGTACACATCAGGGACATGATGGGTGCCTGCAGGTCGGTTGGGAAACCGGGATACGGCAATGTCCGTATCATGCTCCCCTGTAATTTCCTGGTAGGTTCTATTGTAACGTAACTATCGCCGCCCGAAATAACAAATCCCATTTCAGACAGTAGGTTGATGCAGGCCTGAAAATGTTCGGGAATTACATTATTGATGGTGACATTTCCTCGAGTGATGGCACCTGCAATTAAAAATGTTCCTGCTTCAATCCTGTCAGGGATAATAGAGTAAGTGACAGGTTTAAGTTTCTTAACACCGGTGATGACAATACGCTCAGTGCCAAGACCTTCAATCTTTGCACCCATCTTTATAAGGAAGTTTCCAAGATCAACCACATCCGGTTCCATTGCACAATTCTCAAGTATAGTCTGGCCATCGGCAAGAACTGCAGCCATCATAATGTTAGCAGTTGCGCCAACAGAGACTTTACGCATGATGAAACGGTTACCGTGAAGTTTGTCTGCACGGGCCTTAATGTAACCGTGTTCTATAGTAATTGTACTGCCCAATGCTTCAAAGCCTGACAGGTGAATATCTACAGGGCGCTCGCCAATGGCACAACCACCGGGGAGCGATACATCAGCCTCGCCACAACGCGCCAAAAGCGGACCCATAACATATATAGAAGCACGCATTGTCTTAACTAAATCATACGGCACTTCAGCGTTTTTCAAAGAGTTGACATGGATTTTTAATATATTGCGTTCGGTATCAAATTCATAACGTGCACCCAAGCATTCAATAACTTTTAAAATTGTCTGTATGTCTTTTAAGTTGGGTACATTATAAAGTACAGTGGTACCTTCGGCAAGTAAGCTTGCCACAATAATAGGTAGCGCCGCATTTTTAGCACCGGAGATAGTTACTGAGCCATTGAGCTTTTTGCCGCCTTTAATTATATATGTATCCACAATCTGTCCTCGATATTATGATTGATTTTAATTGTGAGCAGTAGTAATAATGTTATAAATTGTCAATTCAATTAAACAATTTTTGTGTAAGGAATGTGTTAGGGCCATACTATGCATTCATTTAGTTGCAGGAAATGTAACCAATTTATAGTATACTTCTATGATGAAAAAATATAATATTTCACTTCATATATTTAGAAGAGATCTGCGTCTGGAAGATAATACAGCTTTAATCAGAGCATGTGAATTATCCAACCAGGTAATTCCTTGTTTTATTCTGGATGATCGGCAGCTTGGTAATAATCCATACAGAGGGGATAATGCCGTCCAGTTTATGGCTGAGTCCTTACGTGATTTGAACAGAGAGCTCAACAAAAAAGGGAGTAGATTATATCTGTTCAAAGGAATTGCTGAAGATGTTGTTGAAACGTTGATTAAAGAAGAGCATATCAACGCGGTATTTTTTAACAGAGACTATACCCCATTCAGTGTAATGCGCGATGCTAACATAAAGAATATATGCAACCGCTACCACGTGGATTGCAACATCTATGCCGATGCATTGTTGAATGAACCAGAAATGGTAACCAAACAGGATGGGAAACCATATAGTATTTACTCACAATACCTTAAAAAAGCTAAAATGTATCCTGTTGAAAGTCCGTTAAAGAATAGATACAACAATTATAGTATTAAAAGTATTTCATGTGAACAGCCAGCAGATATTTTAGATACACTATACCTTAATAAAAATCCACATATCTTGTTACAAGGGGGCAGGAAGGAAGCGTTAAAACTACTGACACACATTGCTCATTTGCACAATTACAGTGAAACACGTAATTATCCGTCAAAAGAAGGAACAAGCCTTTTATCAGCACACAATAAATTTGGCACTGTATCGATCCGCGAGGTGTATTATGCCGCAAAACAATATTTAACACTACCGGATACGTTCATTGGTGAGTTATACTGGCGTGATTTTTTTACGTATATTGCCTACCATTTCCCACATGTGTTCAAAGGTGCATTCCATAAAAAATATAATTCAATCAAATGGTTGGATGATAACAAAAGATTTGAACAATGGACACACGGTTGTACGGGGTTTCCAATTGTTGATGCAGGTATGCGACAGCTCAACACAACGGGCTTTATGCATAACAGGGTGCGGATGATAGTAGCAAGCTTTTTAGTTAAGGATCTGCATATTAACTGGCAGTGGGGGGAACGGTATTTTGCAAATCAGCTCATTGATTATGACCCTTCGGTAAATAATGGCAACTGGCAATGGGCTGCATCAACAGGATGTGATGCACAACCGTTTTTCAGAATTTTTAATCCGTGGCTTCAGCAAAAGAAGTATGATCCGGAATGTGAATATATTAAACGATGGATACCTGAATTGCGATCATTCCCCGCAAAAGTTATACATAACTGGTATGATGCTTTTGTACATTCTGAATATCCAAAACCAATAGTTGACCATGGAACGCAGGCTGGTATCGCAAAAATGATATTCAAAACTGCAAATGCAACAACTGCAATCGATGATGAATAGAAAAAAATTTAAAAAAATTACTTGCAATATAATGCTGCCATGATAATTGTGTTAATAATGAGTGAACACTCACTCATTATTAACGTTTATTAAATAATAATTAAATCGTAAAAGTAGAAAAAATAATAAGATTTTATACATTAATAAAGTAAGGAGGAATCATGAAGATAGGTGTACCAAAAGAAATAAAAGTAAAAGAAAAAAGGGTTGCTCTGACCCCTTCCGGGGTTAATGCTTTAATAACGCATGGTCACTCTGTTTTTGTTGAAACTCATGCCGGAGAAGGCTCTGGCTTTACTGATGATGAGTACGCCCAGGCGGGTGCCAGAATATTACAAAATGCTGATGATGTATGGGCTGAAGCTGATCTGATTGTAAAAGTAAAAGAGCCTCTTGTACCTGAATTTGATCGAATGAAAGAAGGCCAGATAATCTTTACGTATCTTCATCTGGCAGCAGATGAAGCGTTGACCAGGGAATTGCTGGATAAAAAAATCATTGGTGTTGCTTACGAAACAATTCAATTAGATGATGGCAGTTTACCATTGTTAGCGCCAATGAGTGAGGTCGCGGGAAGGCTTTCAATTCAGATGGGCTGTATGTGTCTTGAGGCAAAAAACGGTGGTGCAGGTATATTGCTTTCGGGGGTTGCAGGTGTGCCTCCTGCAAAAGTTGCAATAATAGGTGCAGGAATTGCGGGAACCAATGCATGTCATTTAGCTGTTGGGGTTGGCGCGGAGGTTGCTATCCTTGATATCAACGCACAGCGATTGAGGTACATTCAGGATATCTTTAAGGGCAGGGTGATTACGGTGATGTCTAACAAAGCAAATTTATGGGATTTTGTAACAAAGGCAGATCTGGTTATTGGATCTGTGTTAATACCAGGGGCTAAAGCACCAAAATTAATTACAAGAGATATGCTCAAAGCCATGCGAAATGGTTCAGCATTAGTTGATATTGCTATTGATCAGGGAGGATGTGCTGAAACAAGCAGGCCCACAACACATGATGATCCAATATATATTGAAGAAGGTATTGTGCACTACTGCGTTGCAAATATGCCTGGTGCAGTGCCGCGAACTTCTACCTATGCCCTTACCAATGCCACATTATCATACGTGCTTGAATTAGCAGATAAAGGCCTGGAAAAGGCAATGCGTGAAAACAAAGCACTCCATAAGGGATTAAATGTATATAAGGGCAAATTGACATACGATCATGTTGCTGAAGCTTTTAATATGCCGTATGAAAAAATTTCTTTTTAATTATTCAAATATTTGATAATAAACCCTGTGCTAAGTTTTTTGCTTGCTCTTTTGTTAGTTGAATTGTTGCCGTACCTCCACCCGGATGGGGCAGTGTCAGGAAAACTGTATCGTCGTTCACCTCGATTTTAAACTGCCCATCCGGCATTTTTACTTCTGGAGATAGCCAATCATTAGCATTAAACTCTGCTATCTGTATCAACACGCCAAAAGCATGTTTTGGATGAATAAAAATCTCTTTCCATATGCCACCTGGATATTCGTTATAACCAAAATAAGGGATGCCCATATCTTCTAATTTTGCTATGGCTTTTTTAATGTCGGGAGTCTGAAGGGTTATGTGATGTACGCTGCTTCCTCGTGATTGCATAAAGCCATCTAAAAAGCTTCCTTTATCAGTTGGCGTTATTAACTCAATGCGACTCATGTCCCCAAGGGAAAATATCTGCCAGTAAAATTTTGTGCTATCATCCTTTGCGCCAACGCCTGCAATGGCACCTAAGCTTTCAAAAAAGTTTTTAGCTTTTTCAAAATCAGGAACTGCTATTGATATGTGATCTATACGGGCAATCATATTTTACCTCTTTCTTTTTAATTGTGTGAATTTATTAGATAGTTAGATAGAATGTGCATAAAAATTTTCAAATTAATTTTGGTATTGAATTAAAAATAATTTGTATATTACAAGGAAAGGTAAAATTATTGAAAATTAGTTTGTATACATCTCTTATATATTTGACATTTATACTACCTTTATACAAAAATGAATTTTATACACTGATGAGCTATTTGTAATGCAATTTCGCATTATGTATCACATTGTTAAAATACTCACACGAGGTGCTTATGCAGGAAATAGTTTCATTCCTTTCAAATCCAAAAACATATACACACTCTGTTGATAGCGTAAAGGTTGTACAGACTCATATTTCGTATGTGTTCATTGCAAAGCCGTATGTATATAAGCTTAAGAAACCTGTTGATTTTGGCTTTTTAAATTTTGTGTCATTTGAAGATAGAAAATTTTACACCTTTGAAGAATATCGCTTAAATTCACGTATCAGTCCTGGCGTTTATTGTGGTGTAGTTGCAGTAGTTAAAGATGGAGATATGCTCAGATTGGTAGAGGATGGAAGATATGATGAGAAAGATGCTATTGCGTATTGTGTAAAGATGAAATATATTGATGATATCTATTCACTGAAAAATATGCTCAAGGAAAAGCTTGATATCCGGTTACTATCGCTCATAGCTCAAAAAATTTATGCGTTTCATAAAGATGCTGATAACACAGAGGGGCTGCAGGGCTTTGGCGGTGTAAATGAAATACGCAAAAATTCACTGGAAAACTTTGAACAGATTGAAAAATATATTGGGGCGATAGTTACTGCGGATGACTATGCCTTTATGCTACAATGGACAAAAGATTTTATTCAAAAGAATACATCGTTATTTGAAAATCGCAATCGGATGGGGTTTGTGCGCGATTGTCACGGTGACCTTCACTGCGAACACATCTATTATACGGATGGCGATATAGTCATATTAGATTGCATAGAATTTAATAAGCGTTTTAGGTATATTGACACAATTTCCGACATTGCATTTTTACTTATGGATTTAGATGTCAATGGCAGGACGGAGGAGTCTAACCGCTTATGTGCGCAGTATATTCAGCTTAGTGGAGATTATGATGGCGTGTTGCTGCTTCCGTTTTATAAGGCTTATAGAGCAATGGTGAGGGCAAAAATAAATAGCTTTCAATCAGACAATGATGGGATAACGCAACAGGAACGTGATGCTTGTATACAAAAGGCCAGGCAGTATTTTCAACTGGCAAAACAGTATATGCAGCAAAATGGCACGGGTGTTGTCTATAGTGTGTTTGGAAACATTGGCAGTGGTAAAAGCACAATAGCTATGGAATTGGCTTCGCTTACAGGTGGCATTGTTATTAATTCTGATGCGGTACGCAAAAAGCTATCTGGACTTGATGTTTTTGAAAATGCCAGAGCAAAGGTAGAGGAAGGTATTTATACTCCTGAAATGACCGAGAAGGTGTATACAACAATGAAACAAAAAGCTTTGGCCATAGCTTGTGCAGGAATTACAGTCATCCTGGATGCCACGTTTTACAGCAAGGAATTACGCAGGAATTTCTATCAATTCTTTAGGGATAATGGAATTGAAATACAATTTATTTTTGCAGATTGTTCAGAGGATGAACTTTTACAAAGAATTAAAAAAAGGGAAAATAGTACGTCGATATCGGATGCCACTGTTGAGATTTTCAGGCAGCTTGGAGATCGTTTTGAAAAACCTGAACCTGATGAAACAGCAATCCATATTGTTAATTCCGAGGCCAGTCTTATAGATATACGCAACCAATTGCAAAAGATCATTCAGAAAGTGTAAGGGAAATTCAAAAAACTAAATTTTATGGATAGAAGCCTGTGAACATATAAAATAAAAAAAATATTTTTTTCAGTGAGCATTGGTAATAAGTAGTAAACATTATACTAACAAAAAATTGAAGCCAAAAATTTGATGCAAAAAAGCCACTAAAGCTAATTAACTGGTATATATAAAATGTTTCCAGGATATAGGCGGTCAGGGTGGCCAAGGCTATTAATCAAGATAATACTTTTAGGGCTGGCTCTATATCGTTTTGCTATTTGTGATAATGTTTCTCCTGATTTTACTTTATGTGTGTGAATTGAAGTGAATTTGAGTGTGTAAATCTCATTTTTATATTCTTCTATTTTTTCTTTGCTTCCTTTTGGCAGCAGCAATATGTAATTTCTCTCTTTAGGTGGGGTGATATCTTTTTTGAGCTGGGGGTTGTAAAGGCGTATCACTTCGGATGGAATATTACATTTTTCTGTAAGTACATTGATTCGTACTGGATATCTAAGTTCAACCAGCTCTATTGTGTAATCAATATCCGGTTTAAGTAAATCTTTTTCAATAGAAAACAGTTCGGGGTATTTGTAGATAAGTGCCAATGCGGCATAGCGATACACATATTCAGCTGTTTCTTTTCTAAGAACTCCTGCTTCAATCAGGTCATAAAAGTGATGAAAGCCATTTGCTTTCATTGTTCTGGATAAATATCCGCATCCTCCATTATACGCAAGCAGTGCAAGTTCCCACGAGTTAAATGTTTTGTTAAGATGGTTAAGATGTCGTAGTGCAGCATTTGTTGATTTTATAATATCACGGCGCTCATCAACAAAGTCATTTATCTGCAATCCCAGTACTCTGGCAGTGGAAGGGATAAACTGCCATATTCCTACCGCGTTACTTTTGGAAACAGCATAAGGATTAAAGGCGCTTTCAAGTAACGGCAACAGTGCAATGTCTTCAGGTATGCCATCATAGTGCTGCATTTGTTCTTTTATTAAGGGCATGTAAAGATGAGAACGTTTTATGGCAGTAATGGTGTATTCCCTGCCTTTAGTGAGATAGATATACAAAAATTTTCTTACATCAGGAATCCTGCATATTGATAAATCGTTAATAGCGGTAAATAAATCCTTCCCCTCAAGCTTTGGCAGGAATATGCTGTCATTGTCAGGATTGTAGTTGATTGCATTCTGTAAACCTTCTTCAGAATACACAGGATCGGAATACAATTCTAATAAGTTTTTACAAAAAAGTTTGGTGTCAACAAATTCTATAAGTATAATAAAAATAATCAAATATGATATATAATGAAATTTTTTCATCCGCTAAATTTCCTAATTTTTTATAAAATATTGTCACAATTTATACATTAAATAAAATTTGTGAACATAATAAACATACTGTACAACCCCGTCGCCGAAGCGGCGGGAATACGCTTTTTATTAACA